>NZ_DATCSC010000141.1:0-46189 GCF_036568685.1 Chitinimonas sp.
CCTGCCGGTACAAGCGAGGGTACTGTCACAGGCCGTCACCGACTTGCGCGGCTGCCTGCCCGCCCTGCCGGTCTACAGTAGCCCGGCGCGCCGTTGCCTGGCCTTGGCACGCCGGCTGCACCCACGCCCTACCGTGCTGACCGAACTCCAGGAGCTGGACTTCGGCCGCTGGGAAGGCCTGCCCTGGGACACAGTCCCCCGCGCCGAGCTGGACGCCTGGGCGCAGGACCTGTGGCACTATCGGCCCGGCGGTGGCGAATCGGCCGCCCTCTTGCGCGAGCGCTGGCATAGGGCGCTACGGCAACTGCGCCAGCAGGCCCCGCAGGGCGCGATCGTCGTAAGCCACGCCGGACTGATCCGGCTGGCCCTGGTCGAAGCCGGCCAGCTCGCGGAGGCCGAACGCTGGTCCGCCCCCATCGCCTACGCCACGCCCTACTCCCTAAACCTGAGCCAGGACTAAGCCCATGCCCACCTTGATGATCCAGGGCTGCACCTCGGACGCCGGCAAAAGCACCCTGGTGGCGGCCCTCGCCCGCCTCTTGTACCGTCGCGGCCTCAAGGTCGCGCCTTTCAAGCCGCAGAATATGGCGCTCAACAGCGCAGTGACCGAGGACGGCGGCGAAATAGGCCGGGCCCAGGCGGTACAGGCAGTCGCCTGCGGCATTCCCCCGCATACCGACCACAACCCGGTGCTGCTCAAGCCCAGCAGCGACTGCCGCGCCCAGGTCATCATCCAGGGTCGTGCCATCGGCAATCTCGACGCGGTCGACTACCACGCCTACAAGCAAGTGGCCCGGCAGGCGGTGTTCGAATCCTGGCGCCGCTTGGCCAGCCTGTACCAATGGGTGGTGGTAGAAGGCGCCGGCAGCCCGGCCGAGGTCAATCTGCGCGCCAACGACATCGCCAATATGGGCTTTGCCGAGGAAGCCGACTGCCCGGTCTGGCTGGTGGCCGATATCGACCGTGGCGGCGTATTCGCCCATATCGTCGGCACCCTGGCCTGCCTCTCGCAAAGCGAGCAAGCCCGGATAAAAGGTTTCATCATCAACCGCTTCCGCGGTGACCTCAGCCTTCTGCAGCCCGGGCTGGACTGGCTGGAAGCGCAGACCGGCAAGCCGGTACTGGCGGTACTGCCCTATCTGCACGGCCTCGATATCGCCGCCGAAGACGCCCTACCGCGCAACGCCGGCCAGGGCGGTGCCTACCGGGTAGTGATCCTGACCCTGCCGCATATTTCCAACCATACCGACTTCGACCCACTACGCCGGCTACCCGAGCTCGACTGCCGCTACGCCAACCCCAACCAGCCACTGCCGCCGGCCGAGCTCTATATCCTGCCCGGCAGCAAGAACACCCGCGGCGACCTGGCCTGGCTGCGCCAGCAGGGCTGGGATCAGCAGCTCGCCCGCCATCTGCGCTACGGCGGCAAAGTGATCGGCGTCTGTGGCGGCTACCAGATGCTGGGCGCCAGCATCGCCGACCCCTTGGGGCTGGAGGGTGCAGCCGGTGTAAGCGAGGGCCTGGGCTATCTGCCGGTGCATACCGAGCTGGCGGCGGAAAAGCAGCTGCTGCAGGTCAGCGGCAGCCTGGCGCTCGGTGGAGGCGTGCCGATACGCGGCTACGAGATCCACCATGGCAGCAGCACGGTCACGGACCCGGAGGTGGCTACCCTGCTGCATTTCGAGGACGGTAGAACAGACGGCCTGAGTTCGCGCGACGAGCAGGTGCTGGGCTGCTATCTGCACGGCCTCTTTGACGAACCGCAGGCGCTCAAGGCCCTGCTGGCCTGGGCCGGCTGCGAAGTCGGCAGCACCGCGCCCGATACCACCACCCTGCTGGAGCAGGAACTGGACCGGCTGACCGACGCGCTGGAGGCGGCACTGGATTGGGACAAGGCTGCCCAGGCCGGGTTGGTACTGCCATGACCCGGCTATGGCTGGCCATCCAGTTCCTGACCCGGCTACCCACGCCGGCCACGCCGGACTTCCGCCCCGAGCTGCTGGTCGAATCGGCCCGC
This sequence comes from Chitinimonas sp., assembly GCF_036568685.1. Classification (GTDB taxonomy): domain Bacteria; phylum Pseudomonadota; class Gammaproteobacteria; order Burkholderiales; family Chitinimonadaceae; genus Chitinimonas. The sequence continues at coordinate 2,018 of NZ_DATCSC010000141.1, forward strand.
TGGTTCCCCTTGGTGGGGTTGATTATCGGCGCCCTGCTGACGACACTGGCCTGGCCGGCCTGCCGGCTCGACCCCTGGCTGGCCGCCTGGCTGGCGCTGCTGCTGTGGGTATGGGTAACCGGCGGCCTGCACCTCGACGGCCTCGCCGACCTCGCCGACGGGCTGGGTGCGGCCCACCGCGACCGCGAGCGCTTGCTGGCGGTGATGCGCGACCCGCACCTGGGCAGCTTTGGCGTGCTGAGCCTTATTCTGCAGTGCGGTGGCAAGCTGGTGCTGCTGATGCTGTTGGCCCGCGCACAGGCCTGGTGGGCGCTGCTGTTGGTACCGGCCTGGGCACGGCTCGGGGTCCTGTACTGGCAGAGCCTGCCCGCACTCAGCACCGGCATGGCCGAAGCCTTCACCTGGCAACTACCCCGCCGCGCCCGCCTCGCCTGGCTGCTGGCACTGCTGGCCACCTCCGCCTGGTTCGCCCCCGCACTCCTACTCGCCCCCCTATGCATCTGGGCCTACCGGCACTGGCTGCAGCACACCCTCGGGGGTGTGAGCGGCGATTGCCTGGGGGCGGGGGTAGAAGTGTGCGAGCTGGCTTTGCTGCTGCTCTGCAGCATATCCCTGCTATTGCCACCCTGGCTCATCTGAGCAGCAAACCTACGGCCATGAGCTGACGAGCGTCAGCGAGGCTCCCTCGCTAGCGGCGAGGGCGGGGGGAGTGGGTGATATGAAAACAAAAGCGCGCAAGAACATCGAGTGCCTGTTAGCACCCGGCTGAGCGAAGTCGTTGCCACCTTTAGGTGGCTTACTACTTCGGCCTCCTCCTTGCGGGGACAGCCGGGTGGAGTGATGAGACTCCGAATACGCCACACGTTATCGTGTTCAACGGCGCGGGGCGCCTTATGGACGCCCCGCGCGCTGGGTCCGGGGCGGGGTGGATCACCTCCCGCCCAGACCTATCTCCATCCGGTGCTACTCGTAAGCCGTCAGCCGCAGCCGCTCCTGCGCGTCGAACTGTGCCTGCCGCAGTTGTTCAATGGCCGCCAGGCGTTCCGTCTCGCTCAGGCCTGCCTTGGCCTTGAGCGCCGCGAGATCGGCCTGGTAGCGCTGTATGCGCCCCTGCCAGGCCGCTTCCTCCCTATCCAGCGCGGCCAGCCGCTCGGCCGCCTCGGGGCCGACCGTCTCGGCCCGCAGCCGGTAGACGGCTGTATCGTCCGCCCCCTTGGCCCGCGCCGCCGCCACGCTGTCGGCCAAGGCCAGGTGCTGGACCGGTGCCTGGCGCGCGGCCAGGATCTCGGGCGGGGCCAGCCTATCCAGCTCGGCCAGGCGCTGGCGCTTCTGCCCGGCGCTGAGCGTTGCATCGGTCTGCACCATGCGGCGGGCCAGCGCGTCGTCGTCGTAGCGGTCCTGCCAGCCAAACAGGGCGGCTGCCTCTTGCGTACTGAAGTAGCGGCTGCGTAGCTGGCGTACCGCCGTGAGCCTCGCCTGCAGCGCAGCCATCGCATCACCGCTCAGGCGCGGGTCCTGTTCCAGCGCCTGCAGCGCGGTCTTGAATTCAAGATAACGCTTGAGCAGCCGCTTGGCCGCCAGCGCGGCCTTGGGTGGCAGCTGCTTGTCCAACTCGGCCTCAATATTGGTCACAACCTGCGACAGAGGCAGCTCACCTACCGCAGCCAGGTGGTAGTCGAACATGCGGCGCAGGCCTTCATCCAGCACCAGCTCGCCATCCTGGCTCAGGCTGCTGCCGTCGCCCGCGGTACCGGCAAACGAAGTCGGGGCTGCTGGCCGTGCCGCTTCGGCCGGTTTGGCCTGGGGTGAGCCACCCAAAAACAGCCAGGCCACCAGAGCAGATAGCACGAGCATGGCCGGCCACAAATAAGGTTTGATCTTGCTGGGGTACACACCTGCTCCTTGCAGGGACACCGTCCACCGTCGCACGGTGGACGGTGTGGCCTTACAGACCGGCGTTCTTCAGGCGGTTGGCCTGTTGCCGGTAGAGGGTGACCGGGTCGGTCTCGAACAGATTCACCAGGCCGAAGAAATGGTTGATCTCGTCGACATGGTTCATCTTGTAGTTGTCGCGAATCACCTGACCCAGGTGGCTGGAGCAGGTACCCACCAAGCCGTCGCTGGGCCCGCCATAAGCAAGGCCGGTCAGCGCCATGGCGGCATCGGACGCATCGAGGATGTTGGTGACGGTGCTGCTACCGCTCCAGGAGTAGTAGCGCACACCGTTGGCTACATAAGCCCCCTCGCCGCAATCGCTGGTCGGCACGCCACCCGGGAAGCGGGCGTTGAACTTGGCCATATTGGCGGTGGTCAGCGCATCGAGCGCAGCGATCGGGTCCTGTGGCAACTGGCTGCCGCCCGAAGCGACCGAGATCAGGGCTGCGAGACCCTTGGCCACCGAAGCGGCCAGGCTTTCCGAGACCGAACCCGGCGGTAGGGCACCGCGGGTGATATCGGCAATGCGCGAGCCCTTGTTCACCCCGCCCACGCTGGTGACCGAGGCCACCAGTTGCGGCGCTACGCCAGCCACATAACGCACGGTCGGGCCGCCATGGCTATGGCCGATCAGGTTGACCTTGGTCGCGCCGGTGATGGCCAGCACATTCTTGACCTGGGCCAAGAGCTGCTCGCCGCGCGCCTCGGTACTGTTGGTGGCCGACACCTGGGCGATAAACACCCGGGCGCCGTCCTTTTGCAGCTCGGCAGGGATGCGATAGAAGTAGTCCACCCCCAAGGCCTGATCGAAGCCAAACAGGCCGTGTACCAGCACGATGGGGTAGCGGGTCTGGGTATAGCCGCTAGATGCGGCCATTGCCGGCGCGGCGGGAGCAAACAGCAGCCCCAGCGCTGCCAGCCATGCAGCGTAACGTTTCATCGATGTTGTCTCCGTTTGTTAAGTGCTTGATCCGCCTCATAGCCGGGCGGTAACAACACCGTAGACAAGCACCGCTGAAAAATCTAGAGCAATCGCTCGATAGACTAAAAAGCCACAGTCGGAAATGAACAACCCCGCGGCGGGCGCGGGGTCGTGAATCGAGAAAGAATGGCTATTGCCGGCACGATCGAGCGCAGCGAGCTTCCCCGCCGGCGGAGCGGCTGCCAGAGTTCTTGGTGAGCTTGCGAACCTAGAACCTGTGCGTGCAAGGCTGCGAGAGGGGCAGGGGGTAAAACAGGGGAGAGCCCTTGCTTCAGGTATCTTGAAAGTCCAGCCCCCGGGTCCCCCAGGTGCCAGCGCAGAACTTTGTCATGGTGCACGGCTTACCAAGTACACCGGCTCTCACAGATTACATTTGACCCACTTCTGCCACTGAGCGAACAGACCGGGATTGAGCGCCGCCACCACCGAGCGCTGCCAGACGTCGTCCGCCCAGTAGTCCTCGTGGTAGAGGCTGGTCATGCTGCCTCCGGCCTCGGTCAGGATCAGGCAACCGGCGGCGTAGTCCCACAGCCGCTGGCCACCGTGCACATAGAGGTCGAAGCGGCCGGCGGCCAGATAGCACCAGTCCAAGGTGGAGGCTCCAAAGTTGCGCTGGCTGCCAAAGGGCGGCAGCGCCGCCAGCCGTTGCGGCAGCTTGCCGCTCAGCCATTTCACCTCCACCCCGGCAATCGCCTCGGGCATGGTGGGCACGTGCTGCTTGAGCGGCAGGCGCTGGCCGTTGAGGTAGGCCCCCTGACCCAGCAAGGCAGTAAAGAGTTCGTCCGTGACCGGGTTGTAAACCAGGCCCAGTATCGGCCGGCCAGCCTCCATCAGGGCGATGGAGATCGCGAAATAGGGCAGGCCGTGAAAGAAGTTGGTAGTGCCGTCGATGGGGTCGATCACCCACAGCCGCTCGTGGCCTTCCCACAACGCCTCCTGCTCGGCCACGCTCATTTCCTCGCCCAGCACTGGGCAGGGCACGATGGTCGGCAAGGCTTCCACCAAGGCGCGCTGGGTCTCGACGTCGGCCTCGGTGAACAGGGTGCCATCCTCCTTGCGGCTGCCCTTGCCCAGGCGCAAAAAGCGCGGCATCACTTCGGTGGCGGCAACGTGGCGCACGGTGGTGATCAGCTGTTCTAGGGTGGCGGTATCCGGCATGGGCGGGCTTGCTTCAGGCTACGGCTTAAAGCAGCCATTCTAACGGAGCACCCGCCGTAGAAGCAGCGCCGTCTACCCTAATAGGCCATGCTGTGGCGCACAAACCGCGCTGCCGCTCAGTCCCGCTCCGGCGGGCTGGGGCTGGGGCGCTTGCCCAGCTTGCGCTGCAAGGTGCGGCGGTGCATGTTGAGCGCGCGGGCGGTGGCGCTGATATTGCCTTCATGCTCAGCCAGCACCTTCTGGATATGCTCCCATTCCAGCCGGTCCACGCTCAGCGGCCGCGCCTCCAAGGGCAAGGCAGCATCGCCATCCAGCCGGCCAAAGGCGGCCACGATCTCCTCCATGCCGGCCGGCTTGGCCAGGTAGTGCACCGCACCCAGCTTGATCGCCTCGATGGCGGTGGCAATGCTGGCGTAGCCGGTCAGCATGACGATGCGGCAGTCGGGCAGGAGGGCATGCAGTTCGGCGATCAGCCGCAGGCCGGACTCCTCCCCCAGCTTGAGATCGACCAGGGCGTAGCCCGGCGGGGCGAGCCGCGCTTCGCGCAAGGCATCGGCCGTGTTGGCCGCCAGCCGTGCCTGCCAGCCCTGCCGGGCAAAGGCGCGCAGCAGCACCGCCCCCAGCGCTGCGTCGTCGTCGACGATCAGGATCTGCTTCATGCTGCCCTCAGCCTGACCTCGGCGCAGGTCCCACCCGCAGCACGCTTGAGCCAGTTCAGCTGGCCACCGGCGCGCTCCAGCGCCGATACCGCCAGGGTCACGCCCATACCCAAGCCCTGGGTCTCCAGCACCTGGCCGTCAAAGCCCGGGCCGGCATCTTCTATCCTTACCCGCACCAGGCTGCCTTGCCAGTCCAGTACCAGCCTTTGCCAGTCGGGGCTGGCGTCGGCGGCGTTGTCGAGCAGGTTCATCAACGCCTGCCGTAGCGCAAAGGGCAGCACCAGCTGCGGTGGCGTACCCTCACCCAGCACCGCGTACTCCACCCGCGCCTGTGGCCGCACCAGCCGCCAGTCGTCCAGTACCGTCAGCATGGCCGCATCGGCCGGTTGTGGTGGCGGTGTATCCGGGTCGGCACGCAGCCGGCCCAGCTCCGCTCGGCAGGCCTGCAGTTGCTGCTGCATCAGGCGCAGGTCGGCGGTCAAAGCCGCATCGCCGGCTCGCTCGGCCAAGAGTTCGTCCACCAGCAGGGTGAGGGTGGAGAGCGGCGTGCCCAAGCGGTGCGCCGCACCGGCCGCCTGGATAGCCAGACCCACCACCTGCTGCTGCCGCAAGCCGCCTTCGCGCGCCGCTGCCAACGCCCGCTCGCTGCTGCGCAACTGCAGGCCGATATGCGCCACCAGCACCGCCACGATCAGCGCAGCGGCCACAAAGGCCAGCCACATGCCCAGGGTGTGCAGGAAAAAGGCCTGCGCCAGGCTCGCCTCCGAGATGGGCAGTGGCTGGTACCAGGCCAGGAGCACGGTGTAGCAGACCAGCGTCAGCGTGGTCAGTGGCCACACAAAGCGGCCGGGCAGGCTGGCCGCAGCAATGATCAGCGGCAAAAGAAATAGCGCGGTAAAGGGGTTGGTGGCGCCACCGAGGAAGAACAGCCACAAGGCATGACCGATGATGTCCACGGCCAACTGACGGGCGATCTCGGCCGGGGGGATCTGGACGCCACGCTGACCCAATCTCAGGCGCAACAGCGAGAGACCGTTATAGGCCAGCAGCAAGAGGCAGATAAAGCCCAGGGTGAACCAGGGCACCGGCCAGTGGAAGACAAACAGCGCGCACAAGGTCGCAACCACATAGGCGCCGACGGTCAAGAGGCGCAGTTGCAGCAGGCGTTCGAGGATGGCGAGGCGGGCGGTGGGTAGCATGGCGGCATTGTAGCGCCGCCACTCCAGCGCTCAGTGCGACCGCTTGCCGCAGCTACCAGGCAAAGTAACGACCGCCTTCACGCTTGAGCCAGTCGCGCTTGTCCTTCCAGTCCGGACAGACCGAGGCGACCAGCGCCCAGAAGCGCGGCGAATGGTTGAGCTCCACCAGGTGGCAGAGTTCATGGATGACCACGTAGTCCAGTACCGGCAACGGTGCCTGCATCAACCGCCAGTTGAGGCGGATCGCCCCTTGTGAGGTACAGCTTCCCCAGCGCGTACCGGCGCTGGAGAGCTTGAATTCGCTATAACGCAGACCCAGCCGCTCGGCCCAGAGCGCCAGCCGCTCGCCCAGGAACAAGCGGGCCTCGCGTCGCATCAGCTTCTCCAGCGCCAGCGGCGTGGCGGCCGGGTCGTGGGTGGCCAGGCGCAGCTCGTCGGCAGTCACGCTGCCACGGCCATGGCCCAGGCTCAAGAGATGCGGCTCGCCCAACCAGTCGATCGCGGAACCCTCGCCCAGCGGCCCCGCTTGTGGGCGGCTGGCCACCTCGTCGAGCTTGGCAATGATCCAGCCAGCCTTCTGCCGCAGGATGCCGTCCAGCTCGGAGAGAGGGAAGCGATTGGGTACGACCACCGTCAGGCCTTCGCCGCTGATGCGCAGACCTACGCTGGCACGGGCGGAGCGCTTGAGCGCCACCGCCACCTCGCGGCCGGCGACGGTATAGATGCGGCGGGTTTCAGGCAGCGAGCGGGCCATGTACCTGTTGGGGTTCGGTGTTGTGCGGCCAGCAGGGGCCGACGCCGCTGATGCGGACCATCTCGGCCTCGATCCAGCCTTCCACCTCGGCACGCACCTGCTCCACCGTCTTGCCGGCGGTAGGGATGGCCGGGCCGATGGAGACCGTGGCGGTACCGGGATGCTTGAGGAAGCCATTGCGCGGCCAGAATTCGCCCGAGTTCACGGCAACGGGCACCACCGGCACCCCGAGTGCCGAAGCAAGACGGGCTCCGCCCTGCTTGTACTTGCCGCGCTTGCCGGCGGCAATACGGCTGCCCTCAGGGAAGATCACGATCCAGGCGCCGGACTTGAGCCGGGCACTGCCCTGTTCGATCAGCTGGCGGCCAGCTTCTGCCCGGTTGCTGCGGTTGATGGCGATGGGGCGCACGCTCCAGAGGCCCCAACCAAAGAAGGGTATCCACAGCAGCTCGCGCTTCACCACCCAGGCGGTAAAGGGCAAGAGGCGCTGCAAGGCCATGGTCTCCATGGCCGACTGGTGCTTGCTCATCACCACGGCAGCCTCCTTGGGGAGGTTCTCCGTGCCGATCACCTGGGTCTTGAGGCCGCAGGTGATCTCCAGCCAGCGCAGCGAAAAATCGCTCCAGTAGGTGACCAGCTTATAGCGGATACGGTAGGGCAAGGGCAGCGCAAACATGCAGGCAACCGCCACCAGCATGGTGTTGATTGCCCAGCCCAGCATGTACAAGGTCGAACGTAACCACAGCATCGGTGTCTGTCTCGCTTTCCAGTTTCAGCCACCCGGTAGGTGGCCGGCTCAGTCTTCTTCCTTGCCGATCAGGTAGAGGGCGGCATCCATCAGGTCGTAACAGACCCGGGTATGCTCGGGCAGGCCACCGGCGGCCAGGGTCTTCTCGCCCTTGCCGGTACGCACCAGGATGGGCTCGGCCCCCACCGCCTCGGCCGCCTGCAGGTCGCGCAAGCTGTCGCCCACCACCGGCGTGTCTTCCAGCCGGATATCAAAGCGCTGGGCAATATCGCGGTACATGCCCGGCTTGGGCTTGCGACAGTCGCACTTCATATCGGCCGTATGCGGGCAGAAGAAGATCGCATCCAGCCGCCCACCCACACCGGCCAAGAGCCGGTGCAGCTTGTCGTGCATGGCATTGAGTTCGGCCATGCCAAAGAAGCCGCGACCGATACCGGACTGGTTGGAGGCGATCACCACCCGCCAGCCGGCATGGTTGAGCAGGGCAATCGCTTCCAGACTGCCCTCGATGGGCACCCATTCGGCGGCCGACTTCACGAAGTCGTCCCTGTCGTGGTTGATCACACCGTCGCGGTCGAGGATGACGAGTTTCATGGCCAGGTCTTATTCCGCCAGCAGGGAAATATCCGCCACCCGGTTCATCAGGTCGCTCAGCGCGGCCAGGAGCGAGAGGCGGTTGTTACGCACTGCCACATCCTCGGCCATCACCATCACGCTGTCGAAAAAGGCATCGACCGGCGCTTGCAGGCTGGCCAGCTTCTTCAGCGCGGCCGTGTAGTCGCGTGCAGCCAGGGCACTTTCGACCGGACCTTGTACTTCTGCCAGGGCGCCGTGCAGCGCGCGCTCGGCCGCTTCTTGGAGCAGGCCGGCCGAGATCGCCGGCAGGCTGGTGCCTTCGGCCACGTTCTTCTTGAGAATGTTGCGGATACGCTTGTTGGCGGCGGCCAACGCGGCAGCCTCGGGCAAGGCCTTGAATTCGGCCACGGCGCTCAGGCGCGCGTTCAGCTCGTCGAAGCGGCTGGGCGCGTCGGCCAGCACGGCTTCGATATCGGCAGCCGGGAAGTCCGCAGCCAACAGGTTCTTGAGGCGCTCGAGCATAAAGCCGAACACGCCCTCCACCGTGCCCTCGGCCACCACGCCAACCGGGAAGGCGGCAGCGGTCTGGGCCAGCACGGTCTTCAGGTCCAGCGGCAAACGCTCCTCGACCAGCATGCGCAGCACGCCCAGGGCGGCGCGGCGCAGTGCATAGGGGTCCTTGTCGCCGGTCGGGATCAGGCCGATGCCCCAGATGCCGACCAGGGTCTCGAGCTTGTCGGCCAGCGACACCGCCTGGGCGATGGGGCCTTGTGGCAGGCTGTCGCCCGAGAAGCGCGGGTGGTAGTGGCCCTCAATGGCGTCGGCCACTTCGGCGGCTTCGCCGTCGAGGTGGGCGTAGTAGGTACCCATGATGCCTTGCAGCTCGGGGAACTCACCGACCATATCGCTCAAGAGGTCGGCCTTGGCCAGGTAGGCGGCACGGCTGGCGCGGGCCTGGTCGGCACCCAGGTCCGCAGCAATGGCGGCGGCGATGGTCTCGAGCCGGCCGACGCGCGCCAGCTGGCTGCCAATCTTGTTGTGGTAGACCACGTTCTCCAGCCGCGGCACGCGGCTGTCGAGGCGGTGCTTCTGGTCCTGCTCGTAGAAGAACTTGGCGTCCGAGAGACGGGCGCGCAGCACGCGGGCGTTACCGTTGATGATAAAGCTCGGGTCGGCCGTCTCGAGGTTGGAGACGATCAGGTAGTGGTTGGTCAGCTTGCCGGCAGCATCCAGCAGCGGGAAGTATTTCTGGTTCTGCTGCATGGTGAGGATCAGGCATTCCTGCGGCACCTTGAGGAACTCGGCCTCAAAGCTGCCCTCCAGCACCACGGGCCATTCCACCAGACCGGTCACTTCGTCGATCAGCGCGTCGCCACCGGCGATGGTGGCCTGGCGGGCGGCCGCCTTGGCGTTCAGCGCGGCGACGATGGCAGCGCGGCGCGCCTCGAAGCTGGCGATCACCTTGCCCTGCTCACGCAGGCTGGCGGCGTAGCTGTCAGCGTCGGCGATCTCGACTGCACCTTGCGACAGGAAGCGATGGCCACCGGTAGTACGGCCGGCGGAGAGGCCCAGCACCTCGGCCGGCACCACCTCGCTGCCATGCAGGGCCACGAGGCCATGCACCGGGCGGACGAATTGCACTTCGTTGCTGCCCCAGCGCATCAGCTTGGGGGCCGGCAGCTTGCGCAGGGCCTCGGTCAGGATGCCAGACAGCGCGGCAGCCAATTGGTCGCCGGCCACGCGCTGGGTCAGGAACAGGGCATCGGCCTTGCCGTCAGGCTTGCGCGTGAGGCTAGGGATGACGGCCTCGGTCAGACCCAGGCTCTCCAGCTTCTTCTTCAGCGGCACGGTGGGCCGACCGTCTGCGTCGAAGGCTACCGCCACCGACATCACCTTGCTTTCCACCTCACGCTCGGCCGCCTGGCCGAGCACGCCCTTGACCGCCACGCCCAGCCGGCGCGGCGAAGCAAAGACCTCGAAGTCCGGCTCGCCGGCCACAAGATGACGCTGCCGCAGCTCGGCGACGATGGTATTGGCAAACGAGGCGGCCAGCTTGGGCAGGGCCTTGGGGGGCAGTTCTTCGGTGAACAGTTCGATCAGCAGGGTTGGGCTCATGGCACTTCTTTGTTCATGTGTACTAAACGCAGGCGGCGCATATAGCGCTCGGGCCTGGCGCGGGTAAGGGGTGGCTATTCCTTCTTGCCGGCCGCTTTTTCGCGGGCAATCTTGCAGACCTGGGTGAAGAAGTCCTGCATATAGGCCTGCTTGGTGACCGAGTCGAACTCCCATTGGAAGCCGGCCAGGTCATGGCGCGAGACTTCGTCGCCATCCTTGTCGCGGAACTCGGCACCGATACCGGCCATCTCGCTCTTGGCGCAATCGAGCGCAAAGCGGCTGTATTCGGTCCGGTATTTGTCGCCTTCCTTGTTTTCCTGGTCCTTCTTGAAGCTGCGGCGCACCCAGACATAGACGTATTCGTCATGACCGCTGGGGTCGTCGTGGCCGATGGAGGCCCAGGAGACGTGGATATCGACGTCGGGCTGCTGGCCGTACAAGCGCCAGTCGGCCTCCTTGTCCGCAGGCACCGGCTCCGGCGGCTCGGTGTTCTTGGTGTCGAGGTAGCTGCCACCCCACTTACCACAGGCAGCCAGGGCAAGGGCCAGCAGCAGGATGGCAGCGCGCTTCATATCCGGTCCTCAGTCCTTCTTGAGCATGGGGAAGCCCAGCGCTTCACGGGCATCGTAGTAGGCCTGCGCCACACCGCGCGACAGGTTGCGAATACGGCCAATATAGGCGGCCCGCTCGGTCACCGAGATGGCGCCTCGTGCATCCAGCAGGTTGAAGCTGTGGCCGGCCTTGAGAATCATCTCGTAGGCAGGCAGCGGCAGGCTGGCTTCCAGCAGGCGCTTGGCCTCGCCCTCATAGTCGTTGAACTGCTTGAACAGCAGCTCGACGTTGCTGTGCTCGAAGGCGTAGCGCGACTGTTCCACCTCGTTCTGGAAGAACACATTGCCGTAGGTCACCGGAGTGCCGTCGGGCAGATAGGTCCAGACCAGCTCGTAGACGTTCTCGATGTTCTGCAGATACATCGCCAGCCGTTCAAGGCCATAGGTGATCTCGCCGAGCACCGGCTTGCAATCGAGGCCGCCAACCTGCTGGAAGTAGGTGAACTGGGTCACTTCCATGCCGTTGAGCCAGACTTCCCAGCCCAGACCCCAGGCGCCCAGAGTGGGGTTCTCCCAGTCGTCCTCGACAAAGCGGATGTCATGCACGGTGGGGTCCAGGCCCAGTTCCTTCAGCGAACCGAGGTAGAGCTCCTGGATATTGGGCGGGCTGGGCTTGAGCACGACCTGGAACTGGTGGTGCTGGAACAGCCGGTTGGGGTTCTCGCCGTAGCGGCCATCCTTGGGACGGCGGCTGGGCTGTACATAGGCGGCATTCCAGGGCTCGGGGCCGAGCGCGCGCAGGAAGGTGGCGGTATGGCTGGTGCCGGCACCGACTTCGGTGTCATACGGCTGCAACAGGGCGCAGCCCTGGCGGTTCCAGTAGTGCTGGAGGGTGAGGATGATTTGCTGGAAGGTCAGCATCGTGACGGCAACTCTGCGAAAGACAACGATATAAAGCGAGGATTCTACTTGAAGTTGGCGAATCCTCTAGCGAGCGGCTGCAACATATGCTTTTTCGCTGCATCCGGCGCAAATTGCCAGTATCGATAGGGAATTTAGCACCCTGGGCCCTGGAGGTATTAGCGGCTAATGCCGCGTATTCCGCGCAATGCGCGGTTTGGGGCGGGAGTGCGTCCTGCGGCCGCCTTCCTTTCTTTGCTTCGCCAAAGAAAGGAAGCAAAGAAAGGCGACCCCGGGTTCCCCGCCCCACTGCGCGGGGTTCCTTCCGCTTCTCGCCAGTCTCGGCCGGTGCGCGAAACTCGCCGGCTATGCCGGCTCAGACAACGCGCCCCGGACGGCCCCGATCCTGGCTGCGATGCTCAGCGGCTCTCACGGGGACCCCAAACCCCTCCGCAGCCAGCGTGGTGACAAACTGCACGATCCCCCTGCCGGCTCGGTATCATCGCGTCCGAACCCAACGCCGGACCCGCCTCGTGCTGCATCTCTACCAATCCAACCGGCTCGATACCCTGGCCACCCTCTTGCAGGGCGTGCTGTCGGTGCCGCCTGCCGACCCCTATGCGCGCGAGACCGTGATCGTGCAGGCACGCGGCATGGGGCGTTGGTTGAGCTTGCAGATCGCCGAGCGCTTCGGGGTCTGTGCCAATGTGGACTTCCCCCTGCCGGCCGGCTTTCTGTGGCGGCTGATCGAGACCGTGCTGGGTCCGCAACCGCGTAGCGGCCCTTTTGGCAGCGACGCGCTGTCCTGGCGCTTGCACGAGATGCTGCAGCACCCGCCCGAGGCGCTGGCGCCCTACCTGGCCGACGGCAATGAGCGCAAACGCTGGCGGCTGGCGAGCCGCATCGCCGACGTGTTCGACCAGTACCTCGTGTACCGGCCAGACTGGCTGGAGCAGTGGGAGGCCGGCCAGACCCTGAGCCTGGGCGCTGACGAAGCCTGGCAGGTCGAGCTCTGGCGCGCCTTGGCGCTTGATCGAAGCCATGCCCACCGGGCCGATCTGATGAAGGCCCTGATCCGCCGGCTGCAAGACCCGGCGCCGCTGCCCCTGCCCGAGCGGGTGGTACTGTTCGGCAGCAGCAGCCTGCCGCCCCTGCTATTGCAGATCCTGCAAGCCCTGTCGCAGCGTATCGACGTTGCCCTGTTCGCCCTCAACCCCAGCGCCGCGGCCTGGGGCGACATCAGCCAGCGCAGCGAGGCACAAGGCCCCGGTGAGCGGCTGCTGGCCGCCTGGGGCGCACAAGGCAGGGTGTTCTTTGACGAGTTGGCCGCGGCCGACGCGCTGACCGATCTGTTCGACGACACCGAACCGGCCGGGCGCCTGCTGGCACAGCTGCAGTACGACGTACTGACCCTGGCGCCACGCGAGCCGCTGACCTGGCGGCACGACGACAGCAGTCTTGCCATCCACGCCTGCCATAGCCCGCTGCGCCAGGTCGAGACACTCAAGGATGCCCTGCTGGCGCGCTTTGCCGCCGACCCCAGCCTGCAGCCGGCCGAGGTAGTGGTGCTGTGCCCGGATATCAACGGCTACGCGCCCTATATCGACGCCGTGTTCGGCCAGGGCGAACCGCATGTGCCCTACGCCGTGGCCGACCGTGGCGGCCTGGCCGCCTCACCCCTGCTGGCTGGCTGGCTGGAACTGCTGCGGGTGCCGGACGGCGAGTGGGAGGCCGACCGGTTGGCTGCCCTCCTGGACATACCGGCACTGGCCCAGCAGTTGGGACTGGAAGCGAGCGATCTACCACTGTTGCGCGACTGGATCGCCGCCGCCGGCATACGCCGCCTGCAGGAAGGTGACGCTTTCAGCTGGCAGGCAGGCATAGGCCGGGTACTGCTGGGTGTGGCCCTGCCGACCGAACACCCGCCCGAGCAGGGCCTGCCCCTCTTTGCCGGGCTGGTACCTCTGGGCGGGCTGGACCTACGCTTTGCCGCCCGTGCCGCCGGGCTGAGCCGCTTTGCCCGCCAGCTGGGCGAATGGCAGACCGCCTTGGCGGCACCGCGACCGCTGGCCGAGTGGGCCAGCACCCTGGCCAGCTGGCTGCCGCGCTGGTACGTCGAGAGCGAGGCCGACCAGGCCGCACTGGACAGTCTCTTGCACGCCTGCACCGAGCTGGCGAGCCTGGCCGAGCGCAGCGGCGTGGATCAGCCGGTAGGCCGGGTGGCAGTGCTGGAATGGTTCAGCCACCACCTGGAACAAGGTTCGGGCGCCGGTGGCTTTCTGACCGGCGGGGTGACCTTTGCCCAGCTCATGCCCATGCGCAACCTGCCCTTCCGGCTGGTGGCGGTGCTGGGCCTCGACGACGGCGCCTTCCCTCGCGACAGCCAGCCCGACGGCTTTGACCTGATCGCCCGCCACCCGCGCCGCGGCGACCGCGCCCGGGCCCTGGACGAGCGCTGGTTGTTCCTGGAAACCCTGCTGGCCGCGCGCGACGGCCTCTTGCTGTTCTATACCGGCCGCGATGCCCGCAATGATGGCGAGCTACCGCCCTCGACTGTGATCGCCGACCTGCTGGACGCCATAGACAGCGGCTGGGTCGACGAAGCCGGCCAGCCGCCCAGCCACAGCCTGCTGCAACACCATCCGTTGCAGCCCTTCTCGCCACAGCGCTTTGCCAGCGATGCGGCGCTACCGACCTTCGATGCCCGCTGGGCCGGCATTGCCCGGCTGGCCGGCCTGGGGCAGGCGCAGCCGCCGCACCTCGCCGGCCATGTATTGCCCGACGAGCGCCTGGACGAGGTGGCCCTGAGCGACCTGCTGGCCTTTGCCCGCGACCCGCATGGCTGGTTCCTGCAACGGCTGGGGGTGCGCTTCGAGCGTGGCATCGAGGCCCTGGCCCACCGCGAACTCTTTGGCCTGGAACGCGCCGACGAACGCGCCCTGCTGGCCCTAGCCGGCAGCCAGGCCGACGAGGCCGAGACCCTGGCCCTGCTGGGCAAGGGCGCGGCCCTGCTACCCGAAGGCCTGGCCGGCGAGATCTGGGCCGAGCGGGCGGCGCTACGCTTTGCCCCGGCGGTGACGCAATGGAATGCCCAGGGCAAGGATGAGCTGGCTGTCGACCTCAAGCTCGACGGTCTGCGCCTGCATGGCCTCTTGCGCGGCCTGGGGCCTGCTGGCCTGGGCCTGCGCCAGCCTGGCAAGCTGCGCGAGGGCGACCGGCTGGCGGCCTGGCTGCAGCACCTGGTGCTGTGCCTGCTGGCCCCCGGCGACTATCCGTCCCACACCCGGCTGGTGGGGCTGGAGCAGGCTGCCAGCTACGACGTGCCGCCGCAGGCAGCCGAACACCTGGCCGACTGGCTGGCCACCTACCGGCGCGCCCGGCGCCAGCCGCTGCCGCTCTTGCCGCGCAGCAGCCTGGCCTACGCCGAGGGCCTGATCGCCCGCAAGGACCCAGGCCCAGAGCGCGCCCTGGCCGCTGCGATCAAGGCCTGGGAAGGCAGCGAGCAGTATGCCGGGGAAGGTGCCTTCGACGGCGTACGCGCCATCTGGCGCGGCCAAGCACCTTTTCTGGGCCCGCTGGCAGAGGACTTCGCCGCCCTGGCCGAACAACTGCTGCTGCCCATGCTGGCGCACGAGAGTACGGAGAAGCTGCTATGAGCGCGGCCCGCGTATTCGACCCCCTGGGCGCGCCGCTCGATGCGCTCAACCTGATCGAGGCCAGTGCCGGTACCGGCAAGACCTGGACCATTGCCGCGCTCTACGCCCGGCTGGTGCTGGAGAAGCGGCTCAAGCCCGAAGACATCCTGGTGGTGACCTATACCAAGGCCGCCACCGCCGAACTGCGCGGCCGCATCCGCACCCGGGTGGCGCAACTGGCCGACGCCTTCGAGCGTGGCGAGAGCCAGGACCCTTTCGACGCCGAACTGCTGGCCGCCACCCCGCCCGAGCAGGTCTTTGAAGCGGCGCGCCACCTGCGGGCGGCGGTATCGGGCTTTGACGCGGCCGCCGTCTATACCATCCACGGCTTCTGCCAGCGCGCGCTGGGCGAGCATGCCCTCTTGGCCGGGCTGGAGCTGGAACGCGAATTCCTGGCCGACGAGGCCGAGCTGCTGCAAAAAGTGGCCGATGCCGCCTGGAAGGCCGAGCTGGCCAGCGCCAGCCCGGCCTGGCTCGGCTGGCTGCTGGCCAACCGGCAATCACCCGATGTCTGGCTGGCCGCATTACGCGGCTACCTGGCCCAACCGGGGCTGGAAGTGGCCACACCGGCCGACCCGCATACCGAGATGCTGGAAGCGCGCTACCGCGAGCGGCTGGATGCCCTGCGGCAGCGCTGGGCGCGGGAGGGCGAGGCGGCCCTCAGCTGGCTGTGGGCCCAGTCCGAAGCCGGCAATCTGAAGGGCTCGCACCGCAAGGATTGGCTGGCCGGCTCGGTTGCCTTCTGGCAGGACTGGTTACAGAGCCCGGCCCCGCCGGCCCTGGTGGAAGACGAAAAATCGCCCGGCCAGGCGGAGGGCAAGGTACGCCGGCTGTACGGGCGCGAACTCAGCGCTGCCCTGAAGGCCCCGCAGCCGGTACCTGAGGTGTATGCCCTGCTGGAGCCGCTGGTCGAGGCTGCCCTGCCCCTGCAACAGGCCTACGCCGCCCGGCTGGCGCGCACCCTGGGCCAGCTGGTGCCTGAACTGGCCGGCGACCTGGCCCGGCTCAAGGCCAGCCGGGCGGTGATGAGCTTTCATGACCTGCTGGTGGAACTGGACGCTGCCCTGGCCGGCGAACACGGCGCGGCCCTGGTGCAGGCGCTGCGACGGCGCTACCAGGCGGCGCTGATCGACGAATTCCAGGATACCGACCCGCTGCAGTTCCGCATCTTCAGCCAGCTGTTCGGCGACGGCAGCCAGCCGGCCTTCCTGGTCGGAGACCCCAAGCAGGCCATCTACGCCTTCCGTGGCGCCGAACTGCACGCCTACCTGGCCGCGCGCGAGCAGGTTGCGCCGGCGCGGCGCTACAGCCTGGCGACCAACCGCCGCAGCACCCCGGAACTGGTGGCCGCCGTCGGCCAGCTGTTCGGCCAGGCCGAGCGGCCCTTTCTGCTGGATGGGCTCAGCTATCCGCCTGTGGGTGCGCTGGACGACAAGCCACGCCTCTATCTCGACGGCCAGCCACAGCCTGCCTTGGGCTGGCAGTGGCTGGGCGAGGAAGCCCTGGGCAAGACCGCGGCGCGCCAGGCCGCCGTCGCCCTGGCCGCCCGCCAGATCGCCCTGCTGCTCTCCCCCGGCCGTGCCCGCCTGCAGGGCGGCACGACCGACCGGCCGCTGGCTGCAGGTGATATTGCCGTGCTGGCCGGCTCGCACGCCGAGCTGATGGCCATGCAGCAGGCGCTCGCCGCCGAGGGCGTGGCCAGTGTGCGTATCAGCCGGGAATCGGTCTTCCAGACCGAGGAGGCGCATGACCTCTTGCAGGTGCTCACCGCGCTGATCGAACCGAGCGAGCGCGCGGTACGCGCCGCCATGGCCACCACCTGCATGGGCCTCGACGCGGCGCAGCTGCATGGCCGGCTGGCTGACGAAACCGCTTGGGAGGCGACCCTGGCCGACTTCCGCCACTGGCAGACCCTGCTCCTGCAGCGTGGCGCCATGGCGGCACTGGAGGCCTGGCTGATCGACAGTGGCGCAGCCGAGCGCATGGCCGGCTGGCAGGATGGGGAGCGGCGGCTGACCAATCTCTTGCACCTGTTCGAGCTCCTGGAGTTGGCCCGCCGCGAACGCGCCGGCCTGGCCCCCTTGCTGGGCTGGTACCGACAGGCGCTGAGCGAAGCCGCCGGCGAGAGCGAGGAGCGGCTGATGCGGCTGGAAAGCGATGCCAGCCGGGTGCGGCTGGTGACCATCCACGCCGCCAAAGGCCTGGAGTACCCGGTGGTGTTCTGCCCCTTTCTGTGGGACGGCCAGCTGTTCCGTCAGAGCGAGCAGTGGGCGCTCTGCTACGAGGATGGCCGCACGGTGCTCGATCTGGGCTCACCGCGCTTCGAGGCCCGCCGCGCCCTGGCCAGAACCGAGAAGCTGGCCGAAAAGCTGCGCCTGCTCTATGTGGCCCTGACCCGGCCCTGCAGTGCGTGCTACCTCGCCTGGGGTGAGGTCAAGGACATGCAGAGCGCCGCCCTGGCCTGGCTGCTGGCCGGTGGGACCGAGCGCGTGCGCGCGGCAAGCGATTTGCACGCCGAGCTGGCCGACCTGATTGCGGCGGCCCCGGCCGGCAGCATGGCCTGGCAAGCACCGCCGTCGGCCGCCCAGGCCGCCGTGCAGCCAGCGCCGGCAGCACGCGAACCCAAGCTGGCCAAACTGCCGCGCCGGTTGAGCTGGCGCTGGCGCATGAGCAGCTTCTCGGCCCTGGTAGCCGGTGTGCATGCCGAGGCGCCCGACCATGACGCCAGCGTCAGCGCGCCGCTGAGCGCCTACGAACCGCTGCAGCCCGGCCCCTACGACAGCTTCCCCAGTGGTGCCCGCGCCGGCGTCTGCCTGCATGCCCTGTTCGAGAACTGGGAGTTCACCTCGCGTGACCGCGCTGCATTGGAGGCACTGGCCAGCCGCCAGCTGGCAGCGCATGGTTTCGATACCGCCTGGGCGGGCATGGCGGCCGACATGGTCGAGCAGACCGTGCAGGCGCCGCTGACCGCCTCGGGCGCAGCCCTGGTCGACGTCCCGGCCCAGCACCGGCTGGTGGAGCTGGAATTTACCTACCGCCTGCAGCCCTTTGCCTGGCGCCAGCTGGCTGCCCTCTTGGCCGACCCGGCCCACGGCCTGCCCGGCGTGTTTGCCGAGGCCGCGAGCGGTCTGCATGCCGAGGTCGCGGCCGGTTACCTCAAGGGTTATATCGACCTCAGCTGCCAGATAGACGGCCGTCACTACGTGGTGGACTGGAAGTCCAACCGCCTGGCCAGCTACACGCCGGACACCTTGCTGGCCACCATGAGCGAGGCACACTACTACCTGCAGGCCCTCGTCTATTGCGTGGCCCTGCATCGCTACCTGGCTTGGCGCAAGCCGGGCTATGACTACGAGCGCGACTTCGGCGGCGCCATCTACCTGTTCCTGCGCGGTATGCCGGCAAACGGCATCTGGTCCTACCGGCCACCGCGGGCCCTCCTGCAAGGGCTGGAAAACCTCTTGTGCGGACCATGATCAGCGTCAGCCCCCTGCTCCCTCCCTACGCTACCGAGCTGAGCCACTGGCTGGTGCAACGCTACCCGGCCGCGGCCGAGGCCGCCCTGCGCGCCGCCGGCCTGGTCGCCAGCCGCTTGGAGGAAGGCCATGTCTGCGTGCACCTGCCGAGCGAAGCCGGCCAGCACTGGCAAGGGCAGGCTTGGCCAGCCCTTGCCAACTGGCGGCAGGCCCTGCTGGACAGCGGATTTGTGTCTGAACCGGGCGGCTATACGCCGCTGGTGCTGGAGGGTGAACGGCTCTACCTCGCCCGGCTGCGCGATGACGAATACCAATTGGCAGCGTCCTTGCGCGAGCGCGCCGCGCCCAGCACGCTGGAGCCGGCCCGCATACGCAAGGTACTGGCGCCACTCTTCCAGGGCCAGGCCGAGGACGACGGGCAGCGGCTGGCGGCTGCCACCGCGCTCTTGAACCGGGTAGCCGTCATCTCGGGCGGACCGGGTACCGGCAAGACCACCACGGTGGCCAAGATCCTGGCGGCCCTCTTGCAGCTGGAACCGAACTGCCGCATCCGCCTGGCCGCCCCGACCGGCAAGGCTGCCGCGCGCATGGTGGAGGCGCTGGCCCAGGCCCGCCAGCGGCTGGACGTGGACCTGGTGACCCTGGCTGGCCTGCCGCAGGAGGCCACCACCTTGCACCGCCTGCTCGGCTATCGGCCGGACAGTGCCAAACCGCGCTACGGCCCTGATCAACCGCTGGCGCTGGACGTGTTGGTGGTGGACGAGGCCTCGATGATCGATCTGCCGCTGTTCAGCCGGCTGCTGCAAGCCCTGCCGGCACATGCCCGCCTGATCCTCCTGGGCGACCGCGACCAGTTGGCCTCAGTAGAGGCCGGCAATGCCTTTGCCGAGCTGGTGACCTTGGCGGCGCGCAGCCGTGCAGGCGCCAGCCGGCTCAGCCAGGCCACCGGCGCCAAGCTCGTGGCCGACCCGGTCGCCACGGCCCTGGGCGATGGCATCGCCCAACTGACCGTCAGCCACCGCTTCCACGGCGATAGCGGCATCGGCGAGCTGGCCCGCCGTAGCAACCACGGCGATGCCGAGGGCAGCCTGGCGCTGCTGCGCGAAGGCCGGCCTGACCTGAGCTGGGAGGCCGGCCGCCTGCGCGACTGGCTGCCCACGCTGCTGGCCCGCCTGGGCCCGGCGCTGCAGGACTACCGTACTGCGGTGGCCGAGAGCGATGTGGCTGCCGCCTTTGCCAGCTTCGACAAGCTGCGGCTGCTGTGCGCGCTACGCGATGGACCGGTCGGCGTGGACAGCATCAATCAGCTGATCGAAAGCCGGGTGTTCCGCCAGGACCCGCGCCGCCAACCCTGGTACCCCGGCCGGCCGGTCATCATCCGCAGCAATGACGCGGCCCTGGGCCTGGCCAATGGCGACGTGGGCCTGAGCCTGGCCGGGCCGGAGGGGCTGCGCGTCTACTTCCCGGCCGAGCGCGGCTGGCGTGCGCTGGCGCCGGCCCGGCTGCCAGCGCACGACACCGCCTTCGCCTTGACGGTGCACCAGTCGCAGGGCTCGGAGTTCGACACAGTCTGGTTGCTGCTGCCCGATGAGGATGCCGCCATCCTCAGCCGCAGCTTGATCTATACCGCAGTGACACGGGCCCGCAAGGCGGTGGCACTGTGGGGCTCGGGCAGCACCCTGGCCGCCGCAGTGGCGCGTGAAACACGCCGCGAAAGCGGTCTGGTCGCAAGGCTAAAGGCGGCCGAGCCCTTACCTTGAGCAGGTGGCGTCGTATTGCTGCGACAGTGCAAAGCATGCTGCCTCAATGCTTTGCTGCGCCGACCAACAGAAAGGCACGCCGGACATTCCCGCAAAGCCCGGCTGTCCCATAGACTGAGGGTAGGATTTCCGCCGACCAAGGGGCCACGATGTCCGGTAGTACACGCCGTCCATGCCATACCGCCCTCCGCCATGCCTTCAGCCTTGCGCTGGGTGTGGCGGCACTGTTTGCGCAGGCTGCCGGCAAAGAAAGCTGCCCCTTGCTGGTCGCCTCCGGCAACCCGGAATACCCGCCCTTTCTATGGCGCGACCCGGCCGACGATAAGCGATTGATCGGCGCCAATGCCGAACTGATGCAGAAACTGTCCGAGGCCATCGGTATCCCCATCTCAGTCCGCTACGTCGGCCCCTGGGGCCGGGTGCAGGAAGAGACCCGGCAAGGCAATGTGGACCTGATCGCCGGTGCCTTCTTCACCCTGCCGCGGCTGGAATACATGGACTACTTCCAGCCCCCCATCCACACCACCCGCACGGTGATCTGGACCCAGTCCAGCCGCAGCATCGACTACCGCAAGTGGGCCGACCTCAAGCCGCTCAAGGGTCTCACCGTCATCAACAACAGCTTTGGCGAAGCCTTTGACCGTTACGCCCAGCGCAATCTGCAGATCGACAAGGTCGCCAGCGTCGAGAGTGCGCTCAAGATGCTGGGCCTGGCACGCGCCGACTACGTGATCTACGAGGAAGCACCTGGCCTCGCCTATGCCGCCAAGCTCAATGTGAAGGGCCTCAAGGCCGCCTCGGTGCCGATCAGCAACGAAGACCTGTTCCTGACTATGTCGCACCGCTCGGCCTGTAACACCGGCAGCCTGCGCGGCAAGATCGCCCAGGTCATGCACCGCTTCCGCGAGGAGAAAGTCATGGAGGGGCTGGTCGAGAAATACATCCAGCTGTGGCGGAATTCGCCACGCTAGCGGCGGACTGCCATCCCGAATGGCACCGCACCGCCCTCGCTGGCGCTAGCAAATGAACTACTCAGCGCTCCCCAGGTTCCTGCGCTCGAATACATAGACCGCGGCGCCCAGCTCCGGCGGCAGCACCAACCGGCTCAGCTCAGGCCACTCGGCCCAATCAAAGCCGGTCTGCGCCCGGTAGTCTGTCCAGTTGCCGGTGATGAACTGGGAGCGGCTGCCGATCACGATATAGGTCTGCACGCTGCGGGTGCGGAAGACCTGTCGCTCGAAATGATTGTTCGACGGCGGCCAGCTGCACAGCACCACCTCGGGTGACTGCAGTTGCAAGGCTTCCTTGGCGTCCAGCCTCGCCACCTCGGCCGGGTAATCCACCGCACCTCGCCAGCTCCCGTCGTCGCTGGCGCTGACATTCACGCCCAGGTCGCGCAGAAAGCGGCTGAGGGTACCGTCACCGGCGGCGATCTCGCTGCAGCGGCGGCTGCCGATCAGCGCCGCCAGTGCCATCACCAGCTCACGGCTGTAGAAGCAGTAGATACCCCGCTTTTCCACCAAGGGCATCAGGTAACGGCGCTGCCAGAGCAGCGGCCAGACCAGCCGGAAGCGACGCAGGGATACCGGCTTGCGCACCAGGTCGCGCTCGAACAGGAGGCGCTGGGCCAGGAGGCCGTTGAAGAGATTGAAGCGCACCTTGCCCGCCGCCACGCCAGTAGCCTGGGCAAAGGCGTACTGGCGTATGGCCAGCTCGGTCATGCGGGCACGGACCTGCTGGGCGATGAATTGCTCGAAGGCCCTGCCCTCGCGCTCACCGCTGAGGAAGTTGGGCGTTACCTTGCTGCGCGCCGCACTTTTCTCGACCAGGCTCTTGAGCTCTCCGGCCTGGCGCCGCTCGAACACGCTGGCCAGCTCGGCCAGTACCTGCGCCCACTCAGCCGGATAGGCTGTACACAAGGCCGTCAACTTGGGGTTGCTCTGCAACCATTGCCAAATCTGCTGGGGGGTCTGGGCCGTCATGCGCTGAGCGTAACGAAGCCCGGACTGGGCAAGCAAGTCCGGGCTCCGGGGTCAGCCCGCAGTGTGGCTAGACCGCTTATTTACCCGCCGCCAAGCGTAGCGCCAGGGCGATGCCGCGTGCCGCCTGGCCGATCTCTTCCAACGAAGGGAAGCTCGGCGCAATACGGATATGGCGGTCTTGCGGGTCCTTGCCGTAGGGAAAGGAGGCACCGGCCGGGGTCAGGGTGATACCGGCCTCGCGCGCCAGCTCCACGGTGCGCTTGGCGCAGCCGGGCGGAGTCAGCAGATCGATGAAGTAGCCGCCCTCAGGGTGGGTCCAGCTCACGCCTTCGATGCCGCCGAGCACGGCCTGGAACTGCGCGTGCACCGCGTCGAACTTGGGCTTGAGCAGCTGGCGGTGTTGCTCCATCACGGCGGCCACACCGGCGGCATCCTTGAGGTAGCGCACATGGCGCAGCTGGTTGATCTTGTCCGGGCCGATGCTGCGCACCGAGCTGTGCTTCTGCCACCAGGCGACATTGGCCGGCGAGGAAGCCAGCGCCGCAATACCGGC
Organism: Chitinimonas sp.; assembly: GCF_036568685.1. GTDB lineage: Bacteria > Pseudomonadota > Gammaproteobacteria > Burkholderiales > Chitinimonadaceae > Chitinimonas. The sequence goes on from NZ_DATCSC010000141.1 coordinate 25,061, forward strand.
ACCGGCCAGGGTAATCTTGGAGGTGGAGGCAAATACGATGGCCCGGTCGGCATGGCCGGCCGCGGCGCAGGCAGCAACGATATTGGCCACCGTCAGCTTGCGCTCGCCCAGATGGTGGAAGCGATAGGCATCGTCCCAGAACAGGCGGAAGTCCGGTGCCGCGGTCTTCATGGCCGCCAGGCGACTCACCACCGCATCGCTATACACCACGCCACCCGGGTTGCTGTACTTGGGCACGCACCACATGCCCTTGATGCTGGCGTCCTCGGCTACCAGCCGTTCGACCAGGTCCATGTCCGGGCCGCCCTCGCCCATGGGTACATTCACCATCTTGATGCCCAGTGCTTCGCAGATGGCGAAGTGGCGGTCATAGCCCGGTACCGGGCAGAGGAAGGTGATGGGCTTGCCCACCCAGGGGGTGTGGCCGGGGGCACCATAGAGCAGGTTGAAGACAATGCTGTCGTGCATCAGCGCCAGGCTGGAAGCGCCGTCGACCACCACCTGTTCGGCCGGTAGCTCCAGCAGTTCGCCAAACAGCTTGCGTGCCTCAGGCAGGCCCACCGCACCGCCATAGTTGCGGGCATCGGTCCCGTCGGCCGCCTTGTAGCCATCCAATCGGGAGAGCAGATTCTCGGCCAGGTCCAGCTGGGCGGGGGACGGTTTGCCGCGCGACATGTCGAGCTTGAGCCCCAGCTGTTTGAAGGCTTGGTATTGGGCGGCGATATCGGCTTGGGTCATGGTGGCTACTCTTAGCAATGGAAAATTGGCTTGCAGCTCGGCGACACTCAGTTTGCGCAGTCAGCCGAGTACAGGGACTTGGCCAGAAAGAAATGGCTGATGCTACCGTCCTGCTCCTCCAGGCTGAACGATTCAGCCCGCGGGTTGCGTATACGATTGATATCCGGCGGCCAGGCCGCACCGCGATGGCCCTGCGGCAGCCAGACCATCTGTCCTTCGTGGACCCCCCAGGAGCCGGCATAGCGCTCCTGCCGGTTGCTGATGGCCAAGGGTTCGGCCTTGAATTCACCGTCCCCCTTGAGGGTGACGGCGTAGGCCGAAGCCCCGCGCAACGCCACCCAGACACCCAGGTAGCGACAGGGTGCATGCGGCAGGGCGTCGATCGCAGCCGTTCCGCCACGGCTACGCCAACGCTCCAGCCAGCCGTTGCGCTCACTCAGGCAGGCCGACAATTGCTTGGCTTCCGCCAGTGCGGTACGGCCTGGCGTGCTCGCCGCCATGACGTCGAGCTGACAATTGGCGACATTGCGCTCCAGCCGACTGCTACCGAATACCCCCACGACCAAGGCAAAGAGCAACAACATGATGCTGCCCCCTATCCATTGCGCCGTCAGCCGCCGCCCTCCCCGCATATTTTTCCATCCTGATCATATTGTTGTTTGATCTTGTGTATCCGGCCGGAACGCACGCCCCGGCCTCATTCCAACGCGCGGCCGCTCGCCGTGGTTTACAGCCGGGCAAAAACCCGTGCCGCGGCGGCCACCGTCTCGGCGATATCGGCATCGGTGTGCGCCGCCGAAACAAAGCCTGCTTCATACAGGGCCGGGGCGATATAGACCCCCTCGTCCAGGAGGCCGTGGAAGAAGGCGTTGAAGCGCGGCTTGTCGGTGGCCATCACCTCGGCATAGCTCTTGGGTGGCTCGGGTGTGAAGTAGACGCCGAACATGCCGCCGACCGCGTCGGCCGAGAAGGTCTGGCCGGCGGCGCGGCCGGCAGCCTGCAGGCCATCGGCCAGGGCACGGGTCTTGGCGCCCAAGGCGTCGAAGAAGCCCGGCTGGCGGATCAGCCCCAGGGTGGCGAGACCCGCAGCCACCGCGACCGGGTTGCCGGACAGCGTGCCGGCCTGGTAGACCGGGCCCAGCGGCGCGATCTTGGCCATCACGTCGGCCCGGCCGCCGAAGGCCGCCAGCGGCATGCCGCCCCCTACCACCTTGCCCAGCGTGGTCAGATCCGGGGTCACGCCATGCAGGCCCTGGGCACAACCGAGGCCAACGCGGAAGCCGGTCATCACCTCGTCATAGATCAAGAGCGCGCCATGGTGCTCGGTCAGGCTGCGCATGGCGGTGACGAACTCCTTGCTCGGTCGCACCAGGTTCATATTGCCGCAGAAGGGTTCGACGATGATGGCGGCGATCTGATCGCCCTGGGCGGCGAACACGGCCTCCAGCTGGGCCACGTCGTTATAGGGCAGCACCACGGTGTGCTCGGCCACCGCGGCCGGCACGCCGGCGCTGGAAGGGTTGCCGAAGGTCAACAGACCCGAGCCGGCCTTGACCAGCAGGCTGTCGGAGTGGCCGTGGTAACAGCCCTCGAACTTGATCAGTTTGTCGCGACCGGTATAGCCGCGGGCCAGCCGGATGGCGCTCATGGTGGCCTCGGTGCCGCTGGAAACCAGCCGCACCTGCTGCATGGAGGGCAAGAGCTCGCACAGCAGGTCGGCAAGGTCGATCTCTCGCTCGGTGGGCGCCCCGAAGCTCAGGCCGTCCACGGCCGCCTTTTGCACCGCCTCGATGACCTCGGGATGGGCATGGCCCAGGATCAGGGGCCCCCAGGAGCCCACATAGTCGGTATAGCGCTTGCCGTCGGCGTCCCAGACATAGGCACCGGCACCACGGGCAAAGAAGCGTGGCGTGCCGCCGACGGCGCCGAAGGCACGGACAGGCGAATTGACGCCGCCAGGGATATGGCGCTGGGCGCGTTGGAACAGGGCTTCGTTCTTGCTCATGATGTTTCCTGCTTGCGGTTTGCTATTGGGGCGGCGTAGGCCGCGATGGGTACCGGCGGCGGTGCGCTCATGCGCCGGCACACGGGCGATCAGCCGGGTGGGGGGCTCCGCCATTCAGGCGGCTCCCCAGCTCGGCCAGGGGTGTTTGCTCAGGTAGGCATTGGTGTAGCGCGGGTCCTCGGTGACCTCCACGCCCAGCCAGTCCGGCCGCTCATAGGCCTCGGCCTCGTCGCCGAGCTCGATCTCGGCCAGCACGAGGCCGGCGTTCTGGCCAAAGAACTCGTCCACTTCCCAGACATGCGGGCCACGTACGATGCGGTGGCGCTTCTTCTCCACCAACATGGGGCACATGGTGGCAAGTATGGTCTCGGCGTCGGCCAGCGGGATGGGGTATTCGAACTCATGCCGCGAGACATTGCTGATATTGGACTTGAGCGTCAGCCAGGCTTCATCGCCCTTGATCCGCACCCGCACCGTGCGCTCGCGCTCGACCGACAGATAGCCCTGCTTCAGCCATTCGCCCTCGGCGAGGCCGCGCCAGCTATCGTCCTTGAGGTGAAAACGCCGTTCTATTTCCTTGCCCACGACGGGCTCCTTCAACGTCAAAAGGGTTTGACCACCACCAGGATGACGATGGCGAACATGAGTAGCGTCGGAATCTCGTTGAACCCGCGGTACCAGACATGGCTATGCCGGTTCTGCCCGGCAGCAAAGGCCCGCACCAGCCGGGCGCAGTAGACGTGGTAGCCGACCAGCCCCAGCACCAGAGTGAGCTTGGCGTGCAGCCAGCCACCACCAAAGCCGTAGCCCAGCCATAGCCACAGGCCGAACAGTATGGCCAGGTGGGCGAGGCCGGTGGTGAAGCGCAACAGCTTGCGCTCCATCAGGCACAGCCGTTCATAGGTGGCGGCATCGCTGACGCTGGCATGGTTCACGAACAATCGTGGCAGATAAAAGAGCCCCGCCATCCAACTGATGACGAAGATGATATGAAAGGCTTTCACCCAGAGCATAGGACGTCTATCCGGTCATGCTGCCCGCCATGCCGGCGGGCAGCCGTTCAGCCCTTCTTGCGGGCGGTTTCGTAGAGAGGCAGGACCGTGGGCATCAAGGATTGCATATTGTTGATGCGGGTCTGGTTGGAGGGGTGGGTGGACAGGAATTGCGGCGGCTGGCCTTCGCTGGCCTCGCTCATCTTGTTCCACAGCGAGATCGCGGCACGCGGGTCGTAACCGGCACGGGCTGACAACTCCAAGCCGATCGCGTCGGCTTCGGATTCGTGCGTGCGACTGTGCGGCAAGGAGATGGCGATGGCACTGACCTGATCGGCCATGCCCATATATTGGTCGTACTTGCCCTTGGTGAAGGCAGACAGGAGCTGCAGGCCCATCTGCTTGGCGTAGGCCTCGCTCATCCGTTCGCGGCCATGTTCACGCAGCGCGTGCGCCATCTCGTGGCCCATGATGGCGGCGATCTCGTCGTCGCTGAGCTTGAGCTTCTCGATGATGCCGGTATAGAACATGATCTTGCCGCCCGGCGCACAATAGGCATTGAGCTCGGGGCTGGTTTCGACGTTCACTTCCCACTGCCAGCTGAGCGCATCGCGGCGGAACACCGCCACCTGCGGGATCAGCCGGTCAGCAATGGCGCGTACCCGCCGGGTGGCCTTGACGTCACTGTTGAGCCGGCCTTCCTTGCCCGCCTTGCTAATCGTATCGGCATAGCTCTGCGCCGCCATCTGGTTGACCTGCTCGTTGGAGAGCAGCGACACCATGGTCTGTTTGCGTTCCACACCGATCGCGCCACCGTCGGTGGTGCGTACCTGCTGGCAGGCCGCCAGCCCTGCCAACACCAGAAGTGCGGCAACCGACCGTTTGAACTTCATCTTGCTTCCCATCCTCATGCCTCAGCGGTTGTATTTTTCCATCGAGCTGATGCGTTCCATCTCATAGCTGCTCTTGGCAAGGTTGCGTGCCTCGTCATAGCGCTTCTCGCTCAAAAGCTTGCTCATCAGCACCTGCCGCTCACGTTCCATGCGCTGGCTATAAGCCTGCTGGTCGCGCTCGCGCTGGTAGTTCTGTTGCTGCTGCTCGCGGTCCTTTTCGTACTGGCGCTGTCGATCGCGGCGCTCGTCCTCATACTGCTGCTGGCGTTGCTCGGAGGCCACCTTGCGGTCCCAGTCGCGGTACTCGCGGTCCCGCTGGGCCTGCGCCCGCTCGGCCTCGTGTTCGGCCTGTTGCTGCTCCCAGCTCTGGCTGCCGGACCCGGCGGGTTGGGCTGCGGCGGCGTTGCCGACGTCATACTGCTGTACCGCTTCGTCACGCATCGCCATGGCGCGCGCCTGGGCACCGCGGAAGTCCTCCTGGTAGGCCTTCTCGGCAGCCTGCTGGCGCCAGATGGTGAACCCACCGGCGATGGCCACGATGCCCAGCACAATGAGCATGTTGTGGCGCATCCACTCCAGTACCGGCGAGGGTCCGTGGCTGGCGTGGTGCTCGGACTTACCCTTGTGCTTGCCAGCCGCAGGCGCGCCGACCTCGACCGTCTGGGCCGTGCCGGCACTGAGGCTGGCGTCGTAGACCGAGCGACGGACCGGATTGGATAACAGCTCATAGGCCTGGCTGAGCTGCTGCAAGCGTTGGGTGCTCATGGCACTGTCTATGCCGGCATGCGTCTTCTGCAAGGCACGGTAGGCCGCGTCAATCTGCGCCTGGGTCGCATCCTGCGGTAGTCCGAACAGGGCGTACAGCGTCTTGCCAGCGGGGCGGGTGGGCGTCGTCATCTCAGATTTCGACCATTTCAAAGTCTTCCTTGCGCGCGCCGCAGTCCGGACAGGTCCAGTTCATGGGCACGTCTTCCCAGCGGGTACCGGGCGCCAAGCCATCCTCGGGGCGGCCGGCAGCTTCGTCGTAGATGAAGCCACAGATCAGACACATATATTTTTTCATAACAGCGCAATCGGGTTAGCAGTAGGGATAGGCTAAAATTCTAACGCATCCGCCCTCACTCCATTCACTCCCCGCACAACCATGACCGACGCCCCCCCGATTATCCTGGTCTTCGCCGGCAACGACCCCTCCGCCGGTACCGGGCTGGCCGCCGACATCCTGACCCTGTCCTCGCTCGGCTGCCACCCCTTGCCGGTGGTCACCGCCATCATGGTGCAGGATACAGCCGGTGTGGAAGACACCCTGGTCATGGAAGCCGACTGGGTCTCCGACCAGGCCCGCTTCCTGCTGGAGGACATGCAGATCACCGCCATCAAGGCCGGCGTACTGGGCAGCCTGGAAAACCTGACCGTGCTGGCCGAGATTGCCGCCGACTATCCGGATATTCCGCTGATCCTTGACCCTTCCCTGCCGCAAGGCGGCAGTGACGAGTACGCCGACGAGGAAATGATCGGCGCCATGCGCGAGCTGCTCTTGCCGCACACCACGGTTCTGACCGCCAATGGCCTGGAGATCCGCCGCCTGGCGAGCGATGATCAGGACGAGCAGGACAGCATGACCATGGACGAGGCCGCCTTGCGCGTACGCCAGTTCGGCGTCGAGTACGTGCTGGTCAGCGGTACCCATGAGCACACCCCGAATGTGAGCAATGCCTTGTTCGGCCGCTCCGGCCGGATGCGGCTCGACAGCTGGGAACGTCTGCCAGGCAGTTACCACGGGGCCGGTGGTACCGTGAGTTCGGCGGTCGCCGCCTTTATGGCCAATGGCATGGAGGTATCGCAGGCAGTGCGCGAGGCACAGGAGTACACCTGGCACGCCCTCAAGAATGCCTACCGCCCCGGCATGGGCCAGTTCATCCCGGACCGGCTGTTCTGGGCCCGCGGCAAGGGCGAGGCCGGGCAGGAGCCGGCATGAGCCCCACGCTGCCGCGTGGCCTCTACGCCATTACCCCGGACTGGAACAACACCGAACAGCTGCTGGCAGCCGTGAGCGCGGTGCTGGATGGCGGCGCCAAGGTGCTGCAATACCGCAACAAGCGCGCCGACAAACACCTGCGGCGCGAGCAGGCCGGTGCCCTCCTGGCCCTATGCCGGCCACGCGGCGTGCCGCTGATCATCAACGACCATCTGGACCTCGCCGAGGCGATCGACGCCGACGGCCTGCACCTGGGTGGCGACGATGGCGCCCTGGCCGAGGCCCGCGCGGTACTCGGCCCCGCCAAGCACCTGGGCGCCTCCTGCTACAACCAGCTCTTGCTGGCCGAAACCGCGCTGGCCGAGGGCGCCAGCTATGTGGCCTTTGGTGCGGCCTATGTCTCGGGCACCAAGCCCGATGCGGTACAGGCACCCTTGGCGCTGTACAAGGCCGCCACCACCTCCCTGCCCTGTCCGGTGGTCGCCATCGGCGGCATCACCCCCGCCAATGCCGGTGTCCTCCTGGCCGCCGGGGTAGGCAACCTGGCGGTGATCGGCGCGTTGTTCGACGCCGCAGCGCCGAGCGAGCGCGCCGCCGAGTTCAGCCGCTTGTGGCCGGCCGCTTAATCTCCTCCTCCGCAACCGCCACCACTGCATCCGCCGCCGTCGCCACCCCCGCCGTCTCCACCGCCGCCATCGCTGTCGCCGCCGTGGCCACCATGATGGCCGTCGGCTGTGCCGCCACCCTCACTGCTGCAGCCACCACTGCTGCAATCCACGTCGCTGCCGCAAAAAGGCGAAGATGCCGAGCCATCCTGTACGGCTTGCTGGCAGTCCACCACGTAGTGAAATCCCCCCGGTATGGCCAGCGCCGCATCGAGCCCGAACAGGAGCGGTAAACGTCCGGGCTTGGCCGGGTTCAACCCCTCCAGGCGGCAACTGAGCTGCCAGCTGCGGCGTATGGCACGCCGCTGCTGGCCGGCGCCGGCCATGCCCGCGGCGGGCGTGTGGTGCAGAAAGCGGCCAAAGGCCCGGCGACAGAAGTGCTGGTAGTTGCGGGTATGCAGGATGAACTCGTGCCAGAGCATGTCCACCGCCTGCGAGGGCATGCCCAGGCGCTGACCCCGCGCCAGCAGCGAGATGGCAAAGAACTGCCGCAGGCCCTGCTCCACCTGCTTGCGCCCGCGCGCGTCCAGCATCGGGTAGCGGTCGGCCAGCTTCTGCTCCAGGCTGGCCGGAAAGACGTAGGTCTCGATAAAGCGCTTGCCGGCGGTTTGCTGCCACGCCTGCCAAAGCCGGTAGACCAGCCAGCCCAGCACCGGCAACAGGATCAGCAGCAGAATTGCTCGCAACATCACCCCTCCCTCAAATGACGATGACCGCTCCCTGGCGGGTAGCGGTCATTGTGCCGCAAGTGAGCCAACACCAAGGCGGCTAAAGCGGCGGAGGGATGGGGCTAAATCAGGGAAGCGCCAGGGGCTGAGCCCTCACCAGAGATGAGCGCCCCTCACCGCTTATTCTATTGCCACCACGTTCTAGAGCTTCTTGAGTTGCTTGGCGGCTTCCTTGGCGGCATCGGTACCCGGGTAGGAGGCAGTCAGCTCCTTCAGGGTCTTGGTCGCGCCCTTCTTGTCGCCCTTCTCCAGCTGCACGCTGGCGATGGCGCGTAGCGCGTCCGGCGACTTGGGGTCCTCGGGGAAGGTATCGACCAGCTTGCGCCAGCTTTGCTGGGCGGCTGCGCCGCTACCGGACTGGGCCTGCGCCATACCCAGCCAGAACAGCGCCCCTGGCGCGGCCTGGGTGCCCGCGTATTTGCTGCTCACATTGCTGAGCGCCTCAATGGCGGGCTTGAGCTTGCCGTCGCGGTATAGGTTGTAGGCGGCCTCGTAGGCGCTGGCGGCTTCGGCCTCCTGTTGGGCACGCTGGGCATCGGCACCGGCGCTGGCGGGCTTGGTCTTGCCCTCCTCGATATTGCGCAAGCGGGTATCGAGGTCCACGTAGAGGTCCTGCTGGCGCTTTTGCAAACTCTGCAGATTGAAGGTCAGCACCTCGAGCTGGCCACGCAGCTGGGCGATATCCTGGCTCAGCGTGCTGATCTGGCCGCTCAGGTCGAGCAGCTGCTTGCTGGTACGGCTGTCCATCTGGTCGATGCGCTCACCGACAGCGCCAAGCTTGGCCTCGTTCTGGGCACGCAACTCACCGATCTGCTTGCGGGCCTCGTCGTCATCGAACAGGCCGGCGTGGGCCGGGTAAGCGAGGGCGGCCAACAGGGCCAGGGGTAGTAGCCGTTTCTGCATAATCCGAATCCTGTCATGAAAAGCCCCGTGACAGGCACGGGGCGTGGAGCCTGTCAGCCAGCGCCGCTAGGGCGGTAGCTGCAGGCTCTAGAGTACAACAGGCAGCCGCCAAACGCGGCCTAAGCCTTATTCGCCGTCGTACACCACGTCGGCGCGACGGTTCTCGGCGTAGCTGGCTTCATCGTGGCCGGTCGCACGCGGCTTCTCTTCGCCGTTGCTGGTGGCTTCGATCTGCTTCTCTTGGGCGCCGACCACGGTCAGGGCCTTGCGCACGGCTTCAGCACGCTTCTGGCCCAAGGCCAGGTTGTATTCGCGGCTGCCACGCTCGTCGGCGTTGCCTTCCACGCGGACCGAACGGCCCGGGTTGGCGGCCAGATAGCGGCCGTGGGCTTCCACCAGGGCTTGCTGGTCGGCACGGATGTCGTACTTGTCGTAGTCGAAGTAGACGCCACGCTTGGACAGGATGTTGGACGGGTCCTTCAGCGGATCGACCTTGACGGCCTCAACCGGCTTGGCCGGCTGGGTGTTGGCAACCGGTGCAACCGGCTTGTCGACCGGCTTCTCTTCCACCGGAGCAGGCTTGGGGGTGCTGGCACAGGCGGCGAGCAGGCCGACGAGGGTAAGGCTGGCAAGGGTCTTGTTCATTTATATGCTCCTGAGCAGATTGGGTAGTTGGTTATGGATTGGAGGATAGCCGAGAAACGGCAATTTGCCCCGCGTACGGCCCCCAGGCCGGTTCACGGGCATCGCCACTGGCTGACAAGCGCTGCTTGTATTGTCCATCGCTGGACACGGTAGCCAATACGCCTCGGCCACCCGCTTCACTGGCAAACAGAATCAGCTTGCCATTGGGGGCAAAGCTGGGCGATTCATCGCTGCCGCTCGTCAGCGTCAGACTCTGGCGGCTGGCCAGGTCCATGGTGGCCACCACGAAGCGGCCATTCTCACGCCGGATAAAGGTGAGCGACTTGCCATCCGGGGAGAAGGACGGCGATACGTTGTAAGGACCTTCAAAGGTCAGCCGCTGCGGCTCGCCGCCACCCGACGGCATGGTATAGATCTGCGGGCTGCCGCCACGGTCCGAGGTGAAGGCTATGGTCTTGCCATCCGGCGAGAAGGCCGGCTCGGTGTCGATCGAGTTGGAGCGGGTCAGGCGGCGTGGCGCGCCACCGGCCACGTCGACCATATAGAGCTGCGAGATACCGTCGATGGTCAGGGTCACCGCCAGGCTGCGGCCGTCGGCCGAGAAGGCCGGGGCGCTGTTGCTGCCCTTGAAGGCGGCCACGGCACGGCGGCCGCCGGTATAGACGTCCTGCACGAAGACGATGGGCTTCTTGCGCTCGAAGCTGACGTAGGCCAGCTGATTGCCGTCGAGCGACCAGGTCGGGGACATGATGGGCTCGTTGGAGCCAATCACGGTCTGGGCATTGTGGCCGTCCGCATCCGCCACCTGCAGCTCGTAGCGCTTGCCCTGCTTGAGCACATAGGCGATACGGGTGGAGAACACGCCCTTCTCGCCGGTCAGCGCTTCATAGATCAGATCCGCCAGCTGGTGCGCGGCACGACGGGTCTCGCCCGCCTTGGCGCGTAGCTCGAAGCCGGCCAGCGGCTTCTGGGTCAGGGTGTCGAAGAGCCGCAGCCGAACCTGGATCGAGCCATCGGCATCGACGCGCACCGTACCGGTGCTCAGGGCATCGGCACCGCGCCCCTTCCAGCCGTTCAGCTCGCCGGCGGCCGGCACCTCGACCAGCGGCGTGTTGCCGGTTTCCACCAGGCGGAAACGGCCGCTGCCTTCCAAGTCAGAGCGGATCACCGCCGTCAGCGGTTCCTTGAGGCCGGCTTCGCCGGCCATCGCGGCAATCGCCACCGGGAGCTGGCGGGCGCCTGTGCCAGTCACCTCGATCGTCACATCGGCACGGGCCAGCGTCACCATGCCCAGCAGGCTGGCGAGGGCCATCGAAAAGAGAGCGCGTCTAGAGCAAGTCATGGAGTCGGTATTTGATCTTGTGAGTCATGAATATCGAAAAATCCAGCCCTTCCGGCAAGGCCGGATAGCTGCCCGCCTTCTCGATCGCCCGTTTCACGGCCTGATCGAAGGCCTTGTTGCCACTGGCCTTTACCACCTTCACCGTCTTGATACGCATGTCCGGCTGCAGGCTGACCTCGATCAGCACCTCGGGGTTGCCCTGCTTACCCTTGTAGACCATGCGTGAACGGATCAGCCGGCGCACCTTGTCGACGTACTGCGCCATCAGTTCTTCGCGCGACAGCGCCGGGGCCACCGGTGCTGGCGGCGGCACCGCCGCAGCCGGGGCTGCCGGTTCGGGTGCTACCACCACGGGGGTAGCCGGCGGCACCGGCGGCCTGGCGCAGCCAGCCAATATGGCAGCCGCCACCAAGCCGGCGCAAAGGGTCCGATAAGTCTTCTGTCTAGCCATCTCGTAAGCGGTATTTCAGGTTGTGCTTGCGGATCGAGCTCAGCTCCACCCCGGCCGGCAGCGGCGGGTATTGGCCCGTGCGCAGGATCGCGCGCTTCACGGCTTCGTCAAAGGTCGGATTGCCGCTCGATTTCTTCAGCTCGGCACTCAATATCGACATATCCGGTAACAACGTGACCACGAATTCGGCTTCCGGGTTCCCGGCACCGTCTTCCGGGTAGCTCATGTTGCGGCGGATCATGTTGCGCACCTTGGCGTAGTACGCCTCCATCACGCTGGCCTTGCCGGCCGCCTCGGCTGCCTGCTGGCGGGTGGCCAGCGCCGCGAGCGAGACGCTGGCATCGAGCGGCGGCTTCTCCAGCTTGCCGGCGATCTCGCTGAGTGTCTTGTTCTTGCCAGGCTCCACCTTGGTCTGCTTGGCCGGTGTAGGCTCAGGTTTCTTGGGCTCGACCTTCTTGGGCGGCTCCGGTTTTTTCGGTTCGGGCTTGGGTTCCGGCTTGGGCTCGGGCTTCTTGACCTCCACCTTCTTGACCGGCTTGGGCTGCTCGACCTGGATATCCGGCTTTACCACCGGCGTCGGTTCCGGAGCGGGCTCCGGCTCGGGCGGCGGGGTGGGCTTGCTCACCGGCTTGGGTTCCGGCTCGGGCGCGGGGGATGCCTCCATTGCGCCGGCCCACAGCTCGACCTGCATGGGCGCAGCCGGCCGGGTCTGCCACTGCACGCCAAAGTACAGCAGGCCGGCAATCAGGCCATGCATGGCGACCGCAAGGCCAAGAGAGAGGGCGCGATGTTCTTCGCGCGGCGCTGTCCGGTTCATTATTCGGTCGTTTTGACTTCCAGGCCCACCCGCTCGACGCCGCTCTTCTTGAGCGCATTCATCACCTTGATGATGGCGTCGTAGCGGACTTCCTTGTCACCACTGATCAATACCGGCCGTGCCTGGGCGATGGTCTTGGACTTCACCGCCGCCACCAGATCCTCGGTACTGGACAGCACGGTCTTGCTGCCGCCGTCCTCGAGCTTCATGCCCTCGTCGCGCTCTACCAGCACCTTGAGCGGTTTCACGTCCAACGCACGGTCGGCCTTGGCCACCGTGGGCAGGTTGACCACCCCAGGCTGCATCATGGGTGCGGCCACCATGAAGATCACCAGCAGCACCAGCATCACGTCGATATAGGGCACGACATTGATGTCGGCCTTGGCGCGGCGTTGTCTACGTGCCATTGCACACTCCTCAGTACTGGCGAACGCGGAAACCCCGCGCCCGCAGCAATTCCACCACGCTGTCCTGGCCGGCGAGATGACCGGCACCGATCACCACCAGCGGCGCCGGCGAGCCGGCCAGGCCGGCGATGCGCTCAGCCATGGTACGGTTGCGCTGCGCCAGCAGCTTGTCGTTGAGCCGCTTGCTGACCGGATCGTCCGGGGTGTATTCGTCGATGATGCGGCGCATGCTGTTGGTGCTGCCGATCTGCCAGGCATTGATCATGGCGTCGAACATGGGCTTGAACTGCTGCTTGGTGATCGGCTCCAGCGTACCCAGCAACACCCCCAGACTCTCGTCCTGCGGCAGGCTGTCAAAGAGCTCGAACTGGCTCTTCAGGGATTCCAGCTCCACCACCTTCTTGCGATCGGCGCGAGCCCGCTGCAGGAAGTGCATGTCGATGCCGTTTTGCGGCTGATAACCAAGCCGCTGCATCTCCAGCACCGACAAAGTCAGGCCCAAGAGCCAGGGCTTCATGCGGTCGGCCGCCACGCGCGGCAGGTTGACGCGCGCCAGGGCATTGTTGAGCTGGCGGTTCTGCACCGCACTCAGCATGCCGCCCAGGTTCTGGTCCGGCGGCAGCATGGCCATGGCCATCAGCGGCGCAATCGCCGCCGGGTCGGAGATGTCCGCCTCCACCGCCAGGGTGTCGGCTTCCTTGTAGGCATTCTCGATCGGCGTGGCCAAGGGGTAGAAGTCGGCCTTGCCGACGTGGATGGAACCGAGCAGCCAGACACGCTGGCCGTCGCGTTCGGCTTCCCACAGGAACAGCTTGGCGTGGGCGGAGAGTGCGGTGCAGGCCAGCGCGAGCAGCAACAGCGCCCGCAAGCTGGCCCAGCGTTTATACGGGTTCATTTGCCGACCTGCCGCTGCAGTATGTTGCTGAATTCCTCGATGAAACTGTCAAAGCGGTTGGCCAGACGGTCCACATCGTGCGAAAAACGGTTGTAGGCCACCACCGCAGGAATGGCGGCGAACAGGCCGATGGCGGTGGCCACCAGGGCTTCGGCAATGCCGGGCGCCACGTGCGACAAGGTGGCCTGGCCCACGTTGGCGAGGCCGCGGAAGGCATTCATGATGCCCCAGACGGTACCCAGGAGGCCCACATAGGGCGAGATGGCACCGACCGTGGCCAGGAAGTTGGTATGCGCGTCCAGCCGGTCCACCTCGCGCTGGCAGGCGGCCTTCATGGCGCGGCGGGTACCTTCCATCAGCACGGTGATGTCCTGGCCGGCCTGGCGGCGCAGCTTGAGGAATTCGGCAAAGCCGGCTTCGAAGATCTTCTCCATGCCCACGCCGCTACCGTCGCGGCTGACCTGCTGGTACAGACTGTTGAGGTCGGAACCGCCCCAGAAAGCCGTCTCAAAGCTGTCGGTCTTGTTGCGCGCATGACGCAGGCCAAACAGCTTGACGAAGATATGCCACCAGGACAGCAGGGACATCAGCAGCAAGATGCCCATGACGATCTGCACCACGGTACTGGCACCGCCGATCAGGCTGAAAATGGACAGGTTGTCGGTGGTCAGGGAAGCTTCCAAGAGCGGTTTTCCTTGTCGATGACGCAATACAAGCGCGCAATGCCGGCCGGCAAGCGCGCCATTATGGGTAGAGAAAGCTGATCGCTGGCTGAACGGCCCACTATGCCTCGGCCCCCGGGATGCCGAAATGCTGGTAGGCCAGTTGGGTGGCCATGCGTCCGCGCGGTGTACGCTGCAACAGGCCCTGCTGGATCAGATAGGGCTCCAGCACGTCCTCGATGGTATCGGCGGATTCGCCGATCGCCGCCGCCACGTTGTCGAGCCCCACCGGGCCACCGGCAAACTTCTCGATCACGGCCGAGAGCAGCTTGCGGTCCATCACATCGAGACCGGCATGGTCCACGTCCAGCATGGACAGCGCCGCGTCGGCCACTGCGCGGCTCACCCGGCCGTCGTGGCGGACCTCGGCGAAGTCACGCACCCGCCGCAGCAAGCGATTGGCAATCCGCGGCGTACCGCGCGAGCGGCGGGCCACCTCGAAGGCGCCCTCCGGGTCGATCTCCACGTTGAGCAGGGCCGCCGAGCGGGTAACGATGCGGGTCAGCTCTTCCGGGCTATAGAACTCGAGCCGCGCCACGATGCCGAAACGATCGCGCAGCGGGTTGGTCAACATGCCGGCGCGGGTGGTGGCGCCGACCAGGGTAAAGGGCGGCAGGTCCAGCTTGACCGAGCGGGCTGCCGGGCCTTCGCCGATCATGATGTCGAGCTGGAAGTCCTCCAGCGCCGGGTAGAGGATTTCCTCCACCACTGGCGAGAGGCGATGGATCTCGTCAATGAACAGCACATCGTGCGGTTCGAGGTTGGTCAACATGGCCGCAAGGTCGCCAGCCCGCTCCAGCACCGGGCCGGAGGTCTGGCGCAGATTCACGCCGAGCTCGCGGGCAATGATATTGGCCAAGGTGGTCTTGCCGAGGCCCGGCGGGCCGAACAGCAGCACATGGTCGAGCGCCTCGCCGCGCTTCTTGGCCGCCTCGATAAAGATCTCCAGCTGGCCACGGGCCTTCTCCTGGCCGACGTATTCGTCCAGCAACTTGGGCCGCAGGGCGCGCTCCAAAGCCTCTTCCTGGCTGGATTGCCGGCTGGGGGCGACGATGCGTTCGGGGGCACTCTGAAGATTGTCGGACTGGATCATGGCCTGCACTGCAGTGGCGTAAGGCCCACATTATAAGGACAAAGCGGCCGCCATTGCGGCGATGCGTCATTCCGCCAGTTCCTGCTGCAGATAGTCGCGCCAGTCATAGCGCTTGCCAGGGAAGTTGAGCCCGTAGCGTTGGCTGAGTGCCTGCACTCGGCCGCTACGCACGGCCTCCTGCAGGGCCCGGTCCAGCCCCTCCGCCAAGGCTGGGTCAACCCGCCCCGGTGCCAGCGCCATATAGCCGCCGGTCTGCTGGATGGCTGGCGCAAGCGCGGTCACCTCGCCATTGATACCCAGCTGGAGCAACACGATGCGGGCATTGCGCTCATTGCTCATCACCGCCTGTATGCGCCCAGCCAACAGCTTCTGGAAGGATTGCACCAGCGTGTCGGCCTCATCGAGCTGCAATTGTGATCGGACATACTCATAGCGCTGACCCAGCGTCCAACCGCGTACCACGCCCACGCTGTAGCCCCGCAGCGCTTGCAGGTCGCCCCGCCAGGCCGGTTGCGGCTTGTCACGCTGGACATAGACCAGCATGGCGTCGAGATAGAAAGGCAGGCCGACAAAGCGCATCTTGGCCTGTCGCTCGCGGGTGCGATAAGGGCCGATCAGGAGGTCGGCCTTACCCTCGACCACCAACGATTGCGCCCGCTTCCAGGGGTAGTGCTCGAAGCGGCAGCGGAAATCGAGCTGTCCGCCCAGCTCCTTGAGCAGGTCAACCGCCAAGCCGCGCGAGCCGTCCTTGCCCTGCTCATAGATAAAGGGAAAGTCGGCCCCTACGCAGCTGAGCTCGGTGGTGGCACGGGCCGGCACAAGGGCCAGCGTCAGTAGGCAGGTAAACAGGAATCGCCGCATAGTCCTGTTATAGGGTAAGGCGACCAGCTTCTCCGAGCCTGGGCATGCAGCGGCGCTCCGCCACTCCCCTGGCTCAGCCATGCACAGCGATCAACCCTTGGCGAGCGACTTGAGCGCCAGCCGGATGCCGTCATTGACCCCGACGTCCTCAGGCAAGAGCTTGACCGCAGCAGCGGCCTCCTTCTCGCTATAGCCCAGCGCCAGCAGCGCATTGCCGACGTCGTCGCGGGCGCTGATCGAGGCCGGGGCAAAGAGACCGCTATGCGCCTGCAGCTTGGTGGTGCCGGCGAGCTTGCCGCGCAGTTCCAGCACCAGCCGCTCGGCAGTCTTCTTGCCTATGCCCGGCACCTTGGCCAGACGCCCGGCGTCCTCACGCTCCACCGCGCCGGCCAATTCGTCCGCATCCATACCCGAGAGCACCGCCAAGGCGATCTTGGGGCCGATGCCGGTGACCTTGATCAGCTGCCGGAAGGTCTCGCGCTCAGCCCGGCTGGCAAAACCGAACAGGAGCTGCGCATCCTCCCGCACCACGAAGTGGGTATACAGCGACACCGCTTCGCCAGCGTGCGGCAGGACAAAGAAGGTGGACATGGGCACGTCGATCTCGTAGCCCACGCCCGCAACGTCGAGCAGGACTTGCGGGGGGTATTTCTCCAGCAGCTTGCCGGTCAGTTTGCCGATCATCCGTATGTAGTCTCAGTAAGGGATCAGGGTTTGAAGGTTGCCACCCACCCGCGCAAGGAGGGCGCCGTGGGTGTAAGTCCCTGCAGGGGCAACAACCACGCCGTCGCGGCGGCAAGGGTGGGGAATCGTGGTCTTCTTTTGCGTCCGCACTTATATTGCCACCCAGCGGCCGCGGCGTGATTTCATGCCGGTATGGGCCAGGCCACCGGTGGCGTGGTTGGCGTGCGCCAGCGCACAGGCCAGCGCGTCGGCGGCGTCGGATTGTGGCGCACCATTGAGCTGCAGCAGCCTTTGCACCATATGGCTGACCTGCTCCTTGGCGGCGTGGCCATTGCCGACCACCGCCTGCTTGACCTGCAGCGCGGTATATTCCGCCACCGGCAGGCCGGCCAGTACCAGCGCGGAGATCGCGGCGCCGCGTGCCTGCCCCAGGAGCAGGGTGGATTGTGGGTTGACGTTGACGAAGACCTGCTCGACCACCGCCTGCTGCGGTTGATAGACGCGACAGACTTCCGCCAGGCCGTCGAGCAACACCTTGAGCCGCTCCGGCAGACTGCCCTCACCGCTACGGATGCAGCCGCTGGCCACATACAGACGGTTCTGCCCTACTGCGTCGATGACGCCAAAGCCGGTGGTGCGCAGGCCAGGATCGATGCCGAGGATGCGAATGGGAGTTCCTTCATGTTGCGGTGGTATGCTGCTGATTATATCGTCCGTCACCACATAAAGACGCGCCCGCCAAGATGGTAAGGAAATACTTCCCCAGCAACCCCAGCCTGAGCACCGAAGCCATGATAGAGGGCTTCAAGCAGGGAAGCGCCGTCCTGGCCAACCTCCGTACCGTTGCCTTCTCCTTGCCGCTCAGCCGGGACCGGCTGCTGTTCCTGTCGCACTCCGCCTCGGAGCTCTACGGCGAGCCGGTGCACGTGCTGGCGCTGCACCCCAACTTCTGGCAGGAAGCCATCCACCCCGAGGACAAGCCCGCCGTCTGGCTGGGCGTGGATAAACTCCGCGAGACCGAACACGGCGAGAGCGAATTTATCTACCGCCTGGTCGCCAGCGACGGTGAAGTGATATGGGTGCTGCACCGCTGCCGCTTGGCCACCAGTGAATCGGGCGTGCCGCTGCGCATCGACAACCTGGTCACCCCCTGCCGCCCACCTGCCGCTCCAGCGAAGCGCAGCGAGATCGGCAATGCGGTGTTCGTGTCCGCGGGCGACGCGCTGATTGTGCGCGACGGCGGCACGCTGGACATACTCGATGCCAACGCCGCCACCTTGGCGCTGCTGGCCTGCAGTCGTGGTGAATTGCTGCGCCAGCGCTTGGCGGATTTTTCGGTCACCACCGAGGGCTTCGATAGCCGGGCCGAGGCACCTTACCTCGACGCCGCCCTGCGTGGCCGGCCGCAGCGCTACGAGTGGCTGCTGAGCCCACGCGAAGGTGAGCCACGCTGGGTGGAGGCCATGACCACGCCGCTACGCCATGCCGAGCGCGACTGCCTGCTGACCGTGTTTCGTGACATTGACAGCCGCCACCGTGAACAGGAGCGCCAGACCCTGGCAGCCGAGTTGGTGGAACGTGGCCGCGACCCGATCGCCTGGGCCAACCCGGCCGGCCAGCTGCAGAGCCTCAACGCCGCTGCCCGTGCCTGGCTGGGCCTGGGGAACGAGACGGTACAAGACCTCTTCATCACCGACCTCCTGCCGGCCTGGGCGCAGCCGCACTTCCTGCAAACCTGTTTACCGCTGGCCACCAAGGACGGCAGCTGGCGCGGCGAGATGTCGCTGGTCAGCCGCGACGGCCGCCACCTGCCGGTGCTGCTGACCCTGTTGGCGCACAAGCGGGGCGGGGCGCTCAAGGGTTATAGCCTGCTGGCACAGGATATCTCGGTCTGGAAGCTCAACGAGCAGCGCTACAAGCGCGACAAGGAAGCGCTGGAGAGCGACAAGCTGTTCAAGGACAAGCTGCTGGAGAACGTCAGCGCCAACCTGGTCGCGCCACTGGACCAGTTGCGTCAGATCGCCCAGATCATCGAGCGCAACCCGCTCGACGCCGAGCGCGCCCTGCCCCACCTCAAGCGCGCCATCGAGCAAGCGCACCGACTGGTCGGCGCCACCCACGAGTACCTCAGGGCCGGCGCCCAGCGCGACCTGCCCGAGCACGACCTGCCGGGCAAGACCAAATGAAAAAGCCGGCTTCAACGCCGGCTTTTTTATTTCTGATGGCCCATATTAGGTCCGCTACCACGCTACCTCATTTCATTATCGCCACGCGCAAAGGTCCAGGCGCGGGTGATGGAGAGGATATCGGCTGGTTTGCCGGTGTCGTCCAGAATGCCTTGCGGCAGCACCGGGAAGGGTGCCGCCATACGCAAGATGCGCTTGGCAGCTTCATCCAGATCGCGATTGCCCGATGAACGGTCTATGGTCACCGCCCCCAGGGAACCGTCGGCCTTGATCTCGACCGTGATCAGAAGCTTGCCCGAGAGGCGCTGGCCGCGACCATCGGTGGGGTAGTTGAGCGTGCCGATGCGTTCGACCTTGATCCGCCAGTCATCCACATAGCGGGCCTCGACCACGCCCTTGGCACGGGCACCGACGAAGGCTTTGCGTGGCCGGGTCTGGTAGGCCGCCAGCTCGCGGGCGATCTCGCCCTCCTTGCGGTCGATCTCGCTGGCCTGCTGGCGCAACGCGTTGAGATCAAGCGGGGTATCGGAAGGATGCGGGTTGGCGCGCGCAGCATCGGCCGAAAGCTTGGGGGTGTTCTGCACCTGGTCCAAGAGCTTGCGCAAACGGGCTTCCTGCTCAGTCTGGCGCTTGGCCGCCTGGGTCAGCTCGGGGCTGGGGTTCTCCACCTGCTGTGCCGGCAGCGGTGTCTTGATGTGGCGGTTGGCTTCGTCGGTATTGCCGCCACCATCGAGGTTGGCCTGCGCCAGCACGTCTGCCTTGGTCGGCGCGGTCTTGGAGCGCGCATTGACCAGCACGATCTCGAGCGGTGCGCGGTTGAACAGCGTGCGTGGGTCTGGCGGCGAGAAGCGCACCAGCACGATCGCCACCACATGAACGAGCACCGACACGCCCACGGTGAACGTGAACAGCTGGTTCCTGGGCCGGGAGATTTCGAGCGTATCGACGGACATCTGGATGGTATTTACAGGCAAGCTGAGCAGAAACGGGCCGCGGCGCAGTGTAGCACAGGCCTCGAAAGGGGCTCGGCGGTTAATTGCATCGTCATACGGACGGGACTAAGATCAACGATTAATCCAGCCAGCCTGCGGCCCGCCCCGTACCGGACCCCGCCAGGCGGCGCTTCCCGCGCCCCTCAGGGGCATCCATCGCCAGGAGATAAGAAAATGAAGCTGCTGTTCGCCACCCTCCTCACCGGGTTCGCTCTCTCCGCCCAGGCTGCGCCAGATGGCCAGGCCCTCGCCGCCAAGTACAACTGCCTGGCCTGTCACCAGGTCGCGACCAAGGTGGTTGGTCCGGCCTACAAGGATGTGGCCGCCAAGTACAAGGGCGACAAGGGTGCCGAGGCCCGCCTGATCGACAAGGTCAAGAAGGGTGGCGTAGGCGTGTGGGGCCAGATCCCCATGCCGGCGCAGCAGGTCAACGACGCCGATCTGAAAGTGATCGTGCAGTGGGTGCTGAGCCAGAAGTAGAACCGATCAAGCCGGCACGTCCGGCTTTTTGCATGGTCGTAGTCAAGCCGGGATAGCCTGAGGGATTTGGAGCAACAGTCCAATAATCACGGTTGCAAGGCGCGGGTCGGCCCGTTAAGCTCGCGCCCCGCAACTTATAGGAACAAGTCCGCCAATCCGGCCGGCCTGTCCGTCAACCAGCGTGGAGATGCCCACCATGGCCAAGAAACTCACCGAGGAAGATATCCTCAACTGGCAAGGCGACGACTACATGAACGAGGATCATCTCGCGTTCTTCCGTCAGCGCTTGCTCGATATGAAGGCCGAGTTGCTCGCCAACGCCAACGCCACCAGCCAGCACCTGCAAGAGCAGGAAGCCACCCCCGACCCGGCCGACCGTGCCACGCTCGAGGAAGAGTATGCGCTGGAGCTGCGCACTCGCGACCGCGAGCGCAAGCTGCTGCTCAAGATCGACTCCACCATCAAGAAGATCGATGACGGCGAATACGGCTACTGCGACGATACCGGCGAACCGATCGGTCTCGCCCGCCTCCTGGCGCGGCCGACCGCCTCGCTGACCGTCGAGGCCCAGGAACGCCGCGAACGGCTAAAGAAGCAATACGCTGACTGAACCCGGCCCCAGACAAAACCGCCAGCCTACGCTGGCGGTTTT
>NZ_DATCSC010000142.1:0-6919 GCF_036568685.1 Chitinimonas sp.
AACCGGAGCCGCTCCTGCCATGGTCTGGCGTTCGCAAGGCGCAGGCATTTGCACCCGCCTGTATGCAGTGTGGCGTATCCATGCCCGGCGAGGCGGCGCCTGAGGTCAGCGAAGACTGTCTGTATCTCAATATCTGGGCTCCGGCGCATACCGGGCAGGGTCCTTTGCCTGTCATCGTGTGGCTCCATGGTGGCGGCTACAAGAATGGCTCAGCCGCCATGCCGCTGTATCACGGGGATAGGCTGGCGACGCAAGGTGTCATCGTGGTCACCGTCGGCTACCGCCTGGGGGCGCTGGGTTTTCTGGCACTGCCGGAGCTCACCCAGGAATCGGCGCGACAGTCATCTGGCAACTATGGTCTTTTGGACCAGATGGCGGCACTCGGCTGGGTGCAGCGCAATATCGCGGCCTTCGGGGGCGACCCGCAACGGGTGACCATCGCCGGGCAGTCGTCGGGTGCCATGTCGGTCAGTGCCTTGATCGCGTCGCCGCGCGCCAAGGGTTTGTTCCAGGGCGCCATCGCCCAAAGCGGCGGCATACTCGAACCGCTGCAATTGGCGCCGTCCTATCTATTGCCCAATGCGGAACAGGACGGAACCAAGTTCATGCAAGGCCTGGGCGTGACCTCACTGGCCGAGCTACGCCGGCTGCCGGCCGGCGCCTTCCTGGTAAAAGGCGCCGACGCGGTGACCCATCCGGTTATCGAACCCGACGTGCTGCCGCTGTCACCCTATGAAGCCTATGTGCAGGGGAAGATCAACGACGTGCCCCTGCTGCTGGGTTCGAACGCGGAGGAAGCGCGTTCGCTGACCGACGTCAGCGAGGTCAAAGCCGCGACGTTCGAGGCTGATATCAATCGCAGCTTTGGCGCCTTGCCGCCCGCTTTGCTGGCAGCCTACCCGCACGCGAGCGACGGGGTCGCCCGCGCAGCACGCCTGGCCTTCGAGCGTGACCTGCGCTTCGGCTGGGACATGTGGGCCTGGGCGCGCCTGCACGCCGCAGGTTCAAAATACGCCGCGTATTACTACACCTTCGATCAGAACCCGCCTTTTCCCAAGGGGTCGATCTACGCAGGACGGGGGGCTAGCCACTTTGCCGAGCTCTGGTATATGTCCGACCATCTGGATCAGTGGCCATGGCAGTGGACCCGCGGCGACCGGCTACTGGCCCAGGCCATGGCGCGCTACTGGGTCAACTTTGCCAAGACTGGCGACCCGAACGGCGCAGGGCTGCCCAGTTGGCCGAAATACGCAGGGGGCAAGGACCAGGTGCAGCACCTGGGCACGCCTGTCCGTGCTGGCGAGGTCGGCAGTTTGGAGAGCCTGAAGTCGTTCGACGCAGTGTATGACATGGTACGAGGCAAACCCTTTGGTACGCCCTGAGACGTGAGGGGCGGTGCCGGTGCACCTGTCGTGTGACCGGCACATCATCAAGGCTGGGCAGTATGTGCGTGATTCACCAGCTTGCAATGCGGGTAGCGGACGATCCAGGCTTCTGCCTACGGAGGTCCATAATGTTCTTGCGCTACGTTCCGCTGCTCCTGCTTGCACTCGCCGCCCAGGCCGAGACTTTCAGCTTTGGCCTGTGGGGTGATATGCCCTATGCCAAGGCTGGCGATGCGTCGCATATGCAGGCCTTGATCGACAGCATGAACCGTAGCGACATTGCCTTCTCGATCTATGACGGCGATATCAAGGATGGCAGTTCGCTCTGCACCGACGAGGTTTTCGACCAGGCCCTGAACCTGTTCGGCCAACTCAAGCAACCCATGGTCTACGTGCCGGGCGACAACGAGTGGACCGATTGCCACCGCAGCAATAACGGCGGCTACGACAATCTGGAACGGCTCGCCCGGTTGCGGCAGAAGATGTTCCCCACCCTGGCCAGCCTGGGCAAGCGCACGCTAGCGCTGATGCACCAGGGCAAGCTTGGTGAGCCCTACGTGGAGAACACCCGCTTTATCCATAAGGGCATCGTCTTTGTCGGGCTCAATATCCCCGGCAGCAACAACAACCTGGTACTGGACAGCAAGGACTGCAGCCACAAGAGCGCGCGCACGCCCAACCAGTGCGAGGCGGACAATGCCGAGTATCGCGAGCGGGACGTTGCCAATATCGAATGGTTGAAGGAGGCCTTCCAGCTGGCCCGCGAACGTAAGCTACGCGGCCTGGTAATGGTCTTCCAGGCCGATCCAGGCTTTGACCTGCCGGAGACCGAAGATGTGGACGAGAGCCTGGCACCGCATTACCAGGGCTACCGCAACTTCATCAAGCAGGTCGTGGCCGAGGCTGAGCAGTACCAGGGTCAGGTGCTGCTGGTGCACGGTGATACCCACTTCTTCAAGCTCGACAAACCGCTCTACAGTCCGACCCGGGTATTGCCCAACCTGACCCGGCTGCAGACCTTTGGCAGCCCACTCATCCATTGGGTACGGGTGACGGTGGATGGCCGTGACCCCAATGTCTTCACGGTCCATCCGGTCATGGTCAAGCAAACGGATTGAGCGTCTGTCATCAATCTCGGCTTGGAGTTCACGTTGCTACGGCGAGGGCAGGCTGCCATCTGCCCACTCGCGGGCATATTCCTTGCGTTTCATGGCGATATAGGTCTCCCACTCCAGCTCATGCAACTGCCGCGGGTACTGCTCCACCGCCTCAAACCAGCGCTTGAGGCTTTGCTCCGCGCGCAGGCGGGGCGGGGAGGGCAGCTCGGCGAGCGCAGCATCGATGGCCAGGAAGTAGCGCATGGTATTGCGCTCCATCAGACCACGGGCACCGCCGATCAGGCTACCTGGCTTGTCCTGGCTGAAACCTACCTTGCCGCGTGCCACGGTGTTGAGGTAGGCGCCGAGCGCCAGTTTGCCCATCAGCCCGTAGCCATAGGCGTAGCTGAGGTGGATAAAGCTATGACCACCCTCTACCGGCACCGCCTCGAACAGGATCTGATAGTCGCGGGTGCCGTAGGGGCCGGCTTCGGCATTCAGCCGCAGTTGTAGGTAATCGGGCGTGCTGCTGACTTCGTGCCAGGCAAAGTCGAAGCGGTAGGCGTCTTCGAACGCCTGATCATAGCGCTTGCCGACGTGGAGCTGCAGCACCGTGCCCTGGCCATCGCTCTGGGCGTGGCAGTGTTTGGTATTGAGGTGCAGGAGCAGTATCTCGCACCAGAAGGTAGGGTGCGACAGGGCCTGTTGCAGCGTACCGTAGGCCTGTGGCAGCAAGGCGTAGATCTCGCCGTCCACCGAGTTGGAAGCCTCGTGCGAGGTCAGGTAGAGCGGTTGTTTGAAGCCATTCTCGCCAAGCTGCCCACGCATGACCGCATAGCGGCCCTGCAGGGCGGGGCCGCCACCATCCTGTGCCCGGGCTGGGAGCAGGCTGGAGGCGAACAGTAGTAGGCAAGCGAGCAGGCGGTGAGTGGGCTTCATACGCAAGTCTGCAAGGCTGGCAGAGTGGGCAGGCGCGGCAGCCTATCACTATGCACCGGCATGACCAGGATTGCCTGCCGTAACTATCAACGCCTGTGGCGCCGGTACGACGCCGCGACAGCGGCTAATATCACAATGTTTGTAGTACCAGCCCGTTTCGAGAGAGCCCCATGTCCGCTTCCCATGATCTGCACCTGTTTCTGCTGCCCGGCCTCTTGAGCGATGCCCGCCTCTGGCAGCACCAGATGGCAGGGCTGTCGGACATCGCCCATGTTTCGGTGGCGGATCTCAGCGGTGCAGATACCATCGCCGCCCTGGCCGCTGCCGCACTCAGCCAGGCTCCGGCCAAGCGCTTTGCGCTGGGCGGCTTGTCCATGGGCGGTTACGTGGCGCTGGAGATGATGCGCCAGGCACCTGAACGAATACAGGCGCTGGCGCTGCTCGATACCAATGCCCGCCCCGATACGCCCGAAGCGACCGAGAACCGCCGGCGGCTGATGCAACTGGCAGCGCGTGACTTCAGCGCGGTGACCGATACCCTCCTGCCCAAGCTGCTGCATCCAGACCATGTGGCGGACGCCAGTCTGGCCAAGCTGGTTGCCGCGATGGCGCGGGGGATTGGCGTGCAGGCCTTTCTACGACAGCAGCGGGCCATCATGGCACGCGGCGACAGCCGGCCATCCTTGAGCCAGATAAGCTGCCCGACGCTGGTGCTATGCGGCCGTGAGGACAGCCTGACCCCGGTGGAGGTACACGAAGAAATGGCCCAGGCCATACCGCGCGCACGCCTGGTGGTGATTGAACAATGCGGCCATCTGTCGGCATTGGAGCAACCGCAACAGGTCAACCATGCGCTGCGGCGCTGGCTGACCGAGATCGGTCACTGAGCTGCAGATGCGCCGCCTGCTGCCACTGTTGCGCTGGTTGGGCCCGCTCTGTGCCTTGTTCCTATGGGCTTGTGGCCAGGCCTGGAATACACGCCACCGTGTGGATGCCGACTGGCACCGCAACAGCCTTGGCCAGGGGCACCTGGTGCACTGGCTGGCGGCGGCCCAGACCGACAATGGCTTCTTTCAGGCTGCCCGCGACCGGCGTTGGCAGGCCTTGGCCGGCCAGCCGGGGGATCTGGTCAGCCAGGCCAGGCTGATCTATGTGCTGGCGGCCGGCTATGACCAGACCCATGAGCCGAGCTATCTGGCCCGTATGCGGCAGGGGGCGGACTTCCTGCTGTCGGCCTATCGCGATCCGGATTACGGCGGCTATTACGAGGCGGTATCGCCGCGGGGTACACCGACCAATGACGGCAAGCGGCTCTACAGCCAGGCCTTTGCGATCCTGGCGCTGGCGCGCAGCTACCAGCTCACCCACGACCCACGCTACGCCGAGGCAGGCCTGGCTGCCTGGCGCACCGTGGCCGAGCATATGCGCGACCCGGCCGGCGGCTACCGTACCGCCAGCGACCGCGCCTTTACAGGGGGTAGCGGTAATGCCCAGAACGGCATCATGCATCTGTTCGAAGCCATGCTGGCCTTGCATGCCGCGACCGGCAGCAAGGAGGCGCGAGAGGGCGCGGCCGAGGTAGGCAATTTCGTTGCCTACCGGCTCTTGGTGGGCCTGCCCGATGGCAGCGCCTGCATACCGGAGTATTTCCATACCGACTGGCAGGTGCTGACCGCCGAGCAAGGCGGTTATATCGATGTCGGCCACCAGTTCGAGTGGTCCTGGCTGCTCAGTCGCGGCGCCGAGCAGGGCATTAACCCGATCTACGCTGGCGTGGCGGACAGGGTGCTCGACTTTGCCCTCAAGCGTGGCCTGGACCCGGCCAACGGCGGCATCTACACCACGGTGGACTACCGCGGGCTCAAGGATGGCAGCAAGGGTTACTGGCAGCAGGCCGAGGCGCTCAGGGCCATGCTGTATTTCGCGGTCAACGGGCGCCGTAACGATCTTTGGGGGCGCATCACCCAACTGACCGAGTATATCCAGAGCGAGTTCGTCGATGCCGAGCAGGGCGGCTGGTATGCCCACCCGGCCACTGAATGCAAAAAGACCCCCGCCTGTATGGAGATGCAGCCTGATGGCTACCACATGACCGCTTTGCACATGGAGGCGCTGCGGCTGGTAGGCGACGAACGCTAGTTGAATTGAACCAGGCGGTTGCGACCCTGCGACTTGGCCTGGTCCAGCGCCGCGTTGGCATGGTGCAGCAATGCCTCTACCCCCTCCCTGCCGGCCCAACTGGTGGTCAGGCCAAAGCTGGCGGTGATCCGTGCTTCGCGGCCGGCTTCGGCAAAACGGGTGGCCTCGATGGTGCCACGCAGCGCTTCGGCCAGCCGGGCGGCGCCGGCCTCATCGGTATTGGGTAAGACCAGGCAAAAGGCTTCGTCGCCATAGCGGCCGGCGATATCGGTACGCCGTACCTGGTCTTGCAGGATGCTGCCCATGCCACGTATCACCGCATCGCCCATGGAACGGCCCAAGGTGTGATTGACGTGCTCGAAATGGTCCAAGTCCAGCATGATCAGGGAAATGGGGGCGTGGAAGCGGCTGCTCAGGAGGTGCTCGTGGTTCAGTTGTTCCAACAGTGCGGGTTGGTTGTAAAGGCCGGAAAGTGCATCCTCCCGCGCCAATTGCTGGCCTTGCTTGAGTGCCTGCTCAAGCTCCCGCTCCCGTTGCCGCAGCGACATCACCACCACCACCTGGCCGGCCAGCTTGATGAGTTGCTGCTGTTGCCGCACGCTGAGTTCCCTGGCCTGGGTATCGGCCACGCATAGCGT
Source organism: Chitinimonas sp. (assembly GCF_036568685.1). Taxonomy (GTDB): domain Bacteria; phylum Pseudomonadota; class Gammaproteobacteria; order Burkholderiales; family Chitinimonadaceae; genus Chitinimonas. The sequence continues at coordinate 6,199 of NZ_DATCSC010000142.1, forward strand.
ACCCAGCCGGTAGCCTTCGGCGCTGATCAGGTTGGCGCCGGCATACATCCGGAGGTACGGTGCATCCACCGTGCTGCTGAGCGCTGCCGTACGGGCGTCCTCGGTCAGGTCCGGCAGGTGCAGCAGCAAGTCCTCCTGTATGGTCCAGGCGCAGATGCTGTCGTCACGCGGGCTCTGTGCGAGCGTGAAACCATGGGTGGCCTTGTACCAGACCCGTTCGGCGTCGACCAAGGCGATCCAGCCATATGGCGTATCGCATAACTCGGCTGCCAGCTCGGTCAACTGGTCGAACTCCGCCTCTGCCGCGGTATCGAGCAAGGGGTAGCGATAGAGCGCGTCGAGCCGTTGCCGCTCGTTGGTGGGGCGTGGGGTGGGGAAGGGCATCTGGGCATCCATGGTGCTCGCTCTCCAATCTGGACCGCTGATGAAAACCTCCCAAGCCGAGATAGATGGACCTGGGTGGGTTTGCCGCCGATTCCTTTGAGTCTAGAACCTGTCCGACAGTCTGCACCCTTCATGGTTGCACGCTGGTCGGCTGGCGCTTACCTGGCGGTATTCTGGCCAAGCCGATGTTGCAGTGCGGTGCTATACCGGAACTTGCGCAGGCCAGCCGGTTCGCGGTTGCTGATCGACATAATAATCAAAGGCTTGCGCGTTTATCTTTTGTGGAGGACTAACGCATGAACAAGCTGACCATCGTGAAGAAGCTCTATCTGGGCTT
>NZ_DATCSC010000143.1:0-11472 GCF_036568685.1 Chitinimonas sp.
AGGATGGCCCGCGCCCGCAGCAAAAAGCGTTCGCCCGCCTCGGTCAGCGTCACCCGCCGCTTGCTGCGGCTGAACAGTTGCACTCCCAGCTCGGCCTCCAGCGCCTGGATCTGCTGGCTCAAAGGCGGCTGGCCAATATGCAGCCGCTCAGCTGCACGGGTGAAGTGCAGTTCCTCGGCAACGGTAACGAAATAGCGCAGGTGGCGCAGCTCCATTCATATCTCCAACTATATGAATTGATGCAGAAACATCTATTGGACTCATGGTAACAGCAGTTCTAGCATCAGCCCATCCGTCGCACCCAGGCTTACGTTCCATGCCACCCAGCCTCATCGCCGCCACGCCCACCGATCTTGCCACCAGCCCGGAGCCCGTCCCGCCCAAGGCGGTCGCCGGCACGCCGGCCTACCGGGCGGCCACCCGGGCGCTGTTCTTCGGTGGCTTTGCGGCGTTTGCCAATCTCTACGGCCTGCAACCCCTGATGCCGGCCTTCTCGCAGGACTTCAGCCTTTCTCCGGCCGCTGCCAGCGGCGTCGTCTCGGTCTCCACCGGCCTCCTGGCCATCGGCCTGATCCCGGCCGGCATGCTGGCCCAGCGCTTTGGGCCCCGCCCGGTCATGCTCTGTTCCTTGGGTCTCGCCGCCCTGCTCAACCTGTTGGCCGCCGTGGCCCAGGACTACGCCAGCATCCTCGTCCTGCGCGGCCTCTTGGGGCTGGCGCTGGCCGGCATGCCGGCAGTGGCCATGGCCTACCTGAGCGAAGAGATCGACCCGGCTTCGCTGGGCCGCGCCATCGGCCTGTTGATCGCCGGCAACGCACTGGGCGGCATGTGCGGGCGCATGATCGCCTCGCTCTTGGGCGACTGGTACTCCTGGCGCGTGGCCCTGGCCGTGCTAGGCCTGGTAGGCCTCTGTAGCGCCAGCCTGTTCTGGCGCTATCTGCCGGCCTCTCACCACTTCCGCCCCGGTCGCTTCGATGGTCGCCAGTTTCTGCTCGACCTGCGCGGCCACCTCACCGATGGCGGCCTACCCTGGTTCTTCCTGCTGGCCTTCCTCTTGATGGGTTGCTTTGTCAGCCTCTACAACTACCTCGCCTACCGCCTGGGCAGCGCCCCCTTCAGCCTGCGTCCCAGCCTGATCGGCCTCGTGTTCTCGCTCTATATGGTGGGCATGTTCTCCTCGGCCTGGGCCGGCCAACTGGCCGACCGCCTGGGCCGCCGCAAGGTGCTGTGGCTGACGGTGCTACTCACCCTCGGCGGCCTCCTGCTGACCATGGCGGAGTCGCTATTGCTGGTGATCATCGGCATAGCGCTGTTCACCTTCGGCTTCTTCGCCGCCCATTCGGTCGCCAGTTCCTGGGTGGGCCGCCGCGCCACCCGCGCCAAGACCCTGGCCTCGTCCATCTACCTCACCAGCTACTATCTGGGCTCCAGCCTCCTGGGTTCGGCCTCCGGTCTCATGTGGGCGGTCGACCGCTGGCACGGCGTGGCTGCCCTCCTCGCGGCTATCCTGGTGGCCTGCCTCGCCATCGCCCTGCATCTGCGCAAGCTCGAACCCAAGCCCACCTGATCGCCCACTGCTCATGCCGCTTACGCTTTACCTGACCTACTGCGCCGTCGCCCTGGTTTCCGTCTTTACCCCTGGCCCCGCCGTCATGCTGGCCATCCACAACGGTGCCCATCATGGTTGGAAGCGCGCGCTGTTCTCCTCCTTTGGCAATATCAGCGGCCTGTTCTGCCTCGCCAGCGTCAGCATGCTGGGCCTGGGCGCGCTGATGCAGACCTCGGCGCTGGTGTTCAGCATCATGAAGTGGCTGGGCGCCGGCTATCTGATCTGGCTGGGTATCAAGCAATGGCGCAATGCAGGCCAGGCCAGTGCGCGTCCGCAGCGCAGCCACGAGGCCCGGCCGGGCCATGCCTTGTACCGTGAAGGCCTCTTGCTGGCGCTTACCAACCCCAAGGCCATCCTCTTTCTGACGGCGCTGTTTCCACAGTTCATCCAGCCCGAGCTCAACCTCTTGAGCCAGTTCCTGCTGCTCACCCTGACCTTTATGGCCTTCTCCTTCGGCGCCCTGATGAGCTACGCCAGCCTCGCCTCGGTGGCCCAGACCCGCTTTGTCGGCCTGCTACGCTCGCGCAGCTTCGGCCGCTTCTCGGGCGCCAGCTTTATCCTGCTGGGGCTGGCGCTGCTGCGCTTGCGCCGCGCCTGAGCCACGCGGCCAAGCGCCCCGCTACCGCACCCCAAATGCGGCAAGCGCTTGGTCTATCAGGAAAATAAGCCGCCAGTTGGCGCCACTCAGCCTGTATAATGTCGGCCGATGCGATCCTCCTTGCCGCAGTCGGCGCGGCAATATTACGGCGGGGAGACCCGCCCTCCCGAGCAAGTCCGTACCACCTTTCCTGCAGAGGCAGTGCCAGCCGTCGCCATGGCCCACCTCTGTTGTAACGACCCTAGCGCCCTTGCCAGCCGCCTGTCGCGGCTGGGGGTCCTTATCCCTAGCAAGCAGCACGTCGTGGCACACCATTCGTCGCCGCGCCGTGCCGGAGAACCATTCGAGCATGGCAAAAGAAGAACTGATTGAAATGGAAGGCGTTGTCACCGAAGTACTGCCTGATACCCGCTTCCGCGTGAAGCTGGAGAGCGGCATGGAGCTGATCGCCTACGTCTCGGGCAAGATGCGTATGCACCGCATCCGTATCCTCGAAGGTGACAAGGTCACCGTCGAGCTGTCGCCCTATGACCTGACCAAGGCCCGCGTGAGCTTCCGTCACAAGGACGAGAAGGCATCCGGTGGTGGTGGCCCGCGCCGCCCGGGCCAGTACAACCGTCGCTAAGCGCTACGGCCCCGATCAAAACGGCACCCCGGCGGTGCCGTTTTGTCATTTGGCGCACCCGCACCGTTAGAATCGCGTCCACGCCCGCACCCACTCATATGGTGTAAACGCATGACCTTGTCCCGGCTGATCGGCCAGTTCGTCCGCCAAAACTGGCGCCCCTATGCCGCTTCGGCACTGATGCTGGCCGTCATCGGCCTCTTGACCGTTTGGATCCCGCGCCAGGTCGGCGGCATGGTCGACGCCCTGGTCGCCGGTGAATTGCGTGGCGACGCCCTGGGCTGGCGCCTGGCCGCCCTGTTGGCAGCGGGCCTGGGCATCTATTTCCTGCGGGTAGGCTGGCGATTGCAGCTGTTTGCCGCCAGCTACCGGCTGGGGGTGACGCTGCGTACCCGGCTCTACCGTCAGCTCTCCCTGCAAGGACCCAGCTTCTACCAGACCCAGCGCACCGGTGACCTGATGGCCTTGGCCACCAATGATGTGGACGCCGTCGAGATGGCCTCCGGCGAGGCCATGCTGGCTGGCTTCGACGGCTCGCTCACCCTGATCATGGTGATCGCCATGATGACCCTGGGGGTGGATTGGCGCCTGGCCCTGGTGGCCCTGCTGCCCTTCCCGTTGATGGCGCTGGCCTTCTGGCGCATCTCCAACCGCATCCACCATGCCAGCCGCGACGCCCTGGAGCGCTTCAGCAGCCTTAACGACCATGTGCAGGAGACACTGTCCGGCGTGCGTACCCTGCGTGCGCTGGGGCTGGAGGCGCGCAGTGCGGCCCGCTTCAGTGAGCTGGCAGAGCACGCCGCGGCCGCCAGCCTGCGCGCACAGCGCTGGGAGGCCGCCTACGAGCCTGCGGTCGGCCTCACCCTGGTCACTGCCAGCCTGCTGGCGCTTTCCACCGGTGGCTATCTGGTCTGGCAGGGCGAAATGAGCGTGGGCAAACTGACCGCCTTCACCATGTATCTGGGTCAGCTGATCTGGCCCATGTTCGCCGCCGGCTGGGTATTGTCGCTGCTGGAACGCGGCCGCGCCGCCTGGGGGCGCTTGCAACCGGTACTCGACGCACCGCTCAGCATGGTCGACCAAGGCAGCGTCACCACGATTGCGGCCGGTCCGCTGCAGTTCGAACAGGTAGGCCTGTACTATCCCGGCCAGGCCCAGCCGGCCTTGAGCAATCTCAGCTTCAGCCTGCAGCCTGGCCAGACGCTAGGCCTGGTCGGCCCGACCGGATCAGGCAAGTCCAGCATCGTGCGCCTGATCCTGCGCCAGTATGCCGCCCAACAGGGTGATATACGCTGGGGCGGCCAGCACCTGCAGGACTATGAACTGGAAAGCCTGCACGCCGCGCTGAGCTGGGTGCCGCAGGAACCCTTCCTGTTCTCGGCCTCGGTGGCCGACAATATTGCCCTCGCCAAGCCCACCGCCAGTCGCGCGGAGATCGAAGCCATGGCGCGACTGGCGTCGGTACACGAGGACATCCTGCGCTTTCCGCAGGGCTACGATACCCCCGTGGGCGAGCGCGGCGTCACCCTCTCTGGCGGCCAGCGCCAGCGCGTGGCCATCGCCCGCGCCCTGCTGGCCGATGCCCCGCTCCTGCTGCTTGACGACGCCCTCTCGGCGGTCGATACCCAGACCGAGACCGACATCCTCAGCCATCTGCGCGACCAGCGCCGCAACCGTACCGTCATCATCGTCAGCCATCGCCTCTCGGCGGTCATGGATGCCGACCACATCCTGGTATTGCAGCACGGCCGGGCGGTAGAAGCCGGTGATCACGCCGGGCTGCTGGCACGTGACGGCTGGTATGCCAGCCAATGGCGCTACCAACAACTGGAGGCCAGCCTCGATGCCGCCTGAAGTCCATCGCAAACCGGCCCCCGGGGGTAGCCGGCAGGCCATCACCCTGTTGCGCAGCGCCGCGGCGCCCGAACACCGCCACCTCTGGCAAGGCGCGCTCTGGCTGATGTTGGCGGCGGGCCTGGAGGCGCTCGGTCCACTGCTGGGACGCCAGTTCATCGACCATCACCTCCTGCCGCGCCAGCTCGACTGGCCGGCCATCGTCAGCCTGCTGGGCGGCATGCTGCTGGTGGGCTGGAGCGCCAGCTTGATCCGTTACCTGCAACTGAGCCGGCTGGCCGGGGTTGCCATGCGCTCGGTGCGGCGCCTGCGCGAGACGGTCTATGGCCACGTGCTGCGGTTACCCATGCGGTTTTTCGACCAGGCCATCACCGGCCAACTGGTCAGCCGTGTCACCAACGACACTGAACAGGTCAAGAACCTCTATGTGCAGGTGCTGTTCGTCATGCTGGACAGCAGCATCGTGGTGCTTGGCGCCATCACTGCCATGGCCTGGCTTGATTGGCGGCTGATGCTGATCGTGCTGGTGATGATGCCGGCCGTGGTGCTGATCGTCTGGGGTTACCAGCGCTTCAGCGCCCCGGCAGTGGCCCGCGCTCGCGAGCTGCGCAGCGATATCAACGCCCAGCTGGCCGAGAGCATTGCCGGCATGGCAGTGCTGCAGGCCAGCAATGCCGAGCGGCGCTTCAACGAGCGCTTTATCCAGACCAACCAAGCACACTATGCGGCCCGCCGCACCGAACTGCGGGCCAACGCCTGGCTGCTGAGGCCCATGCTGGACCTCTTGAACGTGCTGCTCCTCGCGGCCGTGATCCACAACTTCGGTCAGCGCGCCCTGAGCGGGGTCGAGATCGGGGTGCTGTATGCCTTCGTCAGCTATATCGGCCGGGTGGTCGACCCCTTGATCCAGATCACCCTGCAGTTCAGCCAGCTGCAGCAGGCCGTGGTCGCCGCCTCGCGCGCCAACACCCTCCTGCTGGAGCCTCGCCCCTCCGCCGCCGAAGACGGTGCCCGCATTCACGCGGGCGCGATCTCGCTGCACGACCTGAGCTTTGGCTACCAAGCCGACCACCCGGTACTGCACGACCTTAACCTGCAGATCCCGGCCGGGTCCTTCTTCGGCATCGTCGGCCATACCGGCAGTGGCAAGTCCACCCTGCTCAGCCTCCTGCTGCGCTTCTATCAGGCGCAGTCCGGCCAGATCTGTATCGATGGCAAGCCCCTGGCGCAGTTTGGCGACGACGATTTCCGTGCCGACGTCGGCCTGGTGCCGCAAGACCCCTTCCTGCTGGCCGCCAGTGTGCGTGAGAACATCGCCATGGGCCGGCCGCTCAGCGATGCAGAGATCGAGACCGCCGCCCGTGCGGCCCGTTGCCATGACTTCATCACCGCCCTGGAAGACGGCTACGCCACCCAGCTTGGCGAGGGCGGCGCTCGCCTCTCCACCGGCCAAAAGCAGCTGATCGCCATCGCCCGCGCCCTGGCTGGCCGGCCCCGCATCCTGTTCCTGGACGAAGCCACCGCCCATATCGATTCCGAAACCGAGCAGGTGGTCCAGCAGGCATTGGCGGCACTGCACGGCAAGGTCACCATCGTGGCCATCGCCCATCGCCTCTCCACCATCCGCGATGCCGATCGCATCATCGTGCTGAACCATGGCCGCATTGCCGAACAAGGGGACCACGACGTGCTGATGACACTCGACGCAGGCATCTACCAGCGGCTCTATCTGCTGCAGCAACTCGGCGGGGATGCCCCAGTGAGCTGAGACCTTCCCAGGCGGCAGACCATCAGTGCAAAGCGCCCGGGATTTCCGGGCGCTTTGCATGCCACATACCAAATCTATCCATTTGATTTATAAGAAAATAGAACACCAGAAAAGAACTGCACGATTTCCCGGTGCACACAATCCATTTCGTCAAATGAACTGACGGCGTTGCGTATACGCAAAGGCGATACGACACAAATTACACAAAATAACAGTAATTTACATAATTAATATTTGAAAACCATATTTTACTTATATTTCCATTTTATATAATAAATCAAAGACTTACGGATTGATCGCGCTATAGCGGCTCCGTACCATCCTCTCGCGCTCCTTAGTACGTCTCTGGGGTGTTTCAGTTTCACGCCCGGTTTACAAGCCACCGTCAGCCCGACGGTTCTGGCCTCAGGCTGGGCATCTTCCCGTACTGCAATACCGGCCACGCCATGCTGCCTGGGCGTCGTCGGCCTGCTTCAAGTTGAGAGATTCACGATGCAAATGAAGAAAATCGCCTCGGCCGTCGCCCTTATGGGCTTCGCCGGCTTCAACGCGTCCGCGTTCGCCGCTGATGCTGCCTCCGCCGAAAAGATCGAAGTCGTCGGTTCGAACATCAAGCGCGTGGCCAAGGAAGGTCCCGTCCCGGTCGTCATCCTGAAGAAAGAGGAAATCCAGAAGACCGGCGCCTCGACCGTTTCCGAACTGCTGAAGAACAACGGCGTGGCCGGCGGTGGCTCCTTCGAGACCCAGTCGAGCGCTTCTTTTGTATCCGGCGCCTCCGCCGTCGGCTTCCGCGGCCTCTCGGCTGGCGATACCCTGGTGTTGCTGAACGGCCGCCGCATCTCTGCCTACGGTGGTGCCCAACAGAGCGGTTCTGACGGCGCCGTGGCCTTCGTCGACCTCAACTCGCTGCCGCTGTCGGCTGTAGAGCAGATCCAGATCCTCAAGGATGGCGCCTCCGCCGTGTACGGTGCCGATGCCATTGCCGGCGTGCTGAACATCATCACCCGCAAGGACTACCAAGGTTTCGAGACCAACTTCCGCGTTGGCGCCTACGGCGATGCCGGTGGTGCAGAGACCAAGGCCAGCGCCACCATCGGCTTTGGCAGCCTGGCCGACGACCGCTACAACGTGATGCTGTCGCTGGAAGGCTCCAAGACCGACGCCATCTACTTCCGTGACCGCGACCTGACCAAGTCCTTCGACCATCGCAGCCAATTCGCTTCGGGTTACGACGGCCGCTCGGGTTACAGCGACTTCGGCAACTACTACACCAGCGCCGGCGGCACCCCCAAGGCCGGCCCGAACTGCCCGGCCGAATTCATCCGCGCCGGCGTCTGCCGCTACGACTTCGGCCGCGTTGAGCAGCTGCAACCCGAACAGACCCGTGTTGGTGGCCTGCTGGTCGGAACCTTCGCCATTACCCCGGACATCAAGGCCTTCTCGGAGCTCGCCTTCAACCGCAACAAGACCAAGGTCGAAGGCCGCGCCTCCGCCCTGGGCACCGAGAACGACTTCCTGTCGGTCGATTCCGTCCGCGGCCTCGCCGCCGGCACCACCGGCAACGCCGTCGCGACCGCCCTGGCCCAGCATGCCCCGGCTGGCTACTTCAGCGGCAACCCGGACAAGGTGTACATGAACACCCGTATCACCGAATACGGTCCGCGTAACGACGAGATCACCACCGACGCTACCCGCGCCCTGATCGGTCTCAAAGGCAACTTCATGGACTGGAGCTGGGAGACCGCGCTCACCCAGAGCAAGACCAAGGTCGAAACGATCAACAACAACGAGATCCGCAAGGACGTGTTGGCTGACCTGATCGTCAACGGTACCGCCAATATCTACGGCAACCAGAAGACTGGCCTGGACAGCGCCCGCTACATCGGCTGGGATCACTCCGAATCCAAGCTGACCATGTTCGACTTCAAGCTGAGCGGCGAAGTACTCCAGCTGCCGGCCGGTGCCCTGGCCATGGCCTTCGGCGGTGAAGCCCGCAAGGAAGAGATGAGCTCCACTGCCGATCCGATCAGCACCGCAGGCCTCAAGACCGGTTCGGCCTCGACCAACACCAACGGCGACCGCAACCTGAATTCCGCCTTCCTGGAATTCAACGTACCGGTGCTGGACAGCCTGGAACTGCAACTGGCCACCCGCTACGACCACTACAGCGACTTTGGCAGCACTTCCAACCCCAAGATCGCCCTGCGCTGGCAACCGAGCAAGTCCTTCCTGGTCCGTGCCAGCTACGGTACCGCCTTCAAGGCCCCGACCCTGTTCCAGCTGTATGAGGCCCAACAGGCTGGCGGCTTCAACGACTATGTCGATACCGCCCGTTGCAACGCCGGCATCGCCACCGACTGCGACACCCGTTTGATCGAAGTACGTAGCGGCGGCTCCGTCGCCGCCGGCTACCAGCTCAAGCCGGAAGAGTCCAAGAACTACAACCTGGGCTTTGTCTGGGAACCGACCGCCAATATCAACACCAGCATCGACTTCTGGCGCATCAAGAAGACCAACGCCATCACCCAGAACGATGTGCAGACGCTGATTGACAACAACAGCCCCAACGTCATTCGCAACCCGAGCGTCGATGGCGTGCCCGGCGCGATCATCTACGTCCGCAACAGCTACTACAACGCCTACCGCCAAGACCTCTCCGGCGTGGACTTCGAACTGAACGGCAAGTGGACCCTGCCCAACGGCGCCAAGTTCGCCCCGGGCCTGTCGCTGACCTACACCAACAAGTTCAAGCAGTGGAGCGCTGACGGCACCGAGGTGGTGAACCAGGTCGGCAACAACTTCTACTATGTGGCCGTGCCGCGCCTGAAGGGCCAAGGTCGCTTCGACTACAGCCAGGGCATCTGGAACGTGGCTTCGCAGCTGAACTACACCAGCAGCTACAGCGCCGACTACCAAGGCGCTGGCGCTGCCGAAGCCCAGACCAAGGTCGCTTCCTTCACCACCGTCGACTCGCAAGTCGGCTACCGTGGCCTGAAGAACACCGAACTGCGCTTTGGCATCCGCAACCTGTTCAACCGCGAAGCCGTCTACGTCGCCGGTTACGCGGCCGGCACCGACACCGCCATGTACGACGCCCGCGGCCGCTTCTACTACGCCTCGGTCAACTACAAGTTCTGGTAAGTCGAGCCAGCACCGTAGTCCGCAACAAGCAAAAAGCCACCCTCGGGTGGCTTTTTGTTTTACAGCGCACCCGACGCAACTACCGGTCGCCGCCGGCCATGGCCGGCATCTGCTTGGCCCATTCGCCAAAGTAGACCAGTGATCGGGCCTCATCCTTGCTGAAGTATTTCTCGAAGATGCGCAGCAGGCTGCCGTCGGTCCGCATCTGATCGATCAGCGCCCGCCATTTGTCCGCCTCGGGTGCCGAGATGCGCTTCTTGGACATGATCAGCCCATGGGGCACCACCTGGTCCTCGGTCTGTACCACGTTCACGAGGTCGCGCACCCCGTAGTCGTCCATATCGGAGTAATCGAAGGGCTCTATGATCACGGCCTGGATGCGATTGAGCTGCAGATTGCGGTAGAGCACGTCATAGCTGACCGATTCGATCACCCGGTCATCCTGCGCCAGGGTATCGACAAAGCGGTTGATCACCTCGCTGTAGCGAAAGCTGCGTATCACCCCGAGCTTGAAACGCGGGATCGCCTCGAATTCGGACAGCTGCTTCACCTTGGTGTCTTTGCGCACCAAGAGGGTGTACTTGTTGGCGAAGTACCAGCCAAAACTGGCATAACCATCCCGCTCAGGGTTGGTTATGCCCGACAGGCTGAAATCCAACGCCCCCGCCTCGATCAGCTTCCAGATCCGCGAACGCGGCATCAGGCTCACCTCCACCTGGCAACCGCTGCGACGTATCAGCTCCGTGGCAAAGTCCCGGTCTATCCCGCTATCGTTACTCGCCCGGTACAACATGCCGTGTTCATGCAGCGCCAAGGTATAGCTGCGCGAACAATCCGGCCCGCCGGCAGCATGGACGGTACCGGCCAGGGCAAGCAGCAGTGGCAACAGGTAGGAAATAGACCGCATGTATGCATTCAGCAGAAACATGGTCCGCCACTATAGCCAAGCCGCCAGAAGCTGGCGATGCCGCGCGGCCGGGTAAAAACACCGCCGGACGTTCGCCAACCAGGAGCACCTCAAGGGGATGAGAATGCTGCCACTTCAAATCGCCAACGAGCGCAGCGAGGTTCCCCGCCGGCAGAGCGGCTGCCAGAGTTCTTGGCGCTTTAGCGCCTAGAACCTGTGCGTGCAAAGCTGCGGGAGGGGCAGGGGCTAGATAAAGGGAGCGGCGCACCCGCTGCAGCCATCCGCCACTCGATGTCCGCTAGCTCACGAGCCGCGCTACGTAGTTTCATCGCTACATAACATTCACCCCGCATGCTAGCCCGCTTACCCCATACCGGTACTCCGCCATGCGCACACCTACGCTACTGGCAGGCCTGGCGCTTGGCCTGCTCTCCACCCTGTCGCTCGGCGCCAACGCCAGCGCGCCCATCAACATCGTCCAGGTCGCCGACCTATCCGGTCCCAATGGCGATACCGGCAAGGACTTCGTCACCGGCGCGCGGGTCTATTTCGACCAGCTCAACGCCCGTGGCGGCCTCAATGGCCGGCAACTCAACCTGGTGGTCGAGGACGACGGTGGCGAGCCCGCCACGACGGTCTCCCTGAGTCGCAAGCTGGTCAGCCAATACAAGCCGGTGGCACTGTTCGGCTACTTCGGCGCAGACAATGTCCGCGCCGTACTGGCCGACAAGGCGCTCAGCAGCCAGCCGGCCGCCCTGGTCGCGCCCTATGTGGGCACCGATCTGCCGGCTGGCAGCCCGGTCTACTACCTGCGCGCAAGCTCAGCCGACGAGATCGCCAAGATCACCCGCATCGCCGCCAGCAGCGGCCTCAACCGCATTGCCCTGGTGGCCGGCGATGATGCCCTGGGTCGCAGCGTCAGCAGCGAGATCGAAGCCCGCCTCAAGGACAACAAGGCCGTGCTGGCGGG
>NZ_DATCSC010000144.1:0-65037 GCF_036568685.1 Chitinimonas sp.
CCCGTGGGCAGCAGCGAGCGGGCGGCGTTGATGGCGGCCTGCACATCGCGCGCGGCGCCGTCGATATCGCGGTCCAGATCGAATTGCAAGGTGACGCGGGTGCTGCTGAGCGAGGAGGACGAGGTGATCTCGTTCACCCCGGCGATGCTGCCCAGCGCCCGTTCCAGCGGCGTCGCCACCGTCGCTGCCATGGTCTCGGGGCTGGCACCGGGGAGCGAGGCCGAGACCGAGATGGTGGGGAACTCCACCTGCGGCAGCGGGGCGATGGGCAGGAGGAAGTAGGCGATCATGCCCGCCAGCGCCACCCCCAGGGTGATCAGCGCGGTGCCGACCGGGCGCTCGATAAAGGGCTGGGACAGGTTCATGGCTGCAGCGCCCGGGCAGCCCGCGCAGCGCGCCATGCCGTCAGCTGCTCACCCAGGCCGATAAAGCCGAGGTAGATGACTGGGGTGGTAAAGAGCGTGAGCAGCTGGCTGACGATCAGCCCGCCCACCATCACCACGCCCAGCGGGTGGCGCAATTCGCTCCCCACGCCGGTGCCCAGCATGAGCGGCAGGGCGCCCAGCAGGGCCGCCATGGTGGTCATGAGGATGGGCCGGAAGCGCAGCAAACAGGCCTGGTAGATCGCATCACGCGGCGGCAGCCCCTGTTCGCGCTGCGCGTCGATGGCGAAGTCGATCATCATGATCGCGTTCTTCTTGACGATGCCGATCAGGAGCACGATGCCGATGATGGCGATGATGCCCAGGTCCAGTCGGAAGGCCAGCAGCGCCAACAGGGCACCGAGGCCGGCCGAGGGCAGGGTGGAGAGGATGGTGAGTGGGTGGATATAGCTCTCGTACAGCACCCCCAGCACGATATACATGGTGACGATGGCGGCGAGGATCAGCAGCAGGGTGCTGCTGAGCGAGGACTGGAAGGCCAGCGCCGCGCCCTGGAAGCTCGTCTCCACGCTGGCCGGCAGCTTCAGGCTCTGCTCGGCAGTCTTGATGGCGTCCACCGCCTCACCCAGCGATACACCGGGCGCGAGGTTGAAGGAGAGTGTGGCGGCCGGGAACTGCGCCACGTGGTTGACCGCCAGCGGCGCGGTACGCTCGCTGATCCTGGCCACCGAAGTCAGCGGTACCTGCACCCCGCCGGTGCCGGGCACATAGAGGCTGGCCAGCGCGTCCGGCCCCAGCTTGAAGCGCGGTGGTACTTCAAGCACCACGCGGTACTGGTTGCTCTGGGTAAAGATGGTGGAGATCAGCCGTTGGCCAAAGGCGTTGTAGAGCGCGCTGTCTATGGTGGCCACGCTCACGCCCAACCTGCCGGCGGCATCGCGGTCTATGTCCACGTAGGCTTGCAGGCCTTCCTCCTGCAAATCGCTCGCCACATCTTCCAGCTGCGGCAGCTCGCGCAGCTTGGCCAGCAGCGCGGCGGTCGCCTGCGATAGCTCGGTGGTATCTGGCGAGCTGAGCGTGAACTGATACTGCGTCTTGGCCACCCGGTCCTCGATGGTCAGGTCCTGCACCGGCTGCACATAGAGCCGTATGCCCGGCACCTTCTCGCCCACCTGGCCCAGCCGCGAAGCCACCGCGCCAGCGGTCACACCGCGCTCGGCCAGCGGCTTGAGCGAGATCAGCATGCGACCGGTATTGAGGGTGGTGTTGGCGCCGTCGACACCGATAAAGGACGACACGCTCTCCACTGCCTTGTCCTGCAGGATCACCCTTGCCAGCGCCTGCTGGTGCTCGGCCATGGCGGCGAAGGAGGTGGACTGCGCCGCCTCGGTAATGGCTTGGATGGCGCCGGTATCCTGCTGCGGGAAGAAGCCCTTGGGCACAAGCAGGTACAAGAGGCCGGTAAAGGCCAGGGTGGCGGCAAACACGACGAGCGTGGCCTTCTGCCTATCCAGCACCCACTGCAGCGCCTGGCCATAGGCGGCAATGCAGCGCTCGAAGGCATCCCCCACCCAGCGCGAGAAGCGGCTGTGCGACTCGGCCGGTTCGTGCCGCAAGAGGCGTGCGCACATCATGGGTGTGAGCGTGAGCGAGACCAAGGCCGAGATCAAGATGGAGACCGCCAGCGTGATGGCGAACTCATGGAACAGCCGGCCGACCACGTCGCCCATGAAGAGCAGCGGGATCAGCACGGCAATGAGCGAGACGGTCAGCGAGATGATGGTGAAGCCGATCTGGCCCGAGCCCTTCAGCGCCGCGGCCATGGGCGATTCGCCCTCCTCCACATAGCGAGATATGTTCTCGATCATCACGATGGCGTCATCCACCACAAAGCCGGTGGAGATCACCAGGGCCATGAGCGTGAGGTTGTTGATCGAAAAGCCGGCCATATACATGACCCCGAAGGTGCCCACCAGCGAGAGCGGCACCGCCACGCTGGGGATGACCGTCGCCGGCACGCTGCGCAGGAAGACGAAGATCACCATTACCACCAGGGCAATGGCCAGCAAGAGCTCGAACTGCACATCTTCGACCGAGGCGCGGATGGTGACGGTGCGGTCGTTCAGCACCTGCACGTCCAGCGAGGCGGGCAGGGTGGCCTGCAGCTTGGGCAGGAGGGCGCGCACACGGTCTACCGTCTCGATCACATTGGCACCGGGCTGGCGCTGCACGTTCAGGATGACGGCCGGCGACTGGTTGGCCCAGGCCGCCAGGCGCAGGTTCTCGGCGTCGTCCACCAAGGTGGCGACGTCCTCCAGCCGTACCGGGTTGCCGTTCTTGTAGGCCACCACCAGGCGGGCGTATTCCGCCGCGCTCTTGAGCTGGTCGTTGGCGTCGATGGTGGAGGCGCGCAAGGGGCCGTCGAAGCTGCCCTTGGCCTGGTTGACGTTGGCCGTGCCGATGGTAGTGCGCAGATCGTCGAGCGAGAGGCCCTGCGCCGCCAGCGCGGTAGGGTTGGCCTGTATGCGCACCGCCGGCCGGCGGCCACCGGCGATGCTCACGAGACCCACGCCCGGCACCTGCGAGATCTTCTGTGCCAGCCGGCTTTCCACCAGATCATGCACGCGTATCACCGGCAGCGTCTTGGAGCTGATGGCGATGGTCATGATGGGTGCGTCGGCCGGGTTGACCTTGCTGTACACCGGCGGCATGGGCAGGTCACTGGGCAAGAGGTTGCCACCGGCATTGATGGCGGCCTGCACCTCCTGCTCGGCCACGTCCAGCGAGAGGCTGAGCGCAAAGCGCAGGGTAATGACCGAGGCCCCGCCCGAGCTGGTCGAGGACATCTGCGCCAGCCCCGGCATCTGGCCGAACTGGCGCTCCAGCGGCGCGGTGATCGACGAAGTAACCACGTCCGGGCTGGCGCCTGGGTAGAGCGTGGTCACCTGTATGGTGGGGTAGTCCACTTCGGGCAGGGCGGCGATGGGCAGGAGGCGGTAGGCCAACAGGCCCGCCAGCAGCACCGCCAGCATAAGCAGCGAGGTGGCGACCGGCCGCTCGATAAAGATGCGCGAGGGGTTCATGATCAGGACGCCGGCTGGTTCTCGGCCTTGCTGCCCTGCTGCTCGCCACGGTGCTGCTGCAGCCAGGCGCGGCGATCCTCGGGGCTCATGGCCTTGAGTTTCTCGACCATCTCGGGCGGCACGCGCGACATCCAGCGCTCCTGCTTCTCGCCCTGTGCCGCTGGGGTGCCAGCCGCTTGAGTGGCCGGTGCGCTAGCCGCCGCCTCGCCACCGGCACTGCCCTTGCCGCCTTTGCCATGGTGGCGGCCACCGCCACCACCGGCGTTGTCCTTGCCCGGCACGATCACCTCGACCTTGCCCCCATCGCGCAGCTTGTCGGCGCCGTCGGTCACCACCTGCTCACCAGGCTTGATCTCGCCCTGTACCGCCGTCCAGTCGCCGTCGGTGGCGCCCACCTTGACCTTGCGCAGGCTGGCCAGGCCCTCAGCCACCACATACACATAGGTGCCCGGCGCGCCGCGCTGTACTGCCGCGCTGGGCACCGCCAGCGTGCCGGTGAGCGTATCGAGCTGCAGCTTCACGTTCACAAACTGGTTGGGGAAGAGGCCGCCGTCGGTATTGGGGAACAGCGCCTTGACCTTGATGGTGCCGGTGGCGGTATCGATGGCGTTATCGGTGCTGGCCACCTTGCCCTCGGCCAGCAGGGTGCGCTGGTCGCGGTCCCAGGCTTCGACCTTGAGCGGCTTGCCGGCCGTGAGCTGCTGGCGTATGCGCGGCAGGTTGGCCTCCGGCACCGCAAACACCACCGAGGCCGGCACGATCTGGGCAATGCTCAAAAGGCCGTTGGCGTCCGACGCATGGATGATATTGCCCAGGTCCGCCTGCTTGAGGCCCGCCATACCCGAGATGGGCGCGGTCACACGGGTATAGGAGAGCTGCAGCCGGGCATTGGCCACGGCAGCCTGGTCGGCCTGTACCGTGCCCTGCAGCTGCTTGACCAGGGAAGCTTGGGTATCGGCCTGCTGCTTGGGGGCGGCGTCCTTGGCGATCAGGTCCTGGTAGCGCTGCAGGTCCAGCCGCGCGTTCTGCAGCAGCGCCTGGTCCCGCTCCAGTTGGCCCTGGGCCTGCTCCAGCGCTATCTGGAAGGGGCGCGGGTCGATCTCGGCCAGCAGCGCGCCGGCTTTGACCAGCTGCCCCTCGGTGAAGTGGATGGCCTTCAGCTCCCCATCTACCCGTGCCCGCACCACGGCGGTATTGGCGGCGGTAATGGTGCCGATGGCGCTCACCGTCACCCGCACATCGCGCTGCTGCGCCGCAGTGGCCGAGACAGGCTGAACGCGATTGGCATTGGCCCCACGGCGACCACCCCCCTGGCCCTGAGCAGCATCGCCGCCTTCGGCTGTGACGCTACGGTGGTGGTGCCACCAGGCACCGGCGCCTATCAGTGCAGCGACGATCAATACCGGCCATAGCCAGCGGCGTTTACGGGTAGCCGAGTTTGTTTTTTGATTGGACACGGTATGCAGTCGCTTCCAGAGTTGAGCGCGTAACTGGAGGGTGGGACTGCATGGTATTGAAGACGTTGCCGCCGAATGTTCAAGAAAGTGTGTATCTCGGTAAATAGCGATGCTGGGGCACTTTGGGCATCACAAATGCGGTTCTTGGCGGGTGTTTGCCCAAGGCTAGCGATGGGTGGGCGAATGATACGGAAGAGGATTGAATGCAAAGAGGGCAGCCAACGCTGCCCTCTTTTATGCCTTGCCGAGCAAGGTGATGCTTATTGCTTACCCTGTTCCTTGAACTGCGCCCCCAGCCAATCCTTGAAGGCATCCATATTGGTCGGGCGGCCCAGGAAGTCGCTGACCAGGGTGGCGGCCGGCTTGGTGGCGCCGGGCTCGATCACCGCCTTGATATAGCGCTGGGTGGCGTCGCCAGTCAGCGGGTGGTCGTGGTTAAAGCGGGCGAAGAAGTCGATCGCGATCACCTTGTCGAGGATGTAGGTGTAGTAGTTCGAGGCATAGCCGTTGAGGTGGGTGAAACTGGCGTACATATGGTCACCTTCCACCGGGCGGTAGGGGCTGAACTGTTCGCGGTTCTTGCGCAGCAGGGCGTCCAGGTCCACTTGGCTGGTGGGTCGGTCGTGCAGGTCGAAGGAGTAGCCGGCGTAGAAGAGCTGGCCCTGCGCCCAGCGGCCACGGCCAAAGGCGCTGGCGGCGTTCATATTGTCCACCACCTTCTGTGGGATCACCTCGCCGCTCTGGTAGTGGCGGGCGAAGGGGGCGAGCACCTCGTGGCTTTCAAAGAAGGCTTCCAGCATCTGCGAGGGGGCTTCGACAAAGTCGCCCTCCACATTGAAGCCGCCCTGGCCGGACCAGTGGTGCTGGCTGCCCAGGATGTGGTGCATGAGGTGGCCGAACTCATGGAAGTAGGTCACCACCTCGTCGTACTGCATCAGTCCCGGGTCACCGGCCACGCCACCGGAGAAATTGCAGATCAGCATGCCTTCGGGCAGCTGGGCCTGGCCCTTGCCCGGTACCAGCGGCGCGGCGGAGAACCACTTGTCCTTGCCCTCGCGCGGGTGCATGTCGAGGTAGATGCGACCGAGCTTCTTGCCATGGCCGATCACCTCGAAGACGTGTACCGAGGGGTGCCAGGTCTTGGCCTGCTTCACCGGCACAAAGCTCACATTGAAGATGCGCCCCGCGGTAGCGAGGATGCCGGTCTCCACCTGCTCGTAGGGGAAGTAGGGGCGGACCGATTGGGCGTCAAAGGCGTAGCGCTCGCGGCGGTATTGCTCCACCCAGTAGCGGCCGTCGGCCTGGGTGATCTCGGTGAGGCCCGGTTGCTTGCTCTTGGCAAAGGCCAAGAGCTGGTCGAATTCCTTCTGCTTGGTCTCGCGCGAGGCGGCGTCCACATCGGCGAACAGCTTGCGTACGTAGGCGGCGTTGCCGGCCATCATGTCCGCGGTACCGTAGTCGGCATAGCTGGGGTAGCCCAAGAGGCCGGCCAGCTCCTGGCGCTTGGCCAGGATATCTAGCAGCACCGGCTTGTTGGCCGGGTAGGCGCGGTTGGTATAGGCCAGGAACATGCGCTGGCGCAGGCCGGCGTCGCTGGCGAAGTCGAAGACCGGCGAGGCATCGGGCTCGTCGGTGTTCAGGGTGTAGCGGCCCTCTGCGTCAGGCTTGTGGCGGGCGATGTAGTCGTCCGGCAGGCCGGCCAGCTCGGCGCGGCTGGCGGTGACGGTAAGCACGCCGTCCTGCACATTGCGGGCAAAGGTCAGCGAGAGGGCGGTGAGCTGGTCCTGCAGGGCGCGTACCTTCTCGCGCGTGGCGTCATCCTTGTCCACGCCGGCCAGGCGGTACTGCAGCAGGGTACGGCGCAGGTACTGGGTGGTGGCAGCGTCTTTGTCGGGCAGCGGCAGGGCGGCAAGGGCGCGGTAGACGGCTGGGTCCAGCATCACCGCGGTCTGTTCGCCGGCAATCTTCTGGCCCAGGTCCTGTGCCTTGTCGCGTAGTGCGGCGGTGCCGCCCACGGCGAACAGCACATAGGCCTGGTTGCTGGCGAGGGTGAGCTGGTTCTGCGCATCGTCAAAGGGTTGCAGGGTGTTGGCCACGGTACGCGGGCCCTTTACCGCCTTGAGCTTGTCCAGCGACTGTTTGGCGGCCGCCAGGCGGGCATCAACCCAGCGCGTCAGGGTGGCCGGGTCGTCCCCGGCTACCCAGGCGCGCAGCGGGTCGTCCCGCACCGGTGCGGCGTGGGCGGGGATGAACAGGAGGGCAGCAGAGAGGGCGCTGCAGGCGGAAAGGCGGAAGAAGCGATGCAAGGTAAGCGTGGCGGCCATGAAGGGCTCCGAGGATGTCCAAGCGCACGGTTTAGCACACCTTGCCGTCAACGCCAGTCAAAGTATGAAAAAAGGTAAATAGGGTGGTGCAAACGCTGCACCGCCAATGCTGGTCGCCGCGATGGAACTAAGCTGCCAGAACGATGGAAGGCCATGGAAGTGCGCGCACGAAACATGCTTCAATCACAGCAAAACCATACTGTCCCCGGGAGGACGCCATGAGTACCGTATGCCTGATCGGCGGGGGCTGGACGCCCGCTGCCTGGCCCCTGACCCTGGGGCCTTTTGTGATGGCGGCGCACCGCGCTGGGGCAACGCGTATCGCCGTGGTGCTGCATGGTGAGCCGGGCGACCCGCGCGGTGAGATGGAGGTGCGTTTTGCCCATGCCTTTGAGGCGGCGGGCCTGGCGGCATCGCAGTTGCGCTTTGTATGGGTGGGCGACAAGACGCCGCTGACCTTCGAGATACTGGAAGAGATCAAGGCCACCGCGGTGTTCGTGGGTGGCGGGCTGACCCCGGCCTACCATGCTGCGCTGTGTCAGGACATGGGCTGGCTGGATGAGATCCGCCAGCTGGGGCTGGCTTATGGCGGGTTCTCGGCCGGTGCAGCCATTGCGGCCAACCACGCCATTCTGGGCGGCTGGCAGGTGCTGCGGCACGGCAAACCGGTACCCATGGTGCACCCCGATATGGGCGAGGACCTGGACCTCTTGACCGTGCTGCCGGGCCTGGGTCTGGTGCCTTTTGCGGTGGACGTGCATGCCGGCCAGTGGGGCACGGTAAGCCGGCTGATGCAGGCGGTGGATACCGGTGCGGTGGGGGAGGGCTGGGCCATAGACGAGGACACCGCCCTGATCGTGGAGCAAGGCCATGTGCGCGTGGTGGGCCTGGGCCACGCCTACCATGTTGCAGCCGGTAGCGGCGGGGCGCTCAAGGTCACCCTGCACCCGGCGGTGCAGGGGGTATTGCACTGATTCTGAGCACCGCTGACAGAACTGCTGTGCAGGGTTCTCTTGGTGGCTTTATGGTTTGCCAGGCTCAACCGCCAGCAGGATCATCTGATTAAGTTGGTTGGCTGCAAAGTTGTCATCCGCCACCAGTACCAGCGCCGCGCGGCCGTCCGGCAAGGGTGGGCCCCAGGCGGCGCCCTCGATATTGTCCACGTGGCCTAGCCCTGCTTCGTTGAGGTGCAGCAGCAGGCGCTTTTGCATGGGGACGAAGGCCGTACCCTGCAGACTGGCTAGGCCCGCCACATCGCTGGCCTGGCCCAGGGTGGCCTCGTAGAGCCGGATATCGAAATCGAAGGCCCCGTCACCCACCTCGCGCCCGGAGCGTTCGATCACCAGCAGGTGCGTGTCGTCGATCGCCAGGATCTCGCTCACGCCTTGATCCGCGCGCTTTTCGCCATAGCTGCCCGGCAGGGGGATGGCATCCAGCGGGTAGGCGTATTGCCTTACCTTGCCGCTGGCCAGATCGATGCGGTTGAAGCGGGTATAGGCGCCCTGCGTGAGGTCAGGCAGTGGGCCGTCTTCGTACAGTGGCGCTTCTACCGATGCCCACAGCTCGCGCCCGCCCTGGGTGAAGGCCAGGCCTTCCAGGGTGAGGTTGTCGCGCGGGCCGCGCATTTCCTTGGGGTGCATGCGCAGGTTCTGTGGCAGGGCGATGCTGCCGGTATAGCGGCCATCCAACGTGCTGCGGCGGATAAAGGGATCGAGCCCCAGCTTGCGGTCACCCTCGCTGGACCAGATCAGGCCGCCCTGGCAGGGATCGATGCGCAGCGATTCCGGGTCGGGCACTTCGCCAGCGACCGACTTGGGTGGGTAGTAGCTGCCATCCGGCTGGCGGAAGGGTTGCACCCGCAGCACCTGCAGGCTGCTGAAGCCCTGGGCGCCGTAGCGGATATCCGCCTCGTAGAAACGTGCCGGTGCGCGGCTGGAGCGATCGTCCGAGATCAGGTACCAGTGGCCGGATTGCGGCTCGTAGTCGATGGCCGAGATACCGCCGTAGTCCAGCATGAGGTTGTTGGGCTGGCGTGGCAGGGTGGCCTGGGCGACGAGGGCCAGGCGGCCGATGGAAGCTGGCGCCAGTGGTGTAGCCGGCGCCTTGCAACTGAGCGGCGCGGGCGTGGTGGCGCAGGCAGCCAGCAGCAGGCTGGTGAGCGAGAGGGCAAGTAAGCGAAAGCGAGCAGGGCGCATGCTACGGATGTTTGCTGGAAAGGACGTTAGTGTAGCGGTGGCGCATGACGGTGCGATGTAGTCGGCGGAGGAATTTGCGAGCTATATCACCACGCGCTTATTCTCTGGCTACTCCCCCGCGCCCCGCGCTACCCGATACAACTGGAGCCCGCCATGCTGCGCCATCTGCGTCCCTTGCTCACCGCCTGCCTGCTGCTCGGCAAGGTCTTTGCCGCCGATTATCCCACGCCCGCCGAGGGCGACTTCCGCATCAAGGACTTCAAGTTCACCAGTGGCGAGGTGCTGCCCGAGCTCAAGCTGCACTACCGCACCCTGGGCAAGCCGGTGCGCGATGCAGAGGGCAAGGTCAGCAATGCGGTGCTGATCATGCACGGTACCGGCGGCACCGGCGGGCAGTTCATCCGGCCCGAGTTCGCCGGTGAGCTATTCCGCGCCGGCGGCCTGCTGGACGCCAGCCGCTACTACCTGATCCTGCCGGACGGCATAGGCCACGGCCAGTCGTCCAAGCCATCGGACGGCCTCAAGGTGAGCTTTCCGCGCTATGGCTACGAGGACATGGTGCTGGCCCAGTACCGCTTGCTGACCGAAGGCCTGAAGGTGGACCACCTGCGGTTGGTGATGGGCACCTCCATGGGCGGCATGCACACCTGGCTGTGGGGCGAGCGCTACCCGGACTTCATGGACGCGCTGATGCCGCTGGCCAGCCTGCCCACCCAGATCTCCGGCCGTAACCGCATCTGGCGCCGTACCCTCATCGATGCTATCCGCAACGACCCGGCCTGGCATGGCGGCGACTACGTCCAGCAGCCACCCAGCCTCACCACCGCCAGTGAGCTCTTGATGTTCATGTCCAGCAACCCGCCGCTGCGCCAGCAGGCCATGCCCACGGTGGCGGCGAGCGACGCAGCCATCGACGCCTTCGTGGCCGCCCAGGCCAAGAGCACCGATGCCAACGACACCCTCTACCAGATCGACGCCTCCCGCGACTACGATCCTGGCCCCGGCCTGGAAAAGATCAAGGTACCGCTCATGGCTGTGAATACGGCGGACGACCTGATCAACCCGCCTGAGCTGGGCATACTGGAGCGTGAGATCAAGCGTGTGGCCAAGGGCAGCGCGGTGGTGATCCCACTGAGCCCCGAGACGCGCGGCCACGGTTCGCATACGGTGGCCAAGCTATGGATAGGGCGCTTGGCAGCGCTATTGGCGGCAACTGAGCGGAAGTAAGGTTGGCATCTCAATTCGTCCAAACAAACAGGCCACGCCCCCGATGGGAGCGTGGCCTGCTTGCACTTGCCTCCTCCTACCACGGCAGCCGCCCCTGTCAGCGGCCGCAGCAAGGGCTGTGCTAATGGATGGCGATACGCAGCAGCACGTTCTTGCCCGTTGCCTCGCCGCCCAGCGCCACGGCCGGGACGACCATCTGCAGTTCGCCCTGGGCCTCGTATTGGCCCAGCAGTTCCACCGACATCTTCATGGCGCCGTCACGGGCGTAGAAGGTACTGGGGCCGGCGGCGACCAGCTCGTGCCGGGGCTGGTCACCCACGGCGGCGTAGACGCGGTTGCGGTAGCCGTAGACCGTCAGCTCCATGCCGTTGGCCAGGTCATAGGTGCGCAGATAGTCGTAGTAGTCCGACGGGTGCATGGTCGAGTAGGCCTCAGGCAGGCTGATACTCGGGCTACGCAGCGAGCCGGTGATCTGCACCGGGCTGTCATCCGTGTCGGATGGTTGTTCGGCCATGGCCAGGAAAGGTGTCAGCAGCAGGGCTGACCAGATCAGCTTTTTCATGTTGCTTGCTCCAGCGGGTTAGGGGGTGCCGCTCACCGCATTGCGTGGTTCCGCGACGTATGCAGTGTCTGCCGCTGGCCGCTCGGGCGTACTTAAATAGCCCTGAAAAGGCCCTTAAATTTTTCTTAAGCCGCCAGGCGATGCCGCGCACCCATACTAGCCACGCGTCCAGAGTGGCACGCGGCTAGCCGGTCCCTCCTCGTTGGGACCCGTTGGACGCCTTGCGGCTGCTAATTGATTGGGACGCCCTGCGACTACTGGATGGCGATATGCAGCACGACGTTCTTGCCGGCCTGCTCGCCACCGAGCGCTACAACCGGCAGGACGATTTCCAGCTCGCCGCTTACGTCGTATTCATTCAGCAGTTGTACCGAGAGCTTCATGCTGCCGTCCTTGGCATAGAAGGTACCCGGTCTTGCCGCCACGAGCTGGTGGCTGCGCTCGTCACCCAGCGAGGCGTAGACGCTGTCGAGCACGCTATAGACGTTGAGCTGCATGCCGTTGGCCAGCTCATAGGTGCGCAGATAGTCGCGATAGTCGGTGGCATACATGGGGCGGTAGCTGGCCGGCGGGGCGATGCCCTGGTTGCGTAGCGAGCCGGTGATCTCCACCGGGCTGTCATTGGTATCGATGGGGCCGGCCTGGACCAGCCAAGGGGTCAGCAGCAAGGCTGACAGGATCAGCGTTTTCATGGGCTTGCTCCAGCAGGTTGAGAGGCTGCGAAGCACCGATTGGGGTGCGCGCCGACTGATCAGTGTGGGTCGCCGACGGACGGGCTGTACTTAAGCCCTGCTGAAAACAGGCTGAAACTTTCCTGAAAGTACCATGGAGCCTTGCTGCAGCCGATCCTACCGCTCGTCATGTCCTTGGCGCGCCATGCCACCCGGCGGACAAGCAGGGGAGTGCGGTAATGGATGACCTAGCATCAGGGAAGCGCTGCAAGAATATCGGGGTGGCTGGGCCTGATACGTTCGCAGTGTTTCCTATGAAAGCCTTGTTCCAGCGATGGCGGTGATGCGCATGACCACCCACCCGCAAGCGCCCGAATACCGTTTTGCCGACTACCTGCTGTTGCCACAGCAGCGCTTGCTGCTGCGCCATGGCGAGGTGGTTAGGCTGGGCGCGCGCGCCTTTGATGTGCTGCTGACCCTGATCGAATCACCCGAGCACATGGTCTCCAAGCAGGCGGTGATCGAGACGGTCTGGCCGGCCGTG
The DNA here is from genome assembly GCF_036568685.1 of Chitinimonas sp. Taxonomy (GTDB): domain Bacteria; phylum Pseudomonadota; class Gammaproteobacteria; order Burkholderiales; family Chitinimonadaceae; genus Chitinimonas. Next base: position 12,447 of record NZ_DATCSC010000144.1, read on the forward strand.
GTGGTGGAGGAGAACAATCTGCATGTGCAGATATCCTCGCTGCGTAAGCTCCTGGGTGCCGATGCGATCATTACCATTCCTCGCTATGGCTACCGCTTCAATTTACCCGTCGAGGTGCGCGGCATGCCGCAAGGGGCATACCCCCAGGCACCGGGCAATCTGCCGCGCCATCTGCCACCCTTGATCGGACGTGATCTGGAGCTGGGCGAGCTGCTTGGGCACCTGGACCGGCATGGGCTGGTGAGCGTGACCGGTCAGGGAGGGATGGGTAAGTCGCAGCTGGCACAGGCGGCTGCCTGGCACCGCCGCCAGACCTACCCGGCCGGTACTTGGCTGGTGGATCTGGCCAGCATCCAGGCGCCACTCGACCTGCCCGGCTTGCTGGCCCGTGTACTGGGCTTGCCGTCCGGCCTCAGTACGGCCGCCCGGCTGGTGGCGGCCATGCCGGAGGCCGAGGGTCTTTTACTGCTGGATAACTGCGAACAGCTCTCCGGTGCGGTGGCCGAGCTGGCATCGCTGCTGCTGGCCTATGCACCGCAGTGGCGGCTGCTGGTCACCAGCCAGGAACCGCTGCGGGTGCCGGAGGAGTACCGCTACCGCCTGGGTCCCTTGCGGCTGCCCCCCATGCATGTGCCGGCCGACCAGCTCGACGGGCAGTGCGACGGCGCAGTAAGCCTGTTCGTGGCACGCGCCCAGGCGCTGCAGCCGGATTTTTGCCTGAGCAGGGATAACCTGCCGCTTATCGTCAAACTATGCGAACAGCTCGACGGCCTGCCCCTGGCCTTGGAGCTGGCCGCCGGGCGCATGCCGCTCCTGGGCCTGCACGGTTTGCTGGACAGGTTGGAGCAGGAGCGCTTCGATATATTGGGTGGCGGGCTGCGTACCGGCCTGCACCGTCACCACAGCCTGCAGGCCTCGCTGGCCTGGAGCTACCAGCGGCTGGGCGAGGCCGAGCGACGCATGCTCGGCCGGCTGTCGGTCTTCACCGGTACCTTCAATCTGGAGATGGCACTGCAGGTCTCGCCCCTGGCCGAGCCGGCCGCCGTAGTGCTCGATACCCTGGCCGCGCTGGTGGATAAATCGCTGCTGCTGGCTGAGGGGCACGACCCGCCCAGCTATCGCCTGGCCCGCTCCGTGCGCGCCTATGCGATGACATGCGAAAGTGGGGAGGCTGTCGCAAATCCGAATGATATGGCTCCGCCCGGGGTGATCCCCGCAAGGAGTAGGCCGAAGTGGTAAGCCATCTGGAGGTGGCAGCGACTTCGCTCACCCAGGCGCCTTAAGGCGTCGTGAAATCAACCAGTCATCGCTGCTTGAATGATTCCACGCCCCCTGTCCTCGCCGCCGCCCTGGCTCGCAAGGCCTTGTTCGGCCGTCAACTGACACGAAACTGTTGTCGCAGGCTTCGATACTGGCTGCACACCTCCAAGCGCGCAGGCCAGCCCATGACTTCGTCCGTAGCATTGCTGATCTCACCCTCGGTGTCCGGCAGACCGGACCTTAACCTGCAGCATGGCGTCTGGGGGAAGTAAGTCTTCCTGGCCGTGCTGGCGGCCGGGGGGCCTCGTTGACGCTCGTCCTCTCACCTGGGATTGTGAGTTCTGGATTCAAAGCTATGAGCAGGAACGCCCCTTCAGGCTGGTGTAGACATGCGTGCCGGCACCTCGACCACCTCCAGCGCATGCCCGTACAAGTCCAGAAAGCGGGTTAGGTCGGGCACGGTGATCGACAGCGTGGCAGTGTTGACCAGCGGGTGGCAGAGCAGCCGTTGCTGGCTGGCCAGCTCGGCATCGAGCTTGATCTCCACCCGGCCTTGCTGGTCGTTGAAGGCGGCCAGCGGGGTGACCGAACCGGGTGCGACCCCGAGGTGGTCGGCCAGGTCCTCGGCGGACGCCATGGTCAGCCGCTTGACGCCCAATACCCCCGCCAGCGCCTTGAGATCGGCACTCTTCTCGGCCGGCAGGCTCACCAGAAAGTAGCGGCTGCGCTTGTCGTCGCGCAGGAACAGGTTCTTGGTCTCGGCACCCTCGATGGGCGGCACCAGCTCGGCCGCCTCCTCGCAGGTATAGACGGCCGGGTGGTCCACCCGCAGGTAGGGAATGCGGTGCTCGGCCAGGGCGGCGAGCAGGGCGACTTGCGGTGTCTGGCTCATGATCGGCGGGGCTTTCTTCGCGCTGTTAGAATCGGCTTCCCCTGTCGGGTAGTGCCACAGCCTAATGGCTTGTCGGCCACCTTGCCAGCGCTGTCATCCACGCCGAGTCGAGACCCTAATGAGCCAAGCCGTCTGGTCTGCTGTCGATGCCTATTTCTCTGCGAGTTTGTTACCCGAAGACCCGGTACTGGAAGCCGCCCTGCGCGATAGCGACGCCGCCGGCATGCCCAGCCACCATGTGGCGCCCAACCAGGGGAAATTGCTGCAACTCTTTGCCCAGATGTGTGGCGCACGGCGGGTGCTCGAGATCGGCACCCTGGCCGGTTACAGCACCATCTGGCTCGCGCGGGCGCTGCCCGAGGGTGGCAAGGTGGTGACGCTGGAAGCCAACCCGCAGCATGCCGAGGTGGCCCGCCGCAATATCGAGCGGGCGGGGCTAGCCCACAAGGTGGAGATACGCGTGGGCAAGGGCGCCGAGACCCTGCCGCTCCTGGTGGCTGAAGGCGCTGGCCCGTTCGATCTGATATTCATCGATGCCGACAAGCCCAGCAACCCGCTTTACCTCGACTGGTCGCTCAAGCTCACCCGGCCGGGCAGTGTGATCATCGGCGACAACGTGGTGCGCAATGGTGCGGTGGCAGATCCGACCAGCGAAGATGCCAATGTGATCGGCGTGCGGCGTTTCTTCGAACTGATGGCAGCCGAGCCGCGGCTCTCGGCCACCGCCTTGCAGACCGTGGGGAGCAAGGGCTACGACGGCTTTTCGCTGGCGATAGTGCAAGGCTGAGCGCGGGCTGCCGGGCGGTCAAAGCCTGTGGATATTAATGTCCACTAATATGATGTCGCCCTCACGCCGGAATCGGCGCTAGGGACCATACCGGTATGGTCCGTGTCGTCAAAACGCTGCTGTGATATGACCTACTGACGGGCATGTTGTACGGTCGATAATGAACTTGCACACCCGTACTGCTCCACAAAAGCTGAGGACAATTTTGTGGATAACTTTGCATTGCCCCGGTGGCAGCAGGGTCTTGTTAGGTTGCCTAAATTTTGAGCATGCCAGCTTGAGCGTCAGATCTGTATAAGACGACAGCCGGCATGACGGTGCCGGCTGTATAGCTGGCGTCGCATCGCTGCGGCGCCATCGTCGTCATCCTTGAGGGGGTAACCATGCAAATTGCTTACCGCTTTCCTGGTCGTCCCGTTTTCAGCTTCTCCAGCTTGCCGATGGCAGCGAGCAGCGCGTCTTCCGGCAGTGCCGCCAACGTTGCCAACCCGGCTCGCACCAATTCTCCCTTCTTTACTTCCTGCCCGGCCTTGAGCACCCGGCCCTTGAGTGCGGCAAAGAGCGCATAGTCCTGTTCGGGGAAGGTGAAACTATCCCGCACCAATTTCGTCTTCTTGTGGGCCGTGTCGTTCGGCTTGGCCGGTTTGGCTTCGGCTTTGGGGGCTGGCGCAGCCTTGGGCTCGGCCTTGGTCCTGGTTGCCTGCTTCGCCTCGGGTTTGGTGGCCTTGGTCGCCGGCTTGGTCGCCACTTCGGGCCGGCTGGCAGGCTTGGTTTTTTGTTCAGCCTTCACCTTGGCTGGTGCCTTTGCCTTGGGCGCGACCTTGTTCGCTACCTTGGGTGCAGTCTGCTCAGCCGGTACAGTAGTGATTTCTGCGGCGTTGGCAGCCTGGGCTACGGGTTTGGCGGCGGGCTTCTGCTTCATAAGGGCATTCTCCTGCTTGAGTGAAGTGTATAAACTGTATAAACAATTTATATCGTTTTAATTATATGAGCAATGTGGTAACAACCATCATGGTGGCCAACCCCAAGGGTGGGTGTGGCAAATCGACCGTCTCCATTCATCTGGCTTCCTGGTTTGCGCAGCAAGACGAGCTTGTGTGCCTGGGCGACCTCGACCGGCAGCAGTCCGCCATGCAGTGGCTGGCCAGTCGGCCGGTGGCACTGCCCCATATACGGCGCTGGAAGCTCGGCGACGAATTACCGCCCGCGCCGCCACCGAGCGACTGCCGGCTGGCCGTCCTCGACACGCCGGCCGGCCTGCACGGCAAGCCCCTGAAACAACTCCTGAGCGTGGCGGACTACGTGGTGGTTCCGGTTACGCCCTCGGCCTTCGATATGCGGGCCAGCCAGGCATTCTTCGAGGAATTGGCCGAGATCAAGGCAGTGCGAAAGGAAAAGGTCAGGATAGGCACTGTGGGTATGCGCTTGGACCCGCGTACCCGTTCCGCGCAGCAACTGGTGGAATTCCTGGGCGAGTATGACCTGCCGCTCTTGGCCTGCGTGCGCGATGCGCAACGCTATGTACAGGTGCTACAGGCCGGCATGAGCCTCTTTGACCTGCCATCCTCGGTGGTAAGGCTGGACAGGGAACAATGGCGGCCGCTGTTGGACTGGTTGGTGAGTGCACGCAGCAGGTCGTAGCCTGATGACACATTGCCGCGGTACCAAGGGCAAGACGAGGAGGGATGATGAAACGCGCCGCAGCGGCCGAAGCCGCGCTGCAATCGCTGCAGCACGATGTGGCTACCCTGTTGCAAGCTAGGCAGTTTTTACTCGATCAGCCTACGGATGACGAGGCACTGCACCAGTTCCGGGTGTCTATCCGCCGCCTGCGCAGCGGGCTCAGGCCCATACAGCGCTGGCTGACCGGCGACGAGGTGGCGGTGGCGTTGGGTGTACTCAAGCAATTGGCTCAGGCCAGCAACCCGCTGCGCGATCACGAGGTGCAGGCCCGGCTGGTGCATGAACTGCTGCTACCCGTCTGGCAGCCCGCCCATGCCGACTGGTTTGCCAACAAGTCGGCCGAGCAGGCGGCGGCGCGCCGGGCTTTGCTGCTAAGCCTGGCCGAACCGGCGGTAGCGGTGCAGATCGGCAAGCTGGGCGAGGCGGCCGGTGCCGCCTTGGTAGCCCATGCCCGGCAGGTCAAGCCGGCGGTGCGACGGCAGCGGCGGCAACTGTGCAAGCGGGTATTGAAGGTGGCGCGGCGGCCCGCCTGGGCTCTGCGGCACAGCGACCGCTGGCATGCGCTGCGGCTCGATTGCAAACGCCTACGCTACCTGCTGGAAGGCTACCAGCGTGCGGCGGGTAGCGGTTGGGCGGCAGAGGGGGCTGCGGCCAAGCGTGCCCAGGATGTGCTGGGTCGGCTACATGATCTAGTGCTCTTTCGCGAACAACTCGCCCGGAGCGACCTGCCACTACTGGCTTTGTCGCCCATGCTGCAACGGCTGGAACAGGCGCTGGAAGGCGAGGCTAGGCAGGGGATCAAGACACTAAGGCGTGCCTTGCAGGCCTAGGTACGGACCGACGATACAGCAGCCCCGGTTCGGGGCTTTTTTATTGGCTGCAGCGTGCTACTGCAGTTGGTGTCGGGAAAATCGCCTGTGCTAGAGTCCGGCGCGAACGGATGGATGGCACAGCGGCGTTATTGCCTGGATGCGGACATCCTCCCAAGTCATAGCTAGCGAAAATTGCAATCAGAGAGGCAAGTATGTGGTCGCGCAGGTCGTTGTGCTCGTTAGCAGCATTGTTCAAGCTAACTGTAGTGACCGGATGGGCCACGGAGATCCCGGCGACGGATATGCGGCAGGCTGATGAGCAAACGCTCGGTACCGCGCCACCGCCGCGAGTGGGCGTCCCATGGCGGACTGATGGTCCCGTCTTTCCGATCACCCGTTTATGCGGCAATGTGCCGGAAGTCGGCAAAAGTATGCAGGCGGAGTTTGTTGCTGCAATCGCGCAACGCGCCGGTAGCTTCAAGGAGGCGAGGGCATTGATCCAAGTGGATATCGATCCGCAAGGTAATGTGTCCAAGGTTGTGCTGCTGAATACAACCGATGAGCAGCTTGGACCATTGGCGGTAAAGGGGGCAGGTCGTTTGAAGTGCGCCGCTACCGGCCAAGCGGTGACCACCTTTTATCCGGTTGTGTTCACCTTGGTTGATGGGTGACACGCACCTTCTGTCGCTGCCCGTCGCATGGAAATCTCCAAAGAAAAAGGCTCCGTCGGGGAGATCGGAGCCTTCGAGTCACGCCTTTGGGGCGTGGTGCAACAGGCTTGCGCCTGTGCGGAGACCGGCGTGGTCGGATGTTGCGAGGCGTATGTTGCACTGCAAACATGACGGAAATATGGCAGGCCTTTCCACCATTTGAGGGATGCGGCGCTGCCGGGGTGCTTGCTAGCATGAATAAGTCGCTATGACGCCCTGCGAGGCACCATGCTCAAGATCGCCGCTGCAACCGTACTGGTGCTCGTCGCCAGCCTGCTGCCAGGCAGCTACCCTTCCCCAGGGGAGGGGCTGACGCAGTTTCTTCCTGTGCCCACCAGCGTCGGGTTTTTTGAGGCATCAGAGAAGACCGATCGCATGGTGGCGGTGGAGGTCTTGCTGCAATCTGGTTGCAGCCAGAAAGTGAGCCTGCAGGAGGGGGCCATGGGCGTACTGAGCCTGGAGGGTAAGCAAGAGCTCCAGTTCATTGTCGCACCTGATCAGCAGGGGGACGTGACCATCTCGCCGCAGAGCAAGCACTACGAGACCATCAATGGCCATACCAGCCTGACAGAAACCATCGAGACCTCGACCGAATCCGGCCGCTCGCCGGAGGCCTTGCGGCAGGCTGGTGTGGTACGGATGCGGGTGGCGAATGTGCGTGACATGAACGAAGACGAGCGACGTGAGCTCGCTGCTACGAAGGCACAGGGCGCCAAAGACAAGCTGGAGATACGGTGTAAGAACAAGGACGGCTCAGGCTGCTACCTGGCGGCCCCCAATGTCTGCCAGCAGGTCTGTGGCGGGCAGCGTAGCCGCTACTTTTCGTCGGGCGTGAACTGTAGCGGCGCCTCTTGCGGCGCCTGCCATAGCTGAGTTCAGGCCAGATAGGCTAGTGCGAAAAGGTCGGAGTGGCGATCAGCCCTGCAGCCCGCTCGGGCGATACGCCGCAACTGTAATAGTGTAGTGCGGCGCGCTCGTCGGTGGCTTGCAGCTTCCGACCCAACTGGCGGCGTACCGAGCGCATATAGTCATTCTCGCGTAGCCAGCCTATCACCTCGCAGCGGTCCTGCTCGGCAAAGCCGGCCCCTTCCAGAAATAGCGCCAATGTCTCTTCTCGCGGGTTGAGTGGGCAGCGCTGATCCTGCGCTGGGTGTGGGGTCGCGAAAGGCATGGTGTTTCCTCGTAGCCGGGTGATGCCTAGGGCCGAATTTTACGCTGGGCCGACATCGCCTGACCGCCCGGTGGTTTGATCCCGCGCAACTCCCCCGCAGGTTTTCCCCACTCGCATGTGGTGCGGCCGTTTGCCGCCGGCCTGGTTTTTCACCACACTGACAAACGGTAGGGGATGAAAACAACAGGAGGCGACCGTGGCCAAGCAGGATAAAGCCGACAAGGCGGGCAAAGCGGACAAGGGCATGGGCGAGGAGGACTACGAGAAGGCCTTGTTTGACCTGCACGTGGAACTGGTGAAGCTGCAAGAGTGGGTGGTGCACACCGGCGCCAAGGTCTGCGTGGTGTTCGAGGGGCGCGACGGTGCCGGCAAGGGCGGCACCATCAAGGCCATCACCGAGCGGGTGAGCCCGCGGGTGTTCCGCGTGGTGGCGCTGCCGGCCCCCACTGAGCGCGAAAAGAGCCAGATGTATGTGCAGCGCTATGTGAAGCACCTGCCGGCGGCCGGTGAGATCGTGATCTTCGACCGCAGCTGGTACAACCGCGCCGGGGTGGAGCGGGTGATGGGCTTTTGCACCGAAAAGGAGGCCGAGGATTTTCTGCGCGCTGTGCCGCTCTATGAGCAGGCCATCGTCGACGCCGGCATCATCCTGATCAAGTATTGGCTGGAGGTCAGCCAACAAGAGCAGACCCGCCGCCTGCTGGCGCGTATCAACGACGGCCGCAAGACCTGGAAGCTCTCGGAAATGGACCTCAAGTCCTATAACCGCTGGTACGACTTCTCGCGCGCTCGCGATGCCATGTTTCTGGCCTCCGATACCAGCACCGCTCCCTGGTACGTGGTCGATTCCGACGACAAGCGCCGGGGTCGGTTGAATGTGATCGCCGATCTCTTGGAGCGCATCCCTTACGAAACGGTACCGCGCAAGGAGCCCAAGCTGCCCAAGCGGCAGGGAGCCAAGGGTTATGTGGAGCCGGACTATCCCTACAAGTGGGTGAAGTCCCGCTATTGAGCAGTTAGCTTCAGCCTGTGGATAAAGTCGGAAAAGAAAAAGCCCCGTGGGGGCACGAGGCTTGGAGTGCCCCAGGGAGGGCTATGCAGGGAGACCCGGCGAGGTCTAACGTTGCGGGGCGCAGTATGCCTATACTTTATGACGATTGCATTGTGTGTAACCACAATGACAGCGGCCGGTGAAGTATGTTAGGAAAATATGAAATAGTTCCTCAATGCGAATTCGGCGACCTGTGGTCTTGCTTGGGGGCTTAGTAACAGACTTGGTTACGGCCGCGACGTTTGGCGGCGTAGAGCGCGTCATCGGCCTTGCTGAGCAGGCTGCAGAAGTCGTCTGCATCGCTGCCAAGCTCAGTTACGCCGACGCTGACGGTGATCTCGATCGAACCGGCTGAGGTCTGTACCGGCTGGGCCTGGATGGCGTCCACCAGCTTGCGGGCATAGCCCACTGCCAGGGGTAGCGGCGTCTCGGGCAGCACCATGCCGAATTCCTCGCCACCCAGCCGGCCCAGTAGATCGCTGCTGCGCATCATGGTCTTGCAGGTGGTGGCGATGCCGCGCAGCACATCGTCGCCTACCGCGTGGCCGTGCTGGTCGTTGATGCGCTTGAAGTAGTCGGCGTCCAGCATCAGCACGGACAGCGCATGGCCATAGCGCCGGGCGCGCTCCACCTCCACCTGCGCCGCGTCGTAGAAGGCGCGTCGGTTCATCACCCGGGTCAGGTCGTCGGTGGTGGCCAAGGCCTGCATCTGTTCCAGGGCATGCACCAGGACTGAGACGTCCGCATAGGTCAGCATGCGGCCGCCGCCAGGCAGCTCTATGCATTCATATTTGAGCACCCGGCCATCGGTCAGACGCAAGTGGACTGGGGCGTGACCGCCGCTGCGCACCATGTCGATACGGCGCTGCACGTACTCGGTCAACTGGTCGTCGGGGATGGGATAGAGCCGCTGGTCACGGCCGTGGTAGATAAGGTCCTGGAAGCTATAGCAGCGGCCCGGCGGGCAGGGCGGCAGGCCGAACATGCGATGGAAGGCGCTGTTGATGAAGCAGGCGGTCATCTTGGCATCGAGCAGGACGATGCCGTACTCGACCTGATCCAATGCATCGCGCAGGGTTTCCAGCCAGGAGGGCATGACAGGACCGTGGTCTTGCTACCTCCTGCGAATCTCGATTCTTTGCCTTGATTGTAGCGCGCCACTACCCGGTGGCGCGCTGGCGGATGAGCGGCGGGAGCGATCCATCAAGGTAGTGAAAAGCGGACCTTGCTCTGTGCTGATGCGAGCGCAGCGAGGTTCCCCTCGGGCGGGAGGGGCGGAGGGGAGGGGCTAAATCAGGGGCGAGCCGCTGTATCAGGCTTCGGGCAGGGTAAGCGTTCGGGTATCCCGGACGACTTGCTGCACTTCGCGACCTGTTGCGCTTGTTATTCACCGCGGCGAGGCAGACGAGCGGCGGGAGCGATCCATCAAGGTAGTGAAAGGCGGACCTTGTTCTGTGCTGATGCGAGCGCAGTGAGGTTCCCCTCCGGCGGGAGGGGCGGAGGGGAGGGGCTAAATCAGGGGCGAGCCGCTGTATCAGGCTTCGGGCAGGGTAAGCGTCCGGGTATCCCGGACGATTTGCTGCACTTCGCGAGGCGTTGCGCTTGTTATTCACCGCGGCGAGGCAGGCGAGCGGCGGGAGCGATCCATCAAGGCTGTGAAAAGCGGACCTTGTTCTGTGCTGATGCGAGCGCAGCGAGGTTCCCCTCCGGCGGGAGGGGCGGAGGGGAGGGGCTAAATCAGGGGCGAGCCGCTGTATCAGGCTTCGGGCAGGGTAAGCGTCCGGGTATCCCGGACGATTTGCTGCACTTCGCGAGGCGTTGCGCTTGTTTCTACCGCGGCGAGACTTACTTGGCGAAAGCGGATGCAGGCTGCGACTGGCGGGGCAGCATGCCGCCGAGGTAGTTCTGCATGAGGCGATTGGTGAAGGCGGCTTCCAGCTCGACCTGTTGCTCGCGGCGTTGTTTGAGCAGCAGGTCCCACATTGCGTTCTTCTCTTGCATCGTCATGGTCGTATCCCGTGGTTTCGTTGGTACGGCGCGAGGCCCAGTATCAGGGTATTCGCAAGCACCATGCCAAGAGCATGAACTGATGGCGAGATCGCCGTATTGGCGCGGCCTGGCGGGGATAAACGGTGCAAAGGCCCGGACCGACGGTTTGCGCAAAAAGGCACAGGGTTGACGAAAAACGGCACCCCTGGGGGCCAGGTGCGAGTCCTATGCCATACGCTTTGAGCAGACCTGGGCAAAGCGGCGGTGCGGGAGCGAAGTCTGGTCGAACTGCGCTCCGTGCTGAGCAGGCACGATGCAGAGGCCTTCTTGCCGCCGGAGCGGACCGGTGGCAACGGGCAGTGGAAGCTGTTGCATCAAGCGATTGATTCAAAACATTGCCAATATTGCGATGAAGGGAACCAATTGGCGGTTTTGCTGCCAACTGCGCCGTTAAATTAACTTTTGCTTATGGAAAAATTATTGGTAATTATTTCAATCAAGGTCCGGAACTTGTATTTGGCATGTGTCGTCTACCCGCAGCTTTCTTATTAATCGGGTGATACAGATGCGGAATGGATTTTGGATTGGTACGGCAGCAGGTTTGGCCTTGCTGGTTTCTGGTACGGCAATGGCCGAAGACGCTTATGCAGGGTTATCCATCATGACCCCGGGCGAGGCGAAGATCGGTTATGGGGCGACGGGCACGGTTGATAACTACAACAATCCAAAGGCGTTCAAGCTCTATGGTGGCTTGAATCTGGGCAATGATTACGCGCTGGAGGCGGGTTACGGTGATTTTGGCTCGTGGAAGTTCAACAATCCGGCCGGGGCCTCGTTACCTGGGGCGAGTATTAAGTCAGATGTATTTTATCTCGCTGGGAAAAAGACCTTGCCATTGAATGCGGATTTCTCGGTTTACGGGAAATTGGGGGTGGCGAGAAATCATTTGAAAGCCGTGGGTTTTGATGGTCAGGCAAGTACGGATTCTTCCATCCGCCCCATGGTCGGTGTAGGTGCAGATTATCGAATCACCAATAATCTTTCGGCTGTGTTGGAGTTTGAATATTACGGTAAGACCAAGGGAAATGCCGGTAGCTATACCCAGCAAAAATTGGGTACGGGTCTGAAACTCAGTTTCTGATGTATTGCCGTGCCCATACCTTCATGTTGAAGGTATGGGCACCGTTCATTTTGGTCCAGGAGTACCGCTCGGAGTTAGCTGCGCTGTCCGCCTAGCGGGTGGAATCAGCCTGTGTTGCCGCGGCATGGCTCCGCCGCAGGTAGTCCAGCATGGCGAGGTCGATGCCGCTGCCTTCCAGCAGCGCCGGTTCCTGCTCCATGGCCTGCCGCAGCTTCTCGCGGGTGCGCGGGTCGTGTCCGGCGAACTGGGCGGTCAGCTCGTACCATTCCCGCGCCAGCGCCCGAGCCTCGGTCTGTTCGGGCGGGGTGCCGGCTTGCATCAGCCTGCGTACATTCGCTACCAGGGCTGGCCAGGCCTGCATATTGCGGCCGTAGTTGGCGCGAAGGCGCACCATCTCGTCTTCATCCAGGTAGCGCGCGTAGATGGCCAGCCGGCTCTGCGCCATGGCTTGGCCGATATAGGCCAGCATGGCGGGGTCTATGCCGGTATCGGCCTGCAGCTTGGCCTCCTGCTGGTACATGGTGTGCAGCTTGGGCAAGAGGGCGGGGTTGCTGCCCACGAACTGCTGAACCAGTGCGCGCCAGCGCTGGGCCAGGGCCTGCACCTCGACTGCGTCAGGCGCTGTGCCCTGCTGCATATGGGCACGCACCGCTGCGATCAATTGCGGCCATTCTGCCTCGGCGCCTTGCACATCTTCGTTTTGCGCGCGCTGCTTGAGTTCGGCCTGCTCGGCCTGGCTGAAATACTTGTCGTACATGGTCATGCGCTCCATGGTGGATAACCACTCATCGGGAGCGGGGTCGCGTTGCTGGGCCAAGGTGCTGTGCAACTGACCCAGTTTGTCGCGTAGTGCGGTGGCCTCGGCAATGCGGCTGTCGAGCAGCTGCATCTGTCGTTCGATCAAGACCGGTAGCGCCATCCCGTCCCCCGTGAGCAGCGGGCCGATGTCTGCCAGCGACAAACCAATCTGGCGTAGCGCAAGCAAACGGTACAGGCGCGCCACGTCGTGCTGGTTGTAGAGCCGGTAGCCGGCATCGGTACGAGCGGAAGGAGGCAGCAGGCCGATCTCGTCGTAATGGCGCAATGCCCGTACCGATAGCCCGGTGCGTTTTGCCAGTTCACCAATCTTGAGCAGCATGCGTATCCCCTTTCCGTTTGGGCACGATGGAGTCTGCCGTTACGTGAGGGTCAAGCACTTTGTCTGGCCGGCCCACCAATGCGGGCGCTGGCGGCTACCAGCAGCACGGCGCAACCGAGGCCGACAAAGGCGGCGTTGAGGCTGCTGGCATGGGCGATAAAGCCGATCAGGGCGGGGCCGGCCAGGATGCCGGTGTAGCCGAGGGTGGTGATGGCGGCGACCGCAAGGCTGGCCGGCATGGCAGTCTGCGCACCGGCGGCGGTGAACAATATGGGCACGATATTGGAGGCGCCCAGGCCGATCAGTACAAAGCCCAAGAGCGCCGCGTAGGGCGAGGCGGTAAAGACCGCCAGCAGAAAACCGGCCGAGGCAGCCAGCCCGCCCAGCAGCAGTACCCGCCGGCCACCGAGCTTACGCACCACGGCGTCGCCGCTGAAGCGGCCAACCGTCATGGCCACCGCAAAGGCGGCGTAGCCCAGCCCGCCCTGGCTCTCGGCCAGGCCCCGGCCGGCGGTCAGGAAGAGTGCACTCCAATCGAGCATGGCGCCCTCGGCCAGGAACATGATGAAGCACAGACAACCGATAAAGATCACCGCGCCGTGCGGTAGCACGAACAGCGGTGCATCGCGCTCGGCGGCTTCGGGTTCGCGCAGGTGGTGGGCCTGGGTATAGAGCACGATGGCCGCCACCACGGCGGAGATCAGCACGCAGCTCCAGCCCGTGGGCATGCCCAACCAGAGCATCAGCGCCATGCTGCCGGCACCGGCAAAGCCGCCCACGCTGTAGTGGGCATGAAAGCCGGACATCATGCTGCCGCCGCCGGCCTTCTCCACCATCACCGCCTGGATGTTCATGGCCACGTCCAGCGTGCCGACCGCACCGCCAAAGATGAACAGGATCACCGCCAGCTGCCAGGGGCTGGCGGCGAGGGCGAGGCCCGGCAGGGCCAGCAGGAGGATGGTGGAGGAGATCAGGATCACCGGTCGGCAGCCAAAGCGTGCCGAGAGCACGCCGGTCAGCGGCATGGCGATCAAGGACCCAACCCCCAGGCAGAGCAGCAAGAGGCCAAGGTGGTGCTCGCTGAGCGCAAGCCTTTCCTTGGCGTAGGGTACCAGGGGCGCCCAGGCGGAGGTACCAAAGCCGGCGACGAAGAAGATCAGACGGGTGACGCGTTGTTGCAGGGGGCCGATGACGTTCATGGCAGGGGTTCCGGGATCAGACAGCCTGGGCGTGCAATACCTGCACCCCCAGCTGGATAAAGGCCTGGGCCTGGGCGGCATCGCCGCTGTGTTCCAGTACCAGATAATCGAGTTCGTGCGCCGGCATGATGGCGTAGGGGGCGGCAGTGGCGAGCTTCTCGTCGGTGACCGCGGCCAGTACTTGGCGGCTGCGGTTGGCGATCGATCGCTTGAACTCTGCCTCCTCAAACCAGGTGGCGGAAAGGCCGGCCTCGGCATCGGCCCCGCAGGCGCCCAGCACGCACAGGTCGGGCGTGAGCTGCTCGATATCGCGCAGCGCTCGCGCGCCCAGACAGGCACCGACCCGTGGGTCCACCACCCCGCCAATCAAGATCAGGCTGAGCTGCTGCCGGCCACTGAGCACCGCGGCCACGGACGGCGCATTGGTCACCACGGTCAGCGGCATCTCCGGCAGGGCCTGGGCGATCGCGACATTGGTCGAGCCTGCGTCGATAAACCACACCTGGCCGGGCCGGCACAGCGTGACCACTGCCTGCGCCAGCCTGGCCTTGCGGTCCAGCGCCTCGGTCTGGCGCTGTTGCAGCGCACCGGGTTCGGGTGGCAATGGCAGGGCACCACCGTAGACCCGCCGGCACAGGCCCTGGGCGGCCAGCTCCCGCAGGTCGCGGCGTATGGTGTCTTCCGATACGCCGAGGTCACGGGCCAGATCGAGCGCCAGCACCCGGCCATCGGCCTTGAGGCGGGCCTGGATCAGGCTTTGACGCTCGGTGAGCAGCAGGGAGGGCGTGGTCATGGTGCTGGTTGTGCAGATTTAAACGTGCACAAATATGCATAATCGTGCAAAAACCGTCAATGACAATATGAAAAACCCCGGTGCCTCGCGGCTACCGGGGAATCAGGGAGTGATCTTTCGAAAGAGGTACTGCTAAATCGCTCCTGAGGGGAGGGAAAGAGCCCTTGGGCGTAGCGTCAGATTGCAGCTTCACGCACGGTACGGGAGGCGACCTTGACGCCTTCTACGCCGGCCGTACCTTGGGCAACCGTGACTACCTGGGCATCGCGGCCGGTGCGGCTGTTGGCCAGCAGGTCGGCGCCGGTATAGCCGCTGCGGCGGAAGGCATCCGTATTGTCCGGGCTGACCTTGGACTTGCCGGCGACCACGATCACATCCTCACGCACGGTGCGGGCGGCGGTGGCGCGGAAGGCATCGGTATTGTCCGGGCTCACAAACTGGGTGTTGTAGGCATCTTCCGAGGTGTTGATCGCGTTGGCACGGCGCACATCGTCGGTGTAGCCAATGCCGGAGGCGGAAGCTTGAACCAGGGCCAGGCCGAAGAGGGAGGCGGAGATCAGTTTGGTGACGGTCTTCATGATGTAATTCCTTTCAAAGTTTGAATGTCGAAGTTCCGGATGCGGGGCCAGTTGTTATCGCAACAGTAATTTGTGCGCTAACTAAACCAACCGGACATCTTGTACTGCGCTCCGCTCGCCCTTGTTTGTCTGGGGGTGGAGCCGGGGCAAAAACCGGTTTTCCTGTTGTCTGCGACCGGTGTTTCGCTGCCATGGGCGCAATATACATACGACAATAATAATTAGCAAGCTAATTAAATTACCGTTCGTCGGCAGCGAGGTGCTGCTGTTTACGCATAAGCGTGCAGGAGATTGCGCTTAGCGCAGGCGGGTGTGCTGCTTGATAAAGTTGCGGATCACTTGCGCGGCTGCTGCCGGCTGGGTTTGCAGCAGGCAATGCGGGCCGGCCAGGGATGCCTTATGCAAGTTGGGCAGTAAACCGAGCAGGGCATCGTAGGCACGGGCCGGGACCACCCGGTCGGATTGGGCCTGCAGATAAAGGCTGGGGATCTGGATATGGTCGAGCCGCGGGGGCGGGCTGACACTCAGCACAGCGCTCAGGCGTGCCTTCATGGTCCGGTCAGTCAGCGGTGCCAGCGCTTGGTTCAGCGCCTGGCTGAGTGCTGGCCTGCGGTCCTTACCCAGTAGCAGGGTCTCCAGCAGCCATAGCGGTGGGTGGCCAAAACGCAAGAAGGGTAGCAGGGCCTGGGCGATGGCCAGCGAGGGGTAGGGATTGCGGGCAAACGTGCAGCACAGCAGCAAACCCTGCAGGTCCCCTGGCTGCTGCGCAGCGAGGGACAGGGCGATTGGCCCGGAGAAGGACTCTCCAAGCAGGAAATAGGGGCCGCGTTTGGGCAGAACAGCTCGGACCAGGGCTTCCAGCTCAACATAGCCGAGTGGTTGGTCGGGTGGGTAGCGAACTACCGTGGTGGGCAGATCCGGCCCAAGCTGGGCCAGGAGCGGTTCGAACAAAGTGCCGCTCCCATCCATGCCCGGGAGCAGGACCAGCCTGGGCAAAGTCACCATAGGGTTCCACGGCCCGGGCTGGTGGTGTGCATCAGGATTGACCAGGCGCGGTCGTCATGGCCTTGATGCGTTCGACGGTGGCCTTGAACTCGGGCTCCTTGCCGGTCTTTTGATAGTAGACCGCCAGGTTCTTCAGCACCGAGACCACGTAGGGGTGGCTGGGCCCCATGGTGCTCTCGACCACCTCCAATGCGCGCTTGGCCAAGGGGCCGGCCTCGTCGTTGCGGTCTGCGGCCAGGTAGGCTCGGGCCAGGTTGTTGTAGCCGATGGCGGCTTCGGGGTGGCCGCCGCCATAAGCGCGTTCGCGGATGCTGTTGGCGCGCTCGAACAGCGGCACGGCGTCCTTGGCCTGGTTGCGGTTGAGGGCGACAAAGCCCAGGTGTTCCAGGTTCTGCGCCACCTCGGGATGATCGCGGCCCAGGGCTTTTTCGTTGATCGCCAGGGCGCGCTGGAACAGCGGTTCGGCTTGGTCGAACTGCTTGTTGTTCAGGTACATGGCACCCAGGTTGTTGAGCGCTTGGGCGACCGCCGGGTGCTCGGCACCCTGTGCCTTTTCCAGCACGGCAATGGCGCGCTTGAAGAGCGGTTCGGCGCGCGCATAGTCACCCTGCTGCTGGTACAGGGCGCCCAGGTTGTTCGCGCTCATGGCCACGTTCACGTGGTTCGGGCCCAAGGCCTTCTCGCGCACGGCCAGGGCGCGCTTGAGGTAGGTCTCGGCCTCGGCGTAGTTCTCCTGGTCCTGGTAGATCTGGCCGATGCCATTGAGGCTGGCGGAGATCTGCTCGGCATTGTTCTTGTGCTTTTCCGCTTCCTTGAGCGCGCTCTGGGTGACGGCCAACGCCTGGTCGAAGTGACCCTGGCGGTAGAGCGTCTCAGCCTGGGTAGTCAGCGACTGCCAGTCATCGGCGGCATGAACGGGAAGAACGGCGGCGGCGACCAGTAGGCAGGTGGCCAGCAGGGCTTTGATACGGTTCATGGCGTGGTCCTGTAGACAGCAAGCTAGGGGCCGGTAGACCCCCAAAAACAACGATTCCGTTCACGCTCTTGCCACGCCAATGCGGCAAGAGCAGGAACGGGTACCAAGGCCGGCATTTAAGCACAAAGCCGGCGCGGAGGGGCTGGCCTTAAGGCTTGACCGTAGCGGTGATGGTTCGCCGGAATCGTCGGCGGCCGCTTGCGGGAGGTGTTGTCAGCTTCGTTCATCACCTGACCGGCGCCGTATCATATACGGCGAGAGGCGGTGTGCCTGTCGGCGGTTTGCTCGCCGTTGAAGCTGGGCCGATGTATTTGTCCAGGAAGCCGAGCAGGGTGTTGTAGAACTCGTTGCGATGATCGGTGTAGTAGAGGCCGTGACCTTCCAGGGGGAAGGACTTCCATTCGTATTCCTTGTGCAGTTCCATGAGTGCTCGGACCATCTTTGTGCCGTGCTCGATTGGCACGCGCACGTCTTCCTCGCCATGCATGAGTAGCACGGGGGCTTTGATGCGGTCGGCATGCTTCAGCGGCGAAACTGCGTCGAAGCGCGCTTTGTCATCGTCCGGGTTGCCAACAAGAAAGCGCCTCCATTCCCGGCCTGCCTGGCTGCTATTGGTATCGGACCAGTCCTTGAACATATTGCCGATGTCGGTCACGCCGGCAAAGCTGATCCCGCAGCGGTAGAGATCGGGCGTCTTGACCAGCCCCCACAGTGCGGCGTAGCCACCGTAGCTGGCGCCGTAGATGCAGATGCGTTGCGGGTCGGCAATGCCTTGGCGGATCAGGTATTGCACACCATCGGTGATGTCGTCCTGCATGGCCATGCCCCACTGCTTGTAGCCGGCCTGCTCGAAGCGGCGGCCAAAGCCGTAGGAACCACGGAATTGGGGTTGGAACACGGCGTAGCCCTCCGGATGGGGGACGCCGCGTTGCATGCCACAGCGTTAAAGGGAAAAAAAATCCCCGGCCAACCGTTGCCGGTTGCCGGGGTGAGTGACTCCACGATTCGAGACGTTAAAGCGGGCTTGCGCTTACAGATTGGTGCCTTGGTACAGTTCGTTGGCCTGATTGAGCTGGGCCAGGTTGAGCTTGCTGCCGATGGCGGCCTGTTGGGCGGATCTGGCCTTGATCACGATCTGGTCGCTTTGGTTCCCCACCGGCTTGGCGGCTTGATCAACCGGGCTGTTGAAGACGTCCTCCGAGAAGGAGAATTGCGCCTTGCTGTCGATATGCAGCGGGCCGGCCGGCTCGGCTGCCTTGGCGGCGGCTTGTGCTTCGGGGGTGAACTGGCTGTTGTAGGCATCTTCCGAGAAGGCGAACACCGGGGCGGCGGCTGCGGCCTGTGCAAAGGCGAGACCGGCGGCGGTGGCGGCGATGAGTTTGGCGATGCGGTTCATGATGGTGATCCTTTCCTGTTGCCCATCCCCGCTTGGGATGGGATTAAATATTGAGTGCGCTAAGTATTTGCCTGGGCAGGGTGCGCGGGTTCAGGTTTGATCGCGCACCGCAGGCCGTTTCATCAATCTGTTACGGTGCAACGCTGTACCAGGGGGCGTCTGCCGCCACGGCTACCGAGGCGACCTTCAGCGGGCCGGGGCTACCTGCCGCAACCTTGAAGGCTTCGCGGCCGGTACGGCTATTGGCCAGCAGGTCGGCGCCGGTGTAGCCAATGCGGCGGAAGGCGTCGGTGTTGTCCGGGCTGACCTGTACCGTCTTGCCGGCGATCACGATGGTGTCGTCTGCCTGGGCCTTGATGGCGCCGGTGCGGAAGGCATCGGTATGGTCGGGGCTGACGAACTGAGTGTTGTAGGCGTCTTCCGAGAAGGCGAAGACCGGGGCCTTGTCGGCAGCGGCAGCGTGAACCACGGCCAAGCCGAAGAGGGAGGCGGAGAGCAGTTTGATAGCGGTTTTCATGATGTGATTCCTTTCAATGTGAGCGGTCTCAGTTGTTTTTAGGCTCATATAATTGCGCTTAATATTTGCGCGCTAATAATATGAACGGACTTCCACGTGCTGCGCTCTGCCTGTCCCATCTGGTCGGTAGAGCCTGGCGCCACGTGAGCTGGTCCACATCGAGCCGCTAACAAAACCCTTCTGACCTTGCCGTACAAGCGGTACTGCCTTGCTTGCCATCTTGGCCAGAAGCGCTACGCCGGGTTTTGTTAGCGGCCCAGCTGGGCTACCTGCGTCTCGCTGCCATGGGTGCAATATACGTATCGCGCTAACTATTAGCAAGCAAAATAAAAGAATATTTTCAAGTTTAGCTATGAATCTATTGATATCAATAGCTTATCTCGCAGTGCATTCGATCAATGCAGGAAGTAGCGGCGTGGAATGGCCCGAAATGCCGCCGTCTGGGCCGGGTTGTCGAGCAGGAGGCGTACGCGCTGGCCCAGGTTGGCCTGGTGCAGGGCCTCGGCATAGGCGGGGTCGGCCTCCAGCATGCGCTGGTACGATCCGTCGTCAAAGGCGGCGGTCAGGCCGCGCAATAGGGCGTCACGTAAGTCGGTGTCGTCCTTGCGTACAAAGAACAGTCGGCCAAAGGGGTAGACGAGCACCAGGTGCTCGTCCACCACCAGGTCCTGCTTGCCGGGGCGGTATTTCTCCAACAGGCCGTAGATCTCGTTGACCCCCAATGGCACAAAGTCAAAGCGCTGCGCCGCCAGGGTAGGGAAGAGGTCGGGCAACGTGGGCATGGTGTTCACCGTGAGGCCGGCTGCGCGCAGGATGGCGATGTCCGCCCAGTTCTGGCCTTGGCCGGCGGTATAGGCCTTGAGCGCGGTGAGCGAGCTAATGCCGCGAAAGCGCGGTACATCCTGGGCGCGGATCAATAAGAGGCGCCAGCCGTTGAGGCCTCGATCTATGGGGAAGTAGACGGCGCCGTAGCGGGATTCGAAGTCCGGCGAGGTACCGAAGTCCACCACGTCGACTTGGCCCTGCTCCAGCATGGCGCGGGTGCGGTCGATATTGGCAACCTCGTCATGCAGCACCAAGCGGTAGGGCTGGCCGGATTTCTTGAGCGCCAGCGCCAGTGCCTTATAACCCAGCCCTTCGCTGCCCAGTCCGTTCACATTGGGGTAGTGCACCAGGCGCTCGGCGGCATTGGCGCAGGTCAGCATCGACAAGACGGCCAAGAGGCCGACCAGCCAGTTTGACCGCGTGCCGTGTCTTGCCCGATTTGCCGCTGCAGACATCCAGCTTCCCTGCTTGCATTGAGATGCCCTGACTATAACCAGGCTGGTGATCGGGCGGCTACTTGCGGTTGAGTACCAGGGTCAGCAGCAGTACTGCGGTTTGTACTCCCTCGACCGAGTGGGGCTCGCCATCTTGCAGGTAGACGAGCTGGCCGGGTTGTAGATGGTGCAACTTGCCGTGGCAGTGCAGGCGTACCTCGCCAGCCAGGCAGTGCAAGCTCAGCCGGCCGGCGGCGCGGTGCTCCTGCATATGGCTGCCGGCGGCAACGCCCAGGGTGAAGATCTCGATATGCTCATCCCGCACCAGGGTACGGGAGAGTTCGGTGACCGGTTTGCTCAGGTCGAGGTCGATGCTGACCATGTCACCCGATTTGGCGTGGGGGATCGCCATGTTTGCCTCCTTTGGGCCGCGCCCGGCGGGTAGCGGCCGCTTCCACTCGTTATAGCCGTTGCCAGGGGTATGCCGCCAACCGACGACTGGGCATGCGTTGGCCAGTGGGTCATCCTGGCCGGTTGGCTAGGATAAAACCAGTCCGAATGTCCACTGTCCCGGCAGGGGGAGGACAGGCTGGTAGGTCGGGGCGTCGCGCCGCCGCCGCACTTTCCGGGTGGCTGGACGGCCGGGCTGGGCGACAGGGGCTGCTGCCGTGTATGCTGCGCGGCCAGTTTTAAGATGCCAATATCATCAGGTCAGGTTCCGCCTGTTGCCTGAGCGCTTACTATGCCCACCTCCGCCCAGCCCCCCAGCCTTTACGCCAAGCTCGGCCTTGTGCCCGAGGCCACCGCCGCCCAAGTCGACGCCACCTTTCTGCGCCTGGCGCTGCAGCACCACCCGCTCAAGCACCCGGGCGATGGCTTGATGCAGCAACGTTATGCGCAGCTGGTGCATGCCTATTTCATCCTCGGCTCGGCCGAGGAGCGTGCCCGCTACGATGCCGCCCAGGCCAACGGCACCGCCTACCGTCCCAATGGCCGCCCGCCGGCGTTGGACCAGGCCTTTTTGCCCCTGTTCCGGCAACAGGCTGCGCAGCTCTTGCCGGAACATGGTGATGCCGCCGCCTTGTGCGCAGCCCTGCTGGCCAAGCACTACCCCATGGCCCTGGCCAAGCAACTGGCCGATGAGCTGACCGCCCCGGTGCCAGCGGCCAAGCCTGCTGCGATTGAGCCGGTAATGTCGGTTCAGGCCACCGCCGGCGAGCAGGAGAAGCCCGCTGCGCCGATCTTTACCCCCGCCCCCAGCTTTGGTGCCAAGCCGCAGCCCAAGGCCGCGGCCAAGGTGGCGAAGGACGACTACCAGCCCTATGCCCCCCCAAAGAGCGTGACCACACCGCGCTCGGAAGCGATGGTCTGGCGCGAGGGCAAGATGGTGGTGGTGGCGGCCGGGTCAGACTTCCCGCACCGCTGCGTGCGCTGCAATGCCGACGTGGCGACGCCGTCCAAGCAGCGCACCTACTATTGGCATAGCCCCTGGCTGCTGCTGATCGCGCTGATCAACCTGCTGATCTACGCCATCATCGCCATGATCGTGCGCCGCAAGGTCAAGGTGTCACCCGCCCTGTGCAAAACGCACCAGGCAGGGCGTAACCGCATCATCCTCGGCATTTGGGCTGGGGTTGCCTTGTCGGTGGGGCTGGCGGTGGTGGGTGGTGTTGAAGACAGCGCCGGCCTGTTCGCCCTGAGCATGCTGGCCTTGCTGATCACCGCCATCTTTGGCTGTATCAAGGGCCCCTTGCTGCGCGCCAAGCGCATAGA
Organism: Chitinimonas sp.; assembly: GCF_036568685.1. GTDB lineage: Bacteria > Pseudomonadota > Gammaproteobacteria > Burkholderiales > Chitinimonadaceae > Chitinimonas. The sequence goes on from NZ_DATCSC010000144.1 coordinate 34,577, forward strand.
CACCAATGCGGCACGCTTCAGCGGTGCCGGCACAGCCTTTTTGGATGGCCTACCGCAACGGTAAACCGTCTTTGCTTGCTTGTCCGCATGCCCGGCCCTTGGTCGGGCATGGTCTTTTCTAGCGTCCACTCTTCGCTCGCCGCGCTGGCTGATGGATGGCCAGCGCGGAGCCTCGCGCTCACGCCTTAACCGGGCCGGCGGTCCTCGCACTAGGCGGATTTCCGCCTCGCAGGTGCTGGCAACCCTATGTTGCTGCCCTGCCGGGGCGCCCTGGACCTGGGCTCCTGGTGCGCTGAACGTGCCGGCGTGCGGGCCATGGCCCGGCAACGAGCGGTAGCGGTTTAGAGCGACTGGCCGGGCAGAAGGCACGCAGGCCGCCTAGACTGGAGCTTTTCCGTTCTGGTGACCCGCGTGCCCGATACCGCCCTGCATATCCAGGCCCTGAGCCCAGCCCGATGGCCGGACTTTTTGCGTTTCTTTGAAGGCGAGGCCTTTGCCGACAATCCGAAGTGGGCCTCCTGCTACTGCCAGTGTTTCTATGAGGATCACCGCCAGGTACGCTGGAATGACCGCAGCGGCGCCGACAACCGTGCCTGCGCCGAGCGGCGCGCGGCAAGCGGTGAGATGCAGGGCTACCTCGCCTACCTGGGAGATGAGGTGGTGGGCTGGTGCAATGCTGCCCCGCGTCCCATGCTGCATGCGCTGGATGAAGAGCCACTGCCGGACGCTGCTCAGCGCGGCACCATTCTGTGCTTTCTGGTCGCCCCCAGCCGGCGCGGCCAGGGCGTTGCCAAAGCGCTGTTGACGGCGGCCTGCGACGGCTTGCGGGCACAGGGCTTGCAGCGGGTGGAGGCCAACCCGCGGGTCGGTACCGACAACCCGGCAGCCAATCACTTTGGCCCCTTGGCCATGTATCTGGCTGCCGGCTTTACGCAGGAGCGTGACGATGGCGACGGCAGCGTCTGGGTAAGTAAACCGCTATAAGGCGCCAGATACGCTAGGCTGTCTGCCACGCATTAAATACATAGAGGGATAGCACCATGGTCACCATGCTGGTCATCGTTATTGTCGTCGCCCTGGTGGGCGTACTGAGCGTGGCCGCCAGCCGGCCCGATACCTTCCGCGTTGAGCGCAGCATTATCGTCGCGGCGCCGCAGGAAACCGTGCAGGCGCTGATCGAGGATTTTCACCGCTGGGTGGACTGGTCACCGTGGGAGAAACTGGACCCGGCCTTGCAGCGCCAGTACAGCGGTCAGCCGCTGGGACTGGGTGCGATCTACGAGTGGAATGGCAACAACAAAGTGGGGCAGGGCCGCATGGAGATCATCGAAGCCTTGCCCGGCAAGGTGCTGATCCAGCTCGACTTCTTCCGTCCCTTCAAAGCCAGCAACAAGGCCGAATTTCAGCTGGAGCCGGCCACTGGCGGTACCCAGGTGAGCTGGGCCATGTATGGTCCGAGCCCGTTCATCTCCAAGCTCATGAGCCTCGTGGCCAGCATGGACAAGATGGTGGGCAAGGACTTTGAGCGGGGGCTCGCGCAGATGAAGGCGGCTGCCGAGGGCCGGTAAGCCCGGACAAAAAAATCCCGGCGCGAGGCCGGGAGAGAGTCAGGGGAGAGTTGCTAGGGAGGCAAGCCGCATTGCTGCGGCGGGCGACTAGTCGCGCACTTGTTGCAACCAGCTTGTGCTGTCGCCGCTATTGCCTGTGTTCAGGACCAGCTGCTGGGCAGCCGCCTCAGTGTCTTCATTCAACCGTGCTGCGCGGCGATAAGCCCCGCTGTAGTCCGCCGCCACGACCTGCTTGGGGCGGGCAGGGCCGGTAACGCGGATATAGGGACCGACCGAGGCGTTTTCGACCCCGCGCCGTTGGGCGTCGCTGTAGTCAGGGTTCAGGTTCTGCTTCACTTCCAACACGCGGGCGAAGTCGCCGCGGGTGGCGCGGCGGTATTCGTCGATCACCGGGTCGGCCAGCGCCTGGGCCATGGTCAGGCCCAGCAGGGCGGTGGCGAGCAGTTTGGCGGTCGTGTTCATGGCGGGTTTCCTTGTCCTTGGGCCTAACCCCTGGTTTTGGATCGCTTTGCTGCGCAAATTATTAATGCGCTAACTTTTAAGCTGGTCCACGCGATGCTTCAGCTCATCATCACCAAGTACGGGTGGTGGGAGCGGTTTGGCTGGGCGCTGTGGGAGCTTGCTCCGCAGCGCACTGCCTTGGAGATAATATAGGTACGACAATAACAATTAGCAAGCTAATTAATATGCCGTTCGTCGGTGAAAACCAGGATGGCCGCCCCTGAGCCAAAGGCTACAGGGGCGGCCATCCTGGGGCCAACTTTTGCTGTGTTGAATCCTGCTGCTGGCGCGGGTCCACGTCGCCAGACTGGCTTGGTCAGGTGAGCAGGTAACGCTTACTCGGGCAGGTGGCAGACGGCTTCCACATTATTGCCATCCGGGCACAGCACGAAGGCGCCATAGTAATTGGGGTGGTAGTGCGGGCGCAGGCCGGGCCCGCCGTTGTCGCGGCCGCCGGCGGCCATGGCGGCTTGGTAGAAGGCGTTGACTTCGGCGCGGGTCTTGGCGCTGAAAGCCACGTGCACACCGCTGCTGATGTGCTGGCCGCCACCGACCCAGAAGAAGGGCTTGCCCACTACGCCATAGCCCACGTGGGCGTGGTGGCCGGTCTGCTCTGCGGTCACTTCCATCTGCAGGGTAATGCCCAGCGGGGCCAGGGCAGGGCCGAAGAAGGCCTTGCTACGGTCGATATCGCTGACGGTCAGGCCAATGTGGTCAAGCATCGCTTTCTCCTAGTCTATTTATGTTGTGGCCGGCTTCTTGGCACGGCGTGCGTGAGTATAGCCAGCGCTCAGGTGGGCGCTAATGTTTAGCCCTGTCTATAAGTAAACGGCATGGCGCCGCTAGTTGCAGTCTGTACCACCCATATTGCAGAAGGTCGCATGCCTGCGGCGCAAGGTAGCGGCCAGCGGCACCATGGGCCATCCATTCAGAGGAGGTCAGGCAGTGTTGATGCGGTGGCAAGGCAGGGGAGGGCTGGCAGCTTGGACGCTGGCAACGGGCATGGCGCTGGTGGGTATGCCGGCACAGGCGCAGCGTTTGGGTCTGCTGGAGGCCGTGCAGCTCGATGGCCAATTGGTCTACAAGCTGCCACCCGGCGGCGGTAAGCCGGCGCCGGTGCTACGTGAGGTGACAGGCGGGGCCCTCTACCAGCGCTTGCAGCGCGAGAGCAATGAAGGTCTGCTGCGCACCCTTTTGGCCATGGATGCCGCCGCACAGCGCACGGCCGGGGTACAGAATATCCAGCCCACCTGGCTGTTGAATGCTGAAGAGGACGGAGGCTTTGCCCGGCGCGGCTTCTGGCTGCGTGGCAAGGGTGGCGAGCAGTGGCAGGCCGAGCCCTATGTGGACCTGCCGGTCGACGAGGCCAGCGTGGAGGACGGCGGTTTTGAGGAGATATTTGCCCACGAGCTGGGCCACGTGTTTTTGCGCCGCCTGCTGCCCCATCTGCCCGAGGGCTATTCCCGCACGCCGCACGGCAGCCCGGTGGTGACCGACGAAGCCACTGCCTTCGACGAAGGCTTTGCCACCCATATGCAGGGCCTGGTACGGCGCTACACCCACAACGCCAGGTTGCGGGCGTTCGACCAAGGCCTGCGCTGGAAGCCCCTGACCTCGCTGTGGCAGAGCAATACCGACCGCGAGCTGCGGCTGCAGGGCATGCGCCAGAACCTGTTTGTGCATGCGCAGTTGCCGATTACCGGGACCGACGCACTGCGACTGCGGCGCGACCTGAGCAGTATGTTCGACCGTAGCCGGCTCAAGAATGGCAACCAGATGCTGGCTTCCGAGGGTTTTATCGCCACGGTTTTCTACCAGGCCCAGCTCACCGGCGCCGAGGGCGAGAGCACCCTGCCGGCGCGCTACCAGCCGCTCTTCGATGCCCTGCGCCAGCTCAACGGCCAGCCGCTCAAGCCCAGCACTCACCTGCTGCCTGCCCTGGTACAGGCCACGCCGGACGCCGCCTTGCGTAAATCGCTGGCGCATTGGCTGGTGAACCTGAGCTACGGTGCCACGGTACGGCCGACCCTGAGCCAACAGGTGGCCCAGCTCGCCGAGCGCGGCCAACTGGGAGATATGGAAGCGTTTGTGGCGGGGTTGAAACCCCTGCGCAGCGAGCTAGCCAAGCTGGCGGACCAAGCCGCCGATGACCCGGCACGGCTGACCGCGGGCCTGGCCGAGAGTATCTGGCTGCTCAATGCAGCCAGCCCCATCGAGGCCGGCAAGGACAAGCTGCCGCTCACCCTGGACCTGAACACCGCCGAGGCCGAGCACCTGCGCACTCTGCCGGGCGTGGGCCCGGCCACCGCCGCCAAGCTGGTGGCCAGCCGCGAACAGTACGGCCCCTTCCGCAGCCTGGTGGACTTCTGCGAGCGCGGCGAGCTGCCGCCGGGTACCGCTACCTTGCTGGAGCAGATGCGCGAGGCGGCACTGGCGGCGGGGCCGTATTCGCGGGAATAGATCAGCTGTGAGACGACGATAGGGTAGCCAGCCCCCGGCGGGGCAGCAGCTTGATATTATCCTCGCCAGTTCTGGTTTACATCCCTGTTTACGATCACTTCTGATATGAAAATACTGTCCATCGCCCTTTTGCTCTTTATCTCACCATCGCTTCTCCAGGCAGCCTCTGCTGTCGATGCAGTAGATGATGCTGCGGCTACCAAGCTGCTGGAAGACAATCGCCAGCGCGCCGAAGCGGGAGATATGAAGGCTCAAGCTTGGTTAGGCAATTACTATCTAAGCAAGCAGATGCCGGCTGATCTTGCCCTGGCAGAAAAGTGGTTTACGGCCGCGGCCGAGCAGGGTGATGTTCGCGCTATGGCTTGGCTCGGTGTGCATTATGACGAGACGGGGTCACGCGACCTTGCGCTTGCTTACCGTTGGTATCAGAAGGCGGCCAGTGCGGGCAGCATTTATGGGCAATTCCAGGTCGCCCAGATGCAGGAGATAGGGCGTGGCACGGATGTGCAACTGGCTGCTGCACTGTCGAGCTATAGTGCTTTAGCCGACAACGGGCACGCTGGTGCCTTGTTCCGGCTAGGTATGCTGCATGAATTTGGTGTGGGGGTCGTGCGTAACCCCGAGGTTGCGACCTGTTATTACGAGCGCGCGAAGCAAAGAGAGTCTCTATCTGCTGAGATGCGAGTCACGCTTTCGCAGCTGGCTCCTCCAAGCGCTAACAAATCTTGTGACGCCATCCTGAGCAAGGCGCAACTAGCCCAAAAAGAGAGCGCTAGGAAACTACCGGCATCGCAACCGGCCCAGGCCCCGCGCCTTGTCGCGCAAACGAGCCCAAATGTGCCATGTACCAATATCAGCCAGATGGGCAGCAAATTATCAGATCGTTTTCTCGTCGTTGCTGCAAAGGATGAGATTGAAAAGGCTGCTGCTCTGGCTCAGGTGACTATCGGTACCAACGGGCAGATTGAGTATGTCGAAGTCCTGCAGCAATTCCCTAGGAGTCGCCTGCTGACTAACCTGATAACGCAGTCACTATATGGTTTGGCTTGTACGGGCAACGGCGTGAGAGTGCTCAAGAACTACCCTTTAGTTTTCAGCATGCTCGATGACGAGCCGGCCCTTACTGATGGTGTTTCGCTCACCACAGACGGACCCGCCGTAACGATCGATATCGACGCTCAAGAAGGCGTATCTATCAACGGGAGTGCGATGCAGAACGAGGCGGCATGGTATGCGCAGCTAAAGCAGCTGGCAGCGGAGGCACCTGCACGCACGTTCAATCTGCGCGTTGCTGGTGCGATACCTTATGAAGTAAGCGGCAGGGTGGTTGAGAGACTGCAACGCGTCGGCGCGCGCGGCATTAACTTTATCCTTGATAAAGACCAAGTCTTTATGCCACTGAAGCTAACTGCCAAGGCGAAGGCGAACATGTTTGGTGTTCCCGTACACAAGGTTGACGTCCACTTTGACGACTCAATCTTTTTTGACGGGGTGCAGCTGGATGGTGTTGGTGCCTTTAGCGCCAAGCTCAGAAAAATGGCGGCCGAAGGTCATGCGTACCCAATCCACCTCAGACCAAATAAGGATGCCTCGTTCAAAGCGGTTGCAGACGTGCTACTGGTCCTGCAGGCACAGAAGGCCAAGTATCCCGAGGTGTATTTCATTGGTGCTGAGCAGTTCTATTGATCCGCCAATGGCACAAAAAAAGCCCGGCTAGCGTTGCCGTTAGCCGGGGAATCAGGGAGGAGTGAGACAGCATGCCTGGCAGGGCCAAGCGGTGGCGGGTGGTGAGACCCGCCGAGGGGTAAATCAACTTACTTCAGGCGCTGGTGACTCAACGAAGTTCAACAGCGGCCAGCTTGATCAGGTTGTTGCTGCGGCCTTGCTCGGGCACGTAGCCGGCACGGCGGAAGGCATCGGTGTTGTCCGGGCTGATGTGCTTGGCCTTGCCGGCCACCAGGATGTATTCGCCGCTGCGTGGTTTGGCAGCAGTACGGCGGTAGGCATCGGTATTGTCCGGCGACACGTTGCCCACTTGTTCGGCGCCGTAGAAGGCGACCGAGCTGTGGCGGACGGTGTCGGTGTAGGTGGTTTCTGCTGCGGTGGCGTAGGTAGCGGTCAGGCCAACAACGGTAGCGGCGATGAGCTTGGCGATGGTTTTCATGATGTTTCCTTTCAATGTGGGTAACTGGTGGAATTCTTGGATCACGTTGCCAACTTTGCAGCTGCGTTAACTATTTGCGCGCTAACTTTAAAGTTGGTTCTTAACTCGCACTGCGCTCTGCTTACCGTTTCCTGTTGTCCAGCCTGCCGAGCAGTCCGCGCTTCGCTCCGGCCACTAACAAAACCCTTCTGGCGTTGTTGTGCAAGCTTGCCGTACCACCTGTACTGTCTTCGCTTGCACGCCTAGCCAGAATCGCTTCGCTGGGTTTTGTTAGTGGCCCTGTTTGCTGCGTTGCGCTTCCATGGGCTGCAATATACTTACGACGATAACGATTAGCAAGCTAAATATTTAACCGTTCGTCGGTTTTGAACTGGGGGCCTGTTGCTGCAGGGGTAGAGGAGGGCCGCTCAGGTCAGCGTATGGGCATCGCGCGCCAGCAGCCAACGGCCGTCTGCCTGCTTGCGGTAGATGGTAAGGCGGTTGCCGGCCAGGATCATGGTCTCGCCACCCTCGCGCGGGGTAAGGGTGAGGGTATCGCGGCAGACGGTGTAGGCGAGGTCGTCGATCAGGTAGAGCTCTTCAATCTCGCTGGTGCATCGCAATTGGTAGAGCCGATGGCCTTCGGTGAAGCCCTTGGGGAAGCCTTCCTTGCCAAAGGGCGGTTGGCCGGGGCAGAGGAAGACCGCGTCGTCGGTCATCAGGGTGAGCAGGTGGTTGAGGTCGCCGGCGTTGACGGCGCCGATCCAGGTGGCCAGCAGGGCGCGGACAGCTTGTTCATCGGCATGCATGGCGACTTCGCTTTCGTGTTGTGCGGTTTACCGTAGGCAGCATAGTGGGCAATGGTGGCCTGCGCCGCTGGCGGTGGGCTGGACCTGCTTGCCTCAGTGTGCGGCGCGGTAGGCGGCGATGCGCTGCTTGGCTGCGTCCAGTGCGCCGGGCGGCCATACATCGACCTGGCTGCCGGGCTTGAGGTAGGCGTCGGTGAACTCCACGGCAAACTGCTGGGGCGCATAGTCCGTGCCCTTGGCTGCCAGGGCTTCCTTGTTGCGGTACCAGAGGTCGAGGATGGCGATATCGATGGTGCCGGAGAGGCCCAGGGTCTCGTGCATGACCTGGTGCCATTCGCTCGCCTTGGTCTTGAAGACCTTCTGCAGATTCATGCCCTGGATGGCCTTGGACTTCTCGGGCGGCAGTTGGCCGATCACGTCGAGGATGTAGTTCTCGAAGAAGACAAAGATGGGATTACTTTTATAGCGGGACGAATCGAGGCCGGCGCTGGGCCTGGTGGCGGTATCGGCCAAGGTTGGCTGGCCGGCACCAAGGGAGAGCACCAGGCCAAGCAGGAGCGGGGTGGCGATGCGGGTAGTGGTTTGTTGCCTGGTCATTGTTGGTCTGCCCTGCGGTTTAACGCTGCCAGCATAGGCGGGTATGCCAACCAGAACCAGGGGGCTGTCTTCTTATGACTGGCCCTTGTGGCAGTGGTTGATGCCCGTTTCCGCCGGCACATGCGGGCCTGGGGTGAGGCCATGACCCAGCGCCTTGGGCAAGGGGCGGTTTGAGCGTCGCCTCCGTTGGCCGCTGGCGATAGCGCGCTGCGCCTTCGGTCCGCCAGCACCGCTTACCGCTGATCTGCATGGCGAACGCTGGGTACCCTGTGCCTGAAGTGAGTTGTATGGGCTTGGGTACCTATCTATAAAGCGGCTAAACAGGGCTGGTTGCTTTGACCGCCCGCGATCACGCATCTGCGTGGTACGCGGCCGGCGAGGCGAAATTTCAGGAGGAAGATGATGGAGATGCACCCAAGCGTGCAGCAGATTCAGCATGTGGTTGTGCTGATGCTGGAAAACCGGTCGTTCGACCATATGCTGGGCGCGCTGCCGGCGCAGCAGGGCTATGCGGACTGTGATGGTGCGGGGCCTGCGCGTAGCAATGTGATCGAACCCGGCGGTCGACCTTACCCACAGACCGCCCGCAGCAATTTCCGTTTGCCCTTGGCGTTCGACCCCAAGCATGAATTTGCCAACGTCCAGACCCAGTTGGGGGCGGCAATCGACATGAGCGGATTTGCACACGATGCGCTGACCACCGCGAGGTCGCTGGAGGGGTTTTCCGATCAGTCCCCCGAGCAGCAACAGGCCTTGGTTCAGACGGTCATGGACTACTTCTGCTGGGGCGATCTGCCCGGGCTGCATGGCTTGGCCCAGGCCTTTACGGTGTGCGATCGCTGGCATGCTTCGGTACCTGGGCCGACCTGGCCTAACCGGTTCTTTGCCATGATGGGGAGCTGCCACGGCCGTATGCTGATGCCCGATGGCCCCTTGGGCGGGCTAACCGCCGTACGCTCGATTGGTGCGCAGCTGGGCAAGAACAGCATCTTCTCGGTGCTGCCTGCCGGCATGCACCAGATCTACAGCGACTATCTGGTACCGCTCAGCGTGCTCTTGAAGGGTGCCAGCCCACGCGCATCCATGAACCAATTCAAGTCGGATGTTGCGGCCAACAAGCTACCGGCGTTCAGCTGGGTCGAGCCCAACTACAGCAGCAACCTCGCCAAGGCGAATTCGCAGCACCCGCCAGAGGATGCCCGCCGTGGCGATGCCTTGATCGCGGATGTCTACAACACCCTGCGTGCCAACGAGCAGGTATGGAAAAACAGCCTGTTGGTGGTGCTGTATGACGAACACGGCGGCTTTTACGATCACGTGCAACCAGGTTCGACCCGCCCGCCCGATAGCGACCAGGCCGATGTGAACTTTGACTTCAAGCGGCTGGGCGTGCGCGTACCCGCGGTGCTGGTTTCACCCTGGATCAAGCCGGGCGTGCTCAAGATGGGAGGCGGCAAGCCGGTCTACGACCACACCTCCTTGCTGGCCTTCCTGTGCGACAAATTCGGACAGAGTCAGAAAAAGCCCTTGCTGGGCCAGCGCGTTGCCAAGGCCTTGCATTTTGGCACTGCGGACATCTGGCTGGATGCACCGCGGACCGATACGCCCAAGACGCTGATCAGCCCCCTGCCACCGGCGGTTGCAGACGAAACCATTTCGGACGCCCTCAATAGTGCACTCCCCAACCTGGTTGCCGGCCTGCATGCCCAGGCCAGCACCCAGCTGAAGAATGGCGCATTGGGGGCACCGATGCCCGGTGGTGCCCACGCCCAGGCCGCCCAGCAAAACATCCTGGACGCCTGGAACAAGGGCCTGGACGGGCGCACTGACGATGAGGTGGCCGATATGGTGGCGCAGATCAAGGCGACCTTTGGTGGCGATAGCCCGGTGAACTGACGCCGCCGGCCTGGCCTTGCAGCCCGGCAGCCAACCGTTCGGCGTCCGTTCCGCCGTATATCGGCCCGGTGCGCGGCCTCAGTCCAGCGTATGGAACCCCGCATCATCCGGCCCCACCTGGTGCGGGTGGCGCCAGGCCGGCTCGCGCAGGCTGTGGGGGATCTGGTCGGCTACGCCCATGAGCTGGGCGAAGATGGCCATGCGCACCGGTATGCCGTTGTCGGTCTGGCGGAAGATGGCCAGGCGCGGGTCGTGGTTGAGGTCGGTAGAGAGGTCGTTGGCACCGGGGCGGCTGTCGCGCGGCAGCGGGTGCATGAGCACCACGTCGGGCTTGCACCAGGCTTCTACGGCCGCCAGGTTGAGCTGGAAGTCGGCGCTATAGCCCTCGATCACCTCGCCACCCATGCGTTCCTTCTGCACCCGGGTGGCGTAGACCACGTCGGCACCGGCGAGGCCATCGGCGAGGCTGTCGAACGACTCGATCACGTTGCCGTTGCGCGCCGCCAGGTTGGCAATGGTGTCTGGCAGGGCCAGGGCAGCGGGGGCGACCAGGGATATCTTGAGCCCACGGTACTGGCCCAGCAGCTTGGCCAGCGAGTGCACCGCGCGACCATGCTTGAGGTCGCCCACCAGGGCGATATGGCTGCCGTCGATCAGCTTGTTGAGCCGCGAGAATTCCTGCTCGATGGTGTAGAGGTCCAGCAGGGCCTGGGTGGGGTGCTCGCCGGGGCCGTCGCCGCCGTTCACCACTGGTATGTGGGTAGCCTGGGCGAACTCGGCCACCGCGCCCAGGTCCGGGTGACGTACCACCATGGCGTCCACATAGCCGCTCACCACGCGGCTGGTGTCGTAGATCGATTCGCCCTTGGCCATGCTGCTGAAGGTAAAGCCGGTGGTATCGCACACCGAGCCACCCAACCGGCAAAAGGCCGAACCAAAGCTGATGCGGGTGCGGGTACTGGCCTCGAAGAACAGGTTGGCCAGCACGGCGCCTTCCAGCACGCGGCAGATCTTCTGCCGGCGGGCGATGGGCTGCATCTGGTCGGCCAGGCGGAAGAGGTCTTCGAGCGAATCGCGCGAGAACTGTTCGACCGAGAGCAAATGGGCCGAGCCGGCGACGCTGCTGCGTGACTGTACGCTCTGTGTAGATTTTGGGCCGCTGTGCAGGATCTCGGCAATAAAGCGCTCCACCACGGTGGGCATGCTGCGGTGCTCGTTGGAATCGTCCGGTAGCAACCAGCTATCCATGGCGCGCTTGCTCACGCCCAGCCGATCGGCTAGGCCATCACGGGTGAGGTTGAGGGTGCGCATGGCATCGCGCAGGGTGATCTGCTGGGACATGGTGGGGCTCCAATACACAATGTGTATATTGTGCATGGAAATCACCACTGTGTATACGCGCTGTGCTACCGGATCTCCGCTGCGTGTTCCCCCATGCCCTGCAGTGGCCCCAGCGGGTTGTTGGTCTTGTCCAGCTTGTCGATATTGGGCTTACCGCCCCAGGTGCGGTAGACCACCACATTGCTCTTGAGCAGGATGATGGCGTTGAAGCGCCAGCCGGTGGTGCGCCACTCGCGACGGAAGTTGAGGAAGTCCGGCCAGAAGCTGCCTATCCGCTCACGGTACTCGCCGCTGGCGTTGACCTCGATGCCGCTGCACTCGGCTGGCAGCGCCAGGCAGCTGCGTACCCCCTTGTCGAGTTGCACATTGCTGCCGTCGCCGGCCGAGAAGCGGCGCAGGATGTCTGCATAGCTGAGGGTGGCGATATTGGTACCGGTCTGTGGGTCGAAGCCCATGCGTCGCAGGTCGTCCAACTTTGTGCGGCGGGGCTGGATGCGGTTCATCGCTGCCTCTGCATCTTCGTAACTTTGCCAGGCAGATTTTTCCACGCTTTTGGATTCTGGCAGCAGGCTGCTGCAGGCGCTCAGCAGGGGCAGGGTGGTCGCAAGCGCGAGTGCGCGCAGGGGGAGAACAGGCATGATGTGCCTCCACTCGGTTGCGCAGCCGCGCCTCGGGCGTGAGCGCGGCTGGCATAGGGCTGACCTTGAGCAAAGTGTATGCCGATCTGCGATTGGGACCGCTACCGCATGGCAGCGCGTGCACGCTGCAGCAATTTGCGCTAGGGTAGTATGCATGCAAGCCGCCCACGCCACCTTCTTCTTTGCCAGCGCCACCCTCGGCGCGGGCTTGGCACGGCCTTGCGTCGCAGCAAAAAAAGCGAAAAAACAGCGGCTCATCTGACCGGAGCGCTGTTCCGTCAGATGTGACGGAACAGACCAGGTCGCCCTTCTCCCGCCTTGCCTGCCGTCCCGCTGACCGGTTCTACGCGGTCTTTATGGAGTACATGGCATGGCAGTCTTTACCGGTATCTGGGTACCTCTTATCACGCCCTTCGCCCAAGGCGAGGTGGACCACGCGGCCTTGCGCCGGCTGGTGGCGCGCTACCGGCAGGCTGGCGTGGCCGGCCTGGTGGCACTGGGCACCACGGGCGAGCCCTCGACCCTGAGCGAAGTGGAACAGGATGCCGTGCTGGCCACCGTGCTGGCGGCGGCCGAAGGGCTGCCGGTGGTGGCAGGGCTCTCCGGCAACGACCCGGCCGCCATGCTGCCGCGCCTGCGCCAACTGGGCACGCTGCCGCTGGCGGGCATACTGGTGCCGGCCCCCTACTATGTGCGCCCCAGCCAGGCCGGCATCCTGCAGTTCTTCACCACCCTGGCCGATGCCAGCCCCCACCCGCTGGTGATCTATGACATCCCCTACCGCACTGGCGTACGGCTGGAGATACCCACCCTGCTGGCGCTGGCGGCCCACCCCAATATCAAGGCGGTGAAGGACTGCGCCGGATCGCTGGATAGCACCCTGGCGCTGGTGCGCGACGGGCGATTGGCGGTGCTGGCAGGGGACGACCTGCAGATGTTCAACAACTGGTGCCTGGGCGGGCAGGGCGCCATTGCCGCCACCGCCCATGTGCGCACCGAGGAGTTTGTGGCCGCCTGGCGGGCCATTCAGGCCGGTAGGCTGGCAGAAGGCCGCGCCGCCTACCTGCGGCTGGTGCCATGGATACAGGCCGCCTTTATGGAGCCCAACCCGGCGCCGGTGAAGTATGTGCTCGCCCGCGAGGGCTTGATCCAGAACGCGCTACGGCCACCCATGCTGCCGGTGAGCGCAGAGAGTGCTGCGCGCCTGGATACCCTGTTCGCTAGCTAAGGCCTCAGCCGGCACGGGGCTGCAGCCTTATTCACCAGGCGGCACCTTAGCTGGCGCAAGGCTGTCGTACAGGCCACATGACCGAGCGCAGCGTCGCCAGCCGGCGCTGCTCGCGTGGGGCCAGGGCGCTCAAGAGGTGCATGCCGCTACGCTCTTCCACCTCCCGCACGGTGACGATATAGGGCTGCAGTACCTCGGCCGGCGGTTTGCCCTGCTTGGGTACGCGCGCATTGGGCAGGATAAAGCTGATCACGCGCCGTCGGCCCAGGTCCACCACCATCTTGAAGAAGGCGCTGGGTACGGCCACCTTGTCGGCGCCGATGGTCTTGCCCGGCTGGTCGTAGATGGGGCCGGTGATGGCGTACAGGTCACCGCGCTCGCAGGTCCAGTTACGCACCATTTCTTCCAGGTCGGCCCAGATATGGCGGTTGAGGTCCTGCCCCTGCTGGGGAGCCATGTTCGAGAGTAGAAAGCTCTGCACCATGGCGTTGTCGCTCCACTTCATGTCGGCTGCCGGGGCCATGTGGCCGCGGTCGTAGCCGCTGTTGACGTAGTCCGGCTTCTCGGCGCGCTTGCCCTCGGGCAGCTCGCTGTCTGCTGCAAAGGGCTCCCCCAGCTTTTTGCGGTCGGCCGTGCCGGCAAAGCGCGCCGGGGTGAGGTGCTCAACCACCCAGACCGGGGTTCTGAGTGCGTTGTCGTGCACCAGCACATAGCCCTCGCGGCATAGCAGCCCGGTCAGCTCGTCCCGGTCGCCTTTGATCACGGGCTCGCCAATGGCCTGCAACATGCTGCTGCAATCTGCCGCGGTAGCGGCGCCCCCCAGCAAGAGGAGGAGTGAGATCAGCCAGATTCTCATGGAAGGCTCCTAGGGGATCAGCAGCAGTCAAGTTGCAGGCTATTGGGCCGCGCCGCCCTGGCCGCCCTGCGGGTTGCCGCCTTGGCCGCCCGCCTGGTCATTCCCGCCGGTGTTGCCGCCGTCACCGGGCTTGATGCCCTTGGAGATCAGAAAGCTGCCGCCGCTGATGCCCAGCAGGGTGAGCGCACCATTGGGCACGTCGATCAATTGGCCGGCCTCGATGCTGAGCGCGAGGTAGAGGCCGGAGATCACCAGGGTGAAGACAAAGAGCTGAAAGCGCGAGATGGAGGCCTTGCCGTCCGGCTCGCACAGGAGCTTGCTGAGGTTGGGGACATAGAGCACCTTGTACAACGCCACCAGCACAATGGCGAGGTAGCTGATGGCCAGGGTATAGAGCAGGATGCTCTCTGCATGGGCAGGCGTATTCATGAGGCTACTTCCTCCGGTTGCGGGTGTATTTGCCGACCAGGTAGATGCCTTGGCTGGCGGCGGTGAGGGCGATCAGTTCCTGGGGGACGTCGGGTAGCTGGGGCTGTGCGCTGTGCAAGGTGGCGAGCGCCTTGGCGGCATAGGTGGCGACGCCAGCGAGCCAGACAATCAGCAATTGCACGCGCTCGGGGTCGATGGCGGTATCGCCACTGCCCAGCATGCCGCGCAGGTTGATGCGGCCGTTGAACAGCCGGAACAGCACCACGCCCAGCATGGCGGCGTAGATGAGCAGCAGGCTGTTGAGCAGCAAGCTATGGAGCGGCGGCACGGGTCTAGCCGCCTGGAGGCAGAGCGGGGCGCACACCTGGGCGCGCGATGGGCTGCGGCATGATTCCTCCCTGGACCGAACAGCATTCTTGTTTGCTGATCGGTTTAGTTGCCAGGGAGTCAAAGTGCAAGCCGGCTTGATAGCCGGGGTGATGAACTTTCCGTTACGCGGCCTGGGGCTGGCTGTAAACCTGCTGGAAACTCTCCGCGCTCGCCAGCGGCCAGTAGCGGTTGAAGACCTCCAGCCGGCAGGGGCCGTCGGTCAGCAGCTCGCCTGGCTCCAGGTAGCCCAGCAGCTCGGAAAGACGCTTGACCTCGTGGCTGGAGACGCGCCGCACGATGTGCTGCGGGCCCAGGTCGCAAGGGTGCTGCAGGCCGGCGGCCTGGACCAGCTCCTGCAGGGCGTGCAGGGTGTTGTGGTGGAAGCGGTAGACCCGCTCGGCCTTGTCGGGCACCACCAGGGCCTTCTGCCGGGCGGCGTCCTGGGTGGCCACGCCGGTAGGGCAGCGGTCGGTATGGCACTTCTGCGCCTGGATGCAGCCCACGGCGAACATGAAGCCGCGCGCCGCGTTGCACCAGTCGGCCCCCAGCGCCAGGGTACGGGCAATGTCGAAGGCGGTGATGACCTTGCCCGATGCACCGATGCGGATGCGATCACGCAGGCCGATGCCGACCAGGGTGTTGTGTACCAGCAGGAGGCCTTCCTGCAGCGGCGTGCCCACATGGTCGCTGAACTCCATGGGTGCGGCACCGGTACCGCCCTCTGCGCCATCCACCACGATAAAGTCGGGGGTGATGCCGGTCTGCAGCATGGCCTTGGCGATGGCAAAAAATTCCCAGGGGTGGCCCACGCAGAGCTTGAAGCCAGTGGGCTTGCCGCCGGAGAGCGTACGCAGCCGCTCGACGAACTCGAGCAGCCCCACCGGGGTGCTGAACTCGCTATGGCTGGCCGGCGAGATACAGTCCTGCCCCATGCTGACGCCGCGGGTAAGGGCGATCTCGCGGCTGATCTTGGCCTTGGGCAGCACGCCCCCGTGGCCAGGCTTGGCGCCTTGCGAGAGTTTGATCTCGATCATCTTGACCTGCTCGGTGCAGGCCTGCTCTACGAAGCGCTCTGGGCTGAAGCTGCCATCCTCGTTGCGGCAGCCGAAGTAGCCCGAGCCCAGCTCCCAGATCAGATCGCCGCCGCCGGCACGGTGGTAGGGCGAGATCGAGCCTTCGCCGGTGTCGTGCGCGAACTTGCCCATGGCGGCGCCCTGGTTGAGCGCCTGGATGGCATTGGCAGAGAGCGAACCAAAGCTCATGGCCGAGATGTTGTAGACCGAAATAGCGTAAGGCTGGTCCCGACCGGCGCCAACGGTGACACGGAAGTCTGAGCCGGCCAGCTTGGTGGGCGCGAGCGAGTGGCCCACCCATTCGTAGTTGTCGGCCATCACGTCTAGGTCGGTACCGAAGGGGCGGCTTTCGTTCTCACCCTTGGCGCGCTGGTAGACAATGCTGCGCTGCTTGCGCGAGAAGGGCGTCTGCTCGTTCTCGTCCTCGACGAAGTACTGGCGGATCTCGGGCCGGATAAACTCGAAGAAATAGCGTAGATGGCCCCAGATAGGGTAGTTGCGCAGCACTGCGTGGCGGGTTTGCAGCAGATCGTAGGTACCCAGCAGGGTGAGCGCCGCGGCCGGCAGTATCCACAGCCAGTGGAAGGGACCGATGATGGCCAGCGCCAGCGCGCCAATGAGGACCAGGGCGGAGGCCATGACGGCCAGGTAGCGGCGAGAATGCATGCGGGGACCTCGGGTGGGAAACGGCGCTAAAGGATTTGTTGCTCCTGGCCGATAGCCAGCATAGTGCAAGCTGGCGCCCGCGCCTATGCGTGGGCCACGGGTTTGTCGCCAATTGACGATTTGAGCAGAAAGCAGCTTGGCAGGGATGACCCTAAAGGGGGAAACGTGGCCTGGTATGTGGCGGTACTGGTGGTGGCATGCGAAGTGGCGGGCCTGGCTGCGGGCAAGCGTCTATTCGACCGGCAGATACGGCTGATCGAGGCGGAAACGGCCGAAGACGCCTACCAGAAGGCACTGACCTTGGGTGAGGCGCAGCACGCGAGCTATTTGAACGCCGATGGTGCCGAGGTGAACTGGCGCTTTGTAGGGCTGTACGACCTGGTTCGACTGGACGGTGCACCGGGCGATGGGGTGGAGGTCTACAGCCTGCTGGAGCGGGGCAGGGCGCTGGACGAGGTGGTGGAGAAGCACCGGCTCACCGTTTTCTGGGCTGAGCAACATGCCGACGAGACCGCCGGGAGCTTGCTGGATGCGCGCTTGCAGCCTTATGCCCCGGAATGACATATCGCTTGTGCAAGGCCGTGGATCGAGACAAAAAATAGGCCGATCCTGTGAGATCGGCCCATGGGAGTGCGGCCCGGGTTTGGGCGCCCCGGCCGCCGGCGTCTGGTTTTCGCCACTCGGTTAATCGTTTGCGCTGATCACAGCGTGTGCGCCAGTGATCAAAGGGTCTTGCTGAAGGTCACGGCTACCTGTTGCTTGCCCATGTCCTTGCCAAAGGCATTGCGGTAGTCCTGACCCACGTCGCCTTCGGCATTGGTATCGGTGTAGCTCAGGCTCAGGGTGCCAAAGCCCACGTCCTTGCTTACACCCAGGCGCCAATCGGTGTAGCTGGCACTCTTGCGGTGTGCCACGGTCTGGCGGCCCAGGTGGGCTTGCAGGGTCCAGTCCTCGGCAATGGTCGGGGCCAGAGTCAGGTCGTAGTAGCTGCTGCCGTGGGTGTTGGCACCGTTGCTACCGGCCCAGCCAAACAGGTTGCCGGTGGAGCGCGAATACTTGAACGAGGCCCACTGGTAGCTCAGACCCGCGTACAGCTCGGTGGTGTTGGGGCTGCTCACGCCGGGGTTGCGGGTGCCGGGGTAGTAGTAGCTCAGCACGCCCACGTCATAGCCCACGCCATCCACAATGCTGCCCTTGTAGCCGCCGTAGACATCCACCTCGGTCGGGTAGCTGCCGCTGCCCTGATCGGCGAGCCAGCTGATGCTGGAGCCCCACAGGCCGGCGTAGAAGCCACTCTGGTGGGCATAGTCCAGCCCGCCCTGGATGGCTGCGTGGTGGTTGGTCTGGGTAATGCCACGGAAGACATAGTCCGAGGTCACGGCCACATTGCCGCTGAAGGTGTATTCCGGCGCCGGTGCATCGGCAGCCAGGGTGGGTATGGCAAACAGGGCGCTGGTGACGAGGGTGGCGAGGACGGTGGTACGCATGGGGAGAGAACCTTTCGGGTATTGCGTTCGGGAAAGGCCTGCATGCTAGGGAGGGCGGGGTAAAGACGGGGTAAAGAAGCGGGCTGGGGGTGTAAAGGTAGTGCTGGGATACCAGACAGGTGCTTAAGCTGGCCTTGGGGTAGGTGCGATAAGGTGCTGGAAGGTGAATGTGTCGGGAACGTAGCGTGGCCGGCATGATCCATAGCCAGGGCCTGCGTTGCGGGCTGTCTATCTTTTCACCATACCTTTCCATGAGATTGCGCCCCATGATGCTCCGCCGCTTGTTTTGCATGCTTCTGTTCACCACCGGCCTGGCCCACGCCAGGACGGTAGGCATCTTCAACGGCGCGGGGACCTGTGATGGCTGTGCAGAGACGGTCGCCACCTTCTTCTCGGCGCAGGGCGATAAGGTCGTCTACCTGAACGAGCACACCCTCACCGCCAACAAGCTGGCCCATATGGAGGTCTATGTGCAGCCCGGCGGCTCGGACGATATCGACGAGACCCTGGATGCACTCTCGACCGAGCAGGTGAAGGCTATACGCGAGTTTGTGCAGGAGGGCGGCAGCTACCTGGGCATCTGCGCAGGGGCCTACCTCGCGGCGCGCTATAGCTCGGCCGCCGACAAGAAGCCGGCCTACGGGCTGATCAACAATGCCGAGCTGTCGTCCGAATCGGCCAGTGCCGCGCCTTCGCTCCTGAAGCTGCAATGGGGCAAGCTGAGCCGCATGGTCTACAACCAGAGCGGCCCGCAGTTTGGCAAGCAGGCCGGCAAGGGCGTTGAAGTGCTGGCGCGCTATAGCAAGAGTGGCCGCATTGCTGCCCAGGCCAGCCGTTTTGGCCAGGGCAAGGTGGTGCTGGTCGGCCCGCACCTGGAGGCCGACGAGGACTGGTACGAAGCCGACAAGCTGAGCCTGCAGTATGGCTTGAACCAGGATTTGTTCCGCGAGCTGCTGCGGCGGCTTTGATGGGATACAGGGTGGCGAGGTGCTTAAGCTGCTCTTAGGACAGCCTCAACTACGCTGTTAGCCCCACTTGATTGGATCGGCAGCCATGACTTGGAAAACGACCATCGCCGAACAGCGCGGAACGGCAACCACCTTGCTGCTGGCTGGCCTCCTGCTCGCTGGTTGTGCCAGCGTCCCCACCACCCACGTCTACCGCAGCACCACCGGTTCGGTGGCCTATACCCGCATAGGCAGCGGCCAGCCCACGGTGGTGCTGCAGGCCGGGTTGGGGGATGGCAAGGCGGCCTGGGCGCCGCTGGTATCGCGCCTCTCGCCGCGCTACACCGTGCTGGCCTACGACCGGCCCGGCTATGGCGACAGTGCCGACAGCACCCTGCCGCGCGACCCCTGCAGCGTGGCGGTGGCGCTGCACGCGCTGCTGCACGCGGAAGGCTTGTCACCACCCTATGTGCTGGTGGGGCACTCCTTAGGCGGGCTCTACCAGTATGCCTACGCCCAGCTCTACCCGCAGGAGGTGGCCGGCCTGGTGCTGGTGGATGCCACCCACCCACGCCACTGGCAGCATATGCAGGCCGAGGTACCGACCAGTGCGCATATGGTGGAGGTACTGCGAGCCACGCGTTTCTCTGCGGTGATGCGGCGCGAGTTTGACCAGCAGGCCGAGTGCACCGACAAGCTGATGGCGCAGGCACCGCTGGCCCTGCCGGCCAAGGTGTTGACCCGCACCGACTACGACCTCTACGAGCGCGGTGCCTTTGAGCGCATGGTGAAGGTGGACGAGCAGGACTGGCTGCGCCTGACCGGCGCGCGCCAGGTTGAGCCGGTAGCGGGCTCCGGCCACTATATCCAGCGGGACAAACCGGAGGCGGTGGTGGCCGCCATCGATGCGCTGGCCGCCCAGGCCAAGGCTGGGCGCTAGGCCCGGCTTGGGTAGTAGGGATGGGTGGCGCTTATTCCGTCAGCTGCTGGTTCTTGGGCAGGCAGGCGTTTATGTTGTCGCGGAAGTGCTGCACCATGCGGGCGGACGCGACATCCTCGGGGATGACGGCAGCGGTGGCGTAGGTGTTGATATGGGATCTACCTGTCAGCAGTACGTCGGAGAACAGCGCCTGGTTATTGCGGTAGCACTGGCTGCGAAATTGCAGTGTGCGCCAACCGCGCTGCAGCTCGTCCAGCCGCGCCATGGCGGCCTTGTATTCTGGGGTATCAAGGCCAGACGGAGGTAGGGTGCGGCTGGCTTTATAGGCGCCTTCAAGTGCGGCTTCCCAGCTATCCAGAAAGACCTGCAGGGTGTGAAAGTCGGCGTCGTAGTCGTTCTGGACGACACGCTTGGTATTGGCAGCGGCTGTGCCGCCTACTTTGCCGGAGGGCGCCTTGGCGGCCTTGGTGACCGGTTCTGTGGCTTGGTCGGCGGTAAAGTGGCGGTAGGCCAGTATGCCGGTCAGTATCAGCAGCAGCCCCAGTAGCAGCCAGATGCGGCGCTTGCCGTTGTCGGTACCATCATCGACCACGGTGTATTGGAGCTCGGGTTCGGCGGCCGCGCCCTCGGATTTTGCCGGCACCTTGTTGTAGGCCACGCCGCAGCCGGGGCATTGCCAGGCCGGGTTGGTATCCGTCGGCAGGCGCACGTAGGCGCACTTGGGGCAAGTGATGTCCATATTCTCCCTCTTCCTGCATAGCTAGTTTTGGTTTTGTTCTGCCTCAGGCCGTCATTCGCCGGACGGGCCTGGGCTGCAACCCACCCACTTTGTGCATGAGCTTGGTGTGCAAGAGCGTTGCGCATCCTAGCGAGGCTGGAGGGTTTGCACCAGTGCAGGCTTTTCTGCCGGCGCATAAGCCGGCACGCTTGGCACCATTCCCCTGCACCTCTTGCCTGTATGCCGCTCGAATACCCCGCCCGACTCTGCCTGTGTCCCGGTCGGTTCTATGGCCTGGGCGGTGTGGCGGTGGCCGCAGAGGATGCGGAAGAGGTTATCGTGGTCAGTGCCGGCCGCGGTGACGGTGGTGGAGGGATCAAGGCGCGCCTTGGGGCTTACCCCCGGTGGCTGATCTCCACGGTCACCCCGCCCGGTAGCGGAAAGTAAAAGGCCAGCGCCCCATAGGCGCTGCGTGGCTCCATGGGCAGGTCCACGCCTTGGGTCTGCAGCCGCCGGTAGGCGTCCCACACCGCCTGGTCGGAGGGTTGCAGAAAGCCGATGTGAAAGTCGCGGGGGTAGGGCGGCTCGTCCGCTCGGGCGCGGGTAAGCACCAGTACAAAGCCGCCCTCGCCGCGCAGCAGGGCCATGTCGGCGTCTATGGGCTTGAGTGGCACAAAATCCAGGCAACGGGTCAGCACCGCGGCGGTGATGGCCACGTCCGGTACCGGCAGGTCGAGGTGGTTGAGTTGCATGGTCGGTGTCCCTGGCCTTGGCGACAACCGCCAGTGTAGGAAGTGGATACTGTGGGCTCAACCAGCCATATCAACCTGCCGCTAGACGGCAACCATCTCCTGCAACTTCAGCACCGTGGCCCAGTTGCGGGTGGTGAAGGCCTCTTTGGTCAGTTTGTTGAAGGCTGGCAGGATCTTGGAATCGAGTATGCCGACCTCGCACCAGAGATAGATGGCCTGTGCGCCGATGGCCACGGCGTCCGGGCTCCAATCTGGTTCCAATAAGGGCTGGGCCAGGGGCAGGTTCGTCGCACTGGCAGTAAAGGCCACCAGATGGCGGCTGGGGTCGGTCACGCGGTCCAGTAGCGGGTTCTGGGCGGCGATGGCGTTGAGGTCGGCTGCGGAGATCACCACCACAGCGCAGCTGAAGCCCGCACCTGCGGTGATGGCGGCTTCCAGCTCCTTGGCCATGGCGGCGCAGTCGCTCTGGCTGCTCTCGAACACGGCATTGCCGCTATTGAGCAGGGTGCGCGGGTTGTGGTGGCCGAGCGCTTCGAGCATGGCGCGTAGATCGGCCATGGCAATGCGCTTGGCCTTGCCGACATTGATGCCGCGCAGGAGGGCGATAAAGGTATTCATGCTGGCCAGGGGCTATGTTGGAACCGCCAGCATGCCGGCTATGACGGCGGGCCGCAATGGCCCGCCTTGAAGTCGGCTTCAGCTTTGCGCCGGGGTTGTGCTCAGCTTCGCCACTTGCCTTGCTGCACCAGCGCGGTAACGGCGGCAGCAAATACCTTGGGTACCTCTTGTGGTACCACATGACCTACGCCTTCCAGGCGCTGGTGGCGATGCGGGCCGGTAAATCGGCCGGCGGGTGGCGCGCTGCCTGGGTCGGCCACCGTGCCATCCAGGCTGCCTGCCAGGGTGATGGCCGGGGCGGTGATTGGCGGCAGCAGGGCGAGCTTGGCGGCCTTGTTGGCGTAGTCCGCCTGGCCGGCGGCAAGACCCAGCTGATAGCGGTGGGTGTTGATCACCACGTCCACATGGTCCGGGTTGTCCAACGCTTGGGCGCTGTGCTCGAACAGGGCGGCATCAAAGCGGCTGTGCGGTGACTGGGCCAGCCAGTTGCGGCGAGCCAGTGCCACGCGGTCAGCCAAAAGGCCGCTGCGGCCTTGCTCTGTCGCCAGGTAGTAGCGCTGCCAACGGCGGGCTTCGAAGTCCGCCGGCTGGGCGGGGCCGGGTTGTGCTGGGTCATCCAGCAGATAACCGTTGACGGTGAGCAGGCCCACGCAGCGGCTGGGGCGCAATGCGGCCGCTGCGCAGGCGGCGATGCCACCCCAGCCAAAGCCGGCCAGTACCGCCTCGGGGATATGCAGCGCGTCCATCAGATCGATCACATCCTGGCCTAGCGCGGCCTGCTCGGCCAGGCGCGGCGTGGCGGCGTTCAGAAAGCGGGTACTGCCATGGGCACGCAGATACGGCACCACCACGCGGTAGCCCTGTGCCGCCAAGCGTGGGATGACCGCCGCGTAGCTATGGATATCGTAGGGGTAGCCGTGCAGCAGCAGGATGGGGCGGCCGTCTTCCGGGCCTGCCTCGTGGTAGCCGATATCGAGCACATCGGTCTGCACCTGCTTGATGCTCAGCGGCGGCTGCGCGGCCGGTCGGATTGGCGCGCTGGCCGCTGCGGCCTTGGGTAGCTGGGCAAGTGCAAGGCCGGCGAGGCTGGCCGTGGCGCCGGCCAGAAAGCGGCGGCGGGCATGGTGGGGTTCAGTCATGGTGCATTACCTCGGCCGTGGACGGAGTGTTCACACCCACGATCAGTTCATTGGCCAGCCAGCCGACCAGCAAGGCGCCGGCCTTTTGCAGGCCCTCGGCCTCGCCCAAGAGGCTGACCAGCAGGGTGCACAGGGCGGCAAAGCTGCCATCGATCTGCAGCTGTTGCAGGGCTGCCAGCTCAAGGGTGTCCACCTGCCGCAACTGGCAGGTATGGTCGCGCCGCCAGACGGTCAGTCCAGCTGGTTCGGCTAGCATCTCGGCCTCCGGTGGCGTTTGTTCCTGCCACAGCGCGGACCAGATGGCCTCGGCATTGGTGCAGATGTCGCGGCACTGCAGCGAAGGTGTGAGCTGCAGGCGGGCGCGCTCCCAGTCGATCTCGGCCAGCAATGCTGCCGGCAGTGGTGCGGCGTCGGCCGCCACAAAGGCCTGCCCCAGCGCGGCTTCCAGCCAGGCCAGTTCATGCACGTCCGGGTTGTCGGGGAAGCGTTCGATCAGGGTGGTCTCAAAGCCCTCGGCGTAGGCGTCCAAGGTCCAGGCATGCGGTGGGTGCCGGTCTATATGCCAGACCGCGGTGGCCAGAAAGCGGGCCTCGCCCAGCCATTGCTGCAGCAAGGGGTAGCTGGCCTTGAGGCTACCCACCAGCTGGGTGCGGTAGTTGTTCTGATAGATGGCAAGGCCGGCCTCGCCTCCCAGGCGCTCGGCGGCATCGGGTAAGGCCTGGATCAGCCAGTGGCGAAAGTCGCGCTGCAGTTCAGCCAGCATGGAGGGCCTCCTCCCGGTGGTACTGGCGACGTTGCCGCCCGGCGGCCACGCCCAGTGTGCGGGCCAGTGCCAGTTCGTCCAGTAGCTCGTGCAGTGGGGGGATGCGGTCGTCGCGCTCTATCATGGTGGCGACCGGGCCGACCAGGGCGACCGCCCAGGCGTAGAGCGACCAGACGCTGGCGTTGACCGCCTGGTCGTGGGTGTCGATCAGCAAATGTTCGCCCTGGCTGTGGCCTGCCAGGTGGATCTGCCTTACCCGCTCATGCGGCAGGCCCTCCAGGAAGGTGTGGGCATCAAAGCCATGGTTCTGGGCGCTGACATAGACATTGTTCACATCCAGCAGCAGGTAGCAGCCGGTGCGGTGGCTCATGGCGGCGAGGAATTCCCACTCCTGCATGGCGCCGGGGAAGCTCAGGTAGCTCGATGGGTTCTCGATCAACATGGGCCGGCCCAGCACGTCCTGTGCTTGTGCGACGTTGGCGCAGACGCGGTCCAGTGCTTCCTCGGTGTAGGGCAGGGGCAGGAGGTCGTGCGAGTTGAACTGGTCGATGCGCGACCAGCTAAGGTGGTCGGATACAAAGAGAGGTTCGATCTCGTCCACCAGTGATTTGAGCCGCTGCAAGTAGTCCAGGCGCAGCCCGTCGGCCGAGCCGATGGACATCGAGACCCCATGCAGCGCGACCGGATAGCGCTCGCGTACCTGGCGCAGGATATGGCGCGGCTGGCCGCCGGGCACCATGTAGTTCTCGGAGATCACCTCGACGAAATCCACTGGCACGGCGCTTTCCAGAAAGTCGCGGTAGTGTTCCTTGCGCAGCCCCAGGCCGTAGCCGGGGAAGGGGGAGAGGGATGCAGGCATAGTCTGTACCTCGGCTTGTTGGCGGGGAGGCGAACCCGGCTGGGACCAGGCTCGCACTCGGGTTTACTTCGGCTCGGTCAGGGTGCCGCCAGCGTTCAGGCACTCGGTCTTGGTACGGACCAGAACGCCTTCGCCCTTGCAGCTGTTGAGGCCTTTGCAGTCGTTGTGAGCGGTGGCGCACAGGCTGGTGCCCTTGCAGGTATTGATGCCGTAGCAGCGGCCCGGCTGTTCCTTCACGGTGGGCTCGGTGGAGCTGGAGCCATCGGCAAAGGCCAGCGAGGAGAGGGCAATGGCGGCGGCTGCGGCGGCCAGGCTGAAGCGGGAAGCGGTGTTCATGGTGTTTTCCTTGGGTTGGGTTTGGGTGCTGCGGGTTAAACGGGGATCAGCGATCACGCATCGGCGTGTTGATACGAGAGACTTGGGTCGGCTTGGTGGTCGGATTCGGAGCGGCACCTACGTTGCGGGCGGCCTCCTCGATCACCTTGGCCACGGCCTCGGGTTGGGAGATATAGACCGCGTGGCTGGCCTTGATCTCGGTGACCTTGGCGCCGGCGCGTTGGTACATCCAGCGCTGCAGGTCCGGGTTCAGGGCGTGGTCTTCGGTGGCGACAATCCCGTAGCTGGGCTTGTCGCGCCAGGCGGCCACCCAGTTCTGCGCACCAAACACGGCGGCGGTGGCGGGTACCTGCGAGATGGCCATGAAGTTGGTGCGGTTCTCGGTCAGGTCGCCGGCAAAGTCGGCGCCGAACTTGGCCGGGTTGAAGAAGAGGTGGCCGTCGCGGGTGGGGATGATGTCGTTGCTCACGACGGGCATGGATTCGGCCAACTGGCCGGTGCTCTCGCCCACGTCCGGCAGAAAGCCCGCTACATAGACCAGAGCCTGCACCTTGGCGCGCACACCGGCCACGGTGATGACCGAACCGCCCAGGCTATGGCCCACCAGCACGGTGGGGCCGACCTGCTGGTCGAGGATCTCGCGGGTGGCGGCCACGTCGTCGTCCAGCGTGCTGTGCGACTGGTGCACCACGGTGACCTTGTAGCCCTTCTGGTAGAGGATGTCGTGCACCACCCGCCAGCCGGAACCATCGACAAAGGCACCGGGGACGATGACCACGTTGGTCGCGCCGGGTGGGGTGGCCGGCTGGGCTTGGGCGCCGGCGGCAAAGGCCAGGGCGAGGGCGGAGAAGAGGGTAAGTTGTTTCATGGTTCGTTCCCTATGGGTGGTGGCGGGCTTATTGCGGCTTGAGCGAGCCGTAACCCTTGGGGGTCTTGATCTTGGTGCAGGTGCCTTTCTCGACCAGGGTCCAGGCATCGCCCTGGTAGTCGGTATGCGAGGTACCGGCACAGCTGGTACCGGCACCTGCGGCACAGTCGTTCTGGCCGGCGAGGGATACGCCGTAGCACTTCTCCATGGGCTTGGGCTGCTCGGCGGTACCGCTGGGGGCGGCGGCAAAGGCATTCAGCGACAGGGCGAGGGCGGCGGCAAAGGTGGCGTATTGCGGTTTCATGGTGGTCTCTCCGTTGGTTGGGTGGGCTTGCGGTTTATCTATATCGAAAGCGATAACATCGCATGCGATATTGATGATTTAAAAAAAGACCCGGCGGGCAGGGCGGAAGGCGGCTTGCAGCGGGCGATCGAGCGACCAGGCGCCGGCACCGTGGGCAAGCAGCGGCAGCAACAGGCCAGCCCAGCTCAGGTGCACCGACCAGGCGTCGGGGTAGACAAAGATCTCGATCACCGCGGTCATGGCCAGCAGCGCGGCGGCGGCATAGCGGGTAAACAGGCCGGCGACCAGCAGCAGGGGGAGGAGGTGCTCGGCGTAGGTGGCCAGCTGGGCGGCCAGCTCAGGGGGGAGCAGGGGCAGGGCGTATTCGGAACGGAACAGCTCGTAGGTGGCGGGCTTGATGGTCAACAGACCGCTGACCTTGGTACGGCCGGAGAGAAAGAAGACCGAGGCGATGCCAACGCGGGCGACCAGTAGCAGCAGGTCTTGCGGTAACAATTTGGCGGGCCAGCTGCTGGGGCTGGGCGGTACGGCTTGCGGGTAGCTCATGGTGTTTCCTGGCAACGGTGGCGGAGAGGGTCTTGTTATTTGTCTGCTAGGCATCTATATATATCGTATGCGAGGTAATCGCATGAGCCGGATAGTAGCGAGCGGGATTTCGCATGTCAATACATTACGAGTAAATCGTGTGCGATGTATAATCCCCAAGATAGCTGCCAGATACGTAGGTAAGTGGGCCGGAGCCCAGAGGACGGAAATGAAAAAGACGACCAAACAAACCAAGGACGAAAACGGTTTCAAGACCCGCCCCCAGCTGGCGGACTTCCTCTGCTTCTCGATCTATTCCACCAACCTGGCCTTTGGCAAAGCCTACAAGCCGCTGCTGGACCAGCTGGGCCTGACCTACACCCAGTACGTGACCGTGATCGCGCTGTGGGAGACCGACAATCAGACGGTGAGCGAGCTGGGCGAGAAGCTGTTTTTGGAATCGAACACCCTGACCCCCATCCTCAAAAAGCTGGAAGCCGCCGGCTACGTCACCCGCAAGCGCGACCCGGAAGACGAGCGCCAGGTCAGGGTAGGCCTCACCCCCGCTGGGCGGGCACTGCGCGAGCGTGCCTTTGGCATGAGCCTGGCGGACGCCACCGGCCTGGCCCCGGATGAGTTCGCCGAGGTGCGCAACTATGTGAACCGCATGCGCGACAACCTGATCAAGCACACGCGGGGTGGGGAATGAACCGTGCCACGCCTTCGGTGAATAAGGTTTAGGCCAGCGCACCGCATGCCCATTACCCCCGCACAGCTGCGCGCCCTGGTGGAGGCCGAGCTCGAAGGTATTCGCGATGCGCGGGTGGTCGCCCACATACGCAGTCAGCTGGTGGAGCCGGTCGCCGTGGAGCGTGCATGGAATTATGGCGAAGAGGGCGAGACTTACCCGTGTTGGTCCATTCTGGAGCACCCTAATTCATCGACCGCCATCGCTTACTGCGAGTTCGGCTTTGGTCCGCGTACGCCTTGGGGCTTGGTTGGCTTGGCTGGTTTCACAGACATGTCGATGGGGATGGATTGCGGTTGGTACCTTACTTTGACCGATGCTTTCTTTGAATCTGCGGCAGCTACTGAGCTACCTATCTGGCGTGTATACAAACAAACATCAGGGCCGTATCCAGGCGTTGCACTGACTGACGAAGCCGACTGGGAGTCCACTTGGGCCAAGGTTTATGCGCTCAGGGTGGCAGACCCGACCGCCCGTTATCATTGCTCTCAAAGCATTCAGATTCGAGAGGATGGAGACTAGGATTGCGAGCGGGGGCGCAGGTGCTAGCCTAAGACAGAGGGGGAGCAAGCCGTATTGGCCTGCTCCCCCTCTTTCCGTCTAGCCCTACCTGACCATCAAACGAGGTTGATCTCGACGTTCATATTGCCCTTCGTCAGCTTGGAGTAGGGGCAGGTGGCGTGGGCGGCTTCCACCAGGGCCTGGGCGGTGTCGCGCGGCACGCCCGGCAGGCTCACATTGAGGCGGGCCTGCAGGAAGTAGGCACCGGTGTCGTTCACCAGGTCTACCTCGGCATCCACGGCCAGATCGGCCGGCAGGGCCACCTTCATGGCGCCGGCCGCCAGGCCCAGCGCGCCGATAAAGCAGGCCGACCAGCCGGCGGCAAACAGCTGCTCGGGGTTGGTACCCACGCCACGGGCGCCGGGGGAGGTCAGCTGGATGTCCAGCCGGCCGTCCGAGCTGCGCGATTTACCATCGCGGCCGCCGGTGGTGTGGGTCTTGCCGGTGTAGAGGACTTGGGCAGTGGTGTTCATGGTGAAGCTCCTTGTATCGGGTGACTGAAGTGTTTGGTTGTTCCGATTGGATCGGATGCGATGCAGTTTACTGATCAAAAAACACGAGTCAATCACTTTCGATAAAATCGTATGCGATTTTTGTATCGCAGTGTATCAGGCCAGCTGCGCGCACTCTCGTGGGCAAGGCCCTGCTTGGGCCGGCCGCCCGAGGGGCTGGCACAAGCTATTGAAAATTTAAGCTTTGCTTAGCGAAATTATCCGTTTGTTGCACAGGCGTGCCGCGTAAGGTGGCGGCTCGCACCCATGCGGTGCGCTGGCTGCAGGGCAGTTGCCTTCGGCCGGTCTGCGGCAGGATGGGCGCCTTGCGTCAGCAGCTTCTGCCACCTTGATCACCGAGCTTGAGGTTGCAGTGCAATGAATCGAAAGACTGTTCGACTGGTGCAGGAATCCTGGGACCAGCTCTCCTTGATGGCGCCGGAAGCCGCCGCGCTGTTCTACGCCAACCTGTTCGCTGCCGACCCCAGCCTGCGCAGCCTGTTCAAGGGCGATATGCAAGAACAGGGCCGCCGGCTGATGACCATGATCGGCGTGGCGGTACGCATGCTGGAACGGCTGGATGCCTTGATCCCGGCCGTGCAGGACCTGGGCCGCCGCCATGCCGGCTACGGCGTGCGCGAAGAGCACTACAACACCGTGGGCGGTGCATTGCTGATGACCCTGGGCCAGGGCCTGGGTGAGGACTACACCCCCGAGGTGGCAGACGCCTGGGCAGATGTCTACAGCCTGCTGGCGGAGACCATGATGGCGGCTTGCGAGGCTGAGACGACAGCCTGATAGACCGCGCAGTGATGGACGAGGAGTAAAAAAGGCCGCCGACCTCAGCGTTGGTGGCCTTTCTTACTGCTGTGTGTTGCTCATCGACACGTTGGGTTGTGTACTTCACGGCGACTTGCGTAGCCAATAGCAACACATTGAGTCCCCTCCGTTGCTTCGCAGTGCCGGCTGCCGTTACCTTCAATGTTTTGCAGAGCAAGCCATGCGCGACCTTCGTAGTCCAGACGGTTGGGACTGCTTGATGGATAAGGAATGAAACTTCTCAACAACGCCATCGCCGTCATGTTTCTATCGTTCATCATCGGCGTCCTTGCAGATCTTGTGCTGCGCCGCATGCCGTTTTACGGATGGATGAGCGCCCGCTACGTGTTTGCAGATTCAAAGACGTATGAAAGGCTTGGGGTTGAGTGGTTTCGGAAGATGCTGCTGGCAACGCCGCTACGGATGTTCAATACCAGCATCAAGCTGCCCAAGCATCGTGACCTGCAATTGCTGAAGGATATTCAAAAGCACATTGCGACCGCGGAAGTGTCGCACTGGGTGGGCTTTGCGGTGATGATGGTACTGACTATCTATGCCTGGGGCGTATACGGGCCGAAGGTCGGTCTCAGCTTTGTCTTTTTCAATACGCTCGGCAACCTCTACCCGTGCTTGCTCCAACAATACAATAAGCGGCGCTTGTACCAGCTGATTGCCGCCATGGAGCGACGCAAGTCGTGTCCTTGAATCAAGCCATTGCGACCCCTCGGCATCATCGATGCATGTGGTTACACTCCCCGCCCAGCGTGGCAAAGGCTATGGGCGATGGGTTCTGGAGTATGCCCTCGCGCTGGCCTGGTAGCGAGATTGTTGCAAGGTCATGCTGCTGTCTGGCGCGCAGCGCAGCTGTATGAGTCGGTTGGGTTCAATGGTGATGTTGAGCGGGGATTCGTTGCCAAGCCAACGGGTACTGTTTGATCTCTCATTACGGCTAATCGGCGCTAGCAGCGCTGATCGGTCGGTTACATTCAAACGTTAGGCTCTAGTCATGGAT
>NZ_DATCSC010000145.1:0-106454 GCF_036568685.1 Chitinimonas sp.
GTGGCGCTACGCCGCCACTATGAGCTCGACCCGGACATGCCGTCCATGCGCTGCGTGGGCTACCGACAGGCCTGGCAGTACCTGGAGGGCGAGATCGACCTCGCCGGGCTGCGCGACACCGGCATCTATGCTACCCGCCAGTTGGCAAAACGACA
This sequence comes from Chitinimonas sp., assembly GCF_036568685.1. Taxonomy (GTDB): domain Bacteria; phylum Pseudomonadota; class Gammaproteobacteria; order Burkholderiales; family Chitinimonadaceae; genus Chitinimonas. Next base: position 156 of record NZ_DATCSC010000145.1, read on the forward strand.
GATCACCTGGCTGCGCAGCATGCGCGAGCTGGTGCCGGTCGAGCCTGATCTGACCCAGATAGCCACAGTTATGGATGTGCTGACGCGCTAGTGCCTGTTAGCGGCATGCCCGCTGCATTGGTAATGAAACTACGTGCGGCGTTGGCAGGGCTAATGCGCAATAAAACAGCGACCATATGAGCTGAATAGAGCGCGGTGGGCAAGGCTGAAATAACTTTCTATTTTGTGAAATATAACTACAAATTAAATACTAATTAACATACCAATTGGTATTTTTATTTGTTGCAACAAGGTTACATGCGCGCCGAATTTGTTGTTAAGTTGTTGAAAAAAATACGTAATTAAGAATACATATATTTTCATTTCTCTCGGTTTGTTGTGACCTAGCAACGGCTTTTGCCGAATTTGCTGCTCTCCGTCACATGTCTGCAACGTATGGGCTATCTTTTCCCGGTCGCTCTGCGGAACCGGTCGATCACCGGTTGGCAGAGTACGAATTGGGTCTCACGGCACTCTTGTTAAGCATCTGAATGCAATGGGCCAATCCATATCAGCTGTCTAGGGGAGCAATAGAAGTGAAGATTAAAAATCTCGCACTTGCGATAACAATGATCGGTGTAAGCGCTGGTACCCAGGTACTGGCCGAAGAAGCCGCCGAAACGCAAAAGATTGAAGTTACCGGTAGTAACATCAAGCGCGTCAGCAAGGAAACCGCCTCGCCGGTGACCGTTGTGACCCGCAAGGAAATCGAGCAGAGCGGCAAGGCCACCGTGGCCGAAGTGCTGCGCTCCGTTAGCGCCAACACCGGCGGCAGCTACAACGAAGTGTTCAGCAACTCCTTCTCGCCGGGTGCATCGGGCGTTTCGCTGCGCGGTCTGGGCCAGAAGGCCACCTTGGTGCTGCTGAACGGCCGTCGTGCTGCCAACTACGGTTTCGCACAGAACCTGCAAGATACCTATTTCGACCTGAACAGCCTCCCGGCTTCGGCCATTGAGCGCGTTGAAATCCTGAAGGATGGCGCTTCTGCTGTTTACGGTTCCGACGCTATCGCAGGCGTGGTGAACGTGATCCTGCGCAAGAACTACCAAGGCCTGGAAATGTCCGGTGGCTACGGTATTTCGAGCGAGAACGACCTGGGTGAAACCCACGTTGCCGTGACCGGTGGTATTGGTGATCCGGCCACTGACCGTTACAACGTGCTGGCCTCGTTCGACTACTTTCACCGCGACGGCAACACCCTGGCTGACCGTGATTCCACCAAGAATCAGGACTTCAGTGACAAGCCGGGCGGGACGTTCGGTTGGTCCACCGCTGCGGGTACCTACCGTCGTGGACTGAACCGTGAAGCGTTTGCCAAGTGTATTGGCCCTGGCGTCAATCTGGATGCTTCGCTGTTTGATCTGAATGGTACCGCCTGTGCCTACAACCCGGCACCGTTCCTGAGCATGCTGCCGGAGACTGAGCGCGCCAACGGCTTCCTGCGTGGCACCTTCGACTTCAGCGAAGGACTGCAGGGTTTTGCCGAAGCCTTTGTTTCATCCACTGAGACCAAGCAAACCTTTACTCCTGCCGCTATCACCAACTCGGGTATCCACTTTAATCCGGCCACGGGTGGTGTGACGGTGGAAGACTACCGCCTGCCCGTGGGCAACCCGTCCAACCCGGACGCGGCCCCGGTCGCGATCGGTTACACTTTCTTCGACGTTGGGCCGCGTAGCGCCAAGATCAAGGCCGACGCTTACCGCCTGTTGGCTGGCCTGAAGGGCACCCTCGGTGACTGGAGCTGGGAATCCGCAGTCACCACGGCCAAAAACAAGGAACATCAGGACAACTACAACCGCGTGAACGCTGTTGTGTTGAAGCAGATGATCACCGATGGTAGCTACAATTTCCTGAACCCGGGCGCCAACACCAACGGGCAAGCTGATAAGTTGCGCCTGACGGTGACCCGCGTCGCCGAATCCAAACTCGACACTTTCGATGCCAAGGTTTCCGGCGAGCTGCTTGAACTGCCGGCCGGTGCCCTGGGCGCTGCATTGGGTTTCGATTATCGTCGCGAGTCGCTGAATGACCGTCCAGATGCCAACCTCACGCAAGGTCTGGTGCTGGGTCAGGGTTCTACTGCCACTACGGGTTCGCGTAACGTGAAGGCGGTGTTCTTCGAATTGAACGCCCCCATTGTCAAGAACCTTGAAATGACCCTGGCTGGCCGCGGTGACGATTACAGCGACTTCGGTTCGGCATTCTCGCCAGCCCTGGGCCTGAAGTGGACCCCGATCAAGGAAATCCTGTTCCGCGCTTCGGCCGGCAAAGGCTTCCGTGCACCGACCTTGGCAGAAAACTCGCGTTCCAGCGCGACCTTCTTTACCTCGGTTATCGACCGCAATCACCCTACCGCGTCGCAAAGGGGTAAGTCCTTCAATATCGCAGGTGTCTACACCGGCAACCCGGACCTGAAGGCCGAACACTCGCGCAATTACAACATCGGTATCGTGATCGAGCCTTCGGCGAACTTTAACGCCAGCCTGGACGTCTATAAGATTCGTCAAAAGGATCTGGTTTCGTCTGACTCGTTCCAGTTCATCGAGAACCACGAAACTGACCCGGCCTTTGCCAAGTTCATCGTGCGTGACCCGGTCACCCAGAACATCTCGTACATTACCTCGGGCTATAAGAACCTGGCCTATGTCGAGACCAAGGGTACGGACATCAACCTGACCTATCGTTCCAAGGCAACCGAGTACGGCCGCTTCACCACCGCCTTGGACGTGACTTACCTGATGTCCTACAAGACCCCGCCGGCACTGGGCGAGGAAGCGGTGGAGTACGCCGGCAATAACGGTTACGGTTCGCTGCCGCGGACCAAGGGTAGCCTCACCCTGGGTTGGGACAAGGCTGACTGGACCACTAAGGTCAAGCTGAACTACACCTCGGGCTGGCAACAGCAGCAGGCTGATGGCCAGGACCGCGTAGCCGGTCAAGTCACCACCGACTTCTACGCCAACTACGACGTGAACAAGCACCTTGGTGTGGCCTTCTCGGTACTGAATGCGTTCAACCGCATTCCGCCTTACGATGCTTCGGACGCCAGCAATGGCTTCGACTTCACCCAGTACGATCTGCGCGGCCGTTACTACCGCCTGACCGCCAACTACAAGTTCTAAGCGAACAAGTAGTCGGAAACGGGAGCGTGGGGCTTAGGCCCCACGCTTTTTTTATGGCATCCGGGGCGCTTGTAGATAGGGTCTGCAAGGTAGTCAAGCATCTGCTTGCTACTTTTTTTGGGGACTTATCCGTCTGAATTTGCGAGAATTAGTGGGAAAGTCTCTGCCCGGCGCAGTCATTTTGGCGTAGTCGGGTGGATCTCAGCTACCAATGCAGAGGATTCCATGCAGTTCGCTCCCCCCGCTTACGTCCAACACCAAGCCTTGATCGACTGGGTTGCCAAGGTTGCCGCCCTGACCCAGCCCGATGCCATCCACTGGGTGGATGGTTCCGACGAGGAGAATGAGCGGCTGCTGGCGCAGATGACGGCGGCCGGCACCCTGGTCAAGCTCAACCCGGCCAAGCGCCCCAATTCCTACGCAGCCTTCTCCGACCCTTCGGATGTGGCTCGGGTGGAAGACCGCACCTTTGTCTGTGCCGATCGCCGCGAAGACGCCGGCCCCAACAACAACTGGATGGCGCCGGCCGAGATGCGGCAGACGCTGAACGGTTTGTTCGAGGGCTGCATGCGCGGCCGTACGCTGTACGTGATCCCCTTCAGCATGGGGCCACTGGGCTCGCATATCGCCCACATCGGCATCGAGCTGACCGATTCCCCCTATGTGGTTGCTTCCATGCGTGTCATGACCCGCATGGGGCGGGCGGTCTACGACGTACTGGGCAAGGATGGCGACTTCGTGCCCTGCGTGCATAGCGTCGGCGCGCCACTGGCCAAGGGTCAGCCGGACGTGGCCTGGCCTTGCAACAAGGACACCAAGTACATCGTCCACTTCCCCGAGACCCGCGAGATCTGGTCCTATGGCTCGGGCTATGGCGGCAACGCCCTGCTGGGCAAGAAGTGCTTTGCGCTGCGCATTGCCTCCACCATGGGGCGTGACCAGGGGTGGCTGGCCGAGCATATGCTGATCCTGGGCGTGGAAAGCCCCAAGGGCGAGAAGTCCTATGTAGCGGCGGCCTTCCCCAGCGCCTGCGGCAAGACCAACTTCGCCATGTTGATCCCGCCCAAGACCTACGCGGGCTGGAAGGTGACCACGGTGGGCGACGATATCGCCTGGATCAAGCCGGGTGCCGACGGCAAGCTGTATGCCATCAACCCGGAGAATGGCTACTTCGGTGTGGCGCCGGGTACTTCGGAGAAGTCCAACCCGAATGCCATGGCCATGCTGCGCGAGAACGTGATCTTCACCAATGTGGCGCTGACCGATGACGGCGACGTGTGGTGGGAGGGTATGAGCAAGGAAGCGCCGGCCCATCTGATCGACTGGCAAGGCAAGGACTGGACACCGGAGATTGCCCGCGAGACCGGCCGCAAGGCGGCGCACCCCAATGCCCGCTTCACCGTCTCGGCCAGCCAGTGCCCCTCGCTCGATGCCGCTTGGGACGATGCCAATGGTGTGCCGATCTCGGCCTTTATCTTCGGCGGTCGTCGCTCCTCCACCGTGCCGCTGGTGTTTGAAGCGGCTGATTGGGAGTCTGGTGTCTATATGGCCGCCACCATGGGCTCGGAGACCACCGCTGCCGCCATGGGCGCGCAGGGCCAGACCCGTCGCGACCCCTTCGCCATGCTGCCCTTCTGCGGTTACCACATGGGTGACTACTTCCGGCACTGGCTGGAGGTTGGCAGCCGCCTGCCGCAGGCACCGCGCATCTTCTGCGTGAACTGGTTCCGCGTGGGCGAGGACGGCAAGTTCCTGTGGCCTGGCTTTGGCGAGAACATGCGGGTGCTGGAGTGGATGGTAGACCGCGTGCAGGGGCGTGCCGAGGCGCAGGAGAGTGTGCTGGGTTGGATGCCGGGTTACGAGGACATCGACTGGCGTGGCCTGGATGAAGTGACGCCAGCACAGTTTGCAGCGCTGATGCAGCTTGACGCCGAGGCCTGGCGAGCCGAGCTGGCGGCCCATGCCGAGTGGCTGGCCAAGCTTGCCGACCGTCTGCCGGCACCGCTGGCGGCACGGCGCGAGCGCTTGAGCGCGGCGCTGGCGGGCTAAGGCCGCTACCTCAAAAAAAGCCACCGCTTGCGGTGGCTTTTTTTCTTGGCTACGCCTCAAGCACCTACGGTGACCATGTAGAAGGGGCTGCTGGAGCTTGCGCGCTGCAACTCGGCCTGACCCTGCAGGCCTTGGGATAGCTCCAGGCTGGCTTCGGCCGGCGCCGGGTGCCGGCGCGAGAAATGGATGGCGATGGCGGCACCCGATGGGGTGTGCAGGACTAGATCGAGTGTGATGGTCTCGCCCATATCCCAGGGCATGCCGCACCAGACGCGTTCGCCGCCGGGCAGGATGCACTCGCCGGGGATGGGCTCCTGTACCCAGCCGCAGGCCGAGGAGGTGTGGCAATGCTGCAGGAGGAATGGCTCGCGGCCGGTGTTGACCAGCGAGATGAAGAACTGCGGCGTGCCGGCGTCGGCGACGTCTCGCACAGAGGCTGCGGATGGGCCGGGGTGGGTGCTCATGTGTGAAGCTTATGCAGCCACCGCTGCAAAGCCAAGCCGGCACACCAGCCGCAAGGCTGGTGTCCGGGAGTGGTGCCTGTTCTCTGCAGGGGGTGAACGCCCCTGCGTATGGCTCGCAGGTTCTACAGCTTGAACTCGGGCAGCTTCTTGGCCACGGCGAGGTTCTGCAGGCGGACGTAGTCGGGCAGGCCGTTCTTGAATGGCGGGTAGTCCTCGCCGGCGATCAGCGGCGAGAGATAGCGGCGGCAGGCTTCGGTGATATGGAAGCCGTCTTCGGTGATGAAGTCGCGCGGCATGAATTTCTCCACATTGGCGACCTGCGACAGCGGGGCTTCGGCGATGTCCCAGCGGTAGGGAGCGTCGCTCAGGCGGCGGATGGCGGGCATGACCGAGTTCTTGCCGTCCATGGCCATCTCCACGGCGGCCCGGCCCAGGGCGTAGGCCTGCTCGACGTCGGTCTTGCTGGCGATATGACGGGCGGCGCGTTGCAGGTAGTCGGCCACGGCCCAGTGGTATTTGTAGCCGAGCTTGTCCTTGACCAGTTGGGCGATGGTGGGGGCGACACCGCCGAGCTGGGCATGGCCGAAGGCATCCTTGAGACCGGTTTCGCTGAGGAACTGGCCGTCCTTGTTCTTGATGCCTTCGGAGACGCCGATCACGCAGTGGTCGTATTTCTCCACCGTAGCTTTGACCTTGGCCAGGAAGGCAGCTTCGTCGAACTCCACTTCGGGGAACAGGAGGATGTGCGGACCTTCGCCTTCCTGCTCGGCGGCCAGGCCGCAGGCGGCGGTGATCCAGCCGGCATGGCGGCCCATGACCTCGAGGATGAAGACCTTGGTCGAGGTCTTGGCCATGGAGGCGACGTCGTAGCCGGCCTCGCGAATGGAGGTGGCCACGTACTTCGCGACCGAGCCAAAACCCGGGCAGCAGTCGGTGATGGGCAGGTCATTGTCCACCGTCTTGGGGACGTGGATGGCCTGGATGGGGTAGCCCATCTTTTCGGACAGTTGGGCGATCTTGTAGCAGGTGTCGGCTGAATCGCCGCCGCCGTTGTAGAAGAAGTAGCCGATGTCGTGGGCCCTGAAGACTTCGATCAGCCGCTCGTACTGCTCGCGGTGGGTATCGAGGCTCTTGAGCTTGTAGCGGCAGGAGCCGAAGGCGCCCGAGGGGGTGTGCTTGAGGCGGGCGATGTCCTCGGCGGATTCCAGTGAGGTGTCGATCAGGTCTTCGGTCAGTGCGCCGATGATGCCGTTACGGCCGGCGTAGACCTTGCCTATCTTGTCGCCATGCTGGCGTGCGGTCTCGATCACGCCAGCGGCGCTGGCGTTGATCACGGCGGTCACGCCACCGGATTGGGCGTAGAAGGCGTTCTTTACGGTCATGTCAGGTCTCGGGGATGGTTAGGATTTCTTAGCCGCCTCGCTGGCGTGCCATTGCTTGAGTTGTTCGCGCCACTGGGTCCAGTCCTGTGGCTTGCCGGTCTCAAAACGCGTCTGCAGGTTCTTGAGCACGTTAGGCCAGGCTTTTTCAAAATAGGCGCGGGCCTTGGGCCATTCACCGTCGCTGCCCCAGCCCACATGGCTGAGGCTGAGCCGGGTATCCTGTCCCTCCGGCGCAAAGCGCAGGATGACCACGGTACGTTGCGCCCGCGCGGCCGGCAGGTGCGGCGGCGCGTTCCAGGTAAAGGACAGCAGCTTTTCGGGCTCCACGGCCAGCACCTTCATGGTGTCGGCGCCCTTGAGACCGGGCTCGCCGTAGGGGTCCATATAGACCTCGAAGGGACCGTCCGGCTTGGCCTCGACGTGCGCCTCAGGCGCAAAGAAGCTGCTGATGCCCTCGCTGGTGGTCCAGGCCTGCCAGACCTTGGCAACCGGTGCCTTGATGGTGACCGCGAGCTCAATGCCGCTCTCCGCGGCGTTGACCGCGAAGGTGACAAGGCTCAGCAGGACGGGCGGCAGCAGGCGGCGCATGACGGACTCCCAGCTTGGAAACGCGCGAATTGTAGTCGGAAAAGCCTGACTCCGCCGCCCTGGCCGACGGTTGCCGGAATACTGAGTTTGCAAGCGATATGCTTACTTGTTAGTGATTTGGTGCACTTGCCCGTGCATTAAGTGCTCGTGTTCTGTGAGCAAACGCCCACGAGCACAGCGAGGTCCCCCCGCCGGCGGGCGGGGGCGGAGGGGGCAGGGGCGCGATAAAGGAAGTATCCGCTGTTTCAGAACCCGCTCACGTTAAGCGCCCAGGTTCCCTGGGCGCATTACCTGCATTCACCTCTTCTCGAGACTAAGCCACATAAAAAAGGATACTAACGTACTGGCACAGGCTGCCGCCCAGGACGAACAAATGCCAGATGCCGTGGTAGTGGGGCACCCGCTCGTCATTGAGAAAGAAGTAGATACCCAGGCTGTAGACGATGCCGCCGCCGGCCAGCCAGGCGAGGCCGGCGCTGGGTAGGGCGGTGATCAGGGGCTTGATGGCGATCAGCACCAGCCAGCCCATGACCACGTAGAGGATCATGGAGAGCAGACGGGTGCGGCGGCCCAGGGTCAGCTCCTGGATGATGCCGAACAGCGCCAGGCCCCAATTGAGCCCGAACAGGGTCCAGCCCCAGCCGCCGCGCAGGGTGACCAGGGCGAAGGGGGTGTAGGTGCCAGCGATCAGGAGGTAGATCGCACAGTGGTCGATCTTCTGCAGCACGGCCTTGGTCGGCGGGTGCTTGATGCTGTGATAGAGCGTGGAGCCCAGGTAGAGCACGACCAGCATGGCGCCGTAGATGCTGAAGCTGACAATCTTCCAGGGATCGCCCTGCAGGCTTGCGAGGGTGACCAGTACCGCCAGGCCGGCGATGGCAAAGCCGGAGCCGAGCAGATGGGTGATGCTGTTGAAGCGCTCGCCGTGGTACATCCGATGTCCTTGTTATTCGTTCTGTTGATGCAAAGACCGGGGTAGGGGCGGTCGGTTCCGGTTGGACGCTTGTTACGTAGGGCCGAAATGCAAACAGGCGGGGATATCCCCGCCTGTCTGTCGTTGCATCCTGCTAGGGCTATCAGGCGCCCAGGGCCTTGAAGACGTTGTCGCGGATGGCATCGACCTCACCGACACCGGCAACCTTGACGTACTTGGGTGCCCTGGGGTCGCCGGACTGGGCCAGCTTGCCGTAGTAGCCAACCAGTACTTCGGTCTGCTCGTGGTAGACGGCCAGGCGCTTCTTGACCACTTCTTCCTTGTCGTCATCGCGCTGGACCAGGTCTTCGCCGGTCTGATCATCCTTGCCGGCGACCTTGGGTGGGGCAAACTTGACGTGGTAGACACGGCCCGAACCCGGGTGGCTGCGGCGGCCGGTGATGCGCTCGACGATCTCGCTATCGGGCACGTCGATCTCGACCACATAGTCGATGTCCACGCCGGCTTCCTTCAGGGCGTCGGCCTGCGGAATGGTGCGCGGGAAACCGTCGAACAGAAAGCCCTTGGCGGCATCCGGCTGGGCGATGCGCTCCTTCACGAGGCCGATGATGATGTCGTCGCGCACCAGGCCACCGGCATCCATGATGGCCTTGGCTTCCAGACCCAGCGGGGTGCCGGCCTTGACGGCGGCACGCAGCATGTCGCCGGTGGAGATCTGCGGAATGCCGAATTTTTCCTTGATGAAGGTGGCTTGTGTGCCCTTGCCGGCGCCGGGGGCGCCCAACAGTATCAATCGCATCGGAGGAGTCCTGATTTCGTTGGTTTATTCAAATACTTTAAAGCATGTTGGCGCTAGCGGACGCCAACATGGTTGATGCTTTGAGGTGCGGTCAAGGGACCGCGCCAATAGGTAGTTCAGCCTTGGGCTGCCTGGGCGGCCCAGCGCTGGCGGACCCGCTCCAGATCGGCCGGGGTATCTACGCCGGCCTCCGGGCCATGGCCCATGACGGCGACGCCGATCGGGTAGCCGTGCCAGAGCACGCGCAGCTGTTCCAGCGCCTCGAATTGCTCCAGCGCAGTGGGGGTCAGGGTACTGTACTGCCGCAGAAAGCCGGCGCGGTAGCCGTAGATGCCGATATGCCGGTAGACAGGTAGGTCGGTCGGCAGCACCTCGCGCGTCTGGTTGAAGGCGTCGCGGGCGTAGGGGATCGGTGCCCGGCTAAAGTAGAGGGCGCGGCCGGCGTGGTCAAGCACGACCTTGACCACATTGGGGTTGAACATGTCCGCGGCGCTTGCAATGGCGTGGCAGGCCGTGGTCATGGGGAGTTTTTCGTCGCGCTGCAACATTTGCGCAACAGCGTCGATCAGGGCCGGTTCGATCAGGGGTTCGTCGCCCTGCACATTGACCACGGCGGCGTCGTCCGGCAGGCCCAGCAGGTTGACCGCTTCGGCCAGCCGCTCGGTGCCGGAAGCGTGGTCGCTACGGGTCATCAGGGACGAATAGCCGTGCGCCAGGACCACGTCGTGGATGCGGGCGTCGTCGGTGGCGACGTGGGCGCTGTGGGCGCCGCTCTTCAGCGCTTGTTCGATGGTGCGGATGACCATGGGCTTGCCGCCGATGTCGGCCAGCGGCTTTTCCGGGAAGCGGGAAGAGGCGAGCCGGGCCGGAATCAGCGCGATAAAGCTCACTGGCCCACTTCCTCGTCGGCCGGCAGTTCGCGCGCTTCACCCTCCAGCATGACCGGGATGCCATCCTTGACCGGGAAGGCCAGGCGGTCACCGCGGCAGATCAGTTCCTGGCGGGTCTTGTCGTGGAACAGCGGACCTTTGCAGATCGGGCAGACCAGTATTTCAAGCAGTTTTGCGTCCATCTTTACTCTTTGCAGTGTGCAGCCGATCGATCAGCCAATCGGCAAGGTCGGGGGCGATCTGCGCCTCGACCGGAACAGCCCAAATATTACCACCGTGCGGCAATTCGCCCGCAGACAAAAGGGCGGTGAGCTTGACCGCATCCTTCTCGGTAACCAGCAAAGCCCCGCCCTGTATGGCTTGCAGGTCGGTAGCGGTGTAGTGGTGGTGATCCGGGAAGGAATGCTGGCTGGGCTGGAGACCGGCGGCGGCAAGGGTGGCGAAGAAGCGCGCCGGGTGCCCTATGCCGGCCAGGGCGGCGAGCGGCTGACCGGCAAAGTCGGCCAAGGGTCGGCGCTCGGCGGGGTCTTTCAGGCGCCAGGCTGCCGCCGGCTGTAGCCGCATATCAAAACGGCGTGGGTGCGGGGGAATGGGGACTTGCGCTGCGCCGTTGACCAGCAGGGCGTCACAGCGGGCCAGCCGGCCGGCCGTCTCGCGTAGCGGACCGGCCGGTAGCAACCAGCCGTTCTGCAGGCCACGGCTACCGTCGACGACGACGATCTCGACATCGCGCGCCAGACGGTAGTGTTGCAGACCATCGTCGCAAAGCAGCACGTCTACATCGGGGTGTCGGGCCAGGAGGGCGAGGCCGGTGGCATGGCGATCACGGCCGATGAAGACCGGGCAGCCGCTGCGGCGGGCCAGCAGGGCGGGTTCATCGCCATAGCGGCTGGCGGTGCCGTCCGTTGGTACTTCGGCAGGGCCGGTCTCGCTGCCACCGTAGCCGCGGCTCAAGATGCCGGGCTTGCGGCCATGGCGGCGCAGCTGCTCGGCGAGATACAGCACGGTGGGCGTCTTGCCGGCACCGCCGGCGGTGATGTTGCCGATCACGACCACCGATACCGGCAGGCGACGTTGCCGCAAAACACCCAGCGCATAGAGGCCACGGCGCAACGCCGCCAAGGCACTGAACAGGGCGCTCAGGGGCAGCAGCAGGCAGGCGGGGAAGCGGGTTTGCCAGTAGGCGGGCGTCTGCATGATGGTTTCGGCGCTACAAAAAAACATTCCCGCCGGGGGCGGGAATTCGGGTGTGGATTGACGCTGCGCGCTGGACTACTGGGGTGTCTGCGTAGCGAAAGTCAGCCGGCCATAGCCCGCCATGCGGGCAGCTTCCATGACGTTGACCACCGACTGATGGCTGGCGTTGCCATCGGCATTGATCACGATCACCGGATCCTGCCCCTTGGCCTGCTTGCGCAGCTCGGCCGCGAGTTCCTCGGCACCATGATAGGCGATGCGCTGGCCATTGATGGCGTAGCCGCCGCCGCTGGTCACGGCGATCTCGATCTCCTGGGCCTTGGCATCCTGCTTGTCGGACGCCGCGGTGGGCAGGTTGATCTTGAGTTCGGCGAACTTGGAGTAGGTGGTGGTGGCCATCAGGAAGATGAGGATCACCAGCATCACGTCGATCAAGGGGATGAAGTTGATTTCCGGCTCTTCCCGGTAGCGGCCGCGACGGAAGTTCATCGTTCTTCCTTCTTAGCCGCGTTCGCCGTGGACGACTTCCACCAGCTTGATGGCCTGCTGCTCCATCTCGACGATGAAGCTGTCCACATTGCTGCGGAAGTGGCGGTAGAAGACCAGGGCCGGGACGGCAACCACGATGCCGAAGGCGGTGTTGTAGAGCGCCACCGAGATGCCATGCGCCAGTACCGCGGGGTTGGTGCCGCTGGCTGGCGACTGGGCGCCGAAGATCTCGATCATGCCGATCACGGTGCCAAGCAGGCCCAGCAGCGGCGAGGCGGTGGCGATGGTGCCCAGCGTGGTCAGGAAGCGTTCCAGATCGTGGGCGACTGCGCGGCCGCTTTCCTCGATCGATTCCTTCATGATCTCACGGGTGCTCTTGACGTTCTTGAGACCGGCAGCCAGCACCCGGCCGAGCGGGGAGTTTGCCTGCAGCCGGGTCAGCATGTCGGCGGTGACGCCGCTTTGCTTGAGCTCCTGTACGGTGAGGGCCAAAAGGCCATCGGGCAGTACCTGGGAACGGCGCAGGGTGACCAGGCGTTCGATGATGATGGCCACCGCAATGATGGAGGCGAAGATGATCGTGTAGATCGGCCAACCGGCAGCCTGGATAATGGCGAGCATGGAGCGGGGTCCTGGATACTAGAAAAACCGCGTCACTTTAGCTGCGTGGCCGGGGGCCGGCAAGCCTTGCATGTGTCATATGGCAGCTAAACCCCTGTGGCGATAAGGGATTCGGGGCTTGTGCACAAAGCCTGTGGATAAAAGTGTGGGTAAGCTTGGCATCCGGGCCGAAAAGGCCCGTGCCGGCTGTGTTTTGTTAGCTTGCCCAAAAAAAGAGCGAAACAAATAAATTCTTTTAAAACAATAATTTAAGTGTTCACTGTAACACGTGTGTCAAATTTCACCATCAACAGCAGGCAATATTCGCCAATGTGGATGAAACGCCTCTCAGAGACCAAATGAACGACATGCTGTCAAGCCCGACGCCGGTCTGGTCGGTTACCGAATTGAATCGCGCCGTCAAGGGCTTGCTGGAGCGGGAGTTGCCGCAACTGTGGGTCAGTGGCGAAATTTCCAACCTGACCATTGCAGCCAGCGGGCACTGCTATTTCTCGCTCAAGGATGCCGGTGCCCAGGTGCGCTGTGTGATGTTCCGCAACCGCGCCATGTTGCTGCCCTTCAAGCCCCGTGAAGGGCTCAAGGTCGAGGCGCGTGCGGTGGTGACCCTGTACGAAGCACGTGGCGATTACCAGCTCAATATCGAGGCCATGCGCCCGGCCGGGCTGGGCGCCTTGTACGAAGCCTATGAGAAGCTCAAACAGCGGCTGGCGGCCGAGGGCCTGTTCGAACCGGCACGCAAGCGGCCGCTGCCGGCTGCACCGCGCGCCGTGGGCATTGTCACTTCGACCAAGGCGGCGGCGCTGCGCGATGTATTGAGCACCCTGCGACGCCGGGCACCGCAGCTGCCGGTCTATCTCTACCCTGCGCCGGTGCAGGGCGAGGGTTCGGCCGACAAGCTGGCGGCCATGATACGGGCGGCCGGCAGCCGTGCCGAGGTGGACGTGCTGATCGTCTGCCGCGGCGGCGGCAGCATCGAGGATCTGTGGTCCTTCAACGAGGAAGTGGTGGCCCGCGCGATTGCCGATTGCCCGGTACCGGTGGTCAGCGGGGTCGGGCACGAGACTGACTTCACCATTGCCGACTTTGTGGCCGACGTGCGCGCGCCCACCCCGACCGCCGCGGCCGAGCTGGTGGCGCCGGACCGTAGTGCGCAGATCGCTTTGCTGCGGCAGTGGCAGGGCCGCTTGCAGCGCGTCGCCAGCCAGCGGCTGGAGAGCCGCATGCAGCGCTTGGACTTCCTGGCGCGGCGGCTGGTGCACCCGGGCGAGCGGTTGCGCTTGCAGGGCGAGCGGCTGAGCAGGGCCAGGCAGGACCTGCAACGGGCGGTACAGCGCCACAAGGAGTTGGCCAACTGGCGCCTGCATGCACTGCAGCAACGCCACCAGGTACTCAAGCCGAGTACGGCCGTGCCGCGGCGTGAACTGGAACAACTGCAACAGCGCCTGCAACAGACCTTGCTGCGCAACGGCGAACGCCGCCAAGCACGCCTGGACCGCCTCACCGACCGCCTGACGGCGCTGAACCCGGAAGCCGTACTGGCCCGCGGCTACAGCCTGGTCGAAACCCGCGACGGCCAACTGGTCCGCGACGCTGCCACCCTGCGCGGCGGCCAATACCTGCGCCTGCGCTTCGCCCAGGGCGAAGCCGGCGCCGTGGTCAGCGAAGCGCCGGTGGAGCAGGGTTCGTTGTTTTAAGCGACGTACGGCAACTCTGGTCCGAATGCGCCCGCGTGGGTACTTTCGTTGTCCGCGGTGTGCGCGCTGCCGCCGCGAGCGCAGCGAGGTCCCCCACCGGTGGAGCGGCTGCCAGAGTTCCTGGCGTTTTAGCGCCTAGAACCTGCGCCTGCAAAGCTGCGGGAGGGGCAGGGGCTCGATAAAGATGTGAGCCGCTCTTTCCTCATCCAGAAATGCAAAACGCCCGGGTCCTCCGGGCGCTTCGCTGCTTTCATCCGTCACGCGCTGTGGGTGAATCCAAGCAGGCTCACACAAGGGCCCTTGCAAACAAGCCCTCCAACACCTTCTGCGGCGACAGCGCCGGGAAGGCCATGGCCTTGGGCGGCAGGAAGTAGGTCTGCTCCATCATGAACTGGCCGCTCATCACCGCGTGCGAGGTCTGGTCACTGAAGCAGACCCAGGCGCAGCCGGGTGGGAAGGGCATGGTTTCCTGGCCGCAGCGCTGCTGGTAGTCCATGTCGGCCTTCATTGCGTCGTGCAGGCCCAGCATGTAGTGGTCATAGGCGGTACGGCGGCTCTTGGTGATCTTGAGCGCCTTGAGCAGGGCGGCGCTGCCGGGCAGGGGGGCAGCGAGGCGCGGGAGGAAGTGCTTGGCGACCGTCTCGAAGGGTTCGCCTACGCGCCAGACGCGTGGCTCGCTGCCTGGGTGGATATTGATGAACACGCGCAGGATGCGCTCACCCGCCAACGGTCGGGAGGGGAAGGCGTCCACGTGCAACCGGCTGTCATCCTTGCGCCAGGAGGTCTGGCGGGTCTCGACCCGGTGTAGCCGCAGACTGGTGGGGGCGGGGCGCAGGTGTTCGAGGTAGGGCGCGCACAGCCATTCGATCAGATGGCGGGCGTCGGCCTGGAAGCGGGCCATCATGGCCCGTACCGTCTCGGTCTGGGCGGCATCGCCCGCCACGCCGCGCAGGGTCTGGCCATCCGGTTCCAGGCTGATGTTCTTGCGCTTGGGGTCGGCGTAGCGCGGATCAAGCAGGGCCTGCTCGGCCGGGCTCAGTGCGAACTTCAGGGTGGGGTAGTACAGCACCTTGCCGGACTCGAGCTCATGCAGCAGCGTCTGCGGCTGTTCGGAGAACTGACTACCGTCCCACTGGCTGCCCGCTACGGTGATGATCTGCGACATGGTGTGCCTTCTACGCAATATAAGCCGGCCGCAATTATGCCCCGCGACGACCAGGACAGCGAGCGCGACGGCTGCCAAGCTTGTGTGGAATCAAGTCCTACCGGCGCTTGGTAAAGGTCGAGGCAAAGCGGCTAGGCGGGGGCGGAGGGGGGGCGATAAAGGGCTGGGCCACCGTCTCGGGCTTCACCACTGATGAGCGCCTGGGTGAGCGAAGTCGTTGCCACCTTCCGGTGACTTATTACTTCGGCCTACTCCTGGCGGGTGCCCCCGGGCGCCTCCGGCGCAGTGCCGGCCGAACCCTATACTTCGCCTTCCACCCAGCGCCCCAGCCACTCCACGGTGACGGCTGCCGCATCCCAGGTCATGTCGTTCAGGCGATGACCAACGGCAAAGGGGTCCAGTAATTCGAAGCTGCTGACCTCGCCATCGGTGTTGGTCGGGACGAAGTCGGCCGGCAGCGCAAGGTCGTAGCAGTAAAGGAGTTCGTCGTGCAGGCCGTCCGGTTCGAGGCGGCGTGAGCGGACCATGCCGGTAGGGCGGGCAAAACCGGCCAGCCAGGCGGGAATGCCAGCTTCTTCGGCCAGCTCGCGGATCAGGCAATCCTCGACTGTTTCGCCGCTGGCAATGCCACCCGCGGTAAGGTTGTCCAGCCGGCCTGGGTCTACCGCCTTGTGGGTCGCCCTGCGACCCAGCCATAGGCCGCCATCTTCGACATAGCCGTTCACGTGCACGGCACGGCTGCATAGCCCCAAGGGGCGGAAGGCACTGCGTTCCAGGCTGAAGCGGACCCGTCCCCAGTCGTCCAGCCAGTCGTAGGCTTCGCTACGCCAGCCCTGCAGCAAACCCTCGCCGCGCAGGACTTCGGCCAACAGTTGCAGGGCGTGGCTGCGACTGATCGGGCCGCCCAGTTCGTCATTGAGCGTGAGGCCGCCTTCGATCTGCAGGAACAGGCCACTTTCCAGCAGGCGGCTGGCCATGGCCGGGCGTATCCAGCCGGCTGGCAGGCCTTCCACGGTCCAGCGGATCAGGCCCTCCACACTCGTTGACGGTTGTTGCGCGCGCCAATCGGCGATCTGCTTGCGCAGGGTCTCGGTGCTCATGGTTGCTTGCCCGCCGCATTGGCGGCGCCCTGGGCGAGATAGCGGCCTACGATGCGCAAGGTCTCTCCTTCACGGTTGAGGCCAGCTACGCTGGCCGCCAGCTTGTTGCGTACTTCCGGGCTGAGCGCCGGGTTGGCGAACAGGAAGACGTCGGTACGGAGGAAGACAAAGGGCGGTGCGAAGGGCTGTTTGCCGCCGAATTCGCTACGCATTACATGCCCCACCGCGCCGGAGTCACCACACAGGGCATCCAGCCGGCCAGCAGCCAGCATGCGTATGCCCTGCTTGTAATCACTCAAATCATAGTACCGGTGACCTTCGCGTTGCAGCACCGGACAGCTGTTGGTCAGCCTGCCGATCAGATAGGGCTTGAAATCGGCCAGGGTGTGCGGGGTGATGGGAAGTTGCCGCCGGTAGAGCAGCACGCCCTCCATCTGCATCAGCTTGCCCAGGTTGCTCATGCCCATCTGCTGGTCCAGCCGCAGGCTGCTGATGGCAAGGTCCAGCTGCTGATGTTGCATCAGTGCATACAGCCGGGCCGGTGGGTAGAGTGCAGCGTCGGCTGGCAGGCCGGCCTGGCGGGTCACTTGCAGGCTCAACTGGTAGAAGGCGCCATCGGGTTGCCCCTGGTCATTCTCGTAGCCATAGGGTGGGACCGCGATCACGCCAAGCCGCAAGCGCAGCTCCGCTGCCTGTAGCGGTACCAGGAGCAGCAGACAGAAAATGAGCAGCAGTCGGAGCATGCAGCGGCGCGTCGTCGTAGCCGGGTCGTTGTTGGCTTTATAACGTAGATGGCCCCGGCTTGGGCAGGTCAATAGTGACAGAGCCCGCCGATGTTGGCGGCGTCAGGCCTTCAGCAGCTCCTCCCGCCCGGCCAGCCAACGGTCCAGATGGGCGTCGGCGACCTGCGGTGCTTTTTCCAGCAATTGGGCGGCCACGTCGCGCGCCTGCTCCAAAAGCTCGGTATCCCGCTCCAGGTCGGCAAAGCGCAGCATGGGTACGCCGGACTGGCGGGCGCCAAGGAACTCGCCGGGGCCGCGGATGCGCAAATCCTCGCGGGCGATCACAAAGCCGTCGGTGGTCTCGAAGATGACCTTGAGCCGTTCCTTGGCGACCTCACCGAGCGGGGCGCTATAGAGCAGCACACAGCTCGATTCCAGTGCGCCCCGGCCAACCCGGCCACGCAGTTGGTGCAGCTGCGCCAGGCCCATGCGCTCGGCATGCTCGATCACCATCAGGGTAGCGTTGGGGACGTCTACGCCGACTTCGATCACGGTGGTCGCGACCAGTACCTGCAATTCACCGGCGGCGAAGGCAGCCATGACCTCGGCTTTCTCGGTCGGTTTGAGGCGGCCATGTACCAGCCCGACCTGGAATTCCGGCAGGGCCTCGGCCAGGGCGGTGTGGGTATCGAGCGCGGTCTGCAGTTCCAGCGCTTCGGATTCTTCGATCAAGGGGCAGACCCAATAGGCCTGGCGGCCTTCCTGGCCGACCTTGCGAACGAATTCGATCATCTCTTCGCGACGGGCATCGTTGACCAGGCGGGTCTTGATCGGCGTGCGACCGGGCGGCAGTTCGTCGATGACGCTGACGTCGAGGTCGGCGTAGTAGCTCATGGCCAGGGTACGCGGGATGGGCGTGGCCGACATCATCAGCTGGTGCGGCGAACCGCCCTTGCCGCGTAGCGCCAGGCGCTGATGCACGCCAAAGCGGTGCTGCTCATCGACGATGGCAAGGCCCAGCTTGGCGAAGCTGACCGACTCCTGGAACAGGGCATGGGTACCGACCGCCAGGCGAGCGGTGCCGTCCTCGACCTGGGCGATGGCAGCGGCCTTGGCCTTGGGCTTGAGCGAGCCGGCCAGCCAGGCGACTTCGATGCCCAAGGGAGCCAGCCATTGCGAGAGCTTTTTATAGTGCTGCTCGGCCAGGATTTCGGTGGGCGCCATCAATGCCGCCTGGTAGCCGCATTCGATGGCATCGAGTGCTGCCAGTGCGGCGACGATGGTCTTGCCGGCACCGACGTCGCCCTGCAGCAGGCGCTGCATGGGATGCGGGGAGCCAAGGTCGCGGCGGATCTCGGCCAGTACGCGCTGTTGCGCGCCGGTGAGGCCGAAGGGCAGGGTGGCCAGGAGTTGGCGGGCCAACTCACCGGGCGGGTGCAATACCGGTGCCGACTGCTCGCGCCGGCGTTGGTAGGCGAGGCGCATGGACAGCTGCTGGGCCAACAGTTCGTCGAATTTCAGCCGCAGCCAGGCGGCGTGGGTGCGCTCGGTCAGCGCGATCTGTGCGATGTCGGGCGTGGGGTGATGCAGCAGCCGCACCGCCTTGTCGAAGGGCAAGAGCCCCAGGTCACGCAGGATGGCCGGCGGCAGGGTGTCGTCCAGCTGGCATTGCTTGAGCGCCATGGTGACGAGCTTGCGCAGCGCCGGTTGGGCCAAGCCGTTGACGGTGGGGTAGACCGGGGTGAGGGACTCGGCCAGGGCGGTGTGTTCACCCACGCTGCGGACCTTGGGGTGGACCATCTCGTCACCGAAGAAGCCACGCCGTATCTCGCCGAGGAGGCGGACCCGGCGGCCGACTGCCAATTGCTGCTGCTGGCTGGGATAGAAGTTCAGGAGGCGCACATAGAGTTCCCCGGAGCCATCCTCGATCCGTGCAACCAGTTGGCGACGGGGGCGGAAGGTGACCTCGGCATGGACGACGGCACCCTCGACCAGCACCGGGGCACCCATGGGAACATCGACGATGCGGAACAGATGGGTCTCGTCCTCATAGCGCAACGGCAGGTGCAGTACCAAATCAAAGGGGCGCTTGATGCCCAGCTTGGCCAGGCGGCTGCTGACCGTCTTGGGGAAGAGGCTGAAATCCAGGCTCATGCGGCTTGGACCGAGCTGACCCAGGCGCCCTCGGCATCGCAGCGCCAGCGGACGTTGTATTCGTAGAGCGTCATGCCGTACTCCCTTGCGGCATCCTCGGCGTAGCCTGGGCGCGGGTCCTGTGCCAGGACCTCGATGATCAGCTGGCGCAGGCCTGGCCGGCGCAGGGCGATGCCGGCCAGCGCCTGCTCGGCCTCGGGGCTGAAGCGGACCGGCATGGGGGCGCTGCCGTCATCGGCGTAGCCGTTGGAGGCCTCGGGCAGGGCATCGGAATAGGCCAGATAGGGTTTGATGTCGAGGATGGGCGTGCCGTCCAGCAGGTCGGCGCCGGCTAGTAGGAGGCGTACGCCGCCCTGGGTCTCGATGCCGCGCAGGCGGGCCACCGACAGGCCAATGGGATTGGGCCGGAAGGTGGAGCGGGTGGCGAACACGCCGATGCGCTGGTTGCCCCCTAGCTTGGGTGGGCGCACCGTCGGGCGCCAGCCCTGGCTGGCGGTCTCGTGGAAGACAAAGCTCAGCCAGACATGGCTGAACTGTTCCAGGCCGCGGACCGCATCGGCCTGGTCGTAGGGTGGCAAGAGATGGAGGGTGGCCTCGGCCGAGGGGCAGAGCCCGGGTTGGCGCGGGATGGCGAATTTTTCCTTGAAGCAGCTCTCGATGCGTCCGACCGGCTGCAAGGTCCAGCTGCTCATGGCCGTGCCTCCAGAAGGGCGCCCAGTGCCTGTTCCTGCTCGGCAGAGAGGCGGGCCAATTGCAGCGCAACCTGGCCCAGGCTGCGATAGACCGCGGCAACGGCCGGGTCGAGCTCGGCGGTGGCCGTCAATTGGCGGAGCACGGTCTGACGATCGCCGCGCGCGATGGGACCGGTCAGCGCGGCGGCCGGCGTTAGACGATCAAGGTTGGCCAGGGTGCCGTCGATCAAGGGGCGCAGGGCCGGCCAGGCCTGTTCGCGCGGCACGCCGGCTGCAGCCATGCAGCGCAGGGCGGTCTCCATCAGCGCGATCAGATCGTTACAGGCCAGCACGGCGCCGGCATGGTAGAGGGTCTTGTGGGCCGATTCGAGTTGAAAGCGATGCGCTCCCAATGCATCGAACAGCGGGCCCAGCCTCGCCAGGGCCTGTGCATCACCCTCGCAGCCGCACCAGGTACCGGCCAGCGTAGCCGGCATCGCGCCAGCTGCAAAGGAACGCAACGGGTGGATGCTGGCCACGTGTATGCCGCGGCTGCGCAGCGGTGCCAGGACCTCGCTGCTAAGCGCGCCGCTGGCGTGGAAGACGACACTATCCACAGCCAGTCCAGGCTCTTTCATCAGCATCGCCACGGCGGCGGGAATGGCATCGTCCGGGGTGGCGATCAGGGTGTAGTCGCAAGGCGGCAGGGGCGAATCCGAGCAATCCAGGCCGGTGCCCAGGGTTGCCTGGGCGGCGGCTACCGTGCTGGTCTGACGTGCACGCAAGCCACCGATTTGCAGCACGCCGTGGCGCTGCCACAGGCTGGCCAGGGTCAGGCCCAGGCGGCCGGGGCCTATCAGATTGAGCGTCGGAAGCGGCATGGCGCGTGGCGTTTGGGGTGGCTATGTAGATGATGGCGATTATCGCACGCCGGGCTGCCGTTCTGCCGCCAACAGGGGGAGAATGAGGAAGGGAGTGCCTGGGTTCCGAAAGCTATCGCCCGAGTGGGCAGGCTTCGCATATAATTCCAACGTCATCGCCTTGCCGGCGTCTGGAGTCCCTTATGAAGCAAGTCGTTTTATCCGCATTGCTGTGCGTCGCCCTGCTGCCGTTGGCCCAGGCAGCCAAGATCTATCAGTACAAGGATGCCAACGGCAACGTGGTGTTCTCTGACCAGCCGCCCCCGGGGCAGAAGGCCGATACCAAGGACGTCAAGGCCAACGTGGTTCAGACCAGTGGCGGCACCTTCTCGACCCGCGAAGCGATCCGCAAGAACCCGGTCGTGCTTTGGAGCAACAACTGCGGGGAGAACTGCGATAACGCCCGCAGCCTGCTGGCCAAGCGTGGCGTGCCTTACAGCCTGCGCAACCCGCAAGCCAGCCCGGCGGACTTCGACCAGCTGAAGAAGATTGCCGGTGATGGCGTCGTGCCGGTGCTGCAGATCGGCGACAAGGTGATCAAGGGCTACCAGGAAGGTGGTTGGGATGCCGCGCTGGATGCCGGTGGCTATAGCAAGACCCCGGACCCGACCCTGAAGGGCCAGGCGCCCGGTAGCCAGCCGGCGCCCAAGACGCCCTGATCGTACTCAGCTATCCATAGAACGGCGGCCCAGTGCCGCCGTTTTGCATGTTGGGGGCAGGCCGGCCAGACGCGCTAGAATGCGGGCCTAGACCGGCATCGAGTACTGCCTGCCTTGCCCTTTGCTCGCTACCACAGGATTCCCGCCCATGCAGATCGCCACCTGGAACGTCAATTCGCTGAAAGTTCGCCTGCCGCAGGTGCTGGAATGGCTGGCTGCCCGACCCGAACTGACGGTGTTGGCGATCCAGGAGACCAAGCTCGAGGATCACGCCTTTCCGCGCGAGGAGATCGAGGCGGCTGGCTTTCATGTGGCGTTCACCGGGCAGAAGACCTACAACGGCGTGGCCCTGGTATCCCGCGCGCCGCTCGAAGACCTGCAGTACAACCTGCCCAACTACGAGGACCCGCAGCGGCGGGTGATCGCGGCAACCGTTCAGGGGGTGCGCGTGATCGGCGCCTACGTGGTCAATGGTCAGGCGCTGGATTCGGAAAAATACCCCTATAAACTGGCCTGGCTGGATGCGCTGATCGCCTGGACTGAGGCGCAGCTGGCAAAGTACCCCAAGCTGGCGCTGGTCGGTGACTACAACATCGCGCCGGAAGACCGTGACGTGTACGACCCCGCCAAGTGGGAAGGCGAGGTGCTGGTCAGCCCGCCGGAGCGTGAACGCTTCCAGAAGCTGCTGGACCTTGGCCTCGTGGATAGCTTCCGGCTGTTCGATCAGGAGGAGAAGGCCTTCAGTTGGTGGGACTACCGGGCGGCGGGTTTTCGGCGCAATGCCGGCCTGCGTATCGACCACGTGCTGCTGTCCAAGCCTTTGGCTGCGAGCTGTACGGCCTGCGAGATCGACAAGGTGCCGCGCAAGCATGAACGGCCCAGCGACCATGCACCGGTGATCGCCACCCTCAAGTTCTAGGTCGGACCGGTGCGCATCCTGGTGACCGGTGCTGCCGGATCGGGCACCTCCACCTTGGCGCGGGCGCTGGCCGACGTGCTTGATGCCCGCAGCCTGGAACTCGATGACTTCTACTGGCTGCCAGATGCGCAACCCTATAGCCGCAAGCGGGGTGCGGAGGCGCGGTTGGCCCTGTTGAATGGAGCACTGCAAGCGGCGCCCCGTGCTGTGCTCGCTGGCTCGCCCATGGGCTGGGATACGGTGCTGGAAGCCAGTTTCGACGCGGTGGTCTTCCTCTATCTACCTACACCCATTCGATTGGCCAGGCTTGAGGCACGCGAGTTGCAGCGTGGAGGTACGCTTAGGCCCGGTTTTCTGGATTGGGCTGCCGCCTACGATACGGGGCTGGCCGAGGGGCGCAGCCTGGCGAGACACGAGGCTTGGTTGGCTGCGCAGCGTTGTCTCGTGTTGCGCATCGGCAGCGAGGCCGCGGTGGCGACACATGTGGCGACTGTGCTGCAAGGTCTGCGTGACGGTAATTGCCTCTTGGACTAAGGCTGTACGGCAAGGTTTGCAACACTCCCCTTGGCAGAAGTTGAACATACCGATTGGTATGTTTACCATGGCTTGTCACCCCCAAGGTGTAACCATCAGGAGAAACTTGCATGAAACGCATCCTTGCCGCTGCCGTTGCTGGTTTGTTCGTTGCTATGCCGGCGCTGGCGGAGCCCGCGCCGCAGATTCCGGTGCGGGACTTCTTCAAGAACCCCGACAAGACCAATTTCCAGCTCTCCCCGGATGGTCGTTACATCTCCTTCACCAAGCCGGTCGACAACCGCCTCAATATCCATGTGATGCCGCGCGGCGGCGAGGCCAAGGCGATCACCGCGGTCAAGGACAGGGATATCCGTCAGTATTTCTGGAAGGGCAATGATCACCTCTTGTTCCTCAAGGACAATGGGGGCGACGAGAACTTCCACCTCTACGCGGTGGACCGCGACGGCAAGGCCACCAAGGATCTGACACCCTTCGACAAGGTCCGGGTCGAGCTGATCGACGACCTGGAGGACCACCCGACCGATGTGCTCCTGGGGCTCAACAAGCGCAAGGCCGAGGTGTTCGACGCGTACCGTCTGAACGTGAAGACCGGCAAGCTCACCCTGGTGGCCGAGAACCCCGGCAACATCACTGGCTGGATCACCGACCATGCCGGTCGTATCCGCATGGCGCAGACCACCGATGGCGTGAACGGCTCCTTGCTTTACCGCAAGGATGAGAAGTCGCCCTTCAAGGTGGTGCTGACCACCAGCTTCAAGGACCAGGTCGAGCCCTTGTTCTTCACCTTCGACAACCAGCGACTCTATGCCGCTTCCAACCTTGGGCGCGACAAGGTGGCCATCGTCGAGCTGGACCCGGCTACCGGAAAGGAGCTCAAGCTGGTTTACCAGCGTGATGACGTGGATGTCTCGGGCCTGCGCTACTCCAAGAAGCGCAAGGTGCTGACCAGCGCGACTTTCCAGACCTGGAAGCCGGAGCGGTACTTCTTCGATAGCCAGACCGAGCAACTGATCGGCAAGCTGCAGGCCAAGCTGCCCGGCTACGAGATCAATCTGCAAGGCAACAAGGACGAGGATGCCTGGATCGTCTCGACCTATAACGACCGCACGCGCGGCAGCCGGTATTACTACGACCCCAAGGCCGACAAGCTGGAGAAGCTGGGTGATCTTTCTCCCTGGCTGCCGGAAGCGCAGATGGCCAGCATCAAACCCATCCAGTACCAGAGCCGCGATGGCCTGACCATCCATGGCTACCTGACCCTGCCGACCGGGCGCGATGCGCGGGACCTGCCGGTGATCGTCAATCCGCACGGCGGCCCCTGGGCGCGCGACAGCTGGGGCTTCAACCCGGAGGCGCAGTTCCTGGCCAACCGTGGCTATGCGGTGCTGCAGATGAACTTCCGTGGCTCGACCGGCTATGGCAAGAAGTTCTGGGAGGCCTCCTTCAAGCAGTGGGGCAAGACCATGCAGGATGATGTGACCGATGGGGTGAACTACCTGATCAAGGAAGGCATGGCCGACCCCAAGCGCGTCTGTATCTATGGCGGCAGCTACGGTGGTTACGCGACCCTGGCGGGGGCTGCCTTTACGCCGGACTTGTACGCCTGCGCGGTGGACTACGTGGGGGTGAGCAATCTGTTTACCTTCATGAACACCATACCGCCCTACTGGAAGCCCATGCTGGACCAGTTGCACGAGATGGTGGGCGACCCGGAGAAGGACAAGGCGCTGATGCAGGCGGCCTCGCCCGTATTCCATGTCGACAAGATCAAGGCGCCGCTGCTGGTGCTGCAGGGTGCCAAGGACCCGCGCGTCAACATTGCCGAGTCCAACCAGATTGTCGACGCCCTGAAGCAACGCGGCGTAGAGGTGGAATACATCGTCAAGGACAACGAAGGTCACGGCTTTGCCAATCAGGAGAACCGTTTCGACGCCTATGAGGCGATGGAGCGCTTCTTCAAGAAACACCTCGGCACCTGATCGCCAGGGGTGTCATGGCGGGGCGGGTATCCGGGATGCCCGCCCTGGCCTGGCCGGGAAAGGAAACAGGATGGTGTGGTTGCAAACGTCTCGGCTCAGCCTGCGGCGCTGGGAAAGTACGGATCTGGACGACTTCTGTGCACTGACGTCCGATCCCATGGTCATGCGCTGGGTAGGGGATGGCAGCCTACTGAGCCGCGAGCTGACCGAGACCTGGATAGGGAAGGCCAATGCCAATATCGAGCGCTGGGGCTTTGGTACCCATGCGGTGACCCGGCGCGAGGATGGACAGGTGGTCGGCTGGGCCGGATTGATACGCAGCGAGCATACCCCGGAGCCCGACCGGGCCGAAATCATCTACGCCCTATCCCCCCCATGCTGGGGACAAGGCTACGCGACCGAGCTGGCGGGTGGCATCCTGCAATGGACCTGGCGGCATACTGCGCTGGCGGCAGTGCTGGCGACGGTGGACCCGGCCAACGCCGCCTCACTGGCGGTGCTGGCCAAGCTAGGCTTCAGCCATCTGTTGGAGCGTCTGGATGAAGATGGCCTGCCGGAATCGCACTGGCTGGCCTCCCGTCCGGCTGACCTGGTCTAACGCACCGTATAACCCCGCCCTTCCAGGCAGGCAGATTCGGCACGGCGGTAGTCGTCGCGTTTCTGCCAGGCATCGCCGCGGCTGACGCCGCCACCCGGTTCGGTAGGATCGAAGCCGGTCTGCTTGACCGCCCAGCGATGGCACTCGTAGCGGTCCAGCGCCTGCTGCTTGTCGTCCTGGTTGCGGTTTGGATAGATGTAGGGCTCGCGGTCGGTGCCCCCGCTGCCACCGGATGGACCCTCGTCGTCGTCCTCCACATAGCGGTAACCGTCGGGTGGGGCGACCACCACATAACTATCGGCTTCGCGCCGGTAGAAGATGTCGTCGACCACGAAGTAGGTCAGGCCGCCGTAGAAGACGGTACGGTAACCACCGGGCAGGAAGGTGATATGGGTACCGTAGACCGGGCGATAGATCACGTGTGGCGGGCGCGGCCCATACCAGCGGTCGCCCGGGTAGTTGTGCGGGCCGCCGTTATAGCCGGGCCGGCCATCGTGGTCCCAGCGGCTATCGCCGGGCCGCGGATCGGTGGTGCCCGGTCGGGGTGGCGTGCGGTCGCTGTGGGTAAAGGGGGCGATCTGCTCCCGGCCGCCACGGTCGGCTGCAAGCTGGCGGCTGCTGCCGATATCGCCGGGGGCGGCATGTACGATGCCGCTCAGCGCAGAAACAGTCAGAAGGGTCGCCAGTAAGGCGGGGCGTAGCATGATGATCTCCGTATGACTAACGAACCGTATATCCGCGACCGGACAGACAGGCGCTCATGGCTCGACGGTAATCGTTGATATTGCCTGCGAGCCGGTCGCTGCGGCTTTGTTCCCGCTCGATGGCGGCCGATTCGGCCCGGTCTGCGGCTTCCTTGCGGTTCTGGTCGGAGACGGCGCCGATCACCGCACCGGCCAGGGCGCCGACCGCCATACCCTCGGCGGTGTGGTGCGGGTCGGAGGCGACCGCGCCGACCATGGCGCCGACCACGGTACCGGCGGCGGTGTCGCGGCCCGGCTCCGGATCAGGCCGGCTAAGGATGTGCCGGCTGACGTTGGGCTGCGGCAGGCTGGGGTCGAAGCCGCTCTGCCTGACCGCCCAGCCATTGCACTCGTAGCGGTCGCGATCCTGCTGCTCGGGCGACTGGCCCTGGTCGGGGTAGAAATAGACCCGGCTGGAAGGGGGCGGCGCCACGGGCTCGACCTGACGGACCGTGCGATAGCTGCGGTGTGGCGGCGCGGCGCAGGCAGCCAGCAGGAGGCTGGCGGTCAGGGTGAGCAGGGCGATACGGATAGGGGCTGGGGTAGGCATGACGGCTTGGTCTTGCGGGTGGATATACCCTCAATCTAGCCGCCAGGCGTTGCTCAGGTTTTGCCACCGCCCATGGGCTTGTAAACAGCTGTAACAGCTGCGGTGAGGCCTATGTCTGTTAACGCACCAGGCCGGCCTGCCGCTGACACCTGAACGAAAACGCCCGGACTGAGCCGGGCGCATGGCGGGCGATGCGCGTCTTAGCTGCGGATCTTGCCGTTGCTGTCCAGCACCGTCATGTCGATGAACTGCGAGCCATTGTGGTTGCTGCCGCTGAATTTGACGCGGAAGCCGCCAAGGTCGTAATCGCCCAGCGATTCGAGCGCGTTGATCAGCTTGTCGCGGGTCAGATCGCGGCCGGCGCGCTTGAGGCCTTCAACCAGGATGCGGGCACCCAGATAACCCTCCATGCTGGGGTAGTCGACCGTGTTCACATCGGCTGCCTTGAGCACCTTCTGGTAGTCCATGGCCACCGGCTTGATGGCGTTGTAGGGTGAGGGCATGACTTGCGAGACCATCACGCCGCTGCCGTCCTGCTTGAGCTCGTTCACCAGCGCCTCGGTACCCACGAAGCTGACGTTGTAGTAGGGGCCCATGAAGTTGCGGGCGCGGGCGGCGGTGATAAAGGCGGCGCTGGACTTGTAGGCGGTGACCATGAAGATGGCGTTGGCCGGCTTCTTGGCGACCAGTTCGTCTACCGCCTTGGCAACCTCCACGCTATTACGCTGCACGGTAGCGGTGGCATTGATGGTGAGCTTGTATTTGGCCGCCGCCTCGGTCATGGCCTTGAGGCCGGATTGGCCGTAGGCATCGTTCTGGTAGAACACATTGATGGTGTTCATGCCCAGCTTGGCCATGGAGCTGGCAATCTCTTCGGCCTCGTCGCGGTAGCTCGCGCGCACATTGAAGATATGGCGGTTGAACGGGTTACGCAGGCTGTCGGCGCCGGTATAGGGCGCAATAAACGGAATGCGGGCCTGGTTGATGGCCGGCAGCGAGGCATTCGAGGTCGGGGTGCCGACATAGCCGAACAGGGCAAAGACCTGCTCGCTCTCGATCAGCTTCTTGGTGTTGGCGGCGGCGCGGTCCGGCTCGTAGCCGTCATCCAGCGTGATCAGACGGATCTTGCGGCCGTTGATGCCACCCTTCTTGTTGATCTGGTCGAAGTAGGCGGCGGCGCCACGGGCCACGCCTTTGCCGAGCTCTGCGGCGGCACCGGTGGTGGCGGCCGATTGGCCGATCAGGATCTCGCTATCGGTAACGCCGGTCTCTGCATGTAACAGGGTGGAAGCCGCGAGCAAACCGCTCCAGAGTGCTGCTTTCATAAAATGCTATCCCAACTTATTGATTTCATTCGCATCGCCACGCTGCACGAGGACTGAGGCAAACGGGTCCGCCGGCGGTCAGGCGGCTGGGACAGGCTGTCCCTGGCAGGCGTCGCGAACCGGCGGGTTTGGGCCCGCCTCAGCGTGAGGGGTCGCGGCACAAGGGTAAGCATCGTATGCAATATGAATACCGCGCAACTATATTTTCCAATGCAGGGTCGGATCGTCCTATACAAAGGCAGCTTGAGCGCCGTAGCAGCAGGCGATAGACGGTATCTCGCAGCATTGGTCGGTGTTGGGCATATTCAACACTTCTAATATTTCGTGGTGATGAAGCGGGTACCTGACGGGGTGGTAAATTTGCCGACCGCCTGCCCGGTGGGTGGATAATCCCCACTGCGGGCCTTGCTACCAATGGCCTTTTTGACCTTGCCACCGGCACGGTGATCACCCTGGAATGGATCATGAGCAGCATCAGCATTGCGAGCGGCGTCATCGCCGGACAAAAACCGGGTACCTCGGGCCTGCGCAAGAAGGTCGCGGTGTTTCAGCAGCCGCACTATCTGGAGAATTTCGTCCAGGCCATTTTCCTGGCCGTACCCGGATTGCGTGGCCAGACCCTGGTGCTGGGCGGGGACGGGCGCTACCACAATGCGGCAGCCATCCAGACCATACTGAAGATGGCGGCAGCCAATGGCGTGGCCCGCGTGCTGGTGGGCCGGCTGGGGCTGCTCTCCACGCCGGCGGCTTCGCACCTGATCCGGCAGCGTGGTGCGGCTGGCGGCATCATCCTCTCGGCTTCGCACAACCCTGGCGGGCCCGAAGGCGATTTCGGCATCAAGTTCAACGCCGGCAACGGCGGCCCGGCCAATGAGCAACTGACCGAGGCCATCCATGCCGCGACCTTGCAGATCACGGCTTACCAGATCAGCGATGCGGCCGATCTCGACCTGACCCGGCTGGGGGAGACGACGCTGGACGGGCTGCAGGTCGAAGTGGTCGACCCGGTGGCGGACTACGCTGCGCTGATGCAGCGCTTGTTCGATTTCGATGCCATCCGCGCCTGGCTGCGTGAGGGCCATAAGGTCCGCTTCGATGCTTTGCATGCGGTAGGTGGCCCCTACGCGGTCCAGTTGTTCGAGGACATTCTGGGGGCTCCCATCAATAGCGTGCGGAACGCGGCACCGCAGGCCGATTTTGGCGGTGGACACCCTGACCCCAACCCGGTCTATTGCGCCGAACTGGTCGAGGCCATGCAGGGGGCGAGCGCGCCCGACTTCGCTGCTGCCTTCGATGGCGACGCCGACCGCAATATGATCCTGGGTCGCAATATGGTGGTGACCCCATCGGATAGCCTGGCGATCCTGGCGGCCAATACCCATCTGTTGCCGCAGTTCCGGGCCGGTCTGCCTGGTGCGGCGCGCTCCATGCCGACTTCGCGGGCGCTGGATGCGGTGGCGCAGGCGCGCGGCTTTGCCTGCTTCGAAGTGCCGACCGGCTGGAAATTCTTCGGCAATCTGCTCGACGCCGGCCGCATCGCGCTATGCGGTGAGGAGAGCTACGGCACCGGTGCGGACCATGTGCGAGAGAAGGACGGCGTCTGGGCGGCTCTGGCCTGGCTCAATCTGCTGGCGGTACGGCGGCAGTCTGTGGCGGAGATCGTGCGGGCGCACTGGGCCGAATTTGGCCGGCACTACTACAGCCGCCATGATTACGAGGGCCTGCCGCAGGCGGCCGGTGATGCGCTGATGGCCGGGCTGCGTGCACGTCTGGCCAGCCTCCAGGGCCAGGTCGTGGCCGGGCTCACCGTCAGCCTGGCTGACGACTTTGCCTATACCGACCCGGTGGATGGCTCGGTCAGCGAGAAGCAGGGCGTGCGGGTGGAGTTCGAAGGTGGTGCACGGGCGGTGTTCCGGCTCTCGGGCACCGGTACCGAGGGGGCGACCTTGCGGGTCTATCTGGAGCGCTATGTGGCCAACCCGGCTGGCCATGACGAACCGGTGCAAGTCGCGCTGGCACCGGTTGCGGCGGCGGCCGAAGCCTTGGCGGGCATCGTGGCCCATACCGGCCGGGCCCAGGCGGACGTCATTACCTGATGCCGATGCAAAACGGTGTCAGCGTGCGGCTGGCAAAGCCGGGGGATGCGGCGGCTATCTCGCATATACGGGTGGCGGCCTGGCAGGCGGGCTATCGCGGCCTGATGCCGGATGGCTATTTGGCAGCATTGGATCCGACGGTGGGTGTTGAGGGCTTGCGTGAGCGGCTGACGCAGCCACCGGCCGGCTTTCGGCTCTTGCTGGCGGAGCTGGACGGTGAGGTGCTGGGTCAGGCGACGCTGGGCGAACCACGCCAAAGTACTGGCAGAGCTGGAACTCTGGGCGCTCAATGTGCATCCCAAGGGCTGGGGCAAGGGCTTGGCGCAGGCGCTGCTCGCTGCCGTGGCGGAGGAGGCGCGGCAGCTGGGCGCCACGGTGCTGTGCCTGTGGTGCATGGAGGCCAACCTGCACGCCCGGCGGTGCTATGAGCTGGCGGGCTGGCAACTTGGCGGACAGCGACGTTGCAATGATTGGCTGACCGGCATGCCCTTGCACGAGCTGGACTATCTGCTGCTACTGCCGCGCTGAGCCGCTGCACCAAACCGGCACCTGTATCGCCGCCGCAAGGCTAGGCCTATGCTGTAGGTGATAGCAGGCAAATCGCCCGCCCCTGGCAACCGTACCGGGGCGATGGTGGAGACCGATGGGGGTGGGTGTGGACGATCTGATCATTGCGCGGCAGCTGCCGCGTCGCAGTATCGCGTTGGTGCTGGCCGGTGGTCGGGGTTCGCGGCTCAAGCAACTGACCGACAAACGCGCCAAGCCGGCGGTGTACTTTGGCGGCAAGTTCCGCATCGTGGACTTTGCGCTGTCCAACTGCCTCAATTCCGGCATACGCCGCATCGGTGTGGTCACCCAGTACAAGTCGCATTCGCTGTTGCGCCATCTGCAGCGCGGCTGGGCCATGTTCCGCTCGGAGATGGGCGAGTTCATCGACCTTTTGCCGGCCCAGCAGCGGGTGGATGAGGACAGCTGGTACCGCGGCACGGCCGATGCGGTCTACCAGAACCTCGACATCGTACGCAGCTACCGGCCCGAGTATGTGGTGATCCTGGCTGGCGACCATATCTACAAGATGGACTACGCGCGCATGCTGCTGGACCATGTGCAGAGCCTGGACAAGCTCGGCATCAAGGGCGGCGTGACGGTGGCCTGTATCGAGGTGCCCCTGGACGAGGCCAGTGCCTTTGGCGTGATGGCGGTCGACGCGCAACGCAAGATCATCGACTTTGTCGAGAAGCCAGCCAATCCGCCGGCCATGCCGGACCAGCCAGACAAGGCCCTGGCCAGCATGGGCATCTATATCTTTGATGCCGACTATCTGTACCGGCTGCTTGAGGCCGATATCCAGGACGCCGGCAGCGAGCATGACTTCGGCAAGAACCTGATTCCCGCGGCCGTGGCGGCTGGCAAGGCGGTGGCGCATCCCTTCGGGCTCTCGTCCGTTTCCAGCTACCCGCACGCCAAGCCCTATTGGCGCGATGTGGGCACCATAGACGCCTATTGGGAGGCCAATCTGGACCTGGCGTCCATCACGCCCGAACTGGACCTGTACGATCGCAACTGGCCGATCTGGACCTACCAGGAGCAATTGCCGCCGGCCAAGTTCGTGCAGGATGCCGGTGGCGAGCACCGGGTCTACAACACCATCGTCTCGGGCGGCTGCATTGTGTCGGTGGCGCAGGTCACCAATTCGGTGTTGTTCAACAAGGTGCGCATCCATGCCCATTGCGTGATCGACCAGGCGGTACTGCTGCCGGACGTGGAGGTCGGTCAGGGCGCCCGGCTGCACAAGGTGGTGATAGACCGCGGCTGCAAGATACCCGCCGGGCTGGTGGTGGGCGAAGATGCGGAGCGCGATACCAAGCGCTTCTACCGTAGCGAAGGCGGGGTGGTGCTGATCACCCGTGAGATGTTGAACGGGCTCAAGGTCTGAGGCAGTCAGGCCCAAGCAGACGAGGATAGTCGGATAGATGCGTGTTTTGCACATTGCGGCAGAGTGCTACCCCCTGCTCAAGACCGGTGGATTGGCCGATGTGGTGGGGGCATTGCCGCAGGCTCAGCGCGCATTGGGTAGCGATGCACGGGTCTTGCTGCCGGGCTTTCCGGCCGTCCGTGCCGGCCTTCAGGATGCCAAGCTGGCGGCCAGCCTGCCGGTTCGTTTTGGCAGCGATACGCTGACCCTGTGGCAGGGCAGGCTGCCTAGCGGCGTACCGGCCTATGTGATCGACGCACCCGGCCTCTATGACCGTACCGGCAACCCCTACGCCGATGCGGACCAGCACCCCTATGCCGACAACCACCGCCGCTTTGCCCTGTTGGCCTGGGTGGCGGCCCAACTGGCTGAAGGCCTGTTGGCGGATTGGCGGCCACAGCTGTTGCATGGCCACGACTGGCATGCCGGCCTCACGCCGGCTTATCTGCGGCAGATTGCCTTGCGTGATGGCCGCCGCCCGGCGGCGAGCGTGTTTACTGTCCACAATCTTGCCTATCAGGGGGTCTTCCCGGCCACGCACTATGCCGAGCTGGGTCTGCCGGCCGAGTTCTACCGCCTCGATGGCCTGGAGTTCCATGGCCAGCTTTCGTTTATCAAGGCCGGGCTGCAGTTCAGCGACCGCATTGCGACCGTGAGTCCGAGCTATGCCGAGGAGATCCAGGCGGCCGAGCACGGCTGTGGGCTGGATGGCTTGCTGCGCTACCGTGCCGATGCTTTACGCGGCATCCTCAATGGGGTGGATGAACAGGTCTGGGACCCGGCCAGTGATCCGGCCTTGCCGGCGCACTTCGATGCCGAGCGGCCCTTGGGCAAGGCGCGCTGCAAGGCTGCCTTGCAGGCTGAGCTGGGCCTGGCCGCAGAGCCGGGTGCGCTGCTCTTTGGCGTAGTCAGCCGTTTGACCGAGCAGAAGGGGCTCAACCTGGTGCTGGCGGGTGCCGAGGCCTTGCTGGCGCAGGGAGGCCAACTGCTGGTGCTGGGGAGTGGTGAGCCGGCACTCGAGGAGGGGTTCCGCCAGCTGGCGCAGCGTCATGCCGGGCGGGTGGCGGTAAGGCTGGGCTTTGATGAACCGCTATCGCACCGCATCTTTGCCGGTTGCGACGTGGTGCTGGTGCCCTCGCGTTTCGAGCCCTGCGGCCTGACCCAGATGTATGGCATGCGCTACGGTGCGTTACCGCTGGCGCGCCGGACCGGCGGCCTGGCCGATACGGTCAGCGACGTGTCGCTTGAGAACTTGGCGGCCCACACTGCCACCGGCCTTGTGTTCGAACGTTTTACCCAGCCCGACTTCGACGCCGCCGTACGCCGGGCCTTTGCCTTGCACGGCAAACCCCAGCTCTGGCGCGAAGTCCGTCGCCAGGCCATGCAACAACACTTCGGCTGGGAAGGCCCCGCCCGCGACTATCTGGCCCTCTACAAGAGCGCGCTGGGTTGAGCCGGCCAGGTGTGTGCAAGTGTTTCAGTCGCTAATGCCAAGCGGCGGGATCAGCGGGCAATGGGGTTCCTCGGATGCAGCATGGCGACCTGCGAACTGGCCTACGCTCAGTCCTTGCGATGACCGATTGGGTGAGGCATGCCAGGTCCTTGAGTGGCAGATCTGATTTGGCACCGCTGTTAAGCGCCTTACGGGTACTTACACGCGGTCATGGCTTGTAACAGCTGTCTGTCGGGGCCAAACACTTGGCACATATTTGGTGAACAACTGTTCCTTATCGTCGCCCACATCACGCCTGATGGGCAGGCGTCGTAGCTTTAACGCGATAGGGAGCAGTTGATGCAAGGTAGGTCCACTTTGGCCAGTCTGGGGCTGGCGATGCTTGGTTTGGCGACTTTGGGTCTCGCCGGCTGCAACGGGCTCAAGAGCGGGGATGACAGCATCCACGCCAACTTGCGCTTTGTGAACCTGATGACCGACCAGGCAACGGTCAGTGTGCTGCTTGACGACGCCACGCAGCTCTCCAGCCTGCCGTTCGAGCAGTCCAGCAGCTACCAAGACAATGCCTGGGCAGCCAGCTACACCATCAAGATCAACAACGCCAGCAATGCCTTGCTGGGTTCCTTCACCCTGGCGCCGGCGCAGAAGAGCCATACCACGACCTATCTCTACGGCTCGGCCGTGGGCATGAAGTACGCGAGCTTCACCGACGAGGCCTATACGGTCAGCAGCGGCAAGTTTGTGGTCCGTACCCTGTTGGCGGCGGACAACCTGTCGGGGTTCGATCTGTATGTGACCGGCGCCAGTGACGATCTCTCCAACCTCACCCCGACGGTCTATGCCTACGCTGCCGGCAGCATGTCGGCCTACAGCAGCGAGACGGCCAGCGGCAGCTACCGGGTGCGGTTGACGCTGTCGGGCACCAAGACCGTGGTGTTCGACACCACCATGACCTTCGACAGCGCGACCGCCACCACGCTGGTGCTGCATACCCTGGGTAGCAGCCAGCTGCCGACGGTCATGCGTATCAAGCCTGACGACGGCTCGGCAGTTATTGTGCCCAACACCCTGGCCCGGTTGCGGGTGGTGCAGGGTAGCCCCGATGTCAGCGGCAGCCGGATTTCGCTCGATGGCACCGCCGCCTACCAGGCTGTGCCTTTTGCCGGCGTGACCAACTATGTGATCCAGTCCGCCGGCACGCACACCCTGAACTTCAGCAATGAGAGCACCGGGGCGGCGTTTATCAGCCAGTCCCAGACCTTCCAGCCGGGCCGTGACTACACGGTGTTCTCCAGCGGCTTGTCGAGCGCTGCAACGGCATTGGTGTTCGAGGACAGCAATCTGGCGGTATCGAGCAGCCGCGCGCGTGGCCGCTTTGTCAACGCGACTCCGGACCAGGCCTCGGTGGACGCGGTGGTGAATTACCAGCCGCTCCTGAGCAATATCGCCGCCGGTAACCGCTCGGCTTCGGTGGATCTGGATGCGCTCTCCTACCCGGTGACCTTCAATGCCAGCAGCAATGGTGCGGCGCTGGCGCAGCTGACGACCGATACCCTGGTCGCCGGTGGGGCCTATACCTTTGCCCTGGTTGGCGCGGCCAATAGCTATAAGGCGGTGGTCTTCAAGACCAACTGAGCCCCTGCGTAGCTGCAAGTGTCGTAAAAGCAAACGCCCCGGTGTAGCTACCGGGGCGTTTGCCTTTACTTCTCCTGACGCCCCCCGGAGGCTCAGATCGCTTCTCCGGCGGGGGTCTCCTGCTTGTGGGCAGTCTCATCTGCGGCGATTTCCCCGGCTGCGACCACTTTGTTGCGGCCGCTGTGCTTGGCGCCGTAGAGCGCGCGGTCGGCAGCCTGCAGGATCTCGTGGAGATTGGCACCGTCCTCGGGGAAGGCCGCAATGCCGACCGAGACGGTCAAGGTCAGGACCTTGTCCTTGTAGGGAATACGTACCTTCTCCACCGCCTGGCGGAACTGCTCTGCACGCTGCCGTGTGGCTTGCAAGGTGGCGCCGTTGAGCAGCACGGTGAATTCTTCGCCGCCATAGCGGCAGGCCACGTCACCGACGCGCAGGCTGGCGCGCAGCTGGGTGGCGAATTCGCGCAACACCTGGTCGCCGACTTCGTGGCCGTAATTGTCGTTGACCGACTTGAAGTGGTCGAGGTCCAGCATCATCAGGCCGACGGTGCGGCCGCTACGGCGGGCGCGTTTTTCGGCGTCGTCGAGGGCGGTATCGAGGTAGCGGCGGTTATAGAGGTTGGTCAGCGGGTCATGGGTGGCTTCATTGAAGAGCGCCTCGCGCGCCTTGAGGCTGACCAGGGCCAGGGCGGCGCGCTTGGCAACGCCTTCCAGAAAGGCCGGGGCGTGCAGGCCACGTGGCTCACGCAGGTGCAAAAGACCCAGGGTCTCGCCGTTGCCGATCAGGGGGATGCAGATATGGTCGGCATCGTCGCTTACATGCTGGCAGTGCAGGTGTTGCTGCAGGGGGTCGGTAGGGTGGATCTGGCCACGTCGTAGCGCCCAGCAGCCGCTGGGCGGAAAGACCTTCTCCACCTCGGGCAGGGTACCCCATTGGCACTCGATGGCGGCGAGGCCGGCTTCCTCATCCAGCAGGTAGACGCCGCCCGAGGGGGCCTCCAAATAGCCGGCGGCGAAGTTGCCCAGCACCTGGGTCAGCTCCTGGACCGAGACGCAGCTCTGCATCAGGTCGCCCATCATGTTGAGCTGTTCCATCTCGTTGGCATGTGAGGCCTGTTGGCGTATCGACTCTTCCAGCTTGCGGTTGAGCACCTGCAGTTCGTTTTGCATGCGCTGCCTGTCGGTTACCTCTGCCTGCAGGCGGGCATTGGCCTCGGCCAGCTCGGCGGTGCGTTCCTCCACCTTGGCCTCCAGGTTGCTGTAGAGCGCGCGCAGCTGTTCCTCGCTGCGGGTCAGTTCCTGCTCCTTGTCCTTGCGGGCAGCGATCTCTTCGGAGAGCTTGAGGTTGGCACTGGCCAGTTGCTGCGGGCTGGGGATGGCCAGGATCTGCGGGATCAGCCGCCAGAGCATCACCGCGGTGACCAGAGAGATGGCACCGGTAAATACCCTGGCCCAAGTGTCGAGCCAGTAGATGGGTTGCCAGATGGTGATGATGTCGAGGAAGTGGGTGGAACCGCAGGCCAGGATAAAGGCCGCGAACATGGCAACCACGCTGTTGAAGCGCAGCTCGGTGCGACGGCGTATCAGCACCACCAGGGCCAGCGGGATGCTGAAATAGGCGAGGCCGATGGCGGCGTTGGCGATGACATAGGTCCACAAGAGGCTGGACGACCAGGCAAAGCAATAGCCATGGGGGATGAAGCCCTGGCTGGCGAAAAGCTGAGTCAGCCCGTCTAGCATGCATACCTCCGGTTGGGTGGGCACCCGCGTCCCGCCTCTATGCCGGGCGGTCTAAGAGCCTGTTATGAACTTAGGTCTGATGGGGGCGGAAGGTAACGTCGGCGCCAGCGAGACCCTGGCGCTACGCGGCAAGGACGCCTGCTACAGCAGCCCCTTCCCTGTTTTAATCCACACCCTTCCCGCAGCTTTGCACACACAGGTTCCAGGCGCTACAGCGCCAAGAACGCTGGCAGCCACCGCTGCGGGGAACCACGCTGACGCTCGTCAGTGCGTTGAATTAAATGATTTTTCAGTCACTTAAATTCATGGCAGGCTCTAAATCATTATTCTCTGATTGGTACGGACAATGTTGGTTCCACCGCCATACGGTCAGCCGCCGGTGCGGGCAGCATAGCGGCAGATCGGCCCATGGGCCATCCCTCAGATGGGGGATGGCCGACCGGTACCCTGCCAGACCAGTTCGGCCGAGGTGTCGCGTGCGGTCCAGGTATCGGAGGTCAGGGCGGTTAGCACGTGGTCGCGCCAGACGCCGTCGATGAGGAGGTAGTCTGGGGCGTAGCCCTCGCGGCGAAAGCCCAGCCGAGCCAGGAGGCGCGCGCTGCGCTCGTTGTCTGGCAGGTGGTTGGCGGTGACCCGGTGCAGATTGTGGCTTTCGAAGATCCAGGCCAGGGTCAGCGTAAGCGCCTCGCGCATCAGGCCCCGGCCCCAGTGCGTCTGCGCCAGCGAGTAGCCCAGGGTGGCGCCGTGATAGGGGTAACCGACCAGATTGGTGAAATTGATGGTGCCGATCACGGTGCGGTTGTCGGGCTCGAATACCAGCATACTGACGCTACGACCTTCCTGGTAGTGGCTGCGGTTGAGCGCCAGCCGCATCAGGCAGAACTCCAGGCTGTAGAAGTTCTCTGGCCGGCGTGGCTCGACCGGGGCGAAGGCGCTGCGGTTGGCCAGCAGGTAGGTACGCAGTCCCTCGGCGTCGCCCGGCTCACCCAGGCGGACGATGAACTGTGTATGGCGGAGTACGGGAGCGGCGGGTGCGGTCATGGTGCGTTTCGTTGTCTGTGATGCAAAACGGGCCGATAAGCCGGCCCGTTGGTGGTGTTTCAAGCCGGGCGCAACTCAACGCTGCATATTGAGCTTGCTGGGCTGCGACGCGAACCAGGCGGCGACGTTTTCAACATCGGCCTTGGACAGGGCCTGCGCCATCGGTGCCATGATGGCATTGCCGCGCGCACCGCTCTGGTAGTCGCGCAAGGCCTTGCGCAGATAGTCCACGTGCTGGCCGGCCAGTACCGGGTACTGCGGGTTGGTGCTGTTGCCGTCGGCATTGTGGCAGGCGGCACAGACCTGTTCGGCCTTGGTGCGGCCGGCGGCAAGGTCGGCAGCCTGGCTGCTCAGTGCGAGGCCAGCCAACAGGATAAGGGCGAGGCGTGCGTTCATGATGGTCTCCCCTTACTTCTTGCCGGCGTAGTAGGCGGCAAGGTCGGCAATGTCCTGCTCGGACAGCTGCGCGGCGATGCCGGTCATGGTGGGATGCTTGCGCGACCCGGTCTTGTAGCCCTGCAGGGCGGCCGCCAGGTATTCGGCGTGCTGGCCACCGATCTTGGGCACGTGGTAGACGTCGGGGTATGCGGTCTGGTAACCCGGTATGCCGTGGCAGCCCACGCACATCGAGTTCTTCTTGGCGCCGGCTTGCGGGTCGCCGGTCACTGCGTGCGCGGCCAGGGGCAGCGCCAGGGCCAGCGTGAACGCCAGCCATTGCGGCTTGTGATGCATTGTCACCTCCCATGTTGGTATCGTGCCCCGGCGGCGGGAGTCGCCGGAATCCGCTGCATTGTAGCGAGGTTCTCGGTCTTGTCGACAACGCACCGGCCGTGGCGACGCATTGCGTTGCATTGCCGTACCATAGGGCCCCTGTTGTCCGTGCAATCAGATGCTTAGTGTGACTGCCGACTGAAGGCGAAACGCCACAGTATGCCGCGCAGGCAACCGCTTGCATTAGCATTCACTGTTATGATGGCTGGACACCTCTTTCTGAAGAGCATCGTCATGAAAGCTGACCAATCTCTTGGTCTGAATATCAGCGCGGTCGAGCGTGAAACCGGACTCAGCAAGGAATTGCTGCGGATCTGGGAGCGCCGCTATGGCTTTCCGCAACCGGCGCGGGATGCACAGGGCGATCGTGTCTACCCGCCCGAGCAGGTGGAGAAGCTGCGCCTGGTGCGGCGCCTCCTGGACCGGGGGCTGCGGCCGAGCAAGATCGTCCGTAGCGAAGCGGCCGAGTTGTCGCAGCTCTTGGAGCGCATCAGCAGGGGTAGCGAACAGGCCGAGGGCCGGGCCGATGTGGACCCTTTGGTCCGCTGCCTGACCGAGCATGATCTGGCCGCGGTGCAGCGCTATCTGCAAGGCGAGCTGGTGGTGCGCGGGCTGCGCGAGTTTGTGGCCGAGTTCATGCCGCTGGCCAATGCCCGGGTGGGTGAGGCCTGGTTCGCCGGCGAGATCGGTGCCTGGCAGGAGCATGCCTATGTGGAACTGGTATCGCAGACGGTGCGTTCGGCGATCAATGCGCTGAACCAACCGCTGGCTCCTCCCCGGGTATTGTTGACCACGCCGTCGGGCGAGCAGCACGGCCTGGGTCTCTTGATGGTCGAGGCCATGCTGCGCATGCAGGGCTGCCAGACCTGGTCGCTGGGCGTGTCGCTGCCGCTGGAGGATATGACCGAGGCGAGCGTGGAATTGGGTTGTGATGTGTTGGCGCTATCGCTGTCCTCGACCTTCCCCACGCGGGAGGCGATGGAACTGGTGCACGCACTGAGGCAGCGGCTCCCAGCCGGCGTAGCACTATGGCTGGGTGGGGCGGGTGCCAGCGGGCTCAAGCGCCTGCCTGACGGGGTGCTGCGCATGGACCGGCTGACCAGCCTGGTCCCGGTGGTGCAGGCCTGGCGGACGGAACACGCCGAGCGCTGAGCGAGGCGACTAT
Source organism: Chitinimonas sp. (assembly GCF_036568685.1). GTDB lineage: Bacteria > Pseudomonadota > Gammaproteobacteria > Burkholderiales > Chitinimonadaceae > Chitinimonas. Next base: position 40,344 of record NZ_DATCSC010000145.1, read on the forward strand.
TGTTCGTGCGGACTGTGCCGGTCCGGCACGGCCACCGCCACCGGGCGTACGCGGGCGCGGGCTTTCTTCCAGCCCGGTGCAATCAAGCGCATGCCACGCACCCGTTTGACCGCTTCCAGGCAGTAGACGCCGCCGCCTACCGGCCACCAGCGATCACCGGCTCTCTCCATAAAAGCCAGTTTTTCCTGCCAGCCCACGTGCGTGAGTGGCGGCGCATAGCAGCAGACGCGACTGCTTTCGAGCTCCAGCCCCAACAGCGCCATCCAGTCCTTGACCCTTGGCAGGCCGAGGAACTGCGCTTGCCAGGGGATGCCGCGACGGCGTTTGCCTAGCCTGGCTGCGCCCCATAGACTCCAGGGGTTGAAGCCGGTCAGCATCAGCCTGCCTTCGGGCACCAATACCCGCTCCGCCTCGCGCAGCACGCTGCGGGGGTCGCCGTGGAAGTCCAGGGTGTGAGGCAGGATCAGGAGATCGACGCTGGCGGCCGGGAAGGGCAGCTGTGCCGGGTCGCAAGCGAGCTGGCAACCTTCCGAGAGGCCGGCGGTCAGACGGGTTGGCATGCGGTTGGTGGCCAAGAGATCAATACCGGGCAGCTCCAGCTGCACGGCGTAGTAGCCGAACACATCGGCCACCGCCCGCTCGAAAAAGGCCTGCTCGCGCGTCAGCACGTACTGGCCGAGCGGGCTGTCGAGCCAGCGGGCGTAGCGGACCGGTGCCAGCAAGTCATCATCGAGGGAGACGTTCATGCTATCCATCCTGCCTGTTCCTATCTTGCAGGACAACTACGTCTGGCTGCTGCGACAGGGCGAGCGGGCGCTGGTGGTGGACCCGGGGGACGCGGCACCCGTGGCAGCGCGGCTGGCCGAGCTGGGTTTGACCCTGTCGGCCATCCTCCTGACCCACCATCATGGCGACCATACCGGCGGCGTGGCAGAACTGGCGGCAATCTGGGGCTGTCCGGTCTACGGCCCGGCGGGCATCCCCATGGTTACGCAATCACTGGCTGACGGCGACAGCTTGCAACTGGCCGACATGGACTTGCGCTTTGAGGTGCTGGCGGTGCCCGGCCACACCCTGGATCACCTGGCCTACTACGGCCAGGGTGTGCTGTTCTGCGGCGATACGCTGTTTGCCTGCGGTTGCGGTCGCTTGTTCGAGGGCACGGCGGCGCAGATGCAGCATTCACTGGCCCGCCTGTTGGCGCTGCCGGCAGAGACGCTGGTGTGCTGTACCCATGAATACACCTTGTCCAATCAGCGTTTTGCGCTGGCGGTGGAACCCGGCAATAGCGAGCTGCTGTGGCGCAGCCGGACCGATGCTGCGCGCCGTGAACGCGGTGAGCCGACCTTGCCGAGCACACTGGCACTGGAGCGGGCCACCAACCCTTTCCTGCGCTGGGCCGAACCGGCGGTGCGTGCCGCAGCACGTGGCCAGGGCGCGGCAAACGATGAGCCGGTTGAAGTCTTTGCCGCGCTCAGGCGTTGGAAAGATGGTTTTCGCTGAGTTGGCCGATCGTCAGGCCGCAGGTCTGGACCGACAGCCGGTCAACCCACCTGATCGCGTTATGCTGCCTGGATATGCGCATTGCCATATGGGCATTCCATATTGATTCGTAAGGCATTTTTGGTTGACGCTGGCTGTTTGTCGCCCTACCATCGCGGCAGTTTTCAATCTGGCGTGTCCCCGCGTTTGTTCCGTTGCGACACGCCTTTTTCATTGTTGCCCATGCAAAAAATCGATCTCCGCCTCGCACCCTTGTTTGCCCTGGTCGCCGCCCTGTTTGCGCCGCTGAGCCAGGCTGACGAGATCGTGCCGCCGCCCGGGACCGTGGCCAGCCAGCCGCAGCTGGCGCCGCTGCCGGACGCTGCCGGCCCAACCGACAATGCCGGTTCGCCCCTGCTCGCACCGGCCGACCAGACCGATCTGTGGGCGCGCGTGCGCTCGGGTTTCAAGATGGAAGACGTGGACACGCCGGCGGTGCGTGCCCAGGAACGCTTCTATGCCAACAACCCCAAGTACATCCAGCGGGTGGTCGAGCGTAGCCGCCGCTATCTGTACTTTATCGTCGGCGAGGTCGAGAAGCGCGGCATGCCGACCGAGATTGCGCTGTTGCCCATCGTGGAGAGCGCCTTCGTTCCCAAGGCGGAATCCCAGGCTTCGGCCTCGGGCCTGTGGCAGTTCATCCCCTCGACCGGCCAGCGCTATGGTCTGGAGCGGACCTGGTGGTACGACGGCCGGCAGGATGTGATGGCCGCCACCTACGCGGCGCTGGACTACCTGCAGGACCTCTACAATATGTTCGGCGACTGGCAGCTGGCGCTGGCCGCCTACAATTGGGGTGAGGGTGGTGTGGGCCGCGCGCTGGCCAAGACCCGCGCCCGTGGCATGGAGGATGATTTCGATACCATCCGCAAGCCGCGCGAGACCGAGAACTACGTGCCCAAGCTGCTGGCGGTGCGCAATATCATCGCCAACCCGGCGGCGTTTGGCCTGAGCATCCCGGCCATGCCCAACCAGCCTTACTTCCAGCCCGTCTCGACCGGCAAGCATATGGACCTGCAGCTGGCGGCCAAGCTCGCTGGCACCACGGTGGAAGAGCTGCTGCAGCTCAATCCCGGCCTGATCCGCCCGGTATTCGCCCACAAGGACGACCGCAAGCTGCTGCTGCCGGTCGACAAGGTCGATACCTTCGAACGCAATCTGCAGACCTACGACAAGCCGCTCCTGTCCTGGCAGCCCTATGTGACCAAGCGCGGCGAATCGCTCGATGGCATCGCCAGCAAATTCGGCATTGCCGTGGCCGAGCTGCGCGATGTCAACAAGCTCGGTGGCGCCCGTAGTGCCAGCGGCCAGACCATCCTGGTGCCGATTCGCGACAGCGTGGATGTGAGCGAGCGGCAGAATCTGGCGGCCCTGATCGCCGGGGCCACCCGTTCGGCGGACTCGGCGCCCGAAGCGACGGTGAGCGTGCTGCCGGCCAGCTATACCGTGAAGCGTGGCGACACCTTGGCGTCGATCGCCAACCGTCATGGCATCAGTACCGATCATTTGAAGAAGCTCAACGGCCTGAAGTCGGACAAGGTGCCGGTGGGCCGCAAACTGGTGCTACGCGACCCGGACAGCAAGCCTGGCCTGCGCCAGGCCAAGCTCGACAAGGCCGGCCCCAAGCTGGTCCGCTATGTGGTCAAGCGTGGCGATACGCTCGACACCATTGCCCGCAAGCATGATGTGACCGTGGCCGAGCTGATGAAGTGGAACAAGGTCGCCGGCAAGTCGGCGCTCAAGGTGGGCTACAAGCTGGAAATCCGGGACAACGGATAGCACGGCTGTTTGTAACGCTGCTGTCAGAGACCCCGCCCGGTGCGGGGTTTCTTGTTTTTAGGACTTGACCCGTCGGTTTCATGCCGTTGGCGTCCTATTTTGTCACCGCCTAGGGGTATTTCGTCGCCCCTTTGCCCGGAAGGGGCAAAGCCCTCTATGCTCGGCCTCGGTATTTAATATGACGGACGGCCCAGATGGACAGCTCGGTGACAGCAGAGGACAGGCAACAGGACCAGCCCTTGCCGGCCGAGGTATCGCTGCAGACGGCCGGCTGGTTCAGCCGTGCCGGCAACTACCCCGTATTCAGCGCGACTTGGTACCGCTACCGCACCCTACCCTTGGTCAGCACCTTGCTGGTGCTAATCGTCCTTTTCGGTCTGCTCATCCTGGGGGCACGCGGTGACTGGCGGGTTTACCTGGTGCCCTTGGTGTCGCTGGGAGTTGCAGGTCTGGTGCTTTGCACCTTGGGGCCGTGGCTGGGGGTGCTGGCGTGTCGCCGTGGCTGGTCGGCAGCACGCGAAGGCTGGGCGGTTGTCTTGGCCATTCTGTTTGGCATGCTGGTCAGCTCGGGCTTGTCTGAGGGTGGGAGTTACGTGATCAAGCGGGCGCTGTTTGGTGCCGACAAGGTGCAGCTCGCGGTACAGGTGGGTGGCTCGGCCACCATCAACGGGTTGGATGCGCAGGCCAAGGGCCCTGCCAAGGCGGCGGCGCAGGGGGGCAAGGCGACCTCCTCCGGCTTCGACCCCCAGCTGCTGGGTACGGTGCTGGGTAGGGGCAGCGTCTACCTGCTGGTGTTCTGGCTGGGCGGTGGTTGGCATCTGATTACCTATTTTCGCCAGCGTGGCCGGCTGGCTCAGGCCCTGCAGCGTGAGGAGCTGGCGCGGGCCCAGGCCGCCCGCCACCAGGCCGAGCTGAGGCTATCGGTCCTGGCGGCGCAGGTGGAACCGCACTTCCTGTTCAATACCCTCGCTGGCGTGCGCTCGGCGATCAGTTCCGACCCGGGCAGGGCGGCCGCCATCATCGACCACCTGGTGGACTATCTACGCGCCACGGTACCGCAGCTACGCAGTGATGGCAGCAGCGCCCAGGCCTGTCTCTCGGCCCAGCTCAATACCGCCCGAGCCTACCTGGGCCTGATGCGAGCCCGCATACCGCGGCTGAGCTTCAGCGTGGAGGTGGAACCGGGCTTGGCTGAGCGCTCGGTGCCGCCGCTGCTCCTGATCTCGCTGGTGGAGAATGCGGTCAAGCATGGCATCGAGCCCAAGATCGGGCCAGGCCACATCGAAGTGCGTGCCAGCTGCCTGGAGCTGGCGGGTGAGCCCTATCTGGAGTTGTCGGTCTGCGACGACGGCGTGGGCTTTGGTGGCCATACCTCGGGTAGCGGCCTGGGGCTCAGCAATATCGACGAGCGGCTGCGTGAGCTTTACGGCAAGCGCGCCAGCCTGAGCCTGAAGGCCCGCCCCGAAGGCGGCGTGCGGGCGGCCATACAGCTGCCCCTGGCACCTTGAACTGAGAATCTGGAGAGATTGATGCCCACCGCCATCATTGCCGAAGATGAAGACCTGTTGCGCAGCGAGCTGCGCCGTATGTTGGCCGAATGCTGGCCGGAGCTGGAGGTACTGGCCGAATGCGAGCATGGGGCCGATGCGCTGGAGGCGATAGAGCGCTTGCAGCCGGATGTGGCCTTTCTCGATATCCGCATGCCGGGGCTGTCTGGCCTGGATGTGGCGCACGCGGTCAGCGGCCGCTGCCATGCGGTATTTACCACCGCCTACGACCAATACGCGGTCGAGGCCTTTGCTGCCGGGGCGCTGGACTACCTGCTCAAACCCGTCGCCAAGGCGCGGCTGGAGCAGGCGGTAACGCGCCTGCGTGAGCGTCTGCGTTTGTCAGAAACCGCGCCTGACATCGGTCGGCTCATGGCCGAGCTGGACCGGCGCCTGCGCCCGCAGGTCGAGACCGAGCAACGCATACGCTGGATCAGCGCCAGCGTGGGCGACACGATCAAGTTGTTCCCGATCGAGCAGATCCTGTTTTTTGAATCGGACGAGAAGTACACCCGGGTGGTGAGCGGCGAGGACGAGGCGCATGTGCGCAAGCCCTTGCGCGAGCTGGTTGCTGGCCTGGACCCTGAGCAGTTCTGGCAGATCCACCGCGGGGTGGTGGTACGGGCCGAGGCGATTGCCCGCGCCCGCCGCGATGAGCTGGGCCGGATCACGGTGGAATTGCGCGGCCGGCCCGAGCGCCTGAAGGTCAGCCAGGCCTATGCCTGGCGTTTCAAGGCAATGTAGGCGTTCCGGCAATAAGCGCTGCACCGGGTGGGTGCAGCGATGTGACTCCGGGTCAAGGTTTGTCCGTCATGGCGGCGAAGCGGGCAACCAGCTTTTCCAGGCCGATACGGTCGGCATCGGAGAAACGGTTGGTCTCGGGGCTGTCGATGTCGAACACGCCGATCAGCTCGCCGTTCTGGATTACCGGCAGCACGATTTCCGAATTGGAGGCGGCGTCGCAGGCGATGTGGCCGGGGAAGGCGTGCACGTCGGCCACTACCACGGTCTCGCGTTTGACGGCGGTGGTGCCGCAGACGCCGCGACCGAAGGGGATGCGCACGCAGGCGACCTTGCCCTGGAAGGGGCCGAGTACCAGCTCCTGGCCGTGGGCCAGGTAGAAGCCCGACCAGTTCAGTGCGTCCAGGGTCTGGTAGATGAAGGCCGAGAACTGGGCGGCGTTGGCGATGAAGTTGCGCTCACCCTCGAACAGGGCGGCCAGCTGCTTGTCCAGCTCCTCGTAGTTGGGCGTGCGGGTGCGGTCGCTGGTTTCAAACATGGCGGGGGTCCTTTCTGACGGTGCGCAATGATAGCACCGGAAAAATTCGCTACTGCCGCGGAACGCCCGCCGAATAAGGCAGTCGGAGCGCGACAAGAAAATAATCTGGAGGGAAGCATGGAGCAACGGTTGTGCCCCCGGTGTCAGGCCGGGCCCGCTTTCGCAGGTCCTGCAATGCACGGCACTAGCACGGCTTGGCATGTAGATGATGGCGTGCCGAAGGTATTGCAAGTAGGGCCGTCAGCGCCATTGCCCGGCGCCATGGTGCGGTTTACCGGTGAGGTGGTCGGATGGTGAGCATGACCATGAGCCCACCGCTGGCGACAGCGTATCCTCGGCGGAATGGTCGTTACGCGATCAGCATCTCGCTATTGCTGCATGTGCTGTTGATCTTGTGCTGGCGCGGGGTGACCCAGCGGGTGACGCTGCCTAGCGAGCCCTTGCAGGTACGCTTGCAGCTATGGCAGCCGCAAAGCCGGCCGGCCCAGCCCGAGCCGCAAAAGCGCCCGGTGGTCACTGCGCCATCGGTACAGCCAGTACGCCGCACAGAACCGAAGGACAAGGCGGCAACGACTGAGGTCGTTCCGGCCCAACCCTCTGCCTCGACGCCTGCGCCCGCCACGCTAAGCCTGCCGGAAGCGCTGCCGGCCACCAGCCTGACCGAGCGGGCGCTGGCCGGGGTACGCGATGCCGAGGCCAGCCTCAAGCGCGAGGGGGAGCAGCGGCAACACCTGCTGCCCAGGGCCGAGCTGCCGGAAAACCTGCGCAAGCTACCGCCGCCGGTACTGACCGCGCTGGCCAAGAGCTTCGACAACCAGTTGAGCGAGTTGGTGGTGCTGGAGATAAGAGAGCAACAGGAGGGCAGCAACCGGGTGACCATGTACTACACCAACAAGGGGGTGTATTGCGCCTATACGCCCATCATTAAAAAGAGCTTTCTGCGCAACTCGCCGACGGTCACGCAGTTCGGTACCTGTTCGCCGCAGTAGTAACCGGCATATACGAAAAAGGCCGGGTAGTAACCCGGCCTTTCTGTCGTCTGGCGCCTTACTTCGCTTGTTCGCGCGGTGCGTTTGTCTCGAAAAGCAGACCGTTATCAGTACCGCGGCGAGCGTAGCGAGGTTCCCCGCCGGCGGGCGGGGCGGAGGGGGCGGGGGCTAGATCAAGAAAGACCGCTGCTTCCGTTTCGCCGGCGGCAGGCGCCCGGGTTTCCCGGGCGCCTGATCTAAGCCATTCCTAGTTGGTTTTCCGCGGTTTCGCGTTCTTCACATAGGTCTCCAGCCATTGATCCTGTTCCCACAGCATGTGCAGGATGGACTCGCGTGCCCGGTAGGCGTGGCTTTCATTGGGCAGCATCACCAGGCGGGTGGTGGCACCGAGACCTTGTAGCGCCTGGTACATGCGCTCGCTCTGAACCGGGAAGGTGCCGGGGTTGTTGTCCATCTCACCGTGGATCATCAGGAGCGGGTCCTTGATCTGCTCGGCATAGTTGAACGGCGCCATGGTCTGGTACACCGACTTGGCCTCCCAGAAATTGCGGTCCTCGGCCTGGAAACCGAACGGGGTGAGCGTGCGGTTGTAGGCACCGGAGCGGGCGATGCCGGCGCGGAACAGCCGGGTATGGGCCAAGAGGTTGGCAGTCATGAAGGCGCCGTAGCTATGGCCACCGACGGCGATATGGTCGCGGTCGGTCACGCCCAGGCGCACTACTTCGTCCACCGCCGCCTCGGCATCCATCCGCAGCTGCTCGATATAGGTATCGTTCGGCTCCTTGTCGCCCACGCCGACGATAGGCATGGCCGGATGGTCGAGCGCGATATAGCCGCGCGCCAGCATGGCCAGCGGGCCCCAGTAGCTGATGCGGTTGAAGCGGTAGGGCGAGTCGGTGACCTGGCCGGCGGCTTCGGTGGTCTTGAACTCCTGCGGGTAGGCCCACATCAGGAGCGGACGCGGACCGTCCCGCTTGGCGTCGTAGCCGGGCGGGGTATAGAGCACGGCGTTGAGTTCCACGCCATCGGCCCGCTTGTACTTGATCTGCTGCTTCTGCACGCCCTTGAGCTGCGGGGTGGGGTGCGGGAACTGGGTCAGCGCCTTGGGCTCGCCGGCTTGGCCGAGGTCGCGCAGGTAGAAATTGGGGCGCTCGTCGACCGATTCGCGGCTGGTGACGACGCGATGGCCTTCGTTGTCCAGCAGGGCCAACACGCGCTCGTAGTAGGGCGCGGCTGAGCGCCACAAGCGGGTGCTCTGCTTGCTGGTGAGGTCATAGCGGTCGAGGAAGGGGCGATCACCCTCAGGACTGGCACCGTCACCCAGGAGGAACAGCGACTTGCCGTCCGCCGTGGTGCGCAGTACCGGGCGGCCAAAGGCGTTGAGCTGGGTAGACGGGTCACCCGGGTCGGCGTAGCGGTCCTCGGATTTGCGGGCGAACAGCAGTTCGGCCGCGGCATCGGCCTTGCCCGGCTGGACGCGCCAGGTACGGGTGTCGCGGCTCTTCCACCAGCCTTCGTCGACCAGGGCCAGGTCGTCGCGGCCCCAGACGATGCCGTTGAAGCGCCAGGCGAGGTCGATCAGTTTGCGCGGCGCTTCGCTGAAGGGGGCTGCCTGCAGGTAGACGCGATCACGCACCGTGGCTTCCTTGGCCGGGTCGCCGCCATCCTGGGCCTCGACCCAGTACAGCGTGGCCGGGGCGTCGTTGCGCCAGGCGAAGTCGCGAGGGCCGTCCTGGACCGCGTCATTGCCCGAGGGCATGCGCTCCAGGAGGGGCTGGTCGGCGATGGACTTGAGCTTCTTGCCGTGGATGTCCCAGACCTCGACCGCACGCGGGAAGCGGATGAAGGGCACCAGGTAGGAATAGGGACGATGCAGCTGGGCAGTGAGGATGTGCTTACCGTCCGGCGAGGGCTGCGCGCCCAAGAGGGTGGCGACCGGGCCGATACGCTCCAGCTTGCCATCGATGCCCACTACGCCGAGTTGGGCTTGCAGCTGCCAGTCGAGCAGGTCGGCGTCGGCCGGCGTCTTGAGCATGTCGGGATAGGTACGGGTCTGCGATACCTTGCCGCCCTGCGATTGTTGGGTATTGGGGCCGCTCGGGATGGTGACCGCTTCCGGCGCCGCCGCCTGCTTGGCTGGCACGAGGCGCACCAGCAGCTTTTGGCTGCCATTGAGCCAGGTGAAGCCACTGCCGACGATGGCGTTCAGATGGTCGCGCAGCAGTGGGCGGGCGCTGGCCTTTTCTACATCGAGCAGCCACAGCTCGACACCATCGTCGCCCCAGAGGCTGAAGGCGACGTAGCGCTCGTCGGCCGACCAGGCGCTGTCTGCAATGCGTGGGTTCTTGGGCAAGCCGCTGACGGGGCGGGTCTGACCGGTCTTGACGTCCAGGAGGCTCAGGCTGTCGCCAAAGTCAAAACGGCTGGCGGCGCGAACCTTGGGGTTGATGCGCAGGCCGGCGAGCTTGAGCTCGGGCTGGGCCACCACGGCAATGGCCGGCAAGCCGGGTAGACCGGTCAAGAGCGCGGTGCCGCGCTTGGGACCGATGGAAAACAGCGGGCCGCGCGGGGCGTCTACCAGGGCTTGCAGCTCAGGGGCCGGCAGTTGATAGCCGCTGGCGGGGGCAGGGGCGGCCAGACCGCTGGCGCCGATCAGACCGGCCATAAGCGCCGGGGCGAGAGTACGAAGGGGGCGACGCATGGAGTCTCCAGGTTCGTGGCAAGGTCGCGAGCCGGAAGAAGGCGCGCGGACCCGGCAGCATGCCCGCTGGGACTGTTGGTGCAAGTTCTTGCGATGAGCTGTATTAGAGAACGATGAATGGCAAACATGGTGGTAGTCCGGCAGCTAAAGCCGACACGATCAGGTGGGGATGAGCTTGCAGCATAGATGTGAAAAAGCCCGGCAGGACCGGGCTATTTCTGGATGAGCGCATGCCTGGCATTGAGATGCTGCCCTTGGAGCTGTCGGCGCTTTCAAATAAAGAGCCCTTGCGTAATTGCCTGCAGGGCCTTTGATTTTTGGTTTGTGCGATATTGCTTGGGGCGAGGTGTCGTCCTCAGTGTCGTCCAGGCGCGGCGGGGCGCCACGCTCTGTGGCACTTAGCCAAACTGCCGGCGTATGCCTTCATCTACCCGGCCAAGTTCGCTTGCCAGATCGGTCAGGCACTGTGGATGGAGCACGCCTTGCTCGTGCATCCACTGCGGCAGCGTGAAGTCTTCGCCGTCCTCGCGTGCTGCATGGGTCACCCAATGATCGGCAATCTGACTGCAGAGCGCGATGCTGGAGTACGGTGCAGGGGGCTCGGCGTAGCAACGCGAGATGGCGTCGCTGAGTTGCGAGGGCAGGCGCCACGACTCCAACAACTGGCAGCCAAGCTTCAGGTGGTCAAAACCGTAAGTTTGTTGCTGTTCAGCGAGCAGGATGGGACCCTGCTCCTGGGGATGGATCAGCTTGGGGCCGAAAGCCGCGTCGTGACCGTAAAAGACCAGCAGACCGATATGCCGCAATAGCCCGTAGACAAAACAGATCGCCGGCGTGGCGCGGGTGTAGTGCGCGATGCTCTCGCTCAAGTAGGCGATGCGGAGCGAATGTTTCCAATAGCTCTGTAGCAGTTCGGCTTCTTCTTCCAGCAGCGAGGCGGCAATGGCGAGTCGCCTGACATTCATCAGCCCGAGCACGACCACCGCATCGGGCAGCGAGTTGACCTGGCGCGATACACCGAAGAAAGGTGAATTGGCCAGCTTGAGCATGCGCGCTACCAGTCCCTGGTCACGGCTGACCAGCTCCTGTACCTCCGCCGTCGGCACATCGGGCTTGTCGAGCGAGCGCAGCAATTCCCACACCACGCTGCGGCTGCTTGGCAAGTAGACCGGGTCCCTTAGCCACGATTCGAAGGTTTGGGCATCCATTCGTCTGTTTCCCCTAGCAGTACACAATAACCGTCGGCATGCGACCAACGTCCCAAACGTGCCACAAAGAAGCGTCTCAGCCGGCCTTCGAGATCAGGCGCCGTGACATAGGTACCCGCTCCGGTTGGCCAATCTCCAGACATGGTGGCCAGGACCGATTCCGGGAGGCAGCGCGAGGCGGGACTCCCGGGCGAGGCCGAGACACCGAAGGCCGAGCTCCCCGCCCGGTTGACCAGCATGATCTCGCCCTCGCTGCTGATCCCGAGTAGTGGAACAGGCATGAGCTCTACCATCTCCTGCACCATCGTCAGTAGCTGTAGATTGAGCTTGTCCGTCGATTCCGCCTGGGCGATCAGGTTCTCCATGTACATCGCGTCGTGCTCGGCCTTGTGCACCAGCTCCTGCATCTGCTGCTCATGGTTGGACAGGGCCTCGTGAACGACGAATGCTTCGGCAATGACGGCCTTGAGTTCCTCATCGTTCCAGGGCTTGGTCATGAACTTGTAGATGGCGCCCTCGTTGATCGCATCGGTGATCGATTGCAGGTCGGTATAGCCGGAGAGGACGATGCGGACGGTGTCTGGATAGCTTGCCTTGACCTTGCGCAGGAATTCCACGCCGGTCATGCCAGGCATGCGTTGGTCGGAAATGACGACCTGCACGGCCTGGCGGGACAAGGCTGCCAGCCCTTCCTGCCCGCCGCCGGCCCGTATCACGCTGTATCCCTCGGACCGGAAGAGTCGGGTCAGTGCCGACAGGACGTTGGCCTCGTCGTCGACCAGCAACAGGGTTCTGGGTTTTTCTTCCATGGTGGGCTTTGACCGGCCTTGTCGTCTCAATGGGCCTGCTTGGCATCGTCACTGGGCCTGTGATGTATCGGCAACCAGATGGTGAAGGTGGTGCCGACGTCGACCTGGCTTTCCACTTCGATACGGCCACTGAGTTTGCTGATGATGCCGTAGGAGACCGATAATCCCAGGCCGGTACCGGTGCCGATCGGCTTGGTGGTGAAGAATGGGTCGAAGATGCGGGGCAGGACGTGTGCAGGGATGCCGGCGCCGTTGTCTGCGATGCTGATCCAGACTTCCTCGCCCCTGACCCCGCTGCGCAAGACGATCTGGCCCCGTTCCGGTATCGCCTGGGCGGCGTTCACCAGGAGGTTCATGAATACCTGGTTGAGTTGGGAGGGCAGGCACTCTACCGGGGGCAGTTCGCCATACTGCTTGACGACCTCCGCTTTGTACTTGATCTCGTTCCACACCACGTTCAGCGTGCTGTCGAGCCCCTGGTGGATATCGACGGTCTGCCATTCCATCTCGCCGGCACGCGAAAAGTCCCGCAGGTCCTGGACGATGCGGCGGACCCGCGATGTGCCTTCGATGGATTCTGCGATGAGCAGGCCGATGTCTTCCTGCAGATATTCGAAGTCGCTGGTTTTCTTGGCGTTGGCGAGCCGTTGGTGAAGGCTGGTGTCCTGGGGGAGCATGGACTCGAGCGACTGGTAGACGGCGATAAGCTCCAGCAGCTTGCCCACGTAGCCCTTCAGCGTGTTCAGGTTGGAATTGACGAAGCCGATGGGGTTGTTGATCTCATGTGCCACGCCCGCCGCCAACTGGCCGATGGAGGCAAGCTTCTCCGATTGCAGCAATTGGCTATGCGCGTCTTCCAGCTGTTTGATCAACGCCTCCTGCTCGGCTTGTTCCTGCTCAAGCATCTCCTGGATCTGCCTGCGTTCGAGTATTTCCAGCTGCATCTGCTGCTGGGCAAGCCGGTAGGCGTCGTTGATCTGTTCGTTCTCGCGCAAGGCGGCCTGGAGTGCACGGGTACGCATGTGCACTTCGTGGTCCAGCATCACCGCGGTCTGGAAGACGCTGAAATCGGAGCCATCGCCGTCCATGCTGCGTTCCACCCTATGCATCAGCGCGGACACGATCTTGTTGAGGCGGACTACTTCCGCCTGCAGCTCCACCCCTTCTGCCGGGGCGCGCAGTATTGCCCGCTCAACCATGGCGTTGCTCCTTGGCATAGCCGATGGCTACGCCAGTAAAGGTCTGGTTCACATGCACACCATGGTATTGCTCACCGTAGGTGCTGAACCCGACTGTGCCCTGTAGTCTGAATACCTCGCCGACGGCCCGCTTCAGCTCGCTCTGGGATATCTCCAGATTGCGCAATATGCAGTCGCAGCCCAGCACGAGCTGGATCTCGCCGATTTCCGACTTGATCTGCCGGAAGGACTGGGTCAGGTTGTGCATCAGATTGCCACCGCGGGTGATGCGTAACACCAGGCCTTCATCCATGGCGCAGTAAAAGGTCAGCGAGCCGTCACTGCCGGCTTTCTGGATCGAACGCACGTATTCCGTGCCGTCGATGACCACGGCGATGGGGTTGGCGGCAAAGAGGGCGGGCGACAGTGCCTCCACGGGAACCCCGACCAGCCGGGCGTACTCCTGTGCAGCCGGCAGGCCGTTGATTTCATAGACCACCCGCCGGCTTGTATCCGCCGCGGTGACGACGAGGCGTTCCTCGGTGGCCGTGAAGTGCTGGGTCTTGAAGATGCGTGTGGGATGTACCGACGAAATCAAGGCCAGAAGGGCGCAATTGCTGCGGAATCTTCCCTGGTAGAAAACATAGGTCCGCTCGAACTTGAGATCGTCGCCCGCGGAGCCGCCCACCAGGGGAATACGCCCCAGGGAGTTTTGCAGGCAGCGGCTGACCACCTCCTCCCGCATGGAGAGGCCGTCGATCAAGAGGAACGCGAAAGGATGGGCTGCGGCAGGTTCGGCCGCACGGCGCTCGAACCGCTGCAGCAATTCGTGGACGTGGGCCTGGCCCTGGGTGTCACTGAACCCTTGCAGGTCCTCCAGCAGACCGAGTTCCGCGCAGAACTCTCCTTTGGAGAGGCTGAGCCCGGTAATACCGCGGCTCAAATACCCGGCCGGCCCGATCTCGCCGGCCGTGGTACAGCCGACGAGGCGCACGCCCTGGAACAAATGGTTCAGCTCCTGTGCCAGCGAAGGCAGGTGGTAGTGGCTGGAGCAGAAGAACAGCACCAGTTCCATGTCGGGCTGGAACACACCGGCATGGAACTCCTGCGCGGCGGCGACCGGATCGATATTGCTCGTTTGTGTACTGCGGAAGGTAGTGGCACGGCCCATCATTCGGTCCTCCTGGTTCCCTGGCCTTGGGGGAGATTGGACTCGTGCTTTTCGAAGGCGTCGGCAATGGCCTCAAGCAGGGTCTGGTCTTCCCAGGGCTTGGTCAAAAACTTGTACACGTAGCCGCGGTTCACCGCGTCGGTAATGGTTTGCAGATCGGTGTAGCCGGAAAGGATGATGCGTATCGTGTCCGGGTACATATCCTTGACCCGGTTCAGGAACTCAGTGCCGTTCAATTCCGGCATGCGTTGATCGGAAATGACGACGCCGACACTATGTGTAGCGAGCAGCTCGAATGCTTCGGCTGGGTTCTGTGTGGCGAGCACCCGGTAGTCGTGGCCGCGCAGCAGCCGTTGGACGGCGGTCAACACCCCTGTTTCGTCGTCTACCAGCAGCAAGGTCCGCCGATTGCTGCGCCATGATCCCAGGGTGAGCGTGGGGCGCTCGGCGAGCAGCCGAGCGCAGGCGTCGGCAGGCAGGGGGCGGCTGAAATAGTAGCCCTGGATGATGTCGCAGCCCATGGCGGCCAGCAGCGCCAACTGCCCTTCGGTTTCGACCCCTTCGGCCACGACCTCCAGGCGGAGCTGGTGGGCGATGGCGACCACGGTGCGGGAGATGGCCAGGTCATCCGGGTCGACGGTAATGTCCTGCACGAAGCTGCGGTCCAGCTTCAGTCTGTCCACGGGAAACCGTTTCAGGTAGTTGAGATTGCAGTAACCCGTGCCGAAATCGTCTATGGACACGTGTATGCCCATTTCCTTCAGCCGGGCCATGGTCTCTATCGTGGAGTCCGGGTCGTGCATGGAGGTCGATTCGGTCAGCTCCAGCTCCAGGTGGCCGGGCGCCAGACCACTCTGCGACAAGGCGTCGGTGACCTGCGCCAGGAGCTGGGGATTGGACCATTCCGCCGCCGCCAGATTGACGGCCATGGTGACCTGGGGCAGGCCGGCGTCTTGCCACGCCTGCGCTTGCCGGCAGGCGGTGTGCAGTACCAGCCTGCCCAGCTCCCCGATGAGGCCACAGGATTCTGCGAACGCAATAAACTTCGATGGAGGAAGCAGTCCCAGTCTGGGGTGTTGCCATCGCAGCAGGGCTTCCACGCCTACGATCTGGCCGCTTTTGAGGCTGACCTGCGGCTGATAGTGCAGCTCCAGTTGCGCCGGGTCCCGCAGGGCGACGCGTAGCTCTGCTTCCAGCATGAGCCGTTCGGTCACTTCGACGGAGAGTGTGCTTTCATAGAGCTGGAAGCCCTCGCCCATCGCCCCTGTTGCGCGGTGCAGCGCCGCTTCTGCGGATTGCAACATGGCTTCTGGGTCTGCATCGGGCGTATGCATGA
Source organism: Chitinimonas sp. (assembly GCF_036568685.1). GTDB lineage: Bacteria > Pseudomonadota > Gammaproteobacteria > Burkholderiales > Chitinimonadaceae > Chitinimonas. The sequence continues at coordinate 55,883 of NZ_DATCSC010000145.1, forward strand.
CGGCCCCGATATAGGCCGGCAGGAAGAAGTCACGCCCCTTCAGATGATGCGGGTTGCGCAGAATGGCCAGCAGCTGTCGAAGCTGCCGGATCAATTCGGCTTCGTTGGCAACCTCCAGGATCAGGGCGAAGCTGATGTCACCCACCCTGGCCACGCACTCGGTCGGTTGCTGCCAAGTACTCAGGCGCCGGGCGATGTCGTGCAGCAGCTGATTGCTGATGGCGCTGCCCAGGCTGTCACGGATGTCGGCCAGGCGATCGACGCCGATCAGTACCAGCGCCTGCTGCTTTTCGCCGCTACCCAGTTGCATCAGCGTGAGGCGATGCTTGAGCAGGTCCCGGTTCGGCAAGCCGGTCAGGCTGTCATAGTGGCGTAGGAAATGGGCCTGTTGTTCGGCAATTTCCTGCTCGGTCACGTCTATGCCCGCCAGTACGGCGAACGGTGCCTGGCCATCAAGCTTGGGCAAGCGGCTGGCCGCCCATTGGATGGAAGAGACGCCGATGCGGCTACGCCAGGTTACGTTGCGCGCGTCGTCGGTATTGAGTTCGCCCAGCCTGGCCAGTTGCGTGTCTACCCAGTCGCGCTCGTCCTGGTTGGCAAATACCGATACAAATGGCTGCCCCAGCAGCGACTCGTAGTTCCTGCCCGAACTATGTATTGCCGAGGGATTGAGCTGGCTGATCCGGGCATCGTTGTTCAGGACGACGATCAGGGCCCCGGTCGTCGTCAGGACGGCTTCCAGCAGCTGCCTCTTCTCCTCCAGCTCCCGTTTGACCCGTGCCTGATCGCGGGCCGCGTCTGCTTCGGCCAGTGCGCGTAGCACAGCGACCGGCAGTCGGGGCAGGCTGGTTTTCAGCACATAGTCGGTGGCACCGCTGCGCAGGGTTTCCACCGCCCTTTCTTCCCCCAGGGAACCGGTGAGGAATACGAACGGTACATCGGGTGCCGTCCTGGCGCGCAATGCCAGCGCTTGCGGGCCGTCAAAGCGTGGCAAGGAGTAGTCGGCGACAACAATATCGGGCCAGCCCGACTGCAACACGGTCAGGTAGTCTTCTTCTTCGGCGACATGTTGCATCTCGAAGCGCAGTCCCGCCTGCTGCAGCGCGTCCCGGGCCAACTCCGCGTCGACCGCGAGGTCCTCCAGCAGCAAGACTTTGATCAATGTGCTCTGGTCCATGGTCATCAGTCAGCGGGCATAGTGGGTCTTGTTGACCAGCAGCCAATAGATGCCAAGCTTGCCGATCTCTAAATGAAACTGGTCGAAGCTGACGGGCTTGACGACATAGCTGTTCACGCCAAGCGCGTAGCAGCGGACCATGTCCTCCTCGGTCGCGGAGGAGGTCAGGACGACGACCGGCACGGCGCGCAAAAGGCCGTCTTGTTTCATGCGCCGCAGTACTTCCAGGCCATCTACCTTGGGCAGCTTCAGGTCCAGCAGCACGAGCTTCGGGAGTACGGCTTGCCGGGTCAGGTAGATTCCCTGGCAATACAGGTAGTCCAACGCGATTTCCCCGTCTCTCACCCACTCGACGCAGCTGTCAGTCCGCTGCGCCCTTAGGGTGGTCAGCGTCATCTCCGCATCGGCTGGGCTGTCTTCCACCAGCAAAACGTCAGCAATTGGCAAGGTGTCCATACAGTCGCCCTTGCGCGGCCATTTCCGTCGGGGTTTGATTGGGTAGGCTGAAGTGAAAGGTGGCGCCCTGGCCAAGCGCGCCTTCGGCCCAGACTTTGCCGTCATGACGCAGGACTACCCTGGCTACGATGGCCAACCCCACTCCGGTTCCCGGGAACTCCTCGGCACTGTGCAGCCGCTGGAATACGCCAAACAGCTTGCCGACGTAGCGCATGTCGAACCCGGCCCCGTTGTCACGTACCCAATAGCGACAATGCCCGCCCTCGTCTCGACCGCCGACTTCGATGCGAGGGGCCGTGGCGCCACTGCTGTATTTGACGGCGTTGGACAGAAGGTTGATCCAGACCTGTTTGAGCAGGGCGCGATCTCCCCTGGCACGGGGCAGGTCGTTGAGTACCAGTTCGCCGGCGAATGGCTCGCTCACGCCCTTCCATACCTCCTGCACCAACAGCGTGACGTCGATCTCGCTACGCGTGAGTTCCTGGCGCCCCAGCCTGGAAAAAGCGAGCAGGTCGTCGATCAACTGCCCCATGATCTTGCTGTTGTCGCGGACGACGTTGAGCAGGCGCAAATCCTCGTTGTCCAGGCGCGCTCCCGCACGCCGCATCAACATGCCCGCGAAGCCGTCGATGGCACGCAAAGGGGCGCGCAGGTCGTGAGAGACCGAATAGCTGAAGCTTTCGAGCTCTTTATTGGCTGCGACCAGCTCAGCAGATTTCTGCATTTCGCCGTGCCTGGAGAGCAGCAATTGGCGGAGAAGCCGGCCGTTTTCCAGCATCAGCACCGCCAGGATGAAAGTGGCGGCCAGCAGGCCGTAGATACGTCCGGCGTAGAAACCCAAGTCGAAGCGCCCGGCGTTGAGCATGGCCGAGAGTGCGATGTCGAATACCCAGGCGCACATCACCAATCCCAGCCAGGCATCCAGCGTGGTCGCCTTGGCTTTGCGCCAGCGAGCGATCAATGCCAGCAGCGCGAGCAAGCTCATGGCCCAGACCGTGCCGACGACGAACTGCATGCTCGGGGTGTAGTGATTGCCCTGCATGACTGCGGGCAATGCGGCCTGGCCCCAGGTTGCCAGCAATGACAATCCGGCGACCAGGGCGAGTACGCTCAGGGTACCGATCGCCATGAAGCGGGGGCTGAGTGGTGCTGGAGCGTGCTCCTTGCAATAGGCGTAGGCCAATACGGCGAGCGGGAATCCCGCGTGCCAGAACATATAGAGCCAGGCGGTGGTCTGCGGTCCCGCGCCGAGCAGCCCGGATGCCGAGAACAGGCCCGGGAAGCTCAGCAAATGGACAGCCGCCATGGTCGCGGTAAACAGATAGCCGTAGAGCAGCACCGCCAAGGCCGGGCTGCGGACCGCCAGGAACTGCCCGGTCAGCAGCAGGACGGTGAACAGGTCGTTGAGGATCAGTGCCGTTTCGTAGATGGGTATGAAGGGCCAGATCTTGGGCAGCGGCGTTTTGGCCAGCGGCCAGCAGGCAAGAAAGAGCAACAGCGACAGGAGCGCCAGTCTGGTGATCAGACGGACCTGGCCTGGCGAAGCCGGATTTTCGGAAAGCACCTCAAAATTCCGCGGTGTCGTATCCATTCCTACGCTCCCGAGGTGGCTGTGGACGGCAATGTGGGTGGGCCGGTGCGTATCACTCGAACAGTACCGAGCCGTCCGGCCCCCAGCGCACCCGGGTGATGCCGGGGTGCTCGCGTTCCAGCCGCGCCAGTTCGCGCTCCTGTTCGGTGGAACGTGAACGCAGCAAGCGTAGTTCGTCGGCCATCCGCTGGTTTTCCTGGGTGAGGCGCTGCTGCGCCAGGGCACCGGAGACGCAGGCCCGCAACTCCATGTCATTCCAGGGTTTGTTGACGAAGCGGTAGATGCCGGCAAGATTGATCGCCCTGATCAATCCTTCCAGGTCGGTCATGCCCGAGAGGATCAGGCTGATGCAATCGGGCTGCAGCAGCCGTAGTTCGGTCAGGAAACGTACGCCATCCATCTGCGGCATACGGTAGTCCGAGATCACGAGGTCGAAAGGCTGCTGTTCTGCGATCTGCAGTGCTTCGTGCGGGTTGGTGTACGCGCTGAACTGATAGTCGCATTCGCGGCTGTCGAATTCGTCACGCACTGACAGACAGCGCTTCAGGGCCGCCAGGACGTTGGGCTCATCATCGACGAGCAGCAGGCGAGTCATGATGGCGCTGTCTCCGGTATCAGTTGCACAAAGCATTCGAGGCGGCATCCTTCCACCTCCTCGAATTGTTGAATCCGGTCGATCGCGCGCTGGGTCAATACGTAGTCGTGCGCGAGCAGCAAGGTACCGGCGGGGCTGAGTAGATCGCGTGCCAGGACCATGCCGATCTCCAGAGACATGCTGGAGATGCAGGCTTCGGTCGCGTCGTCGGCGACGGGTTCGTCCTCGATGGACTGGAAGGCCTCCACCACCGTCGGGTGATAGCGCCGTCCGCTGCCGTCGCGAATTGCCTTCATTGCCTCGTCGCGGGTGAATTTCCTTGGCAGTAGGGTGCCGTTCAGCAGTCCGTCATAGTCGTTGACCAGCGCAAGTATCCGGGCACCCAGCGGAATGCTCTCGCCAGACAGCTGTTCCGGGTAGCCCAGGCCGTCGTGCCGCTCATGATGGCTGCGGATGATGGCGGCGGCCTGTTCCAGGCTGTCCAGCGCCATCAGGGCGGTTTGGCCCTTGATGGGATGCTTGATGTAGAGCGAGCGCTCCTCTGGCGTGAGCGACGCAAAGGGTTTGTCCAGCAGACCGTCTGGCAGGCCCAGCTTGCCGACGTCGTGCAGCAGCGAGGCGATGGTCAGGTCTTGCAGTTCCGCTTCCGTCAGCCCGAGTTTTTTGCCCACCTGCCGACTGAGTTCCGTGACCCGTCGCCCGTGCCCGGCCAGCTTTCCCTCGCGCAGCTCGATCAGATTGGAAAAAACCCGGATGGAGGTGAGGAAGCTCTTCTTCAGCTGTTCGTTCGCCTCCTCAACCAGCAGCATCGCCTGTTCCAAGGCCAGAGTCCGTTCCTGTACCTTGTTCTCCAGGCTAGCGTTCAAGACGGAAAGCTCTTCGTTGCGGCGCTGAAGCTGGCTGTCGAGCGTCGCGTTGTCCCGCTGCAGTCGCTTGACTTCCAGCGCCTGGCGGAGGGTGTCAAGCAGGTCCTGCTCATCCCATGGCTTGGCGATGTAGCGATGGATCTGGGCCTTGTTGATGGCTTCGATGGTTGAGCTGATTTCGGCATAGCCGGTCAACAATATCCGGATGGTGTCGGGCCAGCGCCGCTTCACCTCGGTCAGGAACTGCGCCCCGTTCATTTCGGGCATCCGCATGTCGGAGATCACCAGGTCGACGGGCTCCTGCTCCAGCAGGGCGAGCGCGGCCTTGCCGCTGTCGGCTGTCAGCAGCTCGTAACCCTGGGTGCGGAAGAGTCGGCGCAATGCCGCCAGGATGTTGCTTTCATCGTCGACGGCAAGTAAGCGAAACGGCCGGGCAGTATCCCAATCGCCGTTGTCGGACAGGCTGCGGGTAGGCTGGGTCAGCAGCATCGCACCCCCCGGGACCGCTGCCGGACAGGGGCGGGAAGGTTTGAGGCAGGTGCCAGGCGAGGGGGGACACGCCGCGGGGCGCTGTGATCTATGGGCAGACAGGCAAGCGGTCGGTGACCAGCACGCTTGAGAGGCTGGCGGGACGCGAACTGACTTTCTCGTCGAGTCGAGTGCAGATGGTCATCGCGACGACGAGCGTCAACGGTTACCCGTGGCGAGTGTAGCCTCATCACTATTTCCTCCGCCTCAGCAGCGGCATTGCAATTCTTATTCGCAGGTCTCGCACCAGGGGGCCTGGCGGGGCGCGTTTCCGGTCTACCGGTACTTCCACGTTAGACCATATCCCGGCGGGTGCAACAGGCTTTGCCTGGGTATCAAGGATCGCCCGTTCGTCTGAATTTTTGCCTATTGTATATGGCAAAACATGGACTAAATTTCGCTCGGGGATAGGGCAGAAGAGCGGAATCAGCTAGCGTTTGCTGGTCTTGTCGCCGATTGCCAGCAAGGCTGGTGGCGTGTTGCCGGGGCTGAGCAAATGGGTATGACGGTAGCGGTACGGGTATTGCCGCTTGTCGGGAACACCTTGGCAGGTCGTGCCGTGGTCGAATGCCCGCCCCTTCGCTGCCTTGCCTGCCGAGACATCCATGACAAACGCTTCTGGCTTTTCAGCCGTTGTGGCCGGCGCGCGGGTGCCCTGCTACCGCCTGTACGGGGATGCCACAACGGCTGCGCCGAGTTTCGAACAGGCACTAGGTGGCGGAAGCAAAATGACAAAGGCCCCGTTGAGCCGGGGCCTTTGTGTCGGGGCAGGTGATGCCGCTGGGGATCAGAACGGGATGTCGTCCTCGAAGTCGTCGAAGCTCTGCGGCTTTTGCGGGGCAGGACGTTGCTGGCCGCCACCGGCAGGGGCGCTGCCGCCCTGGTTGCCGCCGCGGGCTGCCGGGGCGCTGTCGCCATAGCTCGGCGGGGTCTGGTCATATTCGCCGCCACCCATGCTGCCGCTGCGGCCGCCCAGCATCTTCATTTCGTCGGCGATGATCTCGGTGGTGTAGCGGTCCTGGCCGGTGTTCTTGTCCTGCCACTTGCGGGTCTGCAGGCGGCCTTCGATATAGACCGAGCTACCCTTCTTCAGGTACTGGCCAGCGATCTCGGCCAGGCGGCGGTACATGGTGATGTTGTGCCACTCGGTCTTTTCCTGCTTCTGGCCGCTGTTCTTGTCTTTCCAGGTCTCGGTGGTGGCGATGCTGAAGTTGCAGATGGCCGAGCCGTCCGGCATGTAGCGCATTTCGGGGTCGCGGCCCAGATTGCCGATCAGCAGGACTTTGTTGAGCGATGCCATTAAATATTCTCCACTTGTCGGTCGGGCACACGCCCGACACTCATTCATTGCGCCGGGCTGACTCCCGGACTACCAAATTTGTTTGCTAAGTTCTGATCTAGCCACCACTGGCCAGCAGCGCCTGGGCGCCGGCCTCGTCCCAGCCTTCGCGCAGGACCTTGAGGTAGGCCACGCCTTCCTCGGCGATGACGACGGCTTCCTTGACGCCAGCCAGTTGCGCCAGTTGGCGGGCCAGGGCAGCGCTGTCGGCCAGTCGGGATTCGTCGATATGGTACATCATGGTGCGCACCGGCAGCGGGGGTTTAAGGCCCAAGGTGACCAATAACCACACCGCGATCAGGGCGGCGCAAAAGAGGTGTACCGGTAGCGCACCGCCCCACTGGTACAGCGCGGCGCCCACGCTGGAGCCGACTGCGAAGCCCAGCGACTGGGTGGTGTTGTAGACGCCCATCGCGGTGCCCTTGGCGTCGGCCGGGGCGATCTTGCTGATCAGGCTGGGCTGGGTGGCTTCCAGCACATTGAAGGCGATGAAGTACACGCCCAGCCAGAGCACGATATGGGTGAGCGTGCCGGAGCTGCCGGCCATGCCGAGCTGGGCCAGCAGCATGAGTGCCACGGCTCCGGTGAACACCTGCTTGAGCTTGTTGCGGGTCTCGCCCACGATCACCGCCGGCACCATGAGCACAAAGCCGATGGCCATGACCGGCAGGTAGACCTTCCAGTGCTCGCTGGAGGCGAGGCCGGCGGTCTTGACCAGGGTCAGCGGCAGGGTGGCGAACAGCGCCATCTGGGCGGCGTGCAGGGCAAACACGCCATAGTTGAGGCGCTGCAGCTGCGGGTCCCGCAGCACGGCGCCCAGGCGCTTGGGGTTGGCCTCGGCGTCGGAATGGAAGCGGCTTTGCGAGGGGTCGGGGATGATCTGCCAGACGCCGACCATGGCGGCGATGGCGAGCCCGCCTATCAGGTAGAAGATGCCCGAGAGGCCGATCACGCCGGCGATGGCCGGGGCAGCCACCAGGGAGACGGCGAAGGTGATGCCTATGCTGCCACCGACCATGGCCATGGCCTTGGTACGGTTTTCCTCGCGGGTCAGGTCGGCCAGGAGCGCGGTGATGGCGGCGGAGATGGCGCCGGCACCTTGCAGGGCGCGCCCGATCAGCATCCCCATCAGGCTGTCGGCCTGGGCGCAGACGATGCTGCCCAGGGCCAGGACCAAGAGGCCGCCGTAGATGACCGGTTTGCGGCCGATACGGTCGGACAGCATGCCCAGCGGCAACTGCAAGAGGGCCTGGGTGATGCCGAAGACACCGAAGGCGAGCCCGACCAGGGTGTGGTTCTCGCCGCCCGCCAGATGGCTGGCGTAGAGCACGAAGACCGGCATAACCAGGAACAAACCCAGCAGGCGCAAGGCATAGAGGCCCGCGAGGCTGGCGGAAGCACGGAGTTCTAGAGGGGACATGCGTAAGGGCTGAAGCGCGAAAGGCGGGATTCTACCAAACCCTGGCAACTAAAGCCCCGCCAGGGAGTAGGGATAAGTCACTGGTGGGACACGCTTTGTTCCGCAAACTCCGGTAAACTCATCGATCGCTTTTTTCCGGAACCGCGCTCGGCCTCCTACCCCTGGGCCGTTCCCGCTCCGCCGCAATCCCGGCACGGCCTGGGCCCAGCGCCCGACCTTGTGCACGCCTGACCAAAGTGAACAGACCCCGGCCATGAGCTATCGCCCGATCGACCCGAACAACCTGATCCGCATCCGCGGCGCACGGACCCACAACCTCAAGAATGTGAACATCGACCTGCCGCGGCACCAACTGGTGGTGATCACCGGCCTGAGCGGCTCGGGCAAGTCCTCGCTCGCCTTTGATACGCTCTATGCCGAGGGCCAGCGCCGCTACGTGGAATCGTTGTCGGCCTATGCGCGGCAGTTCCTGCAGCTGATGGAAAAGCCGGACGTGGACCTGATCGAGGGCCTGAGCCCGGCGATCTCGATCGAACAGAAAGCCACCAGCCACAACCCGCGTTCGACCGTGGGTACGGTGACCGAGATCCATGACTACCTGCGCCTCTTGTTCGCGCGGGTGGGTACGCCCTACTGCCCGGACCACGGCCAGCCGCTGGAGTCGCAGACCGTGAGCCAGATGGTGGACCATGTGCTGGGCCTGCCGGAAGACACCAAGCTGATGATCCTGGCACCGGTGATCATGGGCAAGAAGGGCGAGAACCTGGATCTCTTTGACGAGCTCCGGGCGCAAGGCTTTGTGCGGGTGCGGGTGGACGGCGAGGTCTACGAGATCGACGCGATTCCCAAGCTCGACAAGAACAAGAAGCACACCATCGACGTGGTGGTGGATCGGCTCAAGGTACGTGGCGACCTCAAGCAGCGCCTGGCGGAGAGCTTTGAGACCGCGCTGCGCCATGCCGATGGCCGGGCGATTGCGCTGGAGATGGATGGTGGCAAGGAACACTGGTTCTCGGCCAAGTTTGCCTGCCCGGTGTGCAGCTACTCGCTACCGGAACTGGAGCCGCGGCTGTTTTCCTTCAACAACCCCATGGGCGCCTGCCCCAAGTGCGATGGTCTGGGCGCGATCCAGTTCTTCGACCCCAAGCGGGTGGCGGCCTTCCCGCACCTGAGCCTGGCGGCTGGGGCGATCAAGGGTTGGGACAAGCGCAACCAGTTCTACTTCCAGATGTTGCAGGGCCTGGCCGGGCATTATGGTTTCGATGTGGACGCCACCTGGGACAGCCTGAGCGAAGAGGTGCAGAGTGTGGTGCTGCAGGGCTCGGGCAAGGAGGAGATTGCCTTTACCTACCTCAACGAGCGTGGTGCCAAGTTCGAGCGGGCCCATCCCTTCGAGGGCATCATCCCCAACCTGGAGCGCCGCTACCGTGAGACCGATTCGGTCACGGTGCGCGAAGAGCTGGCCAAATACCTCAACAACCAGCCCTGCCCGAGCTGCCAGGGCGCCCGGTTGCGGCTGGAAGCCCGCCATGTGAAGGTGGCCGGCAAGAATGTGTTCGAACTGAGCCAGCTGGCGCTGCGCGATTCCAGCCGCTTCTTCGCCGAGCTGGAGCTGCAGGGCAACAAGGCGCAGATCGCCGAGAAGATCATCAAGGAGATCGGCGACCGCCTGGGCTTCCTGGTCAACGTCGGCCTCGACTACCTGTCGCTGGATCGTTCGGCCGATACCCTCTCGGGTGGCGAGGCGCAGCGTATCCGGCTGGCGTCGCAGATCGGTTCCGGCCTGACCGGGGTGATGTATGTGCTCGACGAGCCCAGCATCGGCCTGCACCAGCGCGACAACGACCGCCTCTTGGCGACCTTGATGCGGCTGCGCGACCTCGGTAACAGCGTGATCGTGGTGGAGCATGACGAGGATGCCATCCGCGCGGCCGACTGCCTGGTGGACATGGGCCCCGGTGCCGGTGAGCACGGCGGCGAGGTGCTGGGCGTGGGTCGGCCGGACGAGATCATGGCCAACCCCAACTCCATCACCGGCCAGTTCCTCTCCGGCAAGCGCAAGATCGCCATCCCGGAAAAGCGCCGCGAGCCGCAGGTGGACCGCTGGCTGACGCTCAAGGGGGCGCGCGGCAACAACCTCAAGGGTGTGGACCTGGCCCTGCCGCTGGGCCTCCTGGTCTGCATCACCGGTGTGTCGGGCTCGGGCAAATCCACCCTGATCAACGATACGCTTTACGCTGCGGCGGCCCGCAGCATCTATGGCAGCAATGCCGAGCCGGCGCCGCACGACGAGATTGTCGGCCTTGATCAGTTCGACAAGGTGATCAACGTCGACCAGTCACCGATCGGTCGTACCCCGCGTTCCAACCCGGCCACCTATACCGGCCTGTTTACGCCTATCCGCGACCTCTATGCCGGCGTGCCGGCCTCGCGCGAGCGTGGTTATGGTCCGGGCCGCTTCAGCTTCAACGTCAAGGGTGGCCGCTGCGAGGCCTGCCAGGGTGATGGCGTGATCAAGGTGGAGATGCACTTCCTGCCGGATGTTTACGTGCCTTGCGACGTCTGCCATGGCAAGCGCTACAACCGCGAGACGCTGGAGGTGCAGTACAAGGGCAAGAACATCACCGAGGTGCTGGAGATGACCGTGGAGCATGCGCGCGAGTTCTTCGACGCCGTGCCGGTGATCGCCCGCAAGCTGCAGACGCTGATCGACGTGGGTCTGAGCTATATCCGCCTGGGACAGAGCGCGACCACGTTGTCGGGCGGCGAGGCGCAGCGCGTCAAGCTGGCGCTGGAGCTCTCCAAGCGAGATACCGGCCGTACCCTGTATATCCTGGACGAGCCGACCACCGGTCTGCACTTCCACGACATCGACCTGCTGCTGACCGTGCTGCAGCGCCTGACCGAGCATGGCAACAGCGTGGTGGTGATCGAGCACAACCTCGACGTGATCAAGGTGGCGGACTGGCTGATCGACCTTGGCCCCGAGGGCGGCGCCGGCGGTGGCCAGATCATTGCCACCGGCACGCCGGAGGATGTGGCGGCCAACCCCAAGAGCCATACCGGCCACTATCTGAAAAAGTTACTGGAAGTAGGCCGATAAGCGGGCCTCATGATATTGCAGCCCCGCCCGGGAAACCCGGGCGTTTTAGGGTGGTGTGAAATCAACCGTTTCTCGCTGATTTATCCCTCTCCCCCCGCCCTCGCCGTCGCGAGGGAGCCTCGCTGACGCGAGTAGGCGGCCTTTTCAACGATGTCCTAATGATCAGGCTGAACCTATATACCCGTGCCGATTCTGTATCTATGCGGCACGGGTACGGCCGCCTACAGTCCAAGCTGCCAACCGCCATTTGGCGGTGCGAGCCTGACTATCTAGCGCCCGCGGCCTGACCGCGGGCGTTTTGCCATCCACCTTGCAGGAAACCGTCCATGAACGCGCCCGCACACAATCCCGTCGTCCCCCGTATTGCCGCTTTGCGTGAGGCCATGCAGGCCGAAGGGCTGGCTGCCTATATCGTCCCCTCGGCCGACCCGCATCTGTCCGAATACCTGCCCAGCCGCTGGCAGGGCCGTCGCTGGCTGACCGGCTTTCATGGCTCGGTCGGCACCCTGGTGGTGACGGCGGACTTTGCCGGTCTGTGGGTGGATAGCCGTTACTGGACCCAGGCCGAGGCCGAGCTGGCCGGTTCGGGTATTGCGCTGGTGAAGATTGCAGTTGCCAGCAGCCCGGCCCACCTGGACTGGCTGGCAGGCAATGTGGCCGCCGGTGCCAGTGTGGGCGTGGACGGGGCAGTGCTGGGCCTGGCGGGGGCGCGTGCCCTGCAGGCGGCGCTGGATGGCAAGGGCGTCAAGCTGCGTACCGAGCTGGACCTCCTGGAGAAGGTCTGGGCTGACCGCCCCGGTCTGCCGGCCGCGGCCATCTACCAGCACGAGGCGCCGCATGCCATCGTCAACCGGGCTGAGAAGCTGGCCTTGGTGCGGGCCGAGATGGGCAAGCTGGGCGCGGACTGGCACTTCGTCTCCACCCTCGACGACCTCGCCTGGCTCTTCAATCTGCGCGGTGCCGATGTGAACTACAACCCGGTATTCGTGGGCCACGCGCTGGTCGGGCTCTCCGGTGCCACCCTGTTCGTGGCCGAGGGCAAGGTCGATGCCACCCTGGCCGCCAAGCTGGCGGCCGACGGCGTGCGCGTGGCGGCCTATGCCGAGGCTGCCGCGGCATTGGCGGCACTGCCGGCAAGCGCCCGTCTGCTGCTGGACCCGCGCCGCATCACCCTGGGCCTGCGCCAGGCGGTACCGGCTGCGGTCAAGGTGATCGAGGCGATCAACCCCTCGACTTTCGCCAAGTCGCGCAAACTCGATGCCGAGGCAGCCTTTGTGCGTGAAGCCATGGCGCAGGACGGCGCCGCGCTGGCCGAATTCTTCAGCTGGTTGGAAGGTGCCCTGGGTCGCGAACGTATTACCGAGTTGACCATAGACGAGCAGATCACCGCCGCCCGGGCGCGCAGGCCAGGTTTTGTCTGCCCCAGCTTTGCCACCATCGCCGGCTTCAACGGCAATGGCGCCATGCCGCACTACCGTGCCACCGAGGCCAGCCACTCGGTGATCGAGGGCGACGGCCTGTTGCTGATCGACTCGGGCGGCCAGTACCACGGCGGCACGACCGATATCACCCGCGTGGTCGCCATCGGCCAGGTGAGTGCGGAGCAGAAGCGTGACTTCACCCTGGTGCTCAAGGGCATGATCGCGCTCTCTATGGCGCGCTTCCCGCGCGGTACCCGCAGCCCCCTGCTCGATAGCCTGGCACGGGCGCCGATCTGGGCTGCCAATGTGGACTATGGCCACGGTACCGGCCACGGTGTAGGTTACTTTCTGAACGTGCACGAAGGCCCGCAGTCGATCTCGCCGCATACGCCGGCCGAGCCGCAGACCGCCATGGAACCGGGCATGATCACTTCCAACGAGCCGGGTATCTACAAACCGGGTCGCTGGGGTGTGCGGATCGAGAACCTGCTGCTCAACGTGCCGGCTGGTACCAGCGAGTTTGGTGAGTTCCTGGCCTTCGAGACACTGACGCTGTGCCCGATCGATACCCGCTGCGTGGACCGCGAACTGATGCGTGCCGACGAGCTTGCCTGGCTCAACGACTACCATGCCACCGTGCGCGAGCGTCTGCTGCCGCTGGTGGAAGGCAAGGCGCGCGACTGGCTGCTGCTGCGCACCGAGGCGATCTGACCTGATCTGATCAGGCCTTTGGCCGCTCCGGCACCCCGGGGTGGCATGTCCTACACTGCAGGCATTCCGCTAAGGAGTGCCTGCCGTGCCTTTTCTGCTGCGCTTGTTGCCACTGCTGTGTGCTCTCCCGGTGGCTGCCGAGACGCTGCAGGTGGGGGTGTTCAATGTCTCGCCCTGGGTGTTTGTGGGCCAGGACGGACGGGTGCAGGGCGCCCTGGTCGACTTCTACGACCGCGAAGTGGCGCCGCGCGCCGGGGTGACCTTGCAGTGGCAGGCGCCGACCACGGTGGCGCGGATGTTGGAAGACATGCGCACCGGCCGGCTGCAGCTGACGCCCATCCTGGTGCGCAGGGCCGAGCGTGAGAAGCAGGTGCTTTTTGGCAGCAGCATTGTCGCCCGCTTCGAGCCTTGCATCGTGGTGCGTCCTGACTCCAGCCTGGACGCGATCCGTTCGGCCGAGCAGCTGCGCGGTCTGACCATTGCCTACAACGTGGGCGGCACCCAGCCCGATATGCTGCTCTCCCCAGGTATTACCCTGGAGCGCACCGGCGTGCCGAACTGGGAGACCGCCAACCTGGGCAAGCTGCGGCTGGGGCGGGTGGATGCCGCTTTCTTCTACGATGTCTTCAGCCCACGCTACTTCAGCCTGCGCAGCGGTGAGGCGGTACGGATACTCAAGCTGCCGGTGCCGCCTACCGTGCTCCACCCGGCCTTCAGCCCCAAGCTGGACCCTGCCTTGCGGGAACGGATAGACAAGGCGGTGGCGGCGGTAGCCGACAAGCTGCCGCAGTACCAGGCGGCGTATCTCTATGGCGACAAGGCGGCACAACCTTGAAATGCGGTGGGCCGCCTAAGCTAAGATGGCAGGCAACCCATTCCTCTTAGGTTGCTGCATGCAAAATCCACTCGCCAATATCCGCTGGGGCCGCTGGTTGTTCGGCTCGCTTTTGTTCATCGTGCTCTTGATCGTGGCCTACCTCTGGCTGGTGCTGAGCTGGAGCTATGCCGAGGGCGAGCGTGCCGGCTATGTGCAGAAGCTTTCCCGCAAGGGCTGGGTCTGCAAGACCTGGGAAGGGGAGCTGGCCATCATCAACATCCCCGGCACTTTGACCGAGAAGTTCAACTTCACTGTCCATGACGACAAGATCGTCGAGGCCATCAATGCCAGCCTGGGCAAGAAGGTCACGCTCTATTACGAGCAGCACGTGGCGGTGCCCGGTACCTGCTTTGGCGAGACCATGTACTACATCACCCGCGTACGCACGCTGGAGTAAGGCGCTGTCATGCGCATTCCCCTCCATCTGCTGCAGTGGAACAGCGGTGCCGCCGTACCTTGGCGGCAGGCGCTCTGCGCAGCGGTGGGGGTGGCGGTGCCTTGTGCAGTAGCGCTATGGCTCAAGCACCCGGCCGGGCTGCTGTTCGGCACCATAGGCGGGCTCTACGCCAGCCTGCTGGACTTTGGCGGTACCTTGCGGCACCGGCTGTTCACCCAGTTCGCCGGCTTGATGTTGATTGCCGCCAGCGCGGCGGTCGGCGGGGTGCTGGGCCCGCACCACACCGCGCTATTCGTGACCCTGGGCGTGCTCTCCTTCGGCATAGGCTGGGTGGATGGCAGCGGCGTGGCGGTGGAGACCATCTTGCGCTTTGCCGCGCTGATGCTGCTGGTCTATGCCTTTACCCCGGCGTTGCCGCCGGATGGCTTGCCCTTCTTTGGCCTGGGCATGGCGGTCGGCCTCCTGGCGGTATGGCTGGACAGCCTGGTCTGGCCCCGCGCCTTGCCGCGCCGGCACCAAGGGCTGCGCAACGCCACCCGTTTGATTGCCGGTGGTCACAATGCCGGCTGGTTGCATGCCACCGGCTTTTGCGTGGGGGTGTGCGGCGGGCTCTATATGGCGCTGTTGCTGGGTTATGAGCGGCCGGCCTGGGTGGCGGTGGTGATCCTGTTTGTGATCCGGCCGGACGGCCCGGATAGCCTGCGGCGCTTGTTCCTGACGGTGTTTGGCACCCTGGCCGGGGTGGGCTTGGCCTGGCTGATAGGCCGCTATGCCGACGACCCGCGCATCCTGCTGAGCTGCGTGATCGGCCTCGCTTTTCTGCGGCCTATCGCCCTGGCCAAGAATCTCTGGCTGCAGTCGGCCACCCTGACCACGTTGATCCTGGTGCTGTTCGACCTGACCTTGAGTGCGGTAGGCCAGGACGTGGGGGTGGAATTGTTGCGTGCCCGTTTACAGGACACGGTGCTGGGGGCGGTGGTTGCACTCCTGACCATGCTGGTCTTCAACTCGCAGGCGCGGCGTTATTTTCTGGCGCAGTGGCGGCGCAGGCCGGCCGAGCCGGTATTGCCGGAAGCCCAGATCGACCCCTTGGGACGGCAAGGCTAGAATCCTTCCCCTTTTATCTACCCACGCTACCGGGGGCAAGATGGCCAATCGATTGAGCAAGATCGTTACCCGCACCGGCGACGACGGTAGCACCGGGCTGGGTGACGGGCAGCGGGTCTCCAAGGCCAGCCATCGCATCGCAGTGCTGGGGGATATCGACGAGCTCAATTCCCAGCTTGGTCTGGCCTTGGCCGAAACCATGCCGGCGGTGTTGGCTGAAGTGCTGACCCAGGTACAGCACGAGTTGTTCGACCTGGGCGGCGAGGTTTGCATCCCGGGCCGGATCGCCTTGAACGAAGGCCATCTGTTGGGCTTGGAGGCGGCGGTGACGCGCTTCAACGCCGAGCTGCCGCCCTTGCGTGAATTTGTCCTGCCCGGTGGTTGCCGCGCTGCTGCCCAGCTGCACGTGGCGCGCGCTGTCTGCCGCCGTGCCGAGCGGTCCTTGGTGGCACTGGCCGGTAACGAGGCTGTGTCCGAGGTGGCGCCCCGCTATCTGAACCGGCTCTCCGACCTCTTGTTCGTGCTGGCTCGCCAGGCCAACCGTGCGGCCGGCGTGGCGGATGTGTGCTGGCAACATGAGAGAAAGCCCGTTGTATGAATGAACCTGCGCTTGCCATCCTGCTCGACATGGATTGGTTGTTCCTGGTCGGGACGGCCGCCTTCAGCGTCTCGGGCTATCTGGTCGGGGTCAAAAAGCGCTTCGATCTTTTGGGCGTCTTGATCGTTGCCATCCTGACTGCCATTGGCGGCGGTATCGTCCGCGATGTGCTGCTCAACCGGGTACCGGTGGTATTTCGTGATGCCTCGCCGGTGTCGGTGATAGTCGCCACCCTTGGGCTGGCCTGGCTCTTCAGCTTGCACAAGAGCTGGAGCGCGGCCATGCATAGGGTGTTCGTGGTGGCCGATTCGATCGGCCTGATCGCCTTCAGTCTGGCCGGTGCGCAGGTGGGGCTGGACCATAGCCTCAACCTCTTTGGCGTGCTGTGCGTGGGCTTTATCACCGCCGTGGGTGGCGGGGTGATACGCGACATGATGGTCAATGACGTGCCCTTTATCCTGGACCGTGACTTCTACGGCACGGTGGCCATATTGATGGCCGGCCTGCTCTACCTGGCCCAGGCCTGGGGTTGGTCGGGGACGGGGGTGACCTGGCTGCTGTTCCTCCTGGGCCTCGTCATCCGCCTGGTGGCGCATGGTCGGGACTTCCGCCTGCCACGGGTCTGACGCCGTTCAGACTCTGCTCAGCTCAGAGCGGCGAGTATGGGGCGTACCCCTAGGCATCCGCGCCTGATCCACTAGGCATCCGCGCCTGATCCACTAGGCTTCCGCGCCTGATCTATTAGGCTTCCGCCATACGGGGGAAGGCGAGTTGCGCCCAGACTGGTAAAATACGTCGATGTTGATCCTGCCAAATGAGTTCGAGGCCGCGCGTGACTGGCTTGCGCATAGGCTCGATACCGTCAGGCTGCCACCCGGCGGCGATGTGCATACCGAGGAGGACACCACGCCCGCAGCGGTGCTGGTGCCCATCATCCTGCACCGGGAAGGTCCCACCGTCCTCTTCACCAAGCGTACCGAGAAGCTGGCCAAGCATGCCGGCCAGATCAGCTTTCCCGGCGGGCGCATGGAGATAGGCGAGACGGCCGAGGCGGCCGCGCTACGCGAGACCGAGGAAGAAGTTGGCATCGCCACCCAGTTGGTGACGCCGGTTGGCCGGCTGGTGCAGTACACCACCATCACCCGTTACCGGGTGACGCCGGTGGTCGGCCTGCTCGAGCCCGGCTTTACGCTGCGCCTGCAGGCCGATGAGGTAGCCGAGGCCTTTGAGGTGCCGCTGTCCTTTCTGCTGCAGCGAGGCAACTTCTTGGAGAAGACGGTCAACCTGCCGGGGCGCCCGGCGGTGACCTATGCTCTGGATTGGCAGGGGAAAATTATCTGGGGTGCCACAGCAGGGATGCTGATGACGCTGTACAAGACTTTGATTGACGAGGAACACCCATGAGCGCCGCGAATGCCGTACTCACTACCGAGCGCCTGACGCTGGAACCCCTGAAGCAGTCCCATGCGGCTGCCTTGCTGACTGGCCTGAGCGATGAGGCCCTGTACCAGTTCATTCCGCAAAACCCGCCGGCTTCGCTGGATGCGCTGCAGACCCGCTACAAGCGGCTGGAGAGCCGCAGCTCGCCCGATGGTGACGAGTGGTGGCTGAACTGGGCGGTCCGCCTGGGCACCGACGGCGAATATGTCGGCGTGGTTGAGGCTACCGTCGACGAAGACAACGCCGCCACCATGGCCTGGTTCATCTTCAGTGCCCACCAGCGCAAGGGTTACGCCAAGGAAGCCGTGGCCAAGCTGCGCGAGCATCTGGAAGGTCCCTTTATGGCGGAGTCCTTCAAGATCTTCATCGATACCCGCAATGTGGCTTCGGTGGCACTGGTTGAATCGCTGGGCTTCAAGCGTGAGGCGCTGGTGCCCAATGCCGACAACTTCAAGGGCAGCAAGAGCGACGAATACCGCTACACCTATGTGCCGGCCAGCGTGGCCAAGGCCGCCAAGAGCGCGGGCAAGGGCGGCAAGCGATGAGCGAGGACGTCGTCGTTGCCTATACCGACGGCGCCTGCAAGGGTAATCCCGGCCCGGGGGGCTGGGGGGCCTTGCTGGTCTACAAGGGCCAGGAAAAGGAGCTGTTTGGCGGCGAGCACGACACCACCAATAACCGTATGGAACTGATGGCGGTGATCATGGCGCTGGAAGCGCTGACCCGGCCCTGCAAGGTCAAGGTCTGGCTCGATTCGCAGTACGTCAAGAATGGCATCGAGAGCTGGATCCACGGCTGGAAGCGCAATGGCTGGAAGACCGCTGACAAGAAGCCGGTCAAGAATGCCGAGCTGTGGCAAAGGTTGGATGCCGCCCGCGGCAAGCACCAGGTCGAGTGGGCCTGGGTCAAGGGTCATGCCGGCCATGCCGGCAACGAGCGGGCCGACGGCCTGGCCAACCGTGGCGTGGCGGCAATCCGCTGATGTTTGAGGTCGGCGAGGTCGCCCTCCGGTCTTACCGGTCGGAAGACCTGGCCGTCTTCCGCCGCCTGGCGGAGCTCTATGCCTACGACTTCAGTGAGCTGACCGGTCGGGCCGTGCATGCCGATGGTCTGTTTCTGGACGAGACCCAGTTCGCCAGCCTCTTTCCGCTGGATGATTGCGATACCTATCTGATCGAGGCCGACGGTGCCCTGGCCGGTTTTGCCATGGTGGCCAAGACCGGCATGCTGAGCGGTGAAGCCGGCGGGTACGACATGCAGCAGTTCATGGTGCTGCGCGCCTACCGACGCTGCAATGTGGGTACACGGGCGGCGGTGGCGCTGTTCGAGCGCTACCCCGGGCAGTGGGAAGTTCGACAGATGGTGGAGAACCATCCGGCACAACATTTCTGGCGACGGGTGATCGGCGCCTATACTGCCGGACGTTTCAGCGAAGCCCGTATATCCCACCCGGATGGCGACCAGGTGGTACAGCGCTTCGATAGCCGGCGGAGCTGACCCGCCCGAAAAAAATAGTGGGGGATGAGATTGTCGAGCAAGCTACTGGGCCGTGAACGGCAGGCCAGTCAGGCCTTTATCCTGATCACCGTCTTTCTGGATGTGCTGGGCATAGGCCTGATCATTCCGGTGCTGCCCACCCTGGTCGGCCAGTTCACCAGTGGGCCGGACGAGCAGGCGCATTGGTACGGCATCCTGGCGGCCACCTATGGGGTCATGCAGTTCTTCTGTACGCCTATGCTGGGTGCCTTGAGCGATCGCTTCGGCCGCCGTCCGGTGTTGCTCTTGTCCATCCTGGGTCTGGGCATCAGCCTCTTGGTGCAGGCCATGGCCACCACGCTGACCACCATGCTGCTGATCCGTATTGTCAGCGGTGGTACGGCCTCGAGCTTCTCGGTCGCCAATGCCTATATGGCCGACGTGACCCCGCCAGAGCAGCGTGGCAAGGGCTTTGGCATGCTGGGCGCGGCCTTCGGCATGGGCTTTATCTTCGGTCCCATGTTGGGCGGCCTGCTCGGTGGTCATGATGTGCGGCTGCCCTTCTTTGTGGCGGCCGGCATGGCGCTGCTCAACTGGCTGTACGGCTACTTCGTGCTGCCCGAATCGCTACCGCCCGAGCGGCGTACGGCGTTTTCGTTCAAGCGTGCCAACCCGTTCTCGGCACTGCTCAATCTATCGCGCCTGCATGGGGTTGGTGGGCTCTTGGGGGTGTTTGCGCTGACCATGTTCGCGCAGTTCATCCTGCAGACCACCTGGGTGCTGTATACCCAGTTCCGTTTTGGCTGGGGGCCGGCGCAGAATGGCCTGGCGCTGTTCTGCGTGGGTTTGATCGGTGCGGTGGTGCAGGGCGGCTTTCAGGGCCGGCTGCTGAACCATTTTGGTGAACGCAAGCTGGCCTTGCTGGGCTTGGCTTCGGCCGCCATTGCCTTTGCCTGCTATGGTTTGGCCACCGCCGGCTGGGTGATGTACGTGGTGATGTTCGGCAACTTCCTGGCCTATGCCACTGCGCCAGCCATGCAGGCCATCGTCTCCAAGGCGGTGGGGCCGAGCGAGCAGGGGCTGACGCAAGGTACGCTGAACGCCATCAACAGCCTGGCCATCATTTTTGCACCGCTGTTTGGCACTACCTTGCTGGCGCGTGTGAGCCACCTGCCAGCGCAGGATTGGCGCATGGGCGCCACCTTCTATGTTTGCGCGCTGCTGCAAGGAGGCGCGCTATTGCTGGCCTGGCTGCACTTCCGCCGCCACGCCGAGCCGGCAGGCCCCGAGGCAGCCAATGCCCCCGAATACCAGGAGTCCGTATGACCACGCTCTGCATCCAGATCCAACCGGATCGCGTTACCGACTTTGACCGCGAGGCCATGCTCGCCGCCTGCGAATCGCTACGCGTGCACAAGCCCTTGATCGAAGGCTTCCAGATGGAAGAGGGTGACGACGACGGTCCTTATATCAACCTTCTGTTCGAGACTCTGCAGCCGGCCCAGGTCTGGCCCTTGCTGCAGACCACCTTCTATGGTGCCGGCGCCTTGGGCGATGCCCTGCGTGCAACCTCCATGGCCATGTGTGCCGGCGAGGAGGGTTGGGAAGACTACCTGCTGCTCTACCACTACGACCCGCAATTGCCGCTGGACAGCCTGTAACCCTTGCGGGTCGCCCATGGCGGCCCGGTTTTACCGAAATACCGAGTTCCCTCATGCGTCAGATCATTCTCGATACCGAAACCACCGGCCTCAGGGTCGAAGACGGCAATCGCATCCTCGAAATTGCTGCCGTGGAAATGGTGGGCCGCAAGCTTTCTCCGCCGGATCGCCACCTGCACCGCTATATCAACCCCGAGCGCGACAGCGAAGAGGGCGCGCTCAATGTGCACGGCCTGAGTACCGAGTTCCTGGCGGACAAGCCCAAGTTCGCCGATATCGTCGACGAGTTCCTGGAATTCGTCCGTGGTTCCGAGCTGATCATCCATAACGCCCCCTTTGACGTGGGCTTCCTCAATATGGAGCTGGAACGGCTGGGGCGCGGCAAGATCACCGACTATGTGACCGGCATCATCGACACCCTGCGCGAGGCCAAGGAGCTGTTCCCCGGCAAGCGCAACAGCCTGGATGCGCTGTGCGACCGCTTCGAGATCGACCGCAGCGGCCGGACCCTGCACGGCGCGCTGATCGACTGCGAGCTGCTGTCGGAAGTCTATTTGTCCATGACGCGGGGCCAGGACAGCCTGCTGATCGACTTTGTTCCTACCGACGCGGGTGCGGGGACCGCCGCCGGTGCGGCCCGCAAGGCGCGCGGCCCGCTCAAGGTGCTGGTGCCCAATGAAGCTGAAATGGCCGCCCACGCTGCCTACCTCGACACCCTGGACAAGACAGTCAAGGGCAGCTGTGTGTGGCGCACACTGGAAGCCCCGCCCGTGGCGGAGCCCGCGGCGTGAGCCGCTTTATCGCCCTGGTGCCGGCGGCGGGCTCGGGCAGCCGCATGGCCTCCAGCACGCCCAAGCAGTATCTGCCGCTCCTGGGTGAGCCCTTGCTGCGTCACACCCTTCGGGCACTGTCGGCCAGCTTGCGGCTGGACCGGGTGGTGCTGGTGCTCTCACCGCAGGACGAATGGTTCGAGCCGGCCTGGCAGGACGAGAGCGACAAGCTGACGGTGCTGCGCTGCGGTGGCGCCAGCCGGGCCGAGACGGTGCGTAATGGTCTGTTGGCCATCCAACCCGAGCTGGCCATGGATGACTGGGTACTGGTGCATGACGCCGCCCGGCCATGCATTACGCCGGCGGCGGTGGATGAGATGGTGGACCTGCTGCGTGACGACCCGGTCGGCGGCCTATTGGCTCTGCCGGTGGCCGACACCATCAAGCGGGCCGGGCCCGATGGCCGCGTGGCGGCGACCGTGCCGCGGCAAGGCCTCTGGCGTGCCCAGACGCCGCAGATGTTCCGCCATGGCATGCTGCTCAATGCGCTGTCACGCATGGCGGACGACAGTATTACCGACGAAGCCAGCGCCATCGAGGCACTGGGTCATGCTCCGCGCCTCTTGGCCGGGAGCGAACACAACCTCAAGGTGACCTATCCGGACGATCTCGCCCTGGCTGCCTTGTTTCTGCAAGCAGGGGAGCGAGCATGAGTTTCCGTATCGGCCAGGGATGGGATGTGCACAGGCTGGTGGAGGGGCGGCCGCTGATCCTCGGTGGCGTGCTGATCCCCCATGAGAAGGGCCTGCTTGGGCATTCCGATGCCGACGCCTTGCTGCACGCGATCACCGATGCGCTGCTCGGTGCCGCCGGTCTGGGCGATATTGGCCGCCACTTTCCCGACACCGCCGCCGAATTCAAGGGGGCTGACAGCCGCGTGCTGCTGCGTGAGGCCTATCGACGTGTGCAGGCTGCCGGCTGGCAGCTTGGCAATGTGGATGCTTCCATCCTGGTGCAGGCACCCAAGATGGCGCCGCATATTCCCGGCATGGTGGCCAATATCGCCGCCGACCTGGGGGTGGCGCCTGCGCAGGTCAATGTGAAGGCCAAGACCTACGAGAAGCTGGGCCCGGTGGGCGAGGGCAACAGCATCGAGGCGCAGGCGGTGTGCCTGCTGCTGGCCAAGGCTGGCTGAGTGTTACAGCGGTTACGTCGGTGCCGGCTGCCCCTGGTCTGGTAATCCGGCACAGTCCGCCTCGTTCAAAACACAATGAGGAGGATGGCATGCAACGCTTACCGGGGCTCGATCTGATGCGGGCAGTCGCGATCAGCTGGGTACTCTTGTTCCACGCCCTGATCATGGGCCTGGGTACACCGGCGCTGGCGGTCAGCCAGCGCGGCTGGATGGGGGTGGACCTGTTCTTTGTGCTCAGCGGCTATCTGATCGGTGGCCAGCTGCTGGCAGTCTATGGTCGCGGCGAGCGGCCGGCGTTGGGCGATTTCTACCTGCGCCGGGCGCTGCGTATTTTGCCGGTCTATCTTTTGGTGGTCGCCGTCTATTTCTGCCTGCCCGACTGGCGCGAGCAGCCGGATATCCAGCCACTGTGGCAGTTCTTCACCTTTACTGAAAACCTGCTGATCGATTTCACCCGGCCCAAGGCTTTCTCGCATGTCTGGTCGCTGTGCGTAGAGGAACACTTCTACCTGCTCTTCCCCTTGCTGGCAGCCTGGCTGGCCTGGCGGCCATCGCTGCGCAAGACGCTGACCTTCTGCCTTGGCATGGTTGCGGCCGGCATGGCCTGGCGCGGCTACGTCTGGCTGCATGACTTGCAAGCGCTCTTTCTGGCGGATGGCGACGACTTCATTACCCGCTACCACGAGCAGATCTACTATCCGAGCTATACCCGCCTCGATGGCCTCCTGGCAGGGGTGATGCTGGCCCTGGTCAAGGTCTTCCGGCCGCAGCACTGGGACGCGCTGATGCGGCGCGGCAACCAGCTCCTGGTGCTGGGCGTGGCCGCTATGGCGCTGAGCATCTGGGTCTTCATGCCGCGCTTTACCTTGCTGCCAGCGGTCGTGGGTTACCCGCTGCTCTCATTTAGCCTGGCGCTGATCGTGGCAGCTGCCGCCAGCCCATACAGCCTGCTGGGCCGCTGGCGTGTGCCGGGGGCTGCTGCACTGGCGGCGATCGCGTACAGTACCTACCTCTCGCACAAGATCATCTTCCACCTGAGCAAGCCCTACCTGGGACCGCTACGCGACGAATACCCGTTGCTGGTCCTGCTGGGCTATGCCGGTGCCGCCCTGGCGGTTGGCAGCCTGTTGTACTGGCTGGTCGAGCGCCCTTTCCTGCGTTGGCGAGACCGGCTGGCAGGCCGGCGCCAGCCTGCGGCTGCTACTGTGCTTGCTGCTTGAGATGTCCCTTGCTGGGCGGCGTGCCCTCTAAGATCTTTGAGAGAGTCACCAACTCGCGTCAGCGAGGCGCCGCCTTTGTAAAGAGGATGCCGTGGTTGTCAGCCCCTGAAGGGGCTACAACCACGCAGTCGCGGCAGCGAGGGCGGGGGGAGGGATAAATCAGCGAGGAATGGTCGATTTCCAGATGCCTTTAAGCACCCCGGGTGAGCGAAGTCGTTGCCACCTTCAGGTGGCTTACTACTTCGGCCCCCTCCTTGCGAGGGTTCCCGGGCGGAGCGGTACAGTACGGGGAGCGCCCCCCGGGTGAGGATGATATGAACCGCGCGTTGGCCTATGGTTGCCTGGCCCTGAGCATGTCCCTGGTCGGCAGCTATGTCGCCCTCTCCAAGCCCTTGGCGGCGGCGCTGCCGGTGTTTCTGCTGGCCTGGCTGCGCTTTGGCATCGGGGCGCTCGCCATGCTGCATTGGCTCAAGCGGCCGGCGGATGAGCCGCCCATGAGCCGGCAGACGCGGCGCTTGCTGTTTTTGGAGTCCTTTCTCGGCAACTTCCTGTTCTCGATCTGCATGCTCTATGGGGTGAGCATGACCAGTGCCGTCTCGGCCGGTGTGATCATGGCGACCATACCGGCGGTGGTGGCCATCATGAGCTGGTTCTTGCTGGGCGAGCGGGTTGCGCCGCGGGTCTGGCTGGCGGTGGTTTGCGCCATGGGCGGCATCGCCCTCCTGGCCCTTGCGCACCGCGATGCGCCAGGGGCGGGTGGGGCGGCCCGCGCCTGGTTGGGTAATCTGCTGGTCTTCGGCGCCGTGCTCTGTGAGGCCGCCTATGCGGTGATCGGCAAGAAGTTGACCGGGGCGTTGAGCCCACGGCGCATTACCGCCTTGATCAACCTTTGGGGCTTGGCCCTGATGACACCCATGGGTGCCTACCTCGCCTGGTCCTTCGATTTTCAGGCGGTGCGCGCCGGTACTTGGCTTTTGCTGTTGTTCTATGCGCTGGCCGCCAGCGTCTGGACGGTATGGCTATGGATGACCGGCCTCAAGGGCGTGCCGGCCAGCCAGGGCGGGGTGTTCACCGTCATGTTGCCGGTCTCTGCCGCCCTGGTTGGGGTGGTCTGGCTCGGCGAGCCGCTGGGCGGTCTACAACTGCTGGCCTTCGGCCTCGCCATTGTGGGTGTGCTGCTGGCGACCGTGCCAAGCCGATTGGCACTGAGAGCGGTACGCGCCTAGTGTCAGTGTGGCCTGCTTGGCGGGGTAGCATCCAGGTCTGAGATGTTGGCTGTGCCTCGGGCGCCTGCGTAGACTGCAATTACCCTTCGACGCTTATAGATCAAATAGCGACATGGCCATCTTCGATCACTGGCTGGCGATGGCTAGGCAGGCTGGCCAGCCAAGCCGGGATGGCATCGGCCGGCATGGGGCGGGCGAAGAAATAGCCCTGCGCCTGGCTCAGGCTGCAGTGCTGGATCCACTGCCAGTCTGCATGGGTCTCGATACCCTCTACCGTGACCTTCAGGCCCAATTCCTCCGCCAGCTTGCAGATGTGCCGCAGCAAGGCCTGGCGACGGCGATCGCTGGCCAGTTGCTGGCTTAGCGAGCGGTCGCACTTGATGCCCTCGATAGGGATGTCGGCCAGCAGGCCCAGCGAGGAGTAGCCGGCACCGAAGTCATCCATCAGCACGCCTATGCCATGCGCTCTGAGACTACCGATGACTGCGCGCAGACGTTCTGGGTTGGCGATCAGCGCATGCTCGGTCAGTTCGAGCTTGATCTCGGCCGGTTGCCCCCCCGCCTCGCGCAGCGTGCTGGCCAGCCATGCTTCGAAGCCGGGCTCGAGCAGTGTGGAGGGCGAGACATTGATGGTAATGGTGATGCGCAGTCCATGCGTCTCACGCCAATGGCCTTGTTGTGCCAGACCACGGGCGATGACCAGCCGGTCGGCTTCCGCGCTGCGCTGGTTCAGCTCGCAAGCAAGGAAGAAAAGCTCGGGGTTGATGGCGCCCAGCGTATCGTCGCGTAGCCGCAGCAAGGCTTCGAAATAGGCCGGTCGACCATCGGTATGCACGATGGGCTGGTAGTGCAGAATGAGGTGCTGGGGCTGCAGCAACTGGGGTAGACGCTCGGCCAGGAGTGAAAGCTGCATGGCGGGGTCGGCGTCGTCCGGCAGGCTGTGCGAGCGTAGCAGTGACAAGGCCTGGGCATGGGCTTGCTGCAGGCTTTGCTCCAACCGCATGTGCTGCAAATGATCGAAGCCGACCAGGAGGCCGAAGGCCGCCAGCGTGAGGAGCAGCATGACGCCGTCGCCGCTAGTGCCGATGTAGGGTTGGTAGTTGGGCAGGATGTTCACCAGTTGCCAGTGCAGCAGGACGATGCAGGCAGCCGCCAAGAGCTTGGACCACCAGGGCAGTGGCTGGAAGCCGGCATGCAGAGACTGCAATTTGGCCGCGCGGTGCTGTAGTGCCAGGCCACTGCCTATGAGCACGGTCAAGAGCAGCGAGCAGAGCAGTGCAAGGCCGTTCAGCTGTTGCGGTTGCATGCCAAAGCCGCTGACCAGGATCAGGTGGCCGAGCACCATGCTCAGCCCCAGGCCCAGGGCGGCGAGTACGACCCGGCTGCGGCTGCGCGTGAGCGTCAAGGCCGGCACGGTGAGGCGGGCGCCGACGATCATGACCAGCAGGGAGGCGATGGCCGGCGCCAGGCGGGCGACGTCGGTATTGATCTCGGCGTACATGAAGAGGCCGGAACCATCGAGTGCCCAGACCAAGGAGCCCACGCACATGGCGGTACGCCCAAAGGCGGCCCGACGGCGGGTCTTGCCGACCATGGCCGAAGCCTGCTCCACCAGCTTCTGGGTGATATGCACCATGGCC
The DNA here is from genome assembly GCF_036568685.1 of Chitinimonas sp. Classification (GTDB taxonomy): domain Bacteria; phylum Pseudomonadota; class Gammaproteobacteria; order Burkholderiales; family Chitinimonadaceae; genus Chitinimonas. Next base: position 82,697 of record NZ_DATCSC010000145.1, read on the forward strand.
ATGGCAAATGCGGCGAACAACAGGGCCTGATAGTTGGCTGGGAAGGGGATGGCGAAATCCACCGTCATCTCGTCTAGGGCAGTGTGCTGCACGGGGTCGTAAAAAACCGGCGGGGAGCCGGTTGCGAGAGCTTGCCTGCTTGGCCCGCCAACCGGCAGATGCCGGGGACACGGGCGGCACCCTTTGGGTGCACCGGGCCAGTATTTCATAAGCAATTTATTATTCAAACCCGGCTTGCAAACGTTTTCGCGCCGTGGCTGCTGGATGGTGAGGGAGGTCACCCGGCGTTGCGCCAGCACTGACGCGGTTTGCGGGATTTATACGGCGGTCGGCAAAGGGTATGCTGAGGTCCCTGCCATTGTGGACAAACCGCCGCACCGCCATGTCGCCACTGATCTCCGCCGCTACCTTGCTTGCAGAACTGGACCAGGCCGACTGGCTGATCCTTGATTGCCGCCATGACCTCGCTCAACCGGCCGCTGGCAGGGTTGCCTATGCGGAAGGCCATCTGCCCGGTGCGGTATTCCTGCATCTGGATGAAGACCTCTCCGGCCCCAAGAACGGGCGTAATGGGCGCCACCCTTTGCCGGATCCGGTCGTGCTGGCCGCGCGGCTGCGGTCGCTGGGGCTGGGGGCCGGCAAGCGCGTGGTGGCCTACGACGCACAGGGTGGTATGTATGCCGCCCGGGCCTGGTGGCTGTTGCGCTGGCTCGGTTGGGATGCGGTACAGGTGCTCGATGGTGGCCTGGCGGCCTGGCAGGCGGCTGGCGGTATCTTGAGCCAGACCGTACCCCAGCCGGTGGCCGGTGACTTTGAAGCCAAGCTACGACCTGCATTGGCCGTGGATGTGGACATGGTGCAGGACAATCTGGACCGGCAGGATTTCGTGGTGGTCGATGCCCGTGCGCCAGGCCGCTTTGCCGGCGAGGGCGAGACCCTGGACCCGGTTGCCGGCCATATACCCATGGCCCGCAACCGCTTCTTCCAACAGAACCTGCAAGCGGATGGCCGCTTCAAGCCGGCCGGGCAGCTGCGGGCCGAATGGCTGGCGGTGCTCAATGGTCTCGATGCCCACGACACGGTGCAGCAGTGCGGTTCGGGCGTGACTGCCTGCCATAACCTGCTGGCGCTGGAGTTGGCGGGCCTACCCGGGGCGAGGCTATACCCTGGATCCTGGAGTGAGTGGTGCAGTGATACCGCGCGCCCGGTGGCGACCGGCCCGATCTGATCCGCTTTCCGATCGACGACGCTGCCGTGTTCACCTGCACTGCGACCCAATGCCCCTTTTCCCCGGCCTTGCTGCTGCTGGCTGCGGCCTGTCTGTGCCTGTTCTTGGTGTTGGCACTTGGCTGGGGCCTGGACCGGCGCCGTCGCCGTGATCTGGCGCCGGTGGCGCGAGAGGCGCTTCTCTCTGCGCTGCCCGACCCGGTGCTGGTGCTGGACCTCACCGGGCAGGTAGTCGAGGCCAACCCCGCGGCCCGGCTGCTGGCGGGGGGCGAGACCGTGCCGCTGGGACAACCCGTCGCCTGCTGGCCGCTGATCGGCGCCGAGCTGCAGGCGCACTGCATGAGGCCGGGGACGAGCTGCCTGCTGGAGTTGAGCGCCCCCAGCCGTTATTTCGAGGTACAGGCTGCGCCGCTGCAGCAAGGCGATGTAACCGTGGGTACCTTGCTGCTGCTGCGGGACGTCAGCGAGCGGCACCTTGATCAGCTCAAGCTCTCCAGCGCGCTGTTGGCGCTGGAGGATCAGTTGGAGACCACCAACCGGCTGCAGGGGCTGATGCGTGAGCAGGCGACCCGCGACCCGCTGACCGGGCTCTATAACCGCCGCTACCTGGACGAGGTGTTCGGTCACGAACTGGCCCGCTCTGACCGCGATGGCCGCCCACTGGCGCTGGTGCTGATCGATCTGGACCATTTCAAGCACCTTAACGACCAATACGGCCACTTGGCCGGCGATGAGGTGTTGCGTGGCGTGGCAGGCCTGCTCAAGGCAGCGGTGCGGGAGAGTGATCTGGTGTTCCGTTTTGGTGGGGAGGAACTGCTGTTGCTCATGCCTGCAGCTGACCAGACTGATGCCTGGCAGCGTACCGAGGGTTTGCGGCAGCAGGTTGCCGATACCGTATTCCACACCGGGCAAGGCCCGCTGCAGGTGACCTTGTCGGCAGGTATGGCGGTCTGGCCGGCGCACGGCAATACGCTGACCACCTTGCTCGAGGCCGCTGACAAGGCGCTCTATGTCGCCAAGCGGGCCGGCCGCAACCGGGTCTGCGCCGTTTGAACCAGCGGCCTGTTACCATGGGCATCTATCGCATCGTCATCCGACTATGAAACGTGCATCCCGTAACGACCCGCTGGCCGGCTTGATAGAGCATGAGTTGAGCGACTCGCAACGTGCCGACCGCTGGGGTGGTCGCTTGCTCAAGCTCACGCTGCTGTTCGTCTTCGCCGATATCGCGCTGTTCATCCTCTTTCTGCTTGCCACTGTCGACGTGGTACCGGACACCCTGTTGCTGCAGGTACTGCCGGCTTGGCAGTACCTGGCGGGCGGCACCTTGGTCAGCGTGCTGCTGACCTTTATCGCCGGGGTGCTGAAGATGAGCTATGAAATGACGGAAAGGTAATTGCCTGTTTGGGTTTGGAACCGTCACTTGACCGTTGAAGGCAGCGCAGGCGCCCGGGCTATCCCCGCAAGGGGGAGGCCGAAGTAGTAAGCCACCTAAAGGTGGCAACGACTTCGCTCACCCGGGCGCTTGTCATTTGTGCGGGCTGAATTTGCGGCAATCCCTTTATTGAGCCCCGCCCCTCCGCAGCTTTGCACGCACAGGTTCTAGGCGCTAAAGCGCCAAGAACTCTGGCAGCCGCTCCGTCGGCGGGGAACCTCGCTGACGCTCGTCAGTGATCTGAAATACGTCTGTGTTGCCCCAAGTAAAGATCTGGCTTTCTTTATCCTCTGTCCATTCGGACCGTTAGATCAACGCGAGAGGATCAGTACCGTGCCAAGCACGGTGAGGCCAGCGCCCAGCCAGGCGCCGGAGGCGGGGGCGCGGCCCAGGCGCCACCACAGCAGCGGCAGTACCAGCACCGGTGAGACCGAGGACAGGATGGCGACCATGCCGACGTTGCCATGTTTGAGCGCCAGGAGGATCAGCGTCATACCGAGACCCATGGCGACGAGGCCGTTGAGGGCGGTCTGGCCCAGCACCTTGAGATTGAGCGGCTGGTGGGCGCGGGCCGCGCTTACGCCCAGTGCCAGGATGGCCCAGTGGGCGAGGCAAGCGGTGCTCATGCGAATGGCCGAGGCCGAGACCGGGTCCACCCCGGCGCCCATGGCGGGCTTGGCGATCAAGGTACCGCCGGCCTGGCAGAGCGCGGCCAACAGACCCAAAGCCACCCCGACGCCGACATCGCCACGGTCGGCCTCCCAATCGTGCCGCTCCTCGGAGCGCTTGCCGAACAGCATGGCGCACATCACGCCCGATACCGTCAGCAAGGCACCGACCAGGGTCTGGCCGCTCATGCGTTCATCGAACACGGCGTAGGCCAGGAGGGCCGAGAAGGCCGAATGGCTGGCGAACAATACACCGGCGCGGCGCGGCCCCAGCCGGTTGAGCGCGGAGAAGAGGGCGGTATCGCCGATAAAGATGCCGATCAGGCCGCTGGCCGCCATGCTCCAGACCAAGTTGGGCTGCACGCTTTGCCAGCCGCCGCTGGCGAGGCTGATGCACCAGAGCACGCTCGCGACGATCAGCATGCGCCAGCGGCTGAAGGCGAAGGCACCCAAGTGGCGGGCGGGCGCTACCGACAGGATGCTGGCGATGGCCCAGCAGGCGGCGGCCGCAAGGGCCAGCAGATCGTAGGGGATGGGCATGGACGGGAGAGGGCAAAAGCGGCGCGGGCTGCGGAGTTTACTGGCTTTGCGGGCCGGCTGCTTCATCGTGCCGTCATCTGCGGCGATTAGCGTAGCGCGGTTTCTCTTCCCGATCCGGAGACTCCATGTCGCACTTCAGCAAACAAGACGAATTGGTCAGCAACGACACGCTGCACACCGCCATGTCGCAATTGATCGCTGCGCAAGTATCGCGCCGCAAGCTGCTGGCTGGTGGCGCCGCGCTGTCTGCCAGCGGCCTCTTTGCCGGCCTGGCCATGCCCGAGGCCGAGGCGGCCCAGGTGGTGGCGCCACAGGCCAAGCGGCTGGGCTTCCAGTCCGTGCCCTTCTCGACCGAGGACAAGGTGGTGGTGCCCGAGGGCTATAGCGCCGAGGTGCTGTATGCCTGGGGAGACCCGATCGGGGTGAAGGGCAGGCAGCCGGCCTTTAAGCCCGACGGCAGCAATACCGCCGAGGAGCAGGCCCTGCAGGCCGGCATGCACCACGACGGCATGCATTTCTTCCCGCTGCCCATGGGTTCGAGCGGCAGCAAGCATGGCCTATTGGCCATCAACCATGAATACCTGGACCCGGGCCTGCTGACCGGTGACGGCAACAAGCAGATGACCGAGGAAAAGTACAAGAAGGCCTTGGCTGCGGTGGGGGTATCGGTGGTCGAAGTGGCGCGCCAGAAAGATGGCAGCTGGCAGGTGGTGCGGCCATCGCGCTACGCCCGCCGCGTGCACGGCGAGACGCCGATCGCCCTCAGCGGCCCGGCAGCCGGACATGCCCTGTTGCAGACCGAGGCAGACCCCAGCGGCAAGCTGGTGCTGGGTACCCTGCAGAACTGTGCCAATGGCTGGACGCCCTGGGGCACCTATCTGACCTGCGAGGAGAACTTCGACACGGTGTTCTGCGACTTCTCGCAAAAGAGCGACCACGACTTCAACAAGACCCGCTACGGCGTGCCGGATGAAGAAAAGACCTATAAGTGGAACGAGGTCGACTTCCGCTGGGATCGCCAACTCAACCGCAACGAGATCAACCGCTTCGGCTGGGTGGTGGAGATCGACCCCTACGAGCCGAACGCGCAGCCCAAGAAGCGCACCGCGCTGGGCCGCTTCAAGCATGAGGGTGCCACCCCGGCGATCGCCAAGGACGGACGGCTGGTGATCTATATGGGCGATGACCAGCGCTTCGAATACATCTACAAGTTTGTCAGTGCCAAGGCCTGGAACGCCAAGAACCGCAAGGCCAACCGCGACCTCCTGGACGAGGGCACGCTCTATGTGGCCACCTTCAACGAGGATGGCACGGGCGAGTGGCGTGAGCTGATCCATGGCCAGCGCGGCCTGACCGCCGAACGCGGCTTTGCCAGCCAGGCCGAGGTCCTGATCAAGACCCGTCTGGCGGCCGACGTGGTGGGCGCGACCAAGATGGACCGCTGCGAGTGGATTGCGGTCAACCCGCAGCGCCAGGGCGAGTGCTACGCCACCCTGACCAATAACAGCCAGCGCGGTGCCGAGGGCAAGCCGGGGGTGGATGCCGCCAACCCGCGCAAGAACAATCTGTTCGGCCACATCATGCACTGGGTGGAAAACGGCGAAGATGCTGCCGCCAGCGGCTTCAAGTGGGACATCTACGCCATGGCCGGCCGCCCCGACGCCGCTGCCGAAGAGCACCGCAACGCCCGCGCCATGGGCGATGCCTTTGGCAGCCCGGATGGCCTCTACCTGGACCATAACGGCATTCTCTGGATCGAGACCGATATCAGTACCAGCACGCTGAACCAGAAGGAATACGCCGGCATGGGCAATAACGCCATGCTGGCCAGCATCCCGGCCACCGGCGAGATCAAGCGCTTTCTGACCGGCCCGGCCGGTTGCGAGATCACCGGCATCAGCTTCACCCCGGATCATCGCACCCTGTTCATCAATATCCAGCATCCGGGCGAGCCGGGTAACGAGATTACCGACCCGGCCAAGCCCAGGGCGATCTCCAGCTGGCCCGATGGCGACAAGGGTGGCCGGCCGCGCTCGGCGACCGTGGTGATCCGTAAGAACGACGGGGGTGTGATCGGCTTGTGATTTAAACGCGCCAAGCGTGGTCGTTGAGTACAGCGTGAGCGTCCCGGGAATCCCCGCAAGGGGGAGGCCGAAGTAGTAAGCCACCTAAAGGTGGCAACGACTTCGCTCACCCGGGCGTTCACCGTTCTTTGGGACTGAAACCACGCCGATCGCTTGATTTGGTCCCTACCCCTCCCACAGCTTCGCACGCGCAGGTTCTAGGCGCTAAAGCGCCAAGAACTCTGGCAGCCGCCCGCCGGCGGGGAACCTCGCTGCGCCCGTGTGTGCACGAAATTCGATCAAAATAGCTTCGAAATGGCGTTTCATTGGCTCTCGGCCAGCAGCTCGGCGGTCAGCCTGCCCAGGGTGGCGATATCGGCCTCGATGGCCGGGGTGAGGCGGTAGCCGGCGTTGAGCCGAAGACAGTTGCGGAAGCTCTGGTCATGGCTGAAGAAGTGGCCGGGGGCGAAGCGGATATCGTGCTGCAGGGCGCGCCGTTGCAGTTCGGCAGTGTCGAGTCCGCGGGGCAGCTCCAGCCAGAGCAGGTAGCCACCACGGCTCTCGGCCACCCGGGTGACGGCGGGGAAGTGCTCGGCCACGGCGTTGCGGTGGGCGACGACATTGTCGGCCAGGGCTTGGCGCAGGCGCCGCAGATGGGGCTCGAACTGGCCGCTCTCCATGAAGTTGGCGAGGGTGCGTTGCAAGAGCGGCGAGGGCGGCTCGCTGGCGGAGAACTGGGCGTATTCGAAGGCCAGCCGGTAGCGGCCGGTGACGGCGCAACCAAGACCCATGCCCATGCCGACCAGGGTGGAGAGATCGACGCAGTAGAGCACGTCGCCGGCCTGGTCGAAGGCCTTGTAGGGAGGTGGACGGCGCTCGCCGAAATAGAGCTCGCCGAAGTTGTCTTCCTCGATCAGCGGAATACCGCGTTCGGCCAGGAAGGCGACGATCTGCCGCTTGGCCTCGACACTCATCAGGCTACCGGTGGGGTTGGGAAAGTTGCTCGACAGCACACAGGCGGCCACCTGATTGTTGGCGAGGGCGGCCGCCAGGGTCTCGGGTTGGAGGCCGTCCACCGGGTGGGCCGGCACCTCCAGCACCTGCAGGCCCAGGGTATCGAGCAGATTGAGCAGGGCGATATGGCTGGGGGACTGGATGGCGACGATGTCGCCGGGCTGGGTCAGTACCCGGAGGCACAGCGCGGTCGCTTCGGTATCGCCATGGGTGATCAGGATCTCGTCGGCTTGCCAGTCGCAGCCCAGCAGTACCGAGCGGCGGGCGAGCTGGTGGCGCAGTGCCGTGTCGCCACCGTCGAACAAGATGCGGGCCAAGAGGCTGGGGTCGCGCCGGGCGGCCTGATTCATCAGCCTTTGCAGCGCCTGAGTGGGGTAGAAGTCCGGGTCGATGACCGCCCGGCCCAGACAGTCCTGGTGGCCGTGGCGGTGGAATTCGACGGCTAGCCGACGATGCTCCGCCAAGGCGATCACCTGTGGTGGCTGCTCGCGGGCCTGTTGTTGCGGTGCCGCCAGTTGGCGGATCTGACGCCGGACGTAGAAGCCCGAGCGTGGCCGCGCTTCCAGCAGGCCGGCGTCTTCCAACAGGTGCAAGGCATGGTTGACCGTGGCTGGGCTGGCCTCGTGCAATCGGCACAGCTCGCGTACCGAGGGCAGCTTGTCGCCAGGCTTGAGTACGCCGCGATGGATGCGGCCGGCCAGATCGTCGGCAAGCGTACGGTAGCGGAGGGTGGCGGCTGGGCTGGTCATAGGTGCAGCACGATGGATTTTGATTGCTGATACTATCGCGTTTCGATTATGACCGAATCCGGGGGCTTGCCAAGCCCGGCAGCGACCCGCGAGCAAATGGAGGAAGCAGCATGAGCAACCGCAGTCTCAATCTGGATGACACGCTCTACCACTACCTGCTGGGGCACAGCCTGCGCGAGCACCCGTGCCAGACGGCGCTGCGCGCGGCAACCGCCTCGCATCCGCGGGCGCGCATGCAGATTGCACCGGAGCAGGGCCAGTTCATGGCCCTGCTGGTGAAGCTGCTGGGGGTCAAGCGGGCGATCGAGGTGGGGGTATTCACCGGCTACAGCGCGCTCTCGGTTGCCCTGGCGCTGCCGGCCGATGGTCGTTTGCTGGCCTGCGATATCAGCGAGGAGTTCACCGCGCTGGGCCTGCCTTACTGGCGCGAGGCCGGCGTGGCCGACAAGATCGAACTCAAGCTCGCGCCTGCACTGCAGACCTTGGACGAGCACCTGGCCAAGGGCGAGGCGGGCAGCTATGACTTTGCCTTTATCGATGCCGACAAGGTGAGCTACGACGGTTACTACGAGCGTTGCCTGTCGCTGTTGCGGCCGGGTGGGCTGGTCCTGATCGACAATGTGCTGTGGGGCGGGGATGTAGCGCGGCCGGCCCAGGACGCGGATACGGCAGCCTTGCAGGCGCTTAACGCCAAGCTGCACCGCGACGAGCGCGTGGACCTTTCCATGCTGCCCCTGGCCGATGGTCTGACCCTGGTTCGGAAGCGATAGCGTCTTCCGGCCCGCTGGTGGCTTAGTTCGCCGGGGGGAGTGGATCGAACTCCGCAAACAGCTGGTCAGCCTCGGCGAGGCTGGCCAGCGGTACATAGTCGCAGGCGGCAGCGAACTCGGCCCATAGCGCTTGTACCGCGGGGTTGGCGTGGGCCGCATCGATGGCCGAGGCGGAGCGCCACTCGAACACTTCCACCAGGGTGCCGTCGCCGGCCTGCATGATCTGGGCCGGGCGCTCGGTGATCAGCGCCTGCTGGCGCAGCACTTCGGCATGCCGTTCGACCACGCTGCGCAGGGCGGCCTCCTGGCCGGGCTTGGGGCGGTAGGCGACGATGACAAAGCGGCCCATGAGGGGATTCCTTGCAAGGGGGTGGCTGGTTTGCAGCATAGCCTGCCTATGGCAGGCCGAAAGGGGCTTCAGTTGGCCGGTTGCGGCTCGACATGGATGGTGACGCGGCAACGGGACAGCTCGCCCATGATGGCGTCTTCCAGCTGGTCGCATAGCGCATGGCTGTCTGCCACCGACATGGCCGGTGGCAGCATGAGTTTGAATTCGACAAAACGGCGGCTACCGGCCTTGCGGGTGCGCAGGCTGCGGTAACTGTGGCCCTGTCCTGCCAGCGGTGCGAGCAAGGTTTCGATGCGGGCGATTTCCTCTGCCGGCAGGGCTGCGTCCATCAGCCCATCGGCCGAGCGGCGTACCAGATCCACCCCGGTGCGGACGATGTTGGCCGCCACCAGGATGGCGATCAGCGGGTCGAGCGCGGTCCAGCTGGGTGGTAGCACCCATAGCAGGGTCAGGCCCGCCAGCACACCCACCGAGGTCCAGACGTCGGTCAGCAGATGGTGGGCGTCGGCCTCCAGTACAATGCTGTCGTGGCGGCGTGCGTAGCGCAGCATGAACAGCGCCAGCCCGCCATTGAGCAGCGAGGCCACCAGGGACAAGGCCATGCCCCAGCCCAGTTGCTCCACCGGTGCCGGATGCAGGAGCCGTTGCACTGCCTCGTAGCAGATCGCGACCGCGGCGACGACGATCAGCCCGCCCTCCAGGCCGCTGGCGAAATACTCGGCCTTTTCGTGCCCCCAGGGATGGCCGGCATCGGCCGGTTGCTCGGCGATGGACAGCGCCATCAGGGCGGCAATGGCGGCGGCGAGGTTGACGAAGGATTCCAGTGCATCGGAATACAAGCCGACCGAGCCGGTCAGGTAATAGGCACCGAACTTCAGTGCCAGGGTCAGGCAGGCGGCGGCAATGGAACACATTGCCAGGTGGCGGGGTTGCAGGCCGCTGGCGGCTTGGGCATTCATGAAGCAGAGGGTTCCTGGCTGGTGACGGTAGTGGGCAGGCTGAACTGTACGCATAGTCCACCGCCTGGGGGAGCACTAAAATGCAGCTCGCTGCCATGCAGCTGGGCAATACGGTGAGCGATGGACAGGCCCAGGCCCACGCCGTCGCGCTGCTCACCTTCGGGCCGGGCGAAGCGCTCGCCCAGCCGGTGCAGCCAGTCGGGGCTGACGCCGGGGCCATGGTCGCGGATCCTGATCTGTGCGCCATCGATACACACTTCCACCGGCTGCTCGGTGCCAGCATGGCGCTGGACATTGGCGAACAGATTACGCAGCAAGAGGCGCAGGGAGGCCGCATCGCCGAATAGTGGCTGCGGCGTGCGTACGGTTACCTCGCCCTGCAGCTGGTGCTGGGCCAGGCCTTCGCGGCAGAGGGCTGCCATGTCCACCGGTTCGCGCGGCAGGCGGGTGGCATCGTCCAGCCGGGCCAGTTTGAGCAGCTGGTCGACCAGGTGTTCCATCCGCTCTGTGCTGGCCTGCACATTGCGCAGGGCGCGCTCGCGGGTCTCTTCGCGTGGGTTGCCTAAGGCCAGCTCCAGTTGCAGCTTGAGGCCGGAGAGGGGGGTGCGCAACTCGTGCGCGGCATCGCCGGTAAAGCGCCGCTCGCGTTGCAGGGTTTCGTCGATCTGGGTGAATAGCGCGTTGATGCGTTCGGCCAGCGGTACCACCTCACTGGGTAAGGGGGTATTGATGGGCGCGAGGTTGCCGGGGTGGCGCGCCTGCAGCTCGGTGGAGAAGCGGGTGAGCGGCTTGAGGCCACGGCGCAGACCCCACAGCGTGATGGCCATGCACACTGCCAGCATCAGGGCCAGCGGCAGCATCTGCTGGGCGGCCATCTCCAGTGCCAGACCGCGGCGGAAGTGGTTGGAGGTTCCGATGGTCAGCTGGTGCCTGGCATTGACGAAACGCCGCACCCGCCAGGACTGGCCCTGGAACTCCAGGCCCCGCTCGGCTTCGTAACCTGGCCGTGCCGGATCGATCGCTGGCAAGGGCGGCAGGGCGGGGAGGTGGCTGGTGGCGATCAGCTTGCCTTGCTGGTCGTAAAGGCTGAAGGCCATGCGGGTGGTAGTGCTGATAGGCTCCACGGCCGGCAGACCGTGCGCGGTCTCATCGTCGAGATGGCGGATCAGCAACTCACCCACGTCCACCAACTGGGCGGATTGGATCTCGCCGACCTCGTGCCACATCTGCATATAGAGGGCGAGTGTGAGCAGGGCCCAGACCAAGAGCATGCCGCCCAGCACGTAGAGGCTGAGCCGGCCGATCAACGAATCGCGCAGACGGCTCACGGCTTCTCGCTCGCCAGCCGCCAACCCAGGCCACGTACATTGATGAGGATATCTGCGCCGAGCTTGCGACGCAGGTGGGAGAGGTGGACCTCCAGGGTGTTGCTGGCACTGCCTTCCTGCCAGCCGTAAAGCTTGTCCTCGATCTGGCGGCGTGACAGCAGGTGGGGGTAGCTCGACATCAGCATGTAGAGCAGGCGGTATTCGCTGGCGGTGAGGGTACGCGGCTCGCCGCCCTGCAGTACCGACTGGCGGGCCGGGTCGAGCTCGATATCGCGCCACACCAGTTTGGGATGGCTGCGCTGCTGCTGGCGCCGCAACAGCGCCCGCACGCGGGCGGTCAGCTCGGCCAGCGAGAAGGGTTTGACCAGGTAGTCGTCGGCGCCACCATCAAGGCCGGCCACGCGGTCATCGATCTGGTCGCGGGCGCTCATGATCAGCACTGGCAGCGCATTGCCCTGCTCGCGCAGCCATTGCAGCAGGTTGAGGCCACTGAGCCGGGGTAGATTGATGTCGAGCAGGAGCAGGTCAAAGTTGCTCTCGGTTTGCAGCGCCAGCCGCGCCGTTTCGCCATCGGTCAGCCAATCCACCGTCAGGCCGGCATCCTGCAGGCCCTGGACGACCGCGTCGCCTATCATCTGATCATCTTCCACCAGCAATATATGCACGCTTTGCCTTTGCTTTTTGCGCCGCCGGCCCTTGTTGGGCACCTTCCTGGCTAGTTTAGCCGTCTGTCGGCCGAGCGGCCTATTGCAACGCTTGCGGCTTAATCGACCATTAAGCGCCGGTCCTGCATGGCTTGCTTGGAAATACCGCTATGGATTCAAGGCCCTACCGCTGGTCGGGGATGGCTTTCTGGATTGGCGGCAAGGAGGATAATCTAAAGCTAATGCATACCAAGGAGCCTGCCTTGGGCGTGGTAACGCCTGGGCGGGTGGGAGCGGTCCATGATCAGCAGTGTCAGTACCAACCAAGCCTCGCTTGTTGGCCAGCGCAATCTGAACGATGTTCAGGAAGCGCAGCGCCGTACGCTCAACCAGCTGTCGTCAGCCAAACGTATCAATAGTGCCGCCGATGATCCGGCAGCCAGTGCCATCGTCGAGCAGTTTGCGGCCCAGATTGCGGGTAGCGGTGCCGCCGTGCGCAATCTCAGCGACGGCATCTCGCTGGCACAGACTGCCGATGGGGTGCTGAGCGGCGTGGAGGACAATACGCAGCGCATCCGTGAGCTGACGGTACAGGCCGGTAATAGCACCTTGAGCGTGGAGGACCGTGCTGCGATCCAGGGTGAGATCAGCTCGCTGACCCAGGCCAATGCAGACTCGCTACGCAATGCCAACTACAACGGTCAGGCTTTGTTCCAGGGGGGGAGCCAGACCTTCCAGGCCGGGCCCAATGCCGGCGACCAGGTCAGCATCTCGATCGGTGCCTTGAGTGGTGCGACCGGCAATGTGGACGTCTCCTCGGCCGCCAGTGCGACGGCGGCCCTGGATCAGATCGATCAGGACCTTGGTACGGTCAACAGCAGCCGCGCCAGCCTGGGTGCGCTCAACAGCCGTTTCGAGGCCAGCATCAACAATCTGCAGAACCGTAGCGACAATCTCTCTGCCGCCCGTAGTCGGATCGAGGATACCGACTATGCGCAGGCGGCCAGCCAGCTGGCGCAGGAACGGATACGTGGCGACGCTGCCTTGGCGGTGCAGGCCCAGGCCAATGCCAGCCCCCGTCAGGTGCTGTCGCTGTTGCGTGCCTGAGCGCTGCGGGAATCAATGAAAAACGGCACCCAAGGGTGCCGTTTTCTTTTTGCAGAGTATCCCTTAGTTGCCGGCCTCGCCGCGCATGGCTTGCAGGTAGCGCTGCACGGTTTCTTCCCGGTCGGACGGCGTCAGGTTGATCCCCTGCTCCTCGGCGGCTTTGTCGACCGCCTTGCGTACCAACGCCTCCTGTTCGACCGGGTCATCCGATTCCTCGATCATGATGCCGCCACTGAGCTGGCCGACGGGCTTGAGCTGTTGGGCCTTGTGGCGACCATGCAGGCCCTCGCTGCCACCGCTGAAGAGTGCCAGCGCGCCGATCAGGGCAAAGGCCACGGCACCGGCGACGACCAAGCCGCTGTTGGCGCCGTTGGGCGTACCGTATTCATTGGCCTTTGCATGACCGGGAATCAGGCACAGGGCCAAAGAGCCGAGTGACAGTGCGGCGTAGAGCACCATGGCGGCGATGGGGGAGCCGGTGATCAGCATCAGACCGCTGGCCGGGAACAGCCATAGCCAACGGCCGCTCAGACCGAAGTCGTGCAGACGCAGCGCCATGACGCGCATGCTCAGGCAGAAGCAGGCCAAGCCACCGATGCCGGCAACCAGGATGGTCAAGCCGCCGCTGCCGCTGGCACCCATCACCGCTGCGACCAGCAGCACCAGCAGTGCCACCGGCAGGTAGACCAAGGCGCTATAGGCCATGTAACGCAGGCGGTTGAGGCGGCCTTCGAATTGCAGCGAGAGGAAGGCGGGTACCGCGTCCGGCTCCGGCTCGGCGGTGCGCTGCGAGGCACGGTAGGGTGAGGTGCCGTCAGAGGCGACCCGCTCGCGGGCAGGCTCGGGCTGGCGCTGTGCGGCCAGGACGCGGGGCATGTCGGCGCTGCATTGGCGGCAGAGCGTGCGCTTGGGCTGTACGAAGCCGCAGCTGGGGCAGGTGATGGTTTCGACCGGAGCGGCCTCAGCTGCCACGGTCAGCGGGCCGGGTGCAGTGATGGGGGCGTAGGCGCTGGGTGCCGGCGAGGCAGAACTCGCCGGAGCAGTTTCAGGCTGGATCGCTGCTGCCTGGCGGGTATAGGCGTGTACGCCGATACGTTCGAACAGGGCGAGATAGCGCGCTTCCTGCTCGCGTGGCAGGGCTTGCTTGATGACGGTTTCGCTGCCGGCCAGCATGGCCTGCGCCCGTTCCTCGTTGATCTTGAGCAGGCCGGCCAGTGCATTGCCGGCGGCTTCGAGGCTGTGGCCAGGCAGCAGGCTGCCCTTGAGTACCAGTTGTACGGTGTCGGTCATCGTAATTTATGGGATAGCCATGAAAAGGACCAAGCCCGAGGATACGGTCAGTCGGTGCCGTCTTTGGAGGCAGTAATACCACGCCAATGCTTGGCGCCGATCAGTATGAAGCGGATCTTGTCTTCGAGTTGGTGCTCCGGGCTGCGGCCGTGCAGCACGGCATCCTCGGGCGGGTTGATCAGCTCGGGCAGGGTGGAGAAGACGGTGCGCACGATCAGATTGGCCACCACGGCGTAGTCGGCGGCGCCCAGGTGGGTGAGCTTGGGGCTCTGCGCGAGGTCGGCCTCGAGGTCGTCGATAAAGTGCTGCTGCATGGCACCGATGGCCTGCCTCACCAGCGCCGAGCCACCGTACTGCTCACGGGCCAGGAACAGGAACAGCGTTTTATGCGCCACCACGTACTCGACAAAGATATGCACCGAGGCGTTGATGGCCCCTTGCTGCTCGAACTCATTGCGGCGCACTAGGCGGATAGCCTCGCGAAAGCTGGAGCCCACCTGCTCGACGATGGCGAGGCCCAGCTCGTCCATATCCTGGAAGTGGCGATAGAAGGCTGCCGGCACGATGCCGACCTGGCGCGTGACTTCGCGCAGGCTGATGGTGCTCAGCCCCTGGCCGGCCGCGGTCAGCTGCAAGGCAGCGTCGAGCAAGGCCTGCCGGGTCTGCTGTTTTTTCTCGGCACGGATCAGCACGGTAAGGATATTCGCTAGGGCGAGGAAGAAAGATAGCGCCGGAATGTAGCAGAGCGCAGCGGGTTCCGAACAGCGGTGAAAAATATTTAGTGAACAAGTGTTGACTGAAAATCGGCGCGATGGCATCTTGGTAAACATACGTTCACTGAAATGGTTGTCATCGTGCCCCTGCTGCCTTCCCCCTTCGCCAATGCCGTGCTGCCGTTGTTGCGACCGCTACGCGGCTGGCTGCGCGAGGATGTCTTCGACTACTACGGCCGGATCTTGCACCCGCAGCTGCAACTGCAGCGGGTGCTGGCTCGCGTGGTGGCGCGGCGCATGGAGGGTGACAGCACCCTGGTGCTGACCTTGGCGCCGAGCCGCCACTGGCAGGGCCTGGCGGCTGGCCAGCACGTGGCCTTGACCACCGAGATCCGTGGTGTGCGCCATACGCGCTGCTACAGCCCCATGCCGCAGTCTGGCGGTTTGATCGAGGTGGGTATCAAGCGCCAGCCCGGCGGTCTGGTATCAGGCTATCTACACGACTACGCCAAGGTGGGCCAGTATCTGGAGATAGGTCAGGCCCAGGGGCAGCTGCTGTTGCCTGAGCCGGCGCCGGCCAAATGGCTACTGCTGGCGGCCGGCAGCGGCATTACCCCGCTACTGTCCATGCTGCGTGCGCGGTTGGCGCAGGGCAGCTTGGGCGATGTGGTGCTGCTGTATTACGGCCGTCGCCGCCGCGAGCTGGCGTTTGTCGAGGAACTGCGGGCCATGCCCGGTTTGCGTTTGCAGGTTTGCCTGACCGGCGAGCCTATTCAGGACGGGGAAACCGCGGGCCGGCTGAGTGCGGCCCAATTGGCGCTGCTGGTACCGGACGCCACCGAGCGGCAGGCCTATGCCTGCGGCGCCTACGGTTTTACCGACACTGCCAACACCCTGTGGCAGGACGGTGCCTTTGCCTCGCTGGTGGTGGAATCGTTCAGCCCACCCAACTGGCAGGTGGAGGACGATATGCCGGTACAGCTGACCTACCAGCGCTCCAACCGTCAACTCGCTGGCCGTACCGGTGGCACCCTGCTGGAGCAGGCCGAGGCCCATGGCCTCAAACCTGCCCACGGTTGCCGCATGGGCATCTGCAATACCTGCACCTGCCACAAGCGCGAGGGCGCGGTGCGCGACCTGCGTACCGGCAAGATTTCGATGGAACCCGATGAAACGATTCGCCTGTGCATTACCGCGCCGGTGGGTGATGTCGTACTCGATCTTTAAGAGAGACCCGCTTGCTCGCATCAGCGAGGTCAGGGAATAGATCAACAAGGGACGGTGGCGCTGATGCCGCCCTTGAGCGCCCGGGTTTCCCGGGCGGTATGCAGTAGTTTGAATTGCCACCCATATCTAGGGAGACACCATGGCACATAGCCGTACTTTGAGCGCAGAGGAAACCGAGGCCTTCGGTCGCGAGCTTGATGCGTTGCGCAACCGCCATATCGCCGAACTGGGCGAGCGCGACGCGCGCTATATCCGCCGCGTGCGCGCGAGTGTGCGCATCAGCGAACTGGCCGGCCGGCTGATGCTGTTCGCCGGTTTCTTTCCGCCGACCTGGATCGCCGGCGTGCTGCTGCTGGCCTTCTCCAAGATCGTCGACAATATGGAGCTGGGCCACAACGTCATGCATGGCCAGTATGACTTCATGAACGACCCGGAATTCTCGGGTAAGACCTTCGAGTGGGACCATAGCTGCACCAGCGATGCCTGGCGGCACACCCACAACTATCAGCACCACACCTATACCAATGTGCTGGGCAAGGACCACGACATCGGCTACGGCACGGTGCGGGTGTTTCCCGAGCAGCGTTGGCGTGCCTTCTACCTGCTGCAGCCCTTGTGGGCACTGCTGCAGGCGGTACTGTTCGAGTACGCTATCGCCATCTTCGACCTCAAGCTGGACCGCTACTTCAAGGGCAAGGTCAGCAAGGCGGAGCTGCAGGCCAAGCTGCCGGCGGTGAAGCGCAAGCTGTGGCGCAAGTTCATCAAGGACTATGTGTTCTTCCCGCTATTGGCCGGGCCCAACTTCCTGGGCGTGCTGGCGGGTAATGCCCTGGCCAACCTGCTGCGCAATCTGTGGACCTTTGCGGTGATCTTCTGCGGCCACTTCACCGAGCATGCCGAGGTGTTCCCGGCCTCGGTACTCAAGAACGAGAGCCGTGGCGCCTGGTATGTGCGCCAGTTGCGCGGCTCGTCCAACCTCAGCGGTTCCTGGTTGCTGCACTTCATGACCGGCAACCTCAGCCACCAGATCGAGCACCACCTGTTCCCTGACCTGCCGGCACGGCGCTATGCCAGCATGGCGGTCGAAGTGAAGGCGATCTGCCAACGTTACGGCCAGCACTACAACACCGGCAGCTTTGCCGGCCAGTTCTTTACCGTGCTGGTGCGTATCTTCCGCCACGCCTTCCCCAGCAAGCCGGCGCGACAAGCAGCCTTGCAGCCGGCACAGGCCAACGTTTGAGGCACAAAAACGGCACCCGCGGGTGCCGTTTTTTATGGCTGCGGGCCTGACTCGGGCCGTGCTACTGCGCTAGCTTCGCCAGGGCAGTTTCAGCACGCTTGCGGTTATCGGCGTCCTGGCTGTTCTTGATGGTCGCTTCAAGCGCCAGCTTGTGGGCGGTGGTCAGGGCGTCGGTTGCGGTAACCGCAACGTCGGGCGTAACACCGCTACCCTCCCAATTGGTCTTGCTGATGGGATTGATGGCGCGGCCGGTGGCGACGAAGACCTGGAAGTGGGCCTGCACCCGATAGTTGCGGCCGGGATGGGCGCCGCCGCCGGTGGTTTCGCCCACCAGGGTGGCGCGCTTGAGGTTCTTGAGGTTGTAGCTGAATTCCTCGGCGGCCGAGAAGGTGCGCTTGGCGGTCAGCACATAGACCGGTGTATTGCTCAGGCGCGGACCGGGCACATAGGCGTGGGTCCAGTACTGGGTAGTGGCATTCTGCGGCCGGTAGTAGAGATCGTTCAGATGGACCGGCGTGGGACTGAACAGATAGGACGTCAGCCATTGCACCATCTCAGGACTGCCACCACCGTTGCTGCGCAGGTCGATGATCACTGCGCTGGCGCTGGACAGAAAGGTCATGGCGGCGGTTGCGGTAGGGCCGGCGATCGCGGGTTCCTCGAAGTTATCCAGTCGCAGGTAGCCGATGTTGCCGTCCAGCATCTCCACCTTGCGAAAGCCGTAGTTGCGCCCCTTGGCTTCGCGCTCGTAACGGGCGATTTCTTCCGGTGATTCGTCGTCCTCCACCTTGTCCTCGGCAATCGCTTCCTCACGGTAGCGTACGCGCAGGTGCTTGTCGTGGCTGATGGCCTGCATATCGGTGGTCAGCTGCTCGGCAAGACGCAGCGCGCTGACGATCTGGTCATACTCGCCACGCTTTTGCCTGGCCTGCAGGTCGGCGGCCATCTTGGTGGCGACGTCGGGGAAGACGTAGTCGGCCTTGAGGTATTGGACGGTGTTGCTGATCACTTCCTTGCGGATGGCGGCATCGACCGTCATATCGCTCGGGGCGGCGATGGCGGCGCCCACGGTGGTGGCGCTGACGGCCAGCGCGAGTGCGGTGGCTTGCAGGTGCAGGGTGGGGAGCATGTATGGACCTCAACGAATAATATAAAAATCAAGCTGAGGAATTTTAGCTAGGCCATTACCGCGTTTGGCGATGTAATCAGTATATTGATCCGATAAATTCAGATGAAAACGCGGTAATGGATAAGATAGACAGAGATATCATCGATCTGCTGCGGCAGGACGCACGGCTGAGCTACCGGGAATTGGGGGAACGGGTGCACCTGAGCGCCAACGCGGTGGCCGAACGGGTGCGACGCTTGCAGGCCAGTGGCACCGTGCGGGGGTTTCATGCCAGCGTGGATCCTGCGGCGCTCGGCTTGTCCTTGGAGGCACTGATCGACGTGAAGATGCGGTCGGGGATTACCGCCGAGCATTTCGAGGCGGTCATCCAGACCATACCGGGCATCGTGGAGGCGACGCTGCTGACCGGTTCCTTCGACTATATGCTGCGTACCGCCTGTGCCGACCAGCAGGACCTGGTCAGGTTGATCGAGGCCTTGCGGGAGCGGGCGGGCGTGCAGGAGACCTATAGCCGCTTGATCCTGCGGGCGGTGCCGGTCAAGGGACGCTGGTAGCCGCTCGCTATTTGCCATTTGGCGGTCAGGCTAGGGGTGTCGGTCCGCCCCCATTACAATGCCTGCTTTCCCGGTACTGTCCCTTCTGCCTCCTATGACCCAAGCCCGCCCCGACTCGCCCTGCGTTGCGCTCTGTTCCACTGCCCTTGGTGATGAGATCTGTATGGGCTGTGGCCGCACCTTCGGTGAAGTGGCCAACTGGGTATGCATGAACGAGGCCGAAAGGGAGCAGGTTTGGCTGCGGCTGGAAGCACACTGGGCGGCCCAGGGCCTGCTGGCGCCCTGGCAGGCACCGGCTTGAGCCGAGGTGTGACCATGAAAAACGGCACCT
This sequence comes from Chitinimonas sp., assembly GCF_036568685.1. Classification (GTDB taxonomy): domain Bacteria; phylum Pseudomonadota; class Gammaproteobacteria; order Burkholderiales; family Chitinimonadaceae; genus Chitinimonas. The sequence goes on from NZ_DATCSC010000145.1 coordinate 102,034, forward strand.
GAAGGGTGCCGTTTTTCATTGCCAACCGAACTGAGGCGGATCAGGGAGTGACCAGGCCATCCATACGGATCACCTCGAAGTCGCTGCCCTTGGCGCTGCCGAGTTCGCTCAGGAGCTTGTCATTGTTCCAGCGCGGATCGGGGGCGCCGCTCACATACCAGTTGCTGCCATTGTCGGCCACGATCATGCCGTAGGTCTTCATGGCCTGCAGGATCGCGCGGCCCTCGGTACTGAAGCTGGCCGGGATGACAAAGCTGGCCTTGAGCCGTACCCGCATGCCCATGGGCGGGCGGTTAGGGTCGGTGCTGCTGGCGGCGGCATGGGTGGCGGGGGGTACGTAAGCCTTGCGCGACTGGCTGACGGTAAAGCGGAAGGCGTGCCGTATGGTGCCGCTGGCCGCTTCGTCGTAGCGTACTAGGCCGGGGAAGATGGGCAGACCGGCAGCGTCGGCGCTGGTCCAGCCGGGTTTGCCGCCGGGGCGTACGGTATTGCTGTCGAGCGAGAAGACGGCGCCCGAGTCGGCATTCCAGCTGCCGTCGGCCTGCGGGAAGGCGCGGTAGAGTTCGTACAGGCGGTTGTTGTCCTTGTCGACGATCAGCACGTGCCTATCGCCATCGAATGTAGCGCCGTCGGGCCGTTGCCCCTCAATGGGTGCGCCGGCCGGGACCGGGTAGGGGCCGGGGTCGCTCTCGTCGCCATAGGCGGTGAAGTTGATCCGCACCTTGCCCTGGCTGCCGCTGACCACCTGGTAGGGAATGCCGATGGGGGCGCCATCGTAGAGACCGGCGCCGAAGTCGGGGTGCAGGCCACGGCTGACGCCGATGGTGGCGATCAGATTGGCCGAGTTGGGATCGACGGGGGCGGCCGAGACGTCGCGGTTCCAGGCATTGTCGGCGGGGAAGGGGATGGCGCCGTTGAGCGAGGCACCGGTGCCCAGACTGGCAACGTTCATGCTGCCGTATTGCGTTGTGGGCGTGCCGACCGGGGTGACCGTGACGATCGTGGTGGCGGTTACGCTGCCGCTGCCATTGCTGGCGGTCAGGGTGTAGGTGGTGGTGGCGACCGGGGCGACGGCCACGCTGTTGCCGCTGACAGCGCCTACGCCCGGCGCGATGCTGTAGCTGCTGGCGCCACTGGCCTGCCAGCTGAGGATGGCGGACTGACCGACCTGTAGCGTGGCCGGGCTGGCGCTGAAGCTCTGGATCTGGGGCGCACCGTTGGCCGGGGGCGGTGTGGTGGGGGTACTGCCGCCACCGCCGCCGTCGCCACAGGCCGCGAGGGTGCCGAGCAGGGCGGCCAGCAAAGTAAGACGCAGGACAGACATGGATAGGGCCTGGCTGATTATGACGAAATCATAATATAGCCAGGCCCAAGGGCGGGCAATGCCTGCTGTCAGACGAGCGTGCTCAGTGGCCGAGTATGCTGCGCGCCACGGCCTCGGCGACCTTGATACCGTCCACGCCGGCCGAAAGGATGCCGCCGGCGTAGCCGGCACCTTCGCCCGCGGGGTAGAGGCCGCGCACATTGAGACTCTGGAAGTCCTCGCCACGGGTGATGCGTACCGGCGAAGAGGTGCGGGTCTCTACCCCGGTCAGCACGGCGTCGGGCATGTCAAAGCCGTGGATCTGCCTGCCAAAGGCCGGTAGCGCCTCGCGGATGGCCTCGATGGCGTAGGCCGGCAGGCTGCTACTGAGGTCGCCGAGCTTGACGCCGGGCTTGTAGGAAGGCTCTACGCTGCCGAGCTGGCTGGACGGGCGGTTGGCGATAAAGTCGCCGACCAGCTGGCCGGGTGCCTCGTAGGTACTGCCGCCGAGCACAAAGGCGTGCGATTCGAGCTGGCGCTGGAATTCCACGCCGGCCAGTACGTCGCCGGGGTAATCCTCTGGGGTGATGCCGACCACGATGCCGGCATTGGCGTTGCGCTCGTTACGCGAGTATTGGCTCATGCCATTGGTGACCACCCGGTTGGGCTCGGAGGTGGCGGCCACCACGGTGCCGCCGGGGCACATGCAGAAGCTGTAGACCGAGCGGCCGTTCTTGGCGTGGTGCACCAGCTTGTAGTCGGCGGCGCCGAGCAGTTCGTTGCCGGCGTGCTTGCCGAAGCGGGCGCGGTCGATCAGCGACTGTGGGTGTTCGATACGGAAGCCGACCGAGAAAGGCTTGGCCTCCATGTATACGCCGCGCTGGTGCAGCATGCTGAAGGTATCGCGGGCGCTATGGCCCAGTGCCATGACCACGTGGTCGCAGCGCAGGGTCTCGCCACTTTCCAGGGTCAGGCCGCGTATCGCGCCGTCCTCGATCACGACGTCGGCCACCTTCTGCTGGAAGCGGATTTCGCCACCCAAGGACTCGATGGTCTCGCGCATCTTCTCGACCATGCTCACCAGCCGGAAGGTCCCGATGTGCGGCTTGCTGACGTACATGATCTCCTCAGGTGCGCCGGCCTTGACGAACTCGGCCATGACCTTGCGGCCCAGGTAGCGCGGGTCCTTGATCTGGCTGTAGAGCTTGCCGTCAGAGAAGGTACCGGCGCCGCCTTCGCCAAACTGCACGTTGGATTCCGGGTTGAGCACGTTCTTGCGCCACAGACCCCAGGTGTCCTTGGTCCGTTCACGCACTTCCTTGCCGCGTTCCAGCACGATGGGCTTGAAGCCCATCTGTGCCAGCAAGAGGGCGGCGAAGATGCCGCAGGGGCCAAAGCCCACCACCACCGGGCGGTGCGCGAGTTGCTCAGGCGCTTGGCCGACGTAGTAGTAGTTGGTGTCCGGGGTCGCGACGATCTTGTTGTCGTGGGCCAAGCGCTTTTGCAGTGCTGCCTCATTCCTGACCTGAAAGTCTATGGTGTAGATCAGGGTCAGTGGATGGCCGCGACGGGCGTCGTAGCTGCGCTTGAACACCGTGTACTCGAGCAGTTCGGCCGGCTGGATCTTGAGCCGCTGGGCAATCGCTTGCGGCAGGGCTTCCGGCGTGTGGTCAAGGGGCAGGCGAAGTTCGTTGATGCGCAGCATGCGGGTGTTCCAGTATTCCAGTACGTACAGACGGTCGATACGGGGCCGGCTGGCGTTTTGCCAGCGGCCCAAACCGCTATTGTAAGTGATCCGGCGGGCCACACGCGTATGCGCTGTGCTGCAAGTTCTTGTTCAGGGGAGTGTTTTCATGGTCATGGCTTGGATGGAGCGGGTACGCAGGGGTTTGCCGTGGGCCGCGTGGCTGTTGCTGGGCGGCATCTTGGTGGCCGTGGCGGCACCCTTGGAGGCCAAGGTACTAAAGGTGGAGGCCTCGGCCTGGCAGGAGCGGGATGGCAAGCTGGCGCCCTTGCACCAGGGTGAACCGTTGGCGGCGGGTAGCGTGCTGCTGACCAATGCCAAGGGACGTGTACAGCTGCAATTGCCCGATGGCAGCACACTCTACGTCGGTGGCGATAGCCGGCTGCAGGTCGATGAGCTGGCAGCGCCGGAGGGGCTGGCAGAGGGCTTGGTGAGGCAAGGCTTCACACTGGGCAAGGGGGCACTGCGCTTTGTAACCGGTGCACTGGCCAAACTCAAACCGCGTGAGGTGACCATCAGGCTGCAGACCTCCACCATCGGTGTGCGGGGTACCGACTTCTTTGCCGAGCAGGATGGCGAGGAGGAGAACGTCTGCCTGTTCGAGGGCAAGGTCGAGGTCCTGGACAGCCGCGGGCCGACCTATCAGCTAACCGAGCCGCGGCAGTTCTTCCATATCGAAAAGGCCAGCGATGCGCAGGCGACGATTTCCACCGCCAGCAAGAAGCAGGTGGCCAACTGGTTGCGCAAGGCCATGCCGCGCGGGAGCGATGACTATTGAGCTGCGCGTGGACCCGCGGACTTGGGCCGGTGGGTTTGTCGAGGTGACGATGTACAGCCCGAGCAAGCCGGCTTTAGTTCACTAGCTTGCCACTGCTGGAGAAGACACCCAGCTCGACAAAACGCGAAGCACGCTGGCCGGCGCCCTCGAGCCGCAGGGTCATGCCACCCATATCGCCACGGAAGCTCTCCAACGTGCGCCGCAAGGCGCTGGGACCAAGGTCACTGCTGCTCCTGAGTGCCTCGACCAGCATGCGGGCGGCCAGATAGCCCTCCATGGAGGCATAGCTCGGCGGCTCGTCGCGGAACTTCTTGAGTGTGCCGACAAAATCACGGGCCACCGCTGCGGTGGGGTTATAGGGCGAGGGTACCAAGGCACTGACCGCCACCCAGCGGATGGCTTCGGGCCCGAGGAATTCCTGCAGGGTGGTCGGATTGACCCAGGACAGGGCATAGAAGGGGGTGCCGGTGCGCAGGCGTTGGTAGGCCTGGACAAAGGCGGCCGAGCTGATGGTGGGCGCGGCCAGGATGACCGCCTGCGGGTTCAGCTTCTGTAGCTGTTCGGCGGCGCGGTCGAGGTCGGTGGCATTGGCGGGG
>NZ_DATCSC010000146.1:0-16210 GCF_036568685.1 Chitinimonas sp.
CACGCGCAGCCTGCGCGAGTTCCAGCCCCTACGGACCGATGAGGTAGGGCTCTATTGCTGCGGCCCGACGGTCTACGACTACGCCCATATCGGCAACCTACGCACCTATGTGTTCGAGGACCTGCTGCGCCGCGCATTGGAGTGGCATGGCCACACTGTTCGGCACGTGGTCAACATCACCGACGTGGGCCACCTGGTGAGCGATGGTGACGAGGGCGAGGACAAGATGGAGAAAGGCAGCCGCCGGGCCGGTGAATCCGCCTGGGTACTCGCTGAGCGCTACACCTTGGCCTTCCAGGCCGACACCCGTGCGCTCAACTTGCTGCCGCCCACGCTGTGGTGCCGTGCTACCGACCATATCGCCGAGCAGATCGCCTTTGTCGCGGAGCTGGAATGCAAGGGTTACGTCTACCGCACCGGCGATGGTCTCTACTTCGACACCAGCAAGCAGGACAGCTACGGCTACCTGGCACGCCTGGACCGCGGCAAACTTGATGCCGGTCATCGGGTAGACATGGGTGAGAAGCGCAGCGCCACCGACTTTGCCCTGTGGAAGTTCAGTGAACCCGGCATCAAGCGGCAGATGGAGTGGGACAGCCCCTGGGGCCGCGGCTTCCCCGGCTGGCATATCGAGTGCTCTGCCATGTCGGCCAAACACCTGGGACCGTGGTTCGACATCCATTGCGGTGGCGAGGACCATATCGCCGTCCACCACAGCAACGAGATCGCCCAGACCGAGGCAGCACATGGCACCCGTCTGGCCAATTTCTGGCTGCATGGCTACTTCCTGCAGCTCGACGAGGCCAAGATGTCCAAGTCCAGTGGAGACTTTCTGCGCCTGCAGACCCTGATCGACCATGGCATAGACCCGCTGGCCTATCGCTACCTGTGCCTGACTGCGCACTACCGCAGCCAGCTCAATTTTACCTGGGAAGCGTTGGACGCCGCCGCCACCGCCCTCGCCCGTTTGCGCGAGCACTACCTGCGCTGGCCCGAGGGCGGCGAACCGGATACCGCCTCCTTGGCGCGCTTTGGAGAGCAGATCAGCCAGGACCTCAACCTCCCCCGCGCCCTGGCCGAGGCCTGGTCGCTGGTCCGCAGCGACCTGCCACCCGAGGTCAAACGCGCCAGCTGGGATGCCATGGACAAGGTGCTGGGCCTGGACCTTGCCAACTGGCAGCCAACTGCGATCGCCATCCCCGCCGATATCCAGACCCTGGCCGACAAGCGCCAGCAAGCCAGGCTGGAAAAACGCTGGGCCGACGCCGACACCCTGCGCCAACAGTTAGCAGCGCTCGGCTGGGAGGTAGAGGACAGCGCAAGCGGCCCTCTGCTGCGGCCGCGTAGCTAGACGTATACAGCGGCACCCAAAGTAAATCGAAGGAGGTGGCATTCTGTGCGTCTCTCCCAGCTTGCGCAGGCGACCATCAAAGTCACTGACGAGGGTCAGCGAGGTACCCCGCCGGCGGGCGGGGCGGAGGGGCAGGGAAGCGATAAAGGGGAGAGTCTCTGTTCGCGCAGCCGCAATCGTGAGCGCTCGGGTCCCCGAGCGCCTGAGATAAACGCATCCATTCTGCGATGCTTAATCAAGCAAGGGGCTCGACAAAAAAAACGCTGGTCATCGACCAGCGCCAGTCTCCCTACGAGGAACCTTTCCCGTCAGCGGCTGAGATTGCCCGTGCCGCTGATCATGGTCACATCCACCAGCTTGGCCCCGACGTGCCGGCTGTCTGCAAAGTCCACCACAAAGCCGCCCAGGTCATAGGCGCGCATCTCTTCCAGCGCCTGTAGCACTCCCTGGCGGGTGGGATTCTTGCCCGCGCGGCGTATGGCTTCCAAGGTGGTACGGCCGGCGATATAGCCTTCCATCGAGGCATAGGAGAGCTTGGCACGCTTGGGGGCATAGCTCTTCATGGCAGCCTGATAGTCACGCGCCAGCTTGAGCCGGCTGTCGAGCGGATAAGGAAAGACCTGCACGATGCCCACGCCGCTGGCCGTCTCCGCACCGATCAGCTCCACCACCTCCTCATAGTTGGCATTGGAGAGGCTATAGAGCTGCGCGCCGCCACCCATCTCGCGAAAGCGCTTGATAAAGAGCCCGGCCGGCTTGCTGTTGGAGATCATGATCACCACGTCGGGCGCAGCCTTGATCAGCGTATCGGCCGCCGGCCCCAGGTCCTGCGCGGTTGCTTCGTGGCGTACGACGGCCAAGGGCTTCATGCCACGCTTGGCGAGTTCGGCATTGGCCACGTTCCCCATGGCAATGCCAAAGGCGTCGTTCTGCACCAGGAGCCCCACCCGTTTGGAACCCAGCCAGCTACCTATCATGCTGGCCAGCTTGTCGATCTCGGCCTTGTAACTGGGCCGTAGATGAAACACATAGCGGCTGTCACCCTGCTGCCCGTCGGACACCGCCGCCCCTGCTCCAACAAGGGCGATCTTCTCGCGCTCCAGCAGCGGGGCCAGGCCATCGGGCGTGCCGCCATAGCCAACCAGGGCCAGCGCCTTCTCGGCCCCCACCAAGGTAGCGGTATTGCTCTGCAGTAGCTCAGGCTTGCCCTGGTCATCGAGCAGCGCCAGCCTTACCTTGTCACCATTGATACCGCCCGCGGCATTCACTTCCGCAATCGCGACACCCAGCCCCAGGGAGAGGCCGCGCCCGCTGTCACCCGCCACCGCCGAGATCGGCACCGACTGGCCGAGCACGATGTCGGCCCGGGCCAAGGTGCCCAGCAGCAGTAGCAAAACGGCAATCATGCGCGCAACGATCATGGCGGCCCCAAAGGTATTGGATACGACGCCGGAGCACCGCATCCACCCCAGGACGCAACTGCCCGACTGAAACTAAACTACGTTGCCGGGCATTCTGACCATTCCGCGTAATTTTTCAGTAAGTTTCGATATTGCGACGCACCAAAGCAGTGCGGATTGCACCCTAGATCATTGTTTTTATTTGCATAAGTATCATATGCAAAACAACCACAGGTTAGAGTTTTTGCTCACAAATGCCAGATCCCCTTGGCTACACCCTGCACCCCGCGGCGCACCACCCCGTCGCAGGTAGCATTGCTACGCACCAAGCAGCCGCACTCAGCGTGGTGCAGCGGTATTCTCCGTCTTCCAGGAAAAACCGGCCCGACCAATGAACTGCGCCATGGCCTCCTCCAACAGGCGCGCTGAGGTTCCCTTCTGATCTGCCTGCGCCATACGGGCGTCCATCTCCGGCAGCAGGCTGAGGCAAGGCGAACGCCGGCTGAAACCAAAGTGGATATCACCGTCACTGATATAGGGCTTGAGCACTGTCACATTGCCCATCTGCGGGCCTTCGGTATTGCGTAGATAGGCCAGGCCCATCTGCTCTCCGGTCACAAAGTAATCCACCCGTCCGGCCCGCAGCTTCTTGAAGTTCTCGACCACGCTGGGTGCCACCTCCACCTGCAGCCGGGTGCGTAGAAAAGCATCGAAGCCATTACCGAAGAAGTCGCCCGAACTGACCGCGCCCCGATAGCTTGCCAGCGCGTTCCAATCGGCAGTCTTCAAGGGGCTGCCCGCCGGCACGAAGACCGCAATCGGGTTGTGAAAAGCACGGCTGCGGGTAAAACTCAGATAGCGTTCCCGCTCGGGGGTGATGCGCAAGGCCAGCAGGAGGTCGACCTCACCACTTTCCGCCAGGGCCTGAGCGCGCTTCCAGGGGTAGACCACGGGCTGCAGGGTGACATTGGCGGGAGCAACCAGCCGCAGCAGTGCTTCGGCAGCCCCCTGGTAGTGCGCGTCATCTTCTGACCAGCCATAGGGCGGATACTTGGGGTTGGTTGCGTAGACCAGCTTGTCGCACGCAGCCCCAGCCTTATATGGTGCCAGCGCCGACAGGGTCAGCAGCCCCAGCCAGACGACGTGCATACGGCGCCCGGCCCTGTTCGTTGTTGGTCCCATGTCATCCTCCTGGTCCTTTACTATCGCCGCCCCTTGCTGCTATCGCAAGTTCGCCTGCAGGCAATGTCCGCCAGCCCAAACTGACATAAAGTTCACTTGAATAACCAGCGCGACCAGGCTTGCCTGCCACCAGGCGCCCACCCATTTCCTCGCCAACATCAGAGACCGAACGCAGTACCTACCCCGGCTGAGCCGCGGGTAGTAGCAAGCGGGGCGGGCGCGTGGGTATGATGCTGGTCCCTTCTGCGTGGCCCGCTCGCATGCCCCTCACCCAGCCCACATCCGCCGTCAGCCTGCGTGCGCTCGACCACCAGAACTTCAAGGCAGTGACCAAGCTGGCGGTCTACCCCTACCAGTCCGGCTTCGTGGCCTCGAACGAGAACACCATTGCCAAAGCTTGGCTGGACCATGACAAGGTGACGCTGCAGGTGGTCTACGCCAACGAAACGCCGGTGGGCCTCCTGGCCGCCTGGTGCGTGCCGGTCGAGGGCCAATTCCATCTGCTACGCTTCATGATAGACCGCGATCATCAGGGCCAGGACTATGGCCGCGCCGCGCTGCAACAGTGGCTGGCAGCGCTGCAGGCGCAGCACGGCCCGGTGCGCGTCACCCTCTATTACCGCAACGGTGAGGGCTCGCCGCGCCCCTTCTACGAGCGGCTCGGTTTTATGGATACCGGCGAGCGCGATGGCGAGGAACACATCATGGCCATGCAGCTGACGGCGCCCAGCGTGACCTGAACCACCTTACTTTGTCTGAATTTCGACACACCCACCCCGTTTGGCACGGCGCAAAGCCCATCCGGGCAGCCTATACCGCATGCAGCACTGGTCAGCCCCGGCTGGCAGCGCTAATTTAGGCGGGCTTTTGACCGGCAAGCCAAGCAGGCAAATGGATCACCCGGTCGCAGACACCATCCCCAGCGAGACCAGACTTGAACCGCAACCCCAAGAGGAGTCGTTTCCCATGAAGAAGACGCTTACCGCCGTCGCCCTGCTCGCCCTGTTCAGCTCGTTCTCCGCCAGCGCCGCCGGTTGGGCCGGCAAAGAGCTCAAGCTGGGGGTGGACGCCAGCTACGCCCCCTTCCAATCCAAGTCCCCGGACGGCAAGATGATCGGCTTCGAGGTCGATATCGCCGAAGCAGTCTGTACTGAACTCAAGACCAAGTGCGTCTGGGTCGAGAACGACTTTGACGGCCTGATCCCCGCCCTCAAGGCCAAGAAGTTCGATGTCATCTCCTCCTCGCTGTCGGTCACCGAGCAGCGCCAGAAGGAAATCGCCTACAGCGACAAGCTCTTCGTCACCCCGGCCCGCCTGATCGCCAAGGCCGGCTCCAAGCTGCTGCCCACCCCCGAATCGCTCAAGGGCAAGCGCATTGGCGTGGAGCAAGGCACCACCCAGGAATCCTATGCCAAGGCCAACTGGCAGCCCAAGGGCGTGGAAGTCGTGTCCTACCAGAACCAGGACCAGGTCTATGCCGACCTGACCTCCGGCCGTCTGGATGCCTCCTTCCAGGATCTGGTACAGGCTGAGGAAGGCTTCCTCAAGCAGCCCAAGGGCAAGGGCTTTGCCGCTGCTGGCCCGGTCATGAACGACCCCAAGTACTTCGGCGCAGCCGGCTTTGGCCTGCGTAAGGAAGACAAGGACCTGCGCGCCGCCATCAACAAGGCCCTGGCCGCCATCCACGCCAACGGCACCTACGGCAAGCTGATGAAGAAGTACTTCGACTTCGACATCTATACCGGCAAGTAAGCCATAAGCTGACACTGCAGCACGCGTCCCGGCCCGCCACGGTGGACCGGGACGCAGGCAAGACCCCGCATCATCCGCCAGCCATGGCAAGCTGTCGCAGCTCCGCCTGCCAGCCAGAAAGACCAGACCATGTTTTTGCAAGGCTACGGCCCGCTTATCCTTGAAGGCACCACCGTCACGGTGGAGCTGGCCATCTCATCACTGCTGCTGGCCTTTTTGATCGGCCTCGCCGGTGCCGGCGCCAAGCTCTCCAGCAACCGCGTGCTGCGCGGCATCGCCGGCCTCTATACCACGCTGATCCGCGGCGTACCCGACCTGGTGCTGATGCTGCTGATCTTCTACAGCCTGCAGACCCAGCTCAACAATCTGACTGAATCGCTGTCGCTGGAACAGATAGACATCGACCCCATGCTGGCCGGCGCCATCACGCTGGGTTTCATCTATGGGGCCTATTTCACCGAGACCTTCCGCGGCGCCTACCTCTCGGTGCCGCGCGGCCAACTGGAAGCGGCCTACGCCTTCGGCATGTCGCGCTGGCGCACCTTCCGCCGCATCCTCTTTCCACAGATGATGCGCTTTGCCCTGCCCGGCATCTCCAACAACTGGCAGGTCATGCTCAAGGCCACCGCCCTTGTGTCCATCATCGGCCTGATCGACCTCGTCAAGAGCGCCCAGGATGCAGGCAAGGCCTCCAGCGACCTGTTCTATTTCATCAGCGTCTGCGGCGTGATCTACCTCTTGCTCACCACCCTCTCCAACTTCGTCCTCCGCTGGCTGGAGCGACGCTACTCCATGGGCGTGCGGGAGGGTGAGCTGTGATCGAGATCATCGAGCAATACTGGAAAGCCTATCTCTGGACCGATGGTTTCCATTGGACCGGTCTGGCCATGACGACCTGGCTGCTGACCTTGTCCATCGCTTTCGGCTTCGTGCTGTCGGTGCCGCTGGCGGTGGCCCGTGTCTCGCAGAACCGCTTGGTCTCAGGCGCAGTCTGGCTCTACACCTATGTGTTCCGCGGCACACCGCTGTTCGTGCAGCTGCTGTTCGTCTACACCGGCCTCTACAGTCTGCAGGTGGTGCGCGACACCGAGGTGCTCAATGCCTTCTTCCGCGAGGGTTTCTACTGCACCGTACTGACCTTCACGCTCAATACCTGCGCCTACACCACCGAGATCTTCGCCGGTGCCATCCGCGCCACGCCCTATGGCGAGATCGAGGCAGCGCGGGCCTTTGGCATGAGCCGCCTCACCATGCTGCGCCGGGTGGTCCTGCCCTCGGCCCTGCGCCGTGCACTGCCGGCCTATAGCAACGAGGTGATCCTGATGCTGCACGCCACCTCGGTCGCCTTTGCCGCCACCGTGCCCGACCTGCTCAAGATCGCGCGCGACGTGAACGCCGCCACCTACAACACCACCCTGGCCTTCGGCACCGCGGGCCTCCTCTACCTTTGCCTGAGCTTTCTGCTGATCTGGCTGTTCCGCATGGCAGAAAACCGCTGGCTGGCCTACCTCGCTCCACGTAAACACTGAAGCCAGGCGTCGCAACGCCGCAACCATCCTCCATACGGAGGATGCGGAACCCTCACACGATCTGCCAGAATCGCTTTCGTACCGCCGGCCCCCATGTAGGGCCGGCGGACTTTTTATACAAAGGAAAAGAGATGGCTTTTGCAATCGTGGTACTGATCGCGGGCGTCGTGCTGACCGCCCTCCCCTTGCTACATCACGCCTACACGGTGTATCAGTTCTCGCAGTTGGCCGCCGCCATCGCCAACACCAACAGTAGCTTCAACTTTCCAGACACACCACAGGCGCTCTATGTGACCAGTGTGGCGCTAGGCATCGCCCTGATCATCGTCGGGGCCGTACTGGGCGTGCGCCTGCAGGGCAAGGCCAGCCGGGTCGGCGCGCCTGCCCGCTTGGCTTCCCTGCCCGAGGGCAAGCTGATCCGTTGAACCCGCCCGGCCGCCGCGCTGTTTCAGCGCAGTTCGGCGGCCATCAGTTCCACCATCCAGTCCATGAAGACCTGCACCCGCCGTGGCAGGTGGCGTCGGTTGGCATAGAGCAATGAGATCGGCATGGGCTCGGCCCGGTAATCCGCCAGTACCTCCACTAACTGCCCACTCGCCAACAGATGGCGTACGCCCACCTCGGGTACCTGGATCATGCCCAGGCCGGCCAGGCAGGCAGCCTCGTAGGCATCGGCATCGTTGACGGTCAGCTCGCCCGCCATGGGCAGCCGTTGCGCCCCCGCAGCATCGACATATTCCCAACCCACGGGCTTGCCGCCGAACTGCGGCAGAAAATGCACCATGCGGTGCTGGGCCAGGTCCGCAAGCGTGCGTGGTGTGCCAAAGCGCGCCAGGTAATCCGGGCTGGCGCAGTTGAGCTGGGCAAAATGCCCCACCGGCCTCGCGATCAGCGAGGTATCGACCACATTGCCCACCCGTAGCACGCAGTCAAAACCTTCACGTACCAGGTCCACCCGCCTATCGGTGCTGCTCAGCTCCAAAGCCAGCGCAGGGTGCCGCGCCAGAAAAGCGGGGAGGCGGGGGATGACGAAGTTGCGCGCCACCCGGCTGGGCATATCCACCCGCAGCCGCCCGCTCAAGGTCGCCTCGCCCTGCTGGAACAGGGTCTGCAGCTCTTCCATGTCGGCCAGCAGATCCTGGCTGCGCTCGTAGAACACTTGGCCATCCTGGGTCAGCTGCACCCGCCGGGTGGTGCGGTGTAAAAGGCGTGCCCCCAGCTGTGCCTCCAGTTGCTTGACCGCCGTGGAGACGCTGGCCTTGGGCAGGCCCAGCCCATCGGCCGCCTGGGTGAAGCTGCCTAGCTCCGCCACCCGCACAAATATCCGCATCGCTTCCAGCTGGTTCATGGCACCGCCTCACTGTTCTTCCAGTACGAACAGTGTAATCAGATTCAGCATCTTTGTACGCTCAGCCAGGCTCAATAGACTGCAGCCATCCCCTCGTCGGGCAGCCAGTCAACCAGCAAGGAGCTAAGCCATGAACAGCAAGATCGCCATCATCACCGGCGGTAGCCGCGGTCTGGGCCGCAACACTGCCATCAAGCTCGCCGAACAAGGCGTGGACGTCATCCTCACCTACCGCAGCCAGGCCGCCGAAGCCCAGGCCGTGGTCGCCGCCATCACCGCCCTGGGCCGCAAGGCCGTGGCCCTGCAGCTCGATGTGGCCGACAGCCGCAACTTTGCGGGCTTTGCCGTACAGGTTTCGCAGGCCCTGGCCAGCACTTGGCAGCGTGAACGCTTTGACTACCTGGTCAACAATGCCGGTACCGGCATGCACGCCAGCATCGCCGAGACCAGCGAAGCCGTGTTCGACGAGATGGTGAATGTCCACCTCAAGGGCGTGTTCTTCCTGACCCAGCGGCTTCTGCCGCTGATGGCCGACGGCGGTCGTATCGTCAATATCTCTAGCGGCCTGGCCCGTTTCGCCCTGCCCGGCTTTGCCGCCTACGGTGCCATGAAGGCGGCAGTCGAGACGCTGACCCGCTACCTGGCCAAGGAACTGGGCCCGCGTGGCATCAGCGCCAACGCGGTCGCCCCCGGCGCCATCGAGACCGATTTTGGTGGTGGCCGCGTCCGTGACAATGCCGAACTCAATGGTTTTGTCGCTTCGCAGACCGCCCTGGGCCGCGCCGGCCTGCCGGACGATATCGGCGGGGTTATCGCCGCCCTGCTCGCGTCGGGTACGGGCTGGATCAATGGCCAGCGCATCGAGGCTTCGGGAGGGATGTTTCTGTGAGCCTGTTTGTTTTGAATTGCGGCGAGTAAGTACCTGCAGCAGGTTAAGCGCCCGGGCAACCCGGGCGTTTTGCATTCGTGCGCACTGAAACAGCGGGTCACCCCTTCATCGCCTCCCCCTCGCCAGCTTTGCACGTACAGCTTCTAGGCGCTAAAGCGCAAAAACTCTGGCAGCCGCGCCGCTGGCGGGGAGACCTCGCTTCGCTCGATGCGTCACCACTGAACACGTGCCGTACCCCAACCACCTGGCTATGCCTACCTATAATGAAACCAGGCATAGGCACGGAGTTGGATATGGCTAGTCTGTTCCGCATGATGATCACGCTGTTTGCGCTGGGTGTGCTGGCCGCGCCGCCGGCCATCAGCCGTACGGTGATTATCGGGGCGGAAGATGACTGGTATCCCTATTCCGGAGTGGTCAATGGTCAGGTGCAGGGCCTTACCATCGACCTGGTTCGTGCGGCCTTTGAGGCCGCGGGCCTGTCTGTCCGCTACGAGGTCATGCCCTACGCCCGCTGCATGGCGCTGGTAAAGGCGGGAGCCCTGGTAGGTTGTTTTGATACGCTGCGCAATGCGGCGCTGGAACCCGACTATCTCTGGCACGAGCAACCCATGTTCCATGTGCAGTACCAGATCTATGCCACGGCAGCGTCCAGCGAGAACGGGCTGCGCCCGCGCGACCTGGCGGGCCGCCAAGTGGCCGTGACCCACGGTTATGAGTACGGCCCGGAATTCGACGACGACAATCGTATGCTGCGGGTCTATACCCCGCGTGACGAGAACAATTTCCGCATGTTGATCGCCAACCGCGTGCAGTACACCGTGGCCATGGCAGCCAATACCCGCGCACTGGTGCAACGCCACCCGGAGGAGTTCGCCGGCAAGTTCAAGATTGTGGGGCAGGTGGCCCCGGCCGGGGTCTACACGGTATTTTCCCGCCGCCATCCTGCCGCAGCAGGCTATATGCAGCGCTTCGACGAGGGCATGGCGCAGATCCGCAAGAACGGCCGTTACCAGGCCATAGAGGAAGAGTGGACCCGCCGCCTGGGTGGCCGCCCCATCACCTCACCTTGAGCGTGACTTGGCGTCAGTTATGTACTCAAGACACACTTCAGTTAACGCAAAGCGCTGAGGAGCATCAGCGAGGTTCCCCCCCGCAAGGAGGACGCCGTGGTTGTATGCCCCTAAAGGGGCGACAACCACGCAGCCGCGGCGGCGGGGATGGATTAAAACAGGGAAGAGCCTGCCGTATCTGCCTTCTTTTCCTCGTAGCGCCAGGCTTGCCCTGGCGCCTGTTCCATCCCTACCAAATCAATGACTATCATTCATTACTGGCTCTTCGCCAGCGCAGCGCGCGCCCAGGCCAGCAACTGACCGGCCTGCATCACACCGCTCTGGCGAGCAACCTCCTGGCCGTCCTTCATCAACAGCAGGGTAGGAATGCTGCGGATATTGAAGTAACGCGCAGCCGCCGGGGCGGCATCGCTATCCACCTTGACGAAACGGAACTCGGGTGCGGCCTCGGCCGCCGCTTCGAACTGTGGTGCCATCATGCGGCAGGGGCCGCACCAGGCGGCCCAGAAGTCCACCAGCACCGGCAGCTCGGTATTGGCCAGAAAGTGTGGCAGTGCGGCGTCGCTCAAGTCCACCGGCACAGCCGCCATCAGCGCCTGTCCGCACTTGCCGCAGTTGGGTCCGTCGCCCAGTCGTTCATCGGGTATACGGTTGGTAGCGCCGCAGGATGGGCAGACGAGATGCATGACAGGCTCCAGAGAATTCGGGGTCGGGGTGCTGCACTACTGCGCCGTCGCAGCAGCGGCCGGCGGTTCGGCAGCCGGCGTAACCGGCGCCGCCGGCTCGGGCGCACCGTGGGCATCAAGCTTGATCTGCATCGGCACGCCCTCGCCCTTGGCTTCGGCTGTCACCGGCTCAGCCAACTTCAGCCGCTCTGCCAGCGCCGGTGCCGCCGCAACTATCTGTGCCCGCGCCAGCTCGGCGCGCTGCCGCGCCAATGCCTGCAAGGTGGGGGTGTCGATGGTTTTCTCAAGCGCGGCGATCATCTCATCACGCCAGCCCTTGTAGCGGGCCACGTCATCCTTGGTCTTGATGAGCTGGGCAGCCAAGGCCAGCGTACCCACGCGTTTGCCATAGGCACTGCGTATGGCGGCACGGGTGGCGGGATCCTCGAAGTCGGGCCTGCCTATGGGCATATCGGGCTCGGGCTTGAGCCCGGCCAAGGTCAGGATCTCGGCATCGATCTGCACCCTGGCCATGGCGTGCAAGTCGTTCTTGGGGTCGTAGCTGCCCGCCAGGGTAACGACCAGGCGCGGCCGTTTGGCCAGCATCTCGCCGAGCTTGGCCAGTTTTTCGCGCTCCGGCGGCGCCACGGCAGCCTGGCCGGGGGCGAAGGTCACTGCCTCGAAGCCCTCGCTACCCAGGAGCGAGGCCAAGGCACGGAACGGCGCCGTCACCACCTTCTTGAGCACGGTGGCAATGGCCTGCCCAACGAGGTGGCCGTAGCTGAATTCCGGATCATCCAAACGTCCGCTGACCGGCAGGTCCAGCTCGATGCGGCCATCGCTGTCCTCCAACAAGGCCACCGCCAGGCGCAAGGGCAGCTTGGTCACACCGGGCCTGTCGACTTCCTCGCCAAGCTTGATCGACTGGATCACTACCTTGTTGTCGCCACGCACCTGCCGCGCCTTGAGCGCATAGCGCAGGTCCACGTTCAGGCGGCCGTCTTCCAGGTGCCAACCGGCAAAGTTGCTGGAGTAAGGGTCGAGGCTGTTGATCGGGATATTCTTGAAGGCCATCACCAGCACACTGTCGTCACTGACCGCAAAGGGCACCACCGTGCCGCGTATGCGCACCGAGCCATAGCGGTCCACCTGGCCATCCAGCGTGACCGTGGTATGCCGGCCCGGGTCGCTGGCAATGCCTTGCACCGTACCGTTCAGATCATGGATCTGGCTGGCAAAGCCGGGGTTGAGGCTGCGGTCGGCAAAGTCCAGCGCGGCCGATTTGACCACCACTGAACGTATGGTCAGTTTCGGACCTTTCCAGGGCGCGGGTTTGGATGCCGGCGCTATGGGAACGGTGTTTACATCGGCCTGGACGGCAGCGTCTTCGTTGCCACTGGGCAGCGCCGGGGCCGGTTCTGCACTCGCCGGCCGAACGGCGGCGGTTTTGGCAGCGCCAGTTTGCTTGCCCTGCGGCGCGAACAGCTGGGTCAGATTGAGGTTGCGTTGCTCATCCAGCCGCAGACGCAGCTGGGGCGAGGCCAATCTGACCTTGTCCACATTGATCGCCAGCGCCTTGCCACCCTGCACCTGCAGGCCATCCACATCCAGTGCCTGCCAGGCCACCAGCGGTTCCGGCCGTTTGGGCTCCAGCACGGTCAGGCGACCGACCTGGGCACCGCCGCCCACCTGCCAGCCGCCATCCGCCACATGGAATTTGAGCTTGCTGGAAAGATCACCACTGGCGAGGCTCAAGGGTGTACCCGCCACGGCATACGGCGCCAGCGGCTGCAGTGGTACCTTGTCGAACTGCAGGGTGCCATCGACCTTGCCCTGCACGGTCTCCACCGCCAACTGTGCTTCTATGCGGCCCTGCGGCCCCCTTTCACCGCCGAGCCGACCCTGCAAGCGCGCTTGCAAGGAGGCAGGCATGGCCAGCGTCGCCTCACCGGACAGATCGCGCAGCGCCAAGGCTACCGGTTTGCCAGCGACCTGGTCATGCCATTGCAGCTCACTATCGGCCAGTACCAGCTCCGGCGGGGTCAACTTCCAGCGGCTGGGCGACTCGTCCTTGGGCTGGCGGGGTTTGAAGAGGTCCACAAGGTCGATCTGGCCATCCTTGCCACGGCTGGCAATCACCTTCAAGCCTTGCAGGCTCAGCTTGCCGGGCTTGGCCTCATGCGCATCGAGGCGGATCTCACCCGGCGCCAGCCGCGCAACCGCCAGCTGTAGCGGTACCCCGCCCTTGCCATCGCCTATGCTGAGGTCGGCCAGCTCCGCCTGTAGACCGGTGAGCGCCAAACCCTGCTTGTCCTGCTGCACCGCAAAGCCAGCCGAGGGCAGGCGCAGGGCCATATCGCTGGGTCGCAGCACGCTGGCGTCGTGCAGGCCGACAACCCAGTCGCGCAACGCCACCTTGTCCACGGCCAGCCGCCAAGGGGCTGGCAGCAAAGGCTGCCCCGGCTTGTCTTCTGGTTTGGCCGGCGCTTCCGCCTGGGGCAAGGCCGCCAGCCAGTCCAGCTTGCCGTCCTCACCCTTGGTGGCACTGAGCTTGCCACCATTGAGCTCGACCGCCCCGATGCGCACGCTGTGCGTGGCAAGGTCGAAGCTGCCACCGCTCAGGCGCAGTTGCGCCAGTTCAACGCGGCTGGAGGCCGTCGGTCCCTGTACTGCCAGTTTGTTGAGGCTCAGCGAGAAGGGGGCAAGCTTGAGTTGAAGCTGGCCCTGGTCGCTGAAGTTATAACGGGCGGAGAGATCCAGGCTGCCCTTGGGCTCGGCCAATTGGATCCTGCCACCGGTCAGGGTCCACAGCCGTGCCAGGGTGAGCTGCTTGATACCCACCTCGCCCTGGGCTGCCAGCGGCGCCAGGGTGAGCGTCCCTTGCCAATCTATGCGAGCACCATCGTCCAGTGTCGCGCTGAATTTGTAGCCACCGGGTTGCGGGCGTGTGGCCAGGCCATCCAGGGTCAGATCAAAAGGCTTGAGCCGCCAGGCTGGCAACTTGCCATCCTGGGCCAGCGCCCTGCCCTGCTCGATGGCCAGGTGATCGATCAGGAGGTCGGGCAACTCACCCTTGGGTTCAGGTTTGGCCGGTGCCGGCCCTTTGAGCTGTTCGATGAAACGCAGCCAGTTCCAGGTGCCGCCTTCTGTACGGACCAGCGCCAGGTCCGGCTGCGTCAGAACCAGCTCGCTCAAGCGGTAGCGGCCGATCAGCAAGTCCGTCGGCTCCAGATTGGCATACAGCCGCTGGGCAATAAACAAGGGGCTGTGGTCGGCGTCGCGCAGCTGGATATCCTCCAGCGTGACCGTCCAGCGGAAGGGGTTGATGGATACCTTGCCCAGCACCAGTTCGCGCCCCTGCGCCTGTCCCCAAGCTGCCGCCTCGCGCTGCAATTTGCCCGGCAGCCACCATCCGCCCACGGCGCAGATCAGCAACCAGAGCACAAACAGAATGGCTGCCAGCAGAGCAAGGCGGCGGAACAGGGGGCGGGCGCGCAGGGGTGTGGCAGACATGGGAGCGAGGCAATCGGTCGATCAGGCGGGTTTAACCGGATTATGGCCGCTCGCCGCCCGCCATGCCAATGTCACCTTCCCTGATGGCCGGCCGCACCGGGCAAGAAAAAGCCCGCTCCAGATGGAGCGGGCCCGAGGCAGTACAGGCCGGTTTGCACCGGCCATTCCGGACTTACAAGAATTTGTACTTGGCGGTGAGGTAGTAGATACGGCCACGTGGGTCGGTCAACGTCGCGTCGTAGCCGAACTGGAAGTTCTGGGTGGTACGCGAAGACGGCGGATCGCGATCAAACAGATTCTTCACGCCCAAGGCCAGATCGAGGTTCTTCACCCCGCGCCAGGTACCCAGGATATCGACCGTGGTGTTGCTCGCCACGCGGCGGTCCTTCTGGTAGTCCGGGTTGTCCTTCTGGGTACCGTCGATAAAGTCACGATAGCCGGCAGTAAAGTTCTGGGTGACCGAGAACCCCCACACGCCACGTGCCCAGTTGCCGGTCAGGGTATGGCGCCAGCGCGGTGCCGCCCCAAAGTCACCATAGGCACCGTTGTCGCTGGTCGAGGCCACGCCGGTGTACTGGTAGCTGTGCTTGGTGAAGTAGGTACCATCCAGCGTCACCCCGAACTGACCCCAGTCACCGGCCTTGGTCTTGTAGTTGAGGTTGATATCCAGACCGGCCGCGATCTTGTTGGCCGTATTCAGATAGGGCAGATAGACGTAGGCAATCGGGAACAGCGGATTGGTACTGCCGGGATAGAGCCCGGCTACTTGGCCATTCAGACCCGCCAGGCCGCCATCGAGCGAGTAACCATTCGGGTAGACCGCCGGGTCGTAGCGGACGAAGTTCGCCTGGTACTTGCTCGGATCGCCGAATACCTGGATTTCCGACTGAGCCACGATGGCGTCCTTGATCTTCACATGCCAGTAGTCGATCGAGCCGGAGAAGTTGTTGGTCGGGGCAAACACAAAACCGAGCGAGTATTGCGTGGACTTCTCGGGATTGAGGTTGGCCTCGCCCTTGGTGGCGGTAGTCTGCTGGATGCGGCACTCGTCCTGCAGCGCGCCCACCGGGCTGGTGGGAATGCTCTTGGGCGTACCATCGGCATTACAGCGGATCGGGTCGCTATAGCTGCCCGAGGTGTTACCGCCTTCGGTGAAGGGCCGCAAGTTCTCGAACAGGGTGGGCGCGCGGAAGCCGCGGGCGAAGGAGCTACGGACCAGGATTTCCTTGCTGGCCTGGTAGCGCAGACCGATCTTGGGACTGACACGCTTGAAGGAATTGTCGGTCGCCTGACCCTTGAAGTCATTCTTGTAACTGTCCCAACGGGCAGCCAGCTGCATCTCCAGCCCCGTATAGAGCGGGATGGATGCTTCCGAGAAGATCGCATAGACGTCACGGGCACCCGACACCGAGGGCACAGGGCCGTTACCGCCGACCAGGTCACCGGTTGCCAGCACGTCTTCCGAGTGCTGGTCGAGCTTCTCCTTGCGGTAGGCGCCGCCCACGGCA
>NZ_DATCSC010000147.1:0-42383 GCF_036568685.1 Chitinimonas sp.
TACCAGCGGGGGTCATAAATAAACTGTCTGACCACCCGGGCACTGATATGGCGCGCATCCGGGTGGGCCGGGTTGATCAGGATATTGGCCTCCTCATGCACCAGCACCGAGGGCACTTGCAAGAGGGCACTTGCACCTTCCTCCACCCAGGCGGAGCCCAGCGCCATCGAATCTGCCGCTGGCGGTTCAGCCAGCCAGCTTGGGGGCAGCTTGTCGGTCGTCAGTACCCGCCGCTCAGTCCAGACGCGGGCCGGAACGCTGATCTCGACCAGGAAACGATTGCGGGCGGCGATGCCATCACCAATATGAGCCAGGGTCTCGAGGCAAGCCAAAGCGATGCTCTGGCTGGCATATACCATGGCCGTGCCCTTGCGGTTCCAGCGGCCACCGAACTTGCGGGCACCGCCGCCGGAGAGATCATCCGCCGCAAAATCAGGCGTCGCCTTGGCAATGCGCCAAAGCAGCACGGCCGACGTCACGCGGTGATCCCGTTCTCTATCCGCCCCAGCGTGTCCAGCACCAGTTCTATGCCGGCATCGGTATCAAGCAGGGCCAAGGGCATCTCGCCGCCCAGGCTACGATTGGGCCGCTTGACCCAGGCCAGTGCCGCAGCGTTGTCCTCGAAGACCTGCGCCGCACGTATCACCACCCGGGCTACCCGTGCCAGGCGCTCCGTCTCCACCGTGCTGAGCGGCTTGTCGGCAGTACGGCGTGCCTTGACCGTACTGCTGGCCAGGCCCACGGCCTTGACCAGGGCATCACGGCTCATGTCCAGATGGTCGGCGAGTACCGTCACCGCCGCGGGCGAGATGCCGCGCCGTATATGCGCTATCTGTGAGGCCGCGCCTTCGTTGACAAAAGACAGCGGGGTATTGGCAAAAGCCGTGACGGCGGCAGGCTGCACCAACAGCGGCTTGGCGCTCTGGCGCGCAGCAGGGGCACGACGCTTGAGGACTGCGGTCATGGCGACCTCCGGCTATTTCTGGCTTATTTACCAGCCAATAATAGCCGATCATACCCAAGCGCGGCAACTGAAAGAGCGAGAACCGAAGAAGGCTACGGCTCTACATGTGCTTGAAAAGATGGGCAAAAGGCCGGCTGACCACCAGTGTTTCCTTGCGCCCCTTGACCTTGAGCGTCACCTGCCCGCGTAGGTCGCGGCTCACCGTCTCTATGCTGATCGCCCGCACAATGGTCGAGCGGTGCACCTGCCAGAATTCGTCCGGGTCCAAGCCGTCGACTAGTTCCTTGAGCGGGGTACGGATCAGCGCGTCGAACTCGTTGGTGGCCACCAGGGTGTACTTGTCGCCGGCCTGGAAGAACAGCACGTCAGAGATAGGAATCAGCCGCAGATGATTGCCGGCGCTGGCCTTGATCCATTTGAGACGGCTGCTTTCAGGCTTGAGCTTGGCCGCCAGTTGGGCCAGCAGCGCATCGAGTTGCTGCGGCGGCGCCGAAGGCTGGCCCAGGCGCTCCTTCAGTCGGCCCACCGCCGCGGCCAGGCGGTCATCGCTATAGGGCTTGAGCAGGTAGTCGAGCGCGCCGTTCTCGAAGGCCTCCACAGCGTACTGGTCAAAAGCAGTCACAAACACGATATGGCAACGCAGCTCACGGTTGCTGGCCAGGCTGCGCGCCACTTCCACGCCGGTCAGCTCTGGCATCTGGATATCCAGAAAGGCCAGCTGCGGTTGCAGCTCGCTGATCACCTCCAAGGCTGTTTCGCCATCGCCCACATCGGCCAATATCTCCAGTTCCGGCCACAACTTGGCGAGCTTGGCCTTGAGCTGGGCACGCAGTATCGGTTCATCCTCGGCAATGATCGCGGTGATCGCCATCGCTATGTATTTCCTTCCCCGGCGCTCGGAGCCGGCCAGTCAGTCGGTAGATCCAGCGTCGCCACCACGCCGCGGGGCTCGCCAGCCTCCAGCGTAAAGTGCGCCTGCTCGCCGAACAATGCCCGCAAGCGCTCGCGCAGGTTTTCCAACCCCACCCCGCTACCCATCTGCGGCGTGCTGCCGGTCAGCCCCCGGCCGGTATCGCTCACCACCAACCGCAGCCGCTCACCCTGCGGCGTGCTGCAACGGCTCACCGTTACGTCGATACGCCCACCCTCGCGCACCGGCTCCAGACCATGCTTGATGGCATTCTCCACCAGGGAGGGCAGCATCATGGGTGGCATGGGGCAGGCACGCAGGGCATCAGGCAGGTCGATGGTGAAATCCAGCCGCTCGCCCATGCGCATCTTGAGGATATTCAGATAGGCACTGACGAGGTCAATCTCCTGACCCACGGTGGAGGTCGTCTCCCGCATCTTGGGCAAGGCTGCCCGCAGATACTGGATCAGATGCCCGACCATCTGGTAGGCGCTGGGCGGGTCCACCTCGGTCAGTGCCTGCACATTGGCCAACGTGTTGTAGAGGAAGTGCGGTTCCACCTGAGCCTGCAAGGCCTGTAGCCGCGCCTCAGTCACCTGCCGGCGCACGTCGCTGATCTCGGCCTCCTTCTTCTTTTGCTCGGCAAAGGCCAAGGCCCGGCGTGAGCGGCCAATGTAGAACTTGGCGATCAAGAGCAGCACAAAGACCAGCAGGAAGGCGAATACCAGGGCCGAGCCTACTCCGGCTTTCCAGAGATCGTCAGCCACCTGGCTGCGGATGATCTCGCGCTGTGGCAGGGGCAAGGTGAAATGGTCGCCCACCGCGGGCACAGCAGGTGCGACGGGTGCCACAGGGGCGACCGGCGCAACGGGGGCAATCGGTGCTACCGGTTCAATCTTTGGCGGTTTGCCCTCGCCAGCGAGGGACAATTGCTTCACCAGGCGGTCGATGGCCTCCAACGTCTCACGCGCATTGCGCTCCTTGCTGCGCGCCGCCTCGATTGACTTGTCCAGCCGTCCCAGGATCTCGCTACGGGAATCGGCCGGCAGATGCGCCTCTTCCTTCAGCTTCTCGGTTTCTTCCTCCTTGTCCTGCTGCAGCCGCTCCAGATCGGCTTGGGCACTCTGCAGCGCTTCCTCGGCGCTGTCGCGCAGCGCTTCCAATGTATTCTCGCGCACACTCTGCGCCTGCTCGCTGACCGAATCCTGTACCTCAGCCAGGGTCTTGCGGGCGCGCTTGATCTCTTCCTGGGCCTGCGCCAGCTCGCGCTGCCGGTCTGGGTCCTGAGTGCGCTCCTGCATGGCGCGGACCACATCCTGGGCAAAGTCCAGCGCGCCATCCTTGATGGCCATGTGCACCTCACCCTTGATCGCCCGGCTCTCGGCAGGCGTGTTACCGGCAGAGGACAGGCTGATCACGTGCCGTGGCACAGCGAAGATCACCAGCAAGGCCAGCAATAAGCCGCTGATCAGGAAGAAGGCCCACCAGGGCAGTTTGTAGAGCAGATTGCCGAGCGCCTTGAACATAACGCTTATCTCTTTTGCCTTGCGCCAGGCCAAGATAGCCCGACATCACGACTGCAGCTTATCAACGGCCGGCAACCCGGCGCCAAACCTAAGCGACCGATTTGGTGAATTGCGGGGTAAGTCGCAGAAAATCGGGGTGAATTGCGTAGCTAGGAACAAACAAAAACGGCAGCCCCCTGGGGCTGCCGCTTCTATTGCAACTTTGCGTGATCTAGCGGCGACGGCGCACCAGGCCAGCAGCGGCGAGTGCCAGACCGATCAGTGCCAGGCTGGCCGGCTCAGGCACCTTGTTCGGGGCAGCGAAGTTGCTGACGGTCGCAGTTGCGCTGCCGAAGGAGGAGTCGGTGGCGAAGATGCGGAAGCCGAAAACATCGCCGGCCTTGACATTGAACGACACCTTACCGCTCTGGTTACGCGCGCCAGCATCACTGCTGAGCTGACTGAACACGGTGTTGAGCAGCCAACCAAAGGGATCGTAGCTCGGACCGTCACGGTCACTGGTGACATAGCTCCAGTTAAAGGAAACGGTACCGGCAGCGATAGCCTTGATGGTCATATCGGTGTAGTCCGGGCCATCTCCATCGTTACTGCTGGTGAGCCGGATGGTGTTGGGGGCACCGTTCACCGAGATGCTGCCGCCACCGAGGCTCTGAGTCCAACCCGAGACATTGTAGAAATTGACGAAAGAGGCTGCCGCGGGCAGGGAAACCAGGCCCAAGAGGCCCGATAACACGGCGGCAAAGAGTGCTTTTTTCATGACGACCTTGCAGGTGAAAGGGGTGATTGAAGACCAGTACATCATTGAATAAGCAAACTCTAAGCCAAGAAAAACAACATGTTGATCTATAACCAATTACTTAAATGTCATGCAGTCAATTTCCCATCGATTGTAAAATTTCCCGACACTTTCCAGGTGGCAGGCAAGGTTGGCATCCAATGCACGGCTTGACTAAGCTGGGCCATGTAGTGAGCCCAAACCATGCCCACCCTACCCCACCTAGACAGCCTGCGTAGCTGCCCCGCCCTGGCACTGATCTCACTCAACGAACCGAGCGAGAACCGCCTGCGGCTTGTCGTCACCACAACCGTACCGGGCGATACCGGTCTGTTACACCGGCCCGGCCACGCAGTGCCGGCCCAGGATGGCGCGCAGCAAGTGTTCGAACTGCTCTGGCCCAGCTATATCGGCTACAGCGTGCTCAATGAGGAATACGTCTCTGCCGACCGCTACGAGTGCTTCGAAGGGCGGCTGTTGGTACGCTACCAGCGCTCGCACTATATGGACTACATGGCGGCCGCCAGCTTCGCCACGACCGACTACCCTGGCCCCTTGCAGCACTGGGGGCTGTTTTGCGTGGACCATGTGATCAATATCGCCTCCACCGAGGCACCACGTATACGCGTGCTCGAATCGACACACTGAGCTGCTACCATCGCGGTATGCCCCGCCTGCACTATCTACCTGCCTGCGAAGACGACTTCGAAGCCCTGCTGGCCTTGCGCATCGCCGCCATGCGTCCCAGCCTGGAAGCCCTTGGTCGCTACGACCCCGAGCGGGCCAGGGCACGCTTTCGGCAAAGCTTTGTCCCGGCCTGTACCCACCATATCCTGCTGGATAATCGGACCATCGGCTTCTATGCCGTCAAACCCGAAGGCGACGGGCTGCTGCTGGACCATCTCTACCTGCATCCCGCGCAACAGGGGCGTAGCTTGGGCAGCGAGGTATTGCAGCGGATATTTGCCGAAGCAGACCGGTTGGGCCTGCCCTTGCGGGTAGGCGCCTTGCGCGGCAGCACCGCCAACCACTTCTACCAGCGGCACGGCTTTGTCCAAGTCGACGAAGCCGAGTGGGACATCTATTACCGGCGGTTACCCACCCGACGCTGAATGCGCCGCCGGCTTTGTCAGCAAATGTAAAAGCGCGGCGAGCCGCCGCACTTGCAGCGACAATCCAGGCACGCCCATCCTTGTGCCCAGTCCGGTGCCGGCTATAAACAAGAGGGGTCTTCCCTCGTGCCGACACTGCGCCGCTTCGCCTCACCGATAGCCATGCCGTACGCCTCCGCCCCCCGCAAATTCCTGATCGGCCTGGCGCTCTATGCTCGCCAGATCGAACTCTCGATCGACCGTACCCATGGCGACTGGCAAGGCCTGCGCCAGTTCTACAAGCCACGCCCGCAACCTGATGACCTGGCCGTGCTGCTCTTGCAGGCCGAGGCCCGCAACCGTTCGCGCTGGAACCTGCTGCAGACCTTTATGGCCAACCGCCCGGTACCCGAGCGCGACCGCTGGATGATGGCGCGGCTGCTGTTCGACTTCTCCGCCATTCTGCGCGGCTATGAGCCGGCTACCGACGACCTCTATTGCCTGCGCTACTGCCTGAGCCAGACCACCAGCATCTTCTACCGCCGGCTGGGTATGCGGCGGAGGCTGGAAAAGCTCGATCTGCATCACTTCAACCGCACCGGCCACCTGCCGGCCGGTAAGGAAATCAACACCATCGTCGGCGATGATTGGCTGCGGCTCTAGGGACGCAACGCCACACGCCGCTCGTCAAGCCGCCATGGCTCCGATATTTTTGCGGCGCTTGCCTGGCGCCTGTTGCACGCTATCCGCAGCCGGCGGGTTCGGCGCAACAGCCTGCCACGGCGCAGGTGCCGTGGCAGCCGGGCCGAGCTAAGCTGAAGGCAAGTCGTCTGCCCAACCATCTGCCCCATCCAGGACAGCCATGCGTCTGACTCGCCTCGCCTTTGCTTCCTTGCTGATCGTTCCGCTGGCCCAGGCGGCTGTCGACATGGCACCCGGTGGCATCCAGGAACTGCCCTTCTACCTCCTGAACCAACAACCGGTGATCGAGGCCCAGGTAGGCTCAACCAAGGCCAGGTTGATGCTGGACCTGGGCGCCCATGGCGAGATGATGCTGACCTCGCACCTGATCCAGCAGCTCGGCATCCAGCCCGGCGAGGCCGTCACTACGCTCAGCGACCACGCCGGCAACGCCCTACCCAACCGCCTTTACCCTCCCTTGCCGGTCACCCTGGCCGGCCGCGAGCTGGGCCAGCTGGCTGCCACCGAATTCCCGCGCGAGAGCCGCTATGACGGTCTGATCGGCATGGGCTATTTCAAGCACTACCGGATCAAGATCGACTATCCCCAGTTGCGGATGACCTTGTTTCCACCGACCGAGAAACCTGCCTTCGAGGCCGCCTGCCAGGGCAAGGTGCTCCCCCTGGGTCGGCAAGGTGACCTGCTCTACCTGACTGCGGAGACCGAACTCGGTCCGCTCAAACTGGCGCTCGATACCGGCGCCAATATGAACGTGATCAACCAGACTGCCCTTCAAGGTGCGGCAGCCAGCCGCATCGACCCGCAGCGACGCTATGCCTTTGATACCTTCATCCTCACCGACCAACCCTATCGGCCCGGCAAGTTCTACGTGCTGCAAAGCCAGATGGGCAGCATCCAGGGCTTTCTAGGTTACGAGTTCTTCAAGGACAAGACGGTCTGCCTCGATATGGAAGCCACCACGGCCTATATCGCGACCCGGAGTCCTTAGCAGCTGCGCAAGTCGGCCCGGTCGGCCTTACAATGTCGCCTGTACAAGAATTCTGCGCTCCGCCAACAGCAGAGTGCCTAGCAAGCGAGTAACCATGGCCGTATCGATCAAGAATGACAAGCAGATAGCCCAGATGCGCATCGCCGGCCGACTGGCCGCCGAAGTGCTGGAGATGATCAGCGAGCACGTTGTGCCCGGTATCAGCACCGAGGAGCTGGATGCGCGCTGCAACGAATACATCCGCAAGCAGCAGAAGGCCACACCGGCCAATGTGGGCTACCACGGCTTCCCCAAGACCTTGTGCACCTCGATCAATGGCGTGGTCTGCCACGGCATACCCAACCCGCGCGATGTGCTCAAGGACGGCGACATCGTCAATATCGACGTCACCGTGATCAAGGACGGCTGGCACGGCGACACCAGCCGCATGTTCTACGCCGGCACGCCCAGCCCCGAAGCCAAGCGGCTGGTCGATACCACCCTGGAATGCATGCTGGCCGGCATCGCCGTAGTTCGCCCTGGTGCCCGGCTGGGCGACGTGGGCCACGCCATCCAGCGCATTGCCGAAGCCGCAGGCTACTCGGTAGTGCGTGACTACTGCGGTCACGGCATTGGTAAGGTCTACCACGAGGCACCGGAAGTGCGGCACTACGGCCAGCCCAACACCGGCCTGCTGCTCAAGAAGGGCATGACCTTCACCATCGAGCCCATGATCAATGCCGGCGGCTATGCCGTACGCCAGCTCTCCGACGGCTGGACCGTGATCACCGCCGATGGCTCACTCTCGGCCCAGTGGGAGCATATGATCGCGGTGACCGACGACGGCGCCGAGATCCTGACCCAATGGCCAAGCTTACGTACAGATAGGCCCTAACCATCTGGTCAATGCCTGGGCGCCGATAACGGCTACATTTCTTCCTTCAGGGTAGCGCTAAGCAACACGAAACTGCGGTTGCGCCATACCCTGAGGTTGACGGCCTCCCCTACCTTGAAGCTCTCAAGTACCTCAAGCAGCTGGTCATAACTGCCTATCGTCTTGCCATTCACGGCAACGATCACGTCACCCAGCACTATATTGCCCAGGCCATCGCGCATGAATGGTCGCACGCCGGCTTTGTTTGCAGGGCCGCCCCGTACCGCACCAATAACCGCAACCCCTGGCGGCAGCCCAAGCGCCCGATTAAATTCAGGCGGTGCCGCTGAGATGCCCAGGGATGGCCGCAAATAGCCACCATCGCGAATCAACCTCGGCACCACACGATTGACTTCGTCGACCGGTATCGCAAACCCGATGCCGGCACTGGCTCCACTCGGGCTATAGATCATGGTGTTCACGCCAATCAACCGACCGGATGAATCAAG
The DNA here is from genome assembly GCF_036568685.1 of Chitinimonas sp. GTDB lineage: Bacteria > Pseudomonadota > Gammaproteobacteria > Burkholderiales > Chitinimonadaceae > Chitinimonas. The sequence continues at coordinate 8,319 of NZ_DATCSC010000147.1, forward strand.
CAGTGGGCCGCCGGAGTTGCCAGGATTGATGGCGGCATCGGTCTGGATCACGCCACGGATCGGTCGGCGCGTCACCGACTCAATCTCCCTACCCAAGGCGCTGACGATGCCGGTGGTCAATGTCTGGTCCAGGCCAAAGGGATTTCCGATGGCATAGACCTTTTGCCCCACCTGCAGATCGGCACTGCGACCTAGCACAATGGGACGAAGTTTTTCGGCTGGCGCCTTGATGCGCAGCACGGCCAGATCCCGGTCAGGAAAGGCGCCGACGAGGATGGCTTTGTAAGTACTCTGGTCCGCCAAAGTGACGCGCGCGGCTTCCCCGTCGCGGATCACATGGTAGTTGGTGACAATGTCGCCATCCTTGTCCCAAACAAAGCCCGTGCCGGAACCGCTCGGCACCTCCCGCACATCGAGCGAGAAGAAGCCTCCTTCGCGCTGCAAGGTTGTAATGTGCACCACCGACGCTGAGGCCAGTTTGAAGACATCAATATTATTGCGCTCGTCGGCAGCCAGCTCACCCCGCGGGGTTACAGCCCTCGGCTTGGCCTCCACTCTTTCGCTTTCTGCAGCCCGTAGCGACCAACTCGTCAAAGCAAAGAGCGACAAGACCACAAGGCAAAGCAGCGCCAAGCGGCCAGACCTCCATCGAATCATCGTTTTTACTCCTATCAGGCAGCACCTTGACCGGCGGGCGGTCCCAATGTTCCGCCAATGCGGCCGGACAATTCGAAAACGAGATAGGTCCCTAAATCGGTATTTTCAAGCACGGCGGGTACGGTTCGCGTCACCTGGCTGTCGTTTCATCGCAAGACCACCCCAGCCTGCAAGCCAGGGCCGTAGTCTGAACCGTGCAACCGTACCCCGGCCCGACGGCCCGGTATAACGACCATCAGACCAGGAACACCGTTATGCTCGATCTTGATCAAACTCTGAACCTGCTGCATATCGCGCTCTGGATCGCTTTTGCAGCTACCCGCCGCCACGTCGCGCTCAGCGCGCCAGCACCAAGCGAGCCCGGCAACACGATCCAGCGTACCGCCCCCTGGTCGCGCCACTTGGTCGGCGTGCATACGCTGGCCTTCGCTGCCATGTATGGTGGCATGCACTACGCCCTCTTCCGTCATGCCGTGCCCGATTGGTTCCCCGGCCAGCGCTTGGTCGGCGGCACCCTGATCGTCCTGGCAGGCATGCTGGCCTGCTGGTCGCTGCTGCACTTTCGTTCCTGGCGCTTTCGCGCCCAGCTCGACGCCGGTCATCAACTGGCTACCGGAGGCCCGTTCCGGCTGTTCCGCCACCCCATCTATATGGCCCTGAACCTGGTCGCGCTCGGTACCGCCATCTGGGTGCCGACGCCCGCCTGCTGGCTGGGCTTCGCCCTGATGGTCATCGGCAGCGACCTGCGGGCACGGTCTGAGGAAACCCTGTTGCATGCTGCCTTTGGCCAAGTCTATGCCGCATACTGTGAGCGTACCCAACGCTTCCTACCCGGCCTTTACTAGCTATGCGCGCCTGGCTCGCCAATCTGTTCCTGCTGGGGCTGATCCTGCTCGTCAGCCTGCAGATCGACCGTAGCGCGGCCAGCCTGCCCGAGCTGGTAGCCGATCACTTCGTGGCCGGCGGGCTGGCCAACGGCTATGCCGCGAAGGTGAGCTACATCCACCTGATGCAGGCCCTGGTCATTGCCTTACCGGGTCTGTTCGGCCTGCTGCTGCCGGCCCTGCTACGCCTCAGCGGCGAGCGTATAAGGCTACCTAACCGGGACTACTGGCTCGCGCCGCCGCACTACGAGGCCACTTTGGCTTTCCTCGCCACCGGGCTGCGCTGGCTGGCGGTCTGGCAGCTGCTCTTGCTGGGTTATGTGCATACCCTGATCGTCGAGGCCAACCGCCTACACCCGCCGCGGCTGGCCGAGGGGCGTTTTGAAATCGGCATGCTGCTCTTTGTCGGCGGCCTCGTAGTCTGGCTGCTCTTGGTGCTGTGGCGTTTTGGCCGGCAGCCGCCTAGGGGGCAGTAGGACCGCAAGAAGCGGATAGCGGCATGGGTCCGAGGCCCATAAGGTGGTGGCTCCATCAAGGAGCGTGACCATGCACTATGCCATCCGGGGCCTGGCCCCCAGCCTGTTCAATCATCTCTATGGTCTGTCTGAGGCCGAGCTTGCCGACTTGCAGGTCGAGCGGCACATCGTCGACGCCGCAGACGCCTACCCCTGCCGGGTGACGCTGCAGGATGCACCGCCGGGCAGCACCGTGCTGTTGCTGAATCATCTGCATCAGCCAGCACCCGGTCCTTACCGTGCCAGCCACGCCATCTATGTGCGCGAGTACAGCCACGAGAGCGGCGTCTGGATCGACGAACTACCCACGCAGTTTCGCCGGCGCCTCTTGTCGCTGCGCGCCTATGACGCCCGCCACCATATCGTGGCCGCCGAGGTCTGCGAGGGCGAGGTGGCGGAAGGGCAGATCCAGCGCCTGCTGGCAGACCCGACGGTCGAATATCTGCACGCCCACTATGCGCGGCGAGGCTGCTTTGCTGGCCGCATAGACCGCCACCCTAACCCTTGAAACAGATAAAAAAAGCCCCGCCGGTTGGCGGGGCCTAGCTTGCACACACTGGTTTTCGTTTATTCAGCGATGCTGCGGGTGGTGTAGGCCGGATCACTGGTGATGTCGGCTTCGCTGTAGCGCAGCTTCATCCACTTGGCGCCCTTGAAGTAGATATCCGAGTAGAGCTGGGTCAGGTCCGAGTAGTGCGACGAGGCCAGTGCAGACGACTGCGAGTAGGTCAGCATGCCTTCAGCTACCGGGCCATTGGCATCGAAGGTGACGAACTGCATATAGCTGTTGCCGTAGCCTGGGTCGGTATACACGCCGCTGGTCAGGTTGCCACGCCAGTTGTTGAAGGTGTAGCGGCCGCCTGGGATAGGGATGGGCGTGCCGTTGCGCACCACCACCTGCTTACGGGCATTGATCTCGCCCAGCGCAAACTTGTTGGTCGCAAACCACTGCACCGCATCGGCAAAGTTGGTTGCCGCCTTGGTGTTGGCGGTATTGAAGCCGCTCGGGGTGTAGACCGGGTTGACCGGATCAAACGGCACCCGCCAGTAGCTGGCATCCTTCAGCTCGCCCGACAGCTCATACAGCTTGCGGAACAACAGCGAGCCAGGGTCAGCCGGGCTTTCGGTCTTTTTCCAGCCCTTGAGCACAGCGCAGGCCTGGGTCAGGTCGGTGGCCTTGCCGGTACTGTCGTTGGCAGTCGGTGCAGCACCCACGCAGGTTGCGGCCAGGAATTCATCCAGCCACATCTCCGGCTTGAAGAAACGACCGCGCATATAGACCTGCTGCAGGTTCGCCAGGGTAAAGCCGGTACCCGGCAGACCATCGGTCCCCTTCACCCGATCCAGGATCTGCGCAATGCCGGCGCGGGTACGTTCCCCTTGTGGCAGACCCTCGGCCACCGGGCCGGTGGCGATGATCTTGGGGTAACCCGCCAAGCGCACCTGGTCGTTGGGCAGCCAGTGGCTGTCGTTGGCATTCATGATGTAGTCGTCCCGCAGCACATAGGGGCGCTGTGCGCTGGGGATGGCGCCATTCCAATTACAGCTGCTCTTGGTGCCATCCATCAGCACCAGACCCTGGCTCGCCAGCAGGAACTGCGCGGTCGGGTTATTCACGCAGGCCGCCAGCTGGGCATCGCTGACATTAGCCGCCACCGAGTAGTTGGCGTACATGGCCTTGCCATTCTTGTCGGCCGCCATGGTGTTGACCCAGGGCATGGCGCTATAGGTGGCCAGCGCCTTCTGCAGCCCTTCGGCGCTGCTCGCCTGGCCGTTCAGCAGCACCTGGTCGAACAGCTTGTAGTTGGTGTAGTTGGCGTCGCGGATGGCAAAGGCGCTGGCCTTGCTCCACTTGAAGTTGGCATTGTCGGCCAACACCGGACCGAAGTCGGTACCGTACATGGTACGGGTACGCTGGGCGATGCTGCCATCCGGCTGCAGGGCATCTACCGTCAGCTTGGTGGTGGTCATGGGCTTGCTGACGCCGTCGATCATGTAACGGGTCGGATCGCTCGGGTCGAGCTGCAGGCCAAATAGAGTGAAGCGATTGTCGGTGGTGAAGGTATGGGTCCAGGCCACATCCTTGTTGAAACCGATCAGCGGCAGTGGCGCCCCCAAGAGAGTGGCACCATAGACGTCGTACTTGCCCGGCACGGTGATATGCAGCTGGTGCAGACGTAGCGCGCCCCACCACGGGAAATGCGGATTGCCGAGCACCATGCCGGTACCGCTCTGCGTCACACCCTTGCCCAAGCCATAACCGTTGGAGCCGATCACATGCTCGCTGAGCCAGCGAGTACCTTGGATCAGCGGCGACTTGAGCAGCGCCACCTTGTCGAGATTGGCCTTGCGCATGGCCACCTGGGCACTGGCAGCTGCAGGCGGCTGGGCGCCACCAATGGAGGGAATGAACTGCATGGAGCTGCCGGCCATGGCAGCCTGGTTGAAGCGATAGTAAACATCGGCTTCGGTGATGGGTTTGACCCAGGCGGCGTTCTTGCAATCGGCCGGCAGGCCGTTGACGCCCACCTCCCGCAGGTAACGGTTATAACCGGCGGTAAAGCCCGAGACAATGTCGCGCACGTCCTGGCTTGCAGCCGCCTTCATGGCATCAGCCACGGCCGGGGTCAGGTAGAGCTTGTAGAAGAAATCGGACGCCAGGTTGGGCGTGAAGTCGCCAAACTGCCCCAGATAGGTGACGGGCACACCCTTGGCATCCACATCACCAAAGTAGCGCGAGCGCTCACCATGCATGGTCACCACTTCCTCGGCGAACAGGCAGACATGGTCGGTCGCAAAAGCGTAGCCATAGCCATAGCCCGCACCCTTGAAGTCGGCGGCCTTGATATGCGGCACACCGTAGGAGGTGTAGCGGATTTCGGCCGAATAGGTCGGCTGGGTAGGCGTACTGGGGCGAGTCGGGTCGCTATCACTGCCACCGCAGGCCGAAAGCAGGGCGGCCGCCGCGAATGGCAGCCCCAGCAGCAATTGGCGCGGCGACAGAGCCTGGCGCGAGGTGTCGGGCATGGGGAAGTCTCCTGATCCTTGTGGTCTTCTTGGTGGTGCTTGGCCCAGGCAAGCGCTTGCCCAGGACGCACGTCGATTCAGCATAGCGAAATCCTTCACCGAGCTAGGGACGGCGTTGCGAATATTTGCGCAAAAGCTCTATTACCGCACGCTAGTGCAACATTTACACATCACTCCACCAAGCCGTTGCTTGGCCTGGAAGCCGACGGGGCTATGATGAAGCGACCTGTCGGCCGGCCCGACATGCCCCAACGCATACATAAAAAATCAGGAGACTTGCCATGCGCCTTCGCCGTACCGTGATCTGTCTGACCGTGCTCCAGGCACTTGCCGCCACACCGGCGCTGGCCTCGGGCTACCACTTCGGGTCGCAATCAGCCTCGACCCAGGGCACGGCCAACGCCGGTACCGCCCAGGCAGCCGACCCTTCGGTGCTGTTCTATAACCCGGCAGGCATGAGCTATCTGGAAGGCACGCAGGCCTCCGGCGTGCTGGACCTGGTGATCCCCAGCACCAAGTTCGAAGACCGTGGCAGCGTCACCTTGTGGGGCCGCCCCACCGGCGGCAGCAACGGTGGCGACTTCGTCAACAACACGGTCGTCCCGCATGCCTACCTGACCCACCGCTACAACGACAGCCTCAGCGCCGGCATCGGCATCTTCGTGCCCTTCGGCTCCAAGACCGACTACAACGCCGACTGGGTGGGCCGCTACAACATCATCGGCACCGAGCTGAAGACGGTGGCGATCAATCCCTCCTTCGCACTCAAGGTCAGCGACCGGCTGCGCATCGGCGCCGGCATCACCGCCCAGTACATCGACGGCAAGCTCGCCAAGGGTGCCGACTTCGGCTCGGGCGCCATGAATTCGCTGGTCGAAGCCCAGGTCAAGGCCAATGCCATCCCTGGCGTGCCGGAAGCCATCGTCCGCGCTGCCGTGGTCAACCAGTTGAACGGCATCATCAAGACTGTCAGTGGCAACCCCACCTACTCCGGCCGCGTGGACGTGAAGGGGGACGACTGGGGCTTTGGCTACAATCTCGGCCTGATGTTCGACATCGACCAACGTACCCGCGTGGGCCTCGCCTACCGCTCCAAGATCAAGCACACCCTGGAAGGCGACGCCAAGTGGGACGTGCAGCGCCCAGCCGACAACCTGGCCAACCTGCTCAACGCCGCCATCCCTGGCGCGGGCTCGCTGGTACGCGCCAACCTCTTGGCGGCCTACACCGACAGCCCGGCCACCCTCAAGGTCACCACGCCGGAATCGCTCTCGGTCTCCTTCTTCAAGCAGTTCGACAAGGTCGCCCTGATGGCCGACATCACCCGCACCCGCCACTCCCGCTTCCAGGAGCTGCGCGTGGACTTTGCCAACAATCTGGCCGACTCCTTGACCCTGGAACACTGGGAAGACACCACCCGCTATGCGGTCGGCGTTGAATACCCCTGGAGCGACACCCTCAAGCTGCGGGGCGGCATTGCCATCGATGAATCCCCAGTCGATTCCGGCAACCGTACCCCCTCGATCCCGGACAACAAGCGCCACTGGGTCTCGGGCGGCCTGAACTGGCAAGTCACCAAGCAAGGCTCACTGGACCTTGCCCTGAGCTATATCTACCTGCCCAAGAGCCAGATCGATATGTACGACAACGGCGGCCAGACCAACGCTGCAGGTTCGCCCATCTGCAACCAGGCCGGCAATACCTCCAGCTGCGCCACCTTGCGCGGTCGTTACGACATCAGCTCCTGGTTGCTCGGGATGCAGTACAACTATCGCTTCTAGGGGGTTAATTTGGCTTCAGTGGTTTAGCTGAGTGCAGCGCTGGCGCCCGGGGGACCCGGGCGCTTTCCTTTGGTGAAGGCTGAACCAGCGAAGCTCCCTAAATAGAGCCCACCTCGCTGACGCCGAGGGCTTGCTTGAAAGGGCTTCAGTGAGTCAATGACGTTAGCGCAGGCGCCCGGGAAACCCGGGCGCTAGTCGTTTGTGAAGGCTGAAAAGGATGGCCCTCTTCCGTGATTGAGCCCACTCCCCCCGCCCTCGCCGCCGCGAGGGAGCCTCGCTGACGCTCGTCAGCGTGTTGAAAGACACCCGATAAGCTCAACTCGGCGGATCGCTACCGTTTCGGGCAACCAGCGAGCTTTGTCTTTCCGCCGCCACAAGTGGCGGGCACTCCGTCGCATGGCGGCAGTCATAGCAAGATAGCGGCCTATACTGGCCGCAGATCGACCGGGCTATCGCCCAGGTCGGCGCCACAAGGAAGACAACACCATGTCACAGCCCAAACAGCCGGCCTCCGCCAGGACGGCCAATGTATTCGTCCCCCACCCGGAAGACGTCAAGGCCGACCGCCTTATCGAAGCTGACCTCGGCGACGAAGCCGATATGCTTAGCAGCACGACCGCCGACGAGCCAGCCTCAGCCGGAACACCCTCTCGTTCTACCAAGCAGCCCAACTCTTAAAAAAGCGGGGCCTGTAATTGATCCGGGCCGAGCAAGTCCTGGTAGTACATACCCCCAGCGTCCGCATCGCATTGGTCCATCGATAAGCGAACGAGCGTCAGCGAGGCTCCCTCGCGGCGGCGAGGGCGGGGGGAGTGGATTAGATCAAGGAAGCGCCGCCACCACAGTCCGCTTTGCTCTCAAACGCCCGGGTCCCCCGGGCGCATCGCAACCGTCCCAATCCTAACTAACGCCTATTCACCCCCAAGCGGCGCTTAGGAGATTCTTAGGGTCAACTTAAGCCCGATTTAGACAAGCCTCGGCGCGCTCCTCCCTAGACTCCGCTCCTGATTCCGCACGGCATGTGGCTGGCGGGACGCCAACCGCAGGAGCAAGTCCATGCAAGACCCGAACCAACGTTTTGATATCTACGCTTTGATCCACAAGGCGCTGCGCGCCCAGATGAGCCATGTGCTGCTGGAAGCCGGTCGTACCGACTGGGACGATGCCAGCGAGCGCGACGCCGCCCTCTCCGCAGTGCGCCAGTTGCTAGGTATGTGCCACGGCCATCTCGAACACGAAGACACCTATCTGCACCCGGCCATCGACGCCGCCGAGCCCGGCGGCCGCCGCCTGGCTGACAGCGACCACGGCCGCCACCTGGGCGCCATGGAAACACTGTACGACCTCGCCGAGGTGGTAGAACGCGCCACTCCCAGCCTGCGCCGCCAGACCGGCGAGCGGCTGTACCGCGAGCTGGCGCTGTTCGTGGCCGACAACTTCGAGCACATGGCCTTCGAGGAGCGTGAGCACAACCGTCTGCTGTGGATGGCCTATTCCGACGCCGAGATCCACCGCATCCATGGCGAGCTGGTCGGCAGCATCCCGCCGGCCCAGATGATGGAAACACTGCGCTGGATGGTGCCCTACAGCAACGCCCAGCAACGTACCGAGCTGCTGGGCGGCATGCTGGATGCCGCCCCGCCCGGCGCCTTCAACGCGGTGATGAGCATGTTGCAAGGCACTTTGCGCAGCCAGGACATGGACAAGCTCACCCGCTCCTTGCTGAGCCGGCGTGCCGGCGAAGCCCAGCCCATCCATCCGCAGGCCATGCCGGCCTGACCGTCACAACGGCCGGGCATAACGCCGCCCGCCCCTGCCCGGCCCCTCTCCAGACAGAAAATCCAGACAGACAGAACACCATGCAAGCACATGCCAAACCCTGGGCCTACATCGCCCTCATCTATTTCATCTGCGCCGTCTCGCTGGGCGTCTATATGGGTGCCAGCCACGATCACACGCTGCGCTCGGTACATGCCCATCTCAACCTCCTGGGTTGGGTGTCGCTGACCCTGACCGCCGTCATGTACCACTTCTTTCCCAAGGCGGGGCAGAGCAAGCTCGCACGTACCCACTTCTGGCTCTACAACGTCGGCATGCCAACCATGCTGGTCGCCCTTCTGCTGCTGATGCAGGGCCACGCCGGGGCCGAGCCCGGTATCGTGGTCGGCAGCCTGATGACGCTCAGTGCGGTGGCCCTGTTCGTGATCAATATCTACAGCCACCGGGCATGAAGACGCTGTTCACCACCCTGTTGCTACTGGGCCGCTTCTACGTCCAGCAACTGGATTGGTCGGGCGATGGCCAGCCGCAGCCGGCCACGCCCGACCTTGTGCAGCGCCAGCCAGTCACAACGCTCACCCAGGCGCCGCTGCAGGAGCAGCAGCCGAGTCTCGAGGTTGTCGTCGAGTTCAGGCAGGCGTAGCCGCGGATCAAGCCTGAGGGCACGGTTGCTCCACTCGGTCCGCCCCTCGGCCAGGTAGTCGCTCAGCAAGAGCCACAGCACCGCACCCGCTACCCCTTTGATCAGATAGTCCTCGCCCAGGAATACGCTCTGCGTGGTAGCAAAATAGCGCACCGCCACCGCCTTACCGGCCAGCGGGACAGGCTGCTCCGCGGGGAGGGGCGGCATGGGCAACTCGGGGGGGCGGGTCAGCCAGCGCATGGTTTGTCCCAACAACTGGGCCACCGCCACCAGCGCGTCCTCATCCTCGTAGCTGAAGCGGCGCTCGAACGGGCTCTCCACATACAACACGCCGGCCAGCCAGCCACCGGCCTCTATCGGTACCGCCAACTGGCTGTGCGGCGTGTCACTGGCAGGAAAGGGGATCTCGGTATTGAGTGCCACCATCCCATCCCGTACCGCCTCGGCACGCACCGCGCGGCCGTAGGCATACTCAGCGGCCGGCCAACCCAGCCGGATAGGGGTGCGGTATTGGGCGGCAATGCCAACCACGCCATCGCCTATGGCCACCTCGGAACCGAGGCCGGATTCCGTATAGCCAAGGCTGGCCACGGTATAAAGCCAGAAGCCCGACTCATCCACGCACAGCACCAGCGCGTGCTGTATATCCAGCAACTCAGAGAGGCCCGCCAGCACCAGATCAAAGGCCACAGCCAGATCGTCCACAGTCGAGAGCCTTTGCGCCAGCAGGCGCACGGCACTCAGGCGGTTGTAGCTAATCTCGGGAGGGGGCAATACGGTACCGGGCACGTTCTCGATCTGGCTGACCTCGTACACGTCAGCTCCCAGCAAACGGAACACGCCGGCCATGCCGGTATGCGAGGCAATGCTCGCGAGCTTGGCCTTCATGGACTGGAACAGTGGGCCATCGGACTCGGTCCGTACATAGACCAGGGTCAGGCGGTAACGGGCGGCGGTGGCCGGGTCCAGTACCAGCAGGCTGGCATGGGGGTGAGCCAGGATGTTCTCGCGGGTCTTGCTGAAGAATTGGAAGGACAGCGCCACATGCCGGCAATCGACAAAATGGACTTGCGAGACATAGGTTACATTGGGTGTGCCGTCCTGCGCACAAGTGGCCAGCATGGAGGGCGCCCCGCCCTCAAAGCAGTTGCGTAGCTGCTCCAGCCTCATGCTTCACCCAGCCTGGTGCCGGCCTTGGGGCCGGGTGTCTGGTTGTAGGCCGCCTGTGGCGTAAAGCGTATGGCCGCCAGATCATCCGCTCGGCAGTCGAGAAAGGCCTCCAGCATGGCCACCGGGTAGCCGAAGGCGGTCAGTTCCTCCACCAGTTGGCCGCGCTGGCGCTCAAGCTGCAACCTATCCTCGACACTGGCAGCGACCTCGCGTGCATCGTTGCCCTTGAGCTGTACCGTACGGTGGCTGCCGGGTTGGGAGAATACTGCCGCGATCTGGCCGCTGGCCGCCACATCCCGCAAGAGCTGCAAGGACTGGCTGCGTGGCAGCAGCACCGTGATGCTGCTCCTGTCGGCCGCCACGCAAGCCGCCACCGCCTTGGCCAAGGTAGGGCGCAAGGCCGCATCGCGGGACGCCACGGTCAGGGAACGGCCTCCTTCGAGAAAAGCCACCAGTTCATCGGTGAGCGGGCTGAGATCAGACATGCTCGAAGCATAAACCTTGCACCGCAGACGGCAAGCCCTCTGGTACGGATGTGCCAGTTCCTGCCTCGGCTTGTTGCATAGCGGCATGCAGCGCGCCCCATAGATCGCCGTTTTGGTTTAGCCTAGGCGCCGATACCGGCTTCTTGAGAGACTCATGCGGCGCCTTGTTTACGCCGCTGGCCTGCTGGCCAGCCTGTCTGCCCTGGCGGCAGACCCAGCCCCCACCCTCCGGCTGCCCCTGGACGACGAGATCGCCATCCTGCGCGCGGTCACGCTGCAGGTGTTCCCGCCGCCCACCCAGGCCGAATTCCAGAAGTCACCGCAGGGCCTGTACCTGGCCTATCGCTCCAGCAAGGCCGAAAGCATCTTCCAGGCGGTACGCAAGACCTACCCGCCCTTTCTGCCGGTACGCAACAAGGGGGCCAAGCCCGCCAACAAGCAGCAGTGCTACTACAACCCGGCCAACCACCTGCCGGAGCTCAGGCTGGAGCTGAGCCAGGTCGAGCTGATGGACGCCAGCTCGGCCTTTGTCGAAGCCAGCAGCGGTCCCTGCAGCCGGAACATCAACACCGCCACCTTCTTTCTGCGCAAGGTGCATGGCGGCTGGCGCATCAACAAGATCCGCCAGGGCTGACAAGGCCGGCACGCATGAGTTAGGCTCTGAAAAACGGTGGCCGCCGCGTCATCACTGCACAGAGACGACAACTGAGGGCGAGGGTAGTCATGGACAGCAGCAAGTTCGGCAAGACCATAGAGCTCGGCCCTTTCCGGGGCGAGATCGCGTGCAGGACCGGCTATCAGGGCCGTTACCTGATCGAGGTCAGCCTTTATAAGCAGGACACCCAGCTGATCCCGCCGGTACGCGACGAGGACAACAGCTACCCCAGCAAAGAGGCCGCCTATGAGGCGGGCGAACAACTGCTCAAGGCATTGGTTGCCGGCCTGAACCAGTAGCACCGCCCAGCCGTACGTCGGTCGGAGAGGGCCGCTGTGCGCCGGCCATAGGCAGCGCCAGGCAAGCTTGGCAAAATACCGGTTTTACCGGCGGCCCCTGGGCCACGGTGTCTCGCCACTTTTCGCAAGCCGATACCCGCATGATCCTGGATTTTGAAATCGCCCCCGCCGACGACGCCCGCAAAGAACTGGCGGCTGCACTGACCCATGTCGACAAATTCCTGCAAAGCCGCGAGAACGGCCTGGCGCATGCCAGCAAGGAAGACCTCAAAGCCTATGTGCGTTCCATGTTCAGTAGCTCGGCCGACGTACTGAGCATGCAGGTCAACAAGGACCACTATCTGCTGGAACTGGAGCTGGGTTACGTCAAGGTCACGGCCAAGCTCAAGCGCTACTGAGCCGACCGGCTGCGCGCAAGAAAAACGCCCCGCCTGGGGCGTTTTTCTTTCGTCGTCAGTCACGCGGCACCGGCAGTTGGCCAGACCTGGGAAGCAGCCCTCGCCTGCGCTCTGTGGGCGTGGTCATCGTGTCGCAATTGCCACGTGATCGGGCAGCGCCTATGTCCGAATCACGGCCATGTCACGGCTTGCGGTTAAGCTCCATGCCTACCAATAGCAAATCACCTGGCCCAACATCATCATGCCGCCCAGCCTGGAAACAGATCGGTCCCTGAACTCGCCTGTCGCGCCCATCAGCCTTGCCGAGGCTTGGCGCTTCTGGCTCAAACTCGGGCTGATCAGCTTTGGCGGCCCGGCCGGGCAGATCGCCATCATGCACAGCGAGCTGGTCGAACGCCGCCGCTGGCTGTCGGAACGGCGTTTTCTGCATGCCCTCAACTATTGCATGCTGCTGCCGGGGCCTGAAGCACAACAGCTGGCAACCTACATAGGCTGGCTGATGCACCGCAGCTGGGGTGGGCTGATCGCCGGTGGCCTGTTCGTGTTGCCCTCGCTGCTGCTCTTGATCGGTCTGTCCTGGGCCTATCTGCAATTTGGTCAGTTGCCCTGGGTAGCCGGCGTATTCCATGGCATCAAGCCGGCGGTAACCGCCATCGTGCTGCACGCCGGCTGGCGCATAGGCGGCCGGGTATTGCGCCGACCCATGCAATGGTGGCTGGCCGGCCTCGCCTTTGTCGCTATTGCCGCCTGGCAGCTGCCCTTCCCCTTGATCGTGCTACTGGCGGCAGCAGCGGGCTATCTGGCCGAGCGCTGGCGGCCCGGCACCTTCAGCGTACCGCCGAGCGCCACCAAACCCGATGCGCCTCACCCCAAAGCCTGGTTGGACGACGACAGCCCACCACCCGTACATACCCGCTACAGGCCACGACGCACCGCGGTCCTGTTGCTGCTGGGCGCCCTGTTGTGGGCACTGCCCATGGCCCTGCTCTGCCTGCGTGAAGGCTGGCAAGGCACACTGCCGCAGATGGGCTGGTTCTTCAGCAAGGCGGCGCTGCTGACCTTTGGTGGTGCCTACGCCGTGCTGCCCTACGTATTCCAGGGTGCGGTCGGCCACTATGGCTGGCTCTCCGCCGGGCAGATGATGGATGGCCTGGCGCTGGGCGAGACCACGCCCGGACCGTTGATCATGGTGGTTGCGTTTGTGGGCTTCGTCGGCGGTCACGCTCAACCCACCCTGGCTGGCGGCAGCCCTTTCTGGGCCGGCGCGCTGGCTGCGTGCGTGGTCACCTGGTTCACCTTTCTGCCGTCCTTCCTGTTCATCCTCATCGGCGGACCGCTGGTCGAATCCGGCCAGCGCCAGCTGGCCTTGGCCGCGCCACTGGCGGGCATTGGCGCTGCGGTGGTCGGGGTGATCCTCAACCTGGCGCTCTTTTTTGGCCTGCATACCGTCTGGCCACAGGGCTGGCGGGGTGAGCCGGATCTTGTTGCCATGGCCCTCTGTGCAGCGACATTGCTGGCGCTATTTCGCTTCAAGGTCGGGGTAATCCCGGTGATCCTGGCCTGTGCCCTGGCGGGCGGTCTGTTGCAAGTTTTAAGTTAGCGGCGCGCCCTGAGCGGCTGTACTAGAGTACCGGCAGATCAACCCGATTGCTGGGAGGGGATGCATGGCAACCATACGCTACCTGGTGCATGACGTAGATATCGCTCTGCCGTTCTACCAGTCACTGGGCTTCGAGCTGTCGGATCGCTGGGGGCCCCCTTTCGCCATTCTGACGCGGGATGGGCTGGCGCTGTGGTTGAGCGGCCCAGGTAGTTCAGCCAGTAAGCCGCTGGCCAACGGCCAAGTGCCCGAGAGCGGCGGCTGGAACCGGCTGGTGATTGAGGTCGACGAACTGGATGCTGCCATCGCCAAGCTGAAGGCCCACGGTGCCCGATTGCGTAGCGAGCCGGTACACGGCCCAGGAGGTCGGCAAGTGTTGGTAGATGACCCCTCGGGCAATCCGGTTGAGCTGTTCGAGGCGCGCGCAACGTCGGCCTAAGCGTTCAGACGTTCTGCCAGAAGGCCATCAGCGCCCGGTTCACCGCGCCAGCATGGGTCAGGCTCATACCGTGCGAAGCACCGGCGATGGTGATCTGTTCAGCCATGGGTAGCCACTCAGCCAGCGAGGCCACCGTCTCACGGAAAGATGCGGGGCTGAGCTCGCCGTCGACCAGCAAGGTCGGGCAGCGCAGGGTGCAGGCAGTCTCGGCTTCATAGGCGGGCATGGGGTCCTGCAGCTGCAGTGGCAGGGTGGCCGCGTTGTCGCGCGTCATACGACGGAAGTCCGCATCGCTCTTGTCCCAGAAGCCCGGCCGGCTGACCGCATCAATAAAGATCCGCAAGCCAGCGTCGGCGTCACCCTCCGTCACCAGCCTGGCGGCCTCGGCGCGCAGCTCGGCCTGGTCCTCGGCCAGCCCTTGCGCCTCGCCTACCGGCCCACCCGGGTCCAGCAGCACCAGGCTGCGCAAGAGGTGCGGGTGCGCCAGCGCCAGTTGGTAGGCAATGCCACCGCCGCGCGAATGGCCCACCAGGTGCACCGGCCCCAGCCCCAGTGCCTCAATAAACGCCGACAGCTGGGTCACATGCGCCTGCCAGGAAAAGACCGTGCCCTGGGCCGAAGCCAGCGGCGGGTAGTAGTGCGCCAGGCTGGGCGCGTGGCAGTGATAGCGGGTCGGCAGCGTCTTGAGCTGCGGCGTCCAGTAGCGGTAATCGCAGAGCGAACCGTGCACCAGCACCACCGGCGGGCCCTTGCCTTGGGCCACATAGGCCATGGCAGGTAGCTCAGGCAGGAGCTTGACCTTGGGTTTGGGCAGAGAGGCGGCGGGGCTGGGCATGATGGGCATGGAAACAAAGGCAGGCCGCCGATGCTAAAAGTCAGCGCGTCTTCAGTCCAATATAAGTCTCCGTTGGCCATAATTGTTTCTGGCTATGAATGGCCAGTTTGAGGAGCCCGTATGCACGACCGCCCTTCCCTGCACATCGTCGACCTGCGTAGCGGCGATCATGGCCCTTATGCCTTGACCGTTGCGGCGGGCGAGTGCGTCAGCCTGAGCGGCCCCTCGGGCGTGGGCAAGAGCCGTTTGTTACGCATGGTGGCCGACCTCGACCCCTGCAACGGCGAAGTCAGGCTGGGCGCTACGGCCTGCCGCGCCATGTCGGCACCGCAGTGGCGCCGCAAGGTCTGCTACCTGCCGGCAGAGGCGGGCTGGTGGGCAGATACGGTGCGCGAGCATCTGCCAGACAGCGACCAGACCCAGGCCTTGCTCGCCGCCCTGGGCCTGCCCGAGCGGCTGCTGGATGCACCCCTGACGCAACTCTCCAGCGGCGAGCGGCAGCGCTTGGCGCTAGTGCGGGCCATCCTGCAGCAGCCGGACTTTCTGCTCCTGGACGAGCCGACCTCGGCGTTGGACGAAGCCAATACCCTGCGCGTGGAGGCGGTACTCGAACAGCTCCGGCGGGAGGGCAAGGGCCTCTTGCTGGTCACCCACAGCACCGCCCAGGCGCAACGGCTCGGCGGCCAGCACTGGCGCGTACAGCAGCATGGGCTGGAGGCAGCATGAACGGCCCCGTCGAACTGGGTAGCCTGGAGCTGGCCGCAGGCGGTACGCTGGTATTGCTGGCGGCGCTGCTATCGCTGTTGTTGGTACTGGGATTGCAGCGCACCTTTCTGCTGGCAGCCACCCGTATGGTGGTACAGCTGCTGCTGGTCGGCCTATTCCTGCGCCAGCTGTTCGCCTGGTCGTCCGGCTGGCTCAGCGCCGGGGTGGTCGCGGTCATGCTGCTGGCGGCCTGCCATGAGGTCGCCTCGCGCCAGGAGCGGCGGCTCAAACAGGCCTGGCACTACGGGGTGGGCGGTCTGCCGGTGACCCTGGCGACGCTGGGCATCACCCTGTTCGCGCTGACCTCCTCGCTCAAGCCGCAGCCCTGGTACGACGCACGGCACCTGATCCCGCTGGTGGGCATCGTGCTCGGTACGGTCATGAATTCGGCCAGCGTCACGCTCAACCATGTCTATGGCACAGTCAGCCGCGAGCGGCAGGCCATCGAGGCCCGGCTCACGCTCGGCGCCAACCGCTACCAGGCCTGCCACGACCTGCTAAGGCGCTCGGTACGCGCCGGCATCCTGCCCCTGCTCAACCAGATGGCTGCCGCAGGCATCATCACCCTGCCCGGCATCATGACCGGCCAGATCCTGGCAGGCATGGACCCGATCGCCGCCGCGCGCTACCAGATCCTGCTGCTTTGCCTCTTGGCCGGTGGCGGCTTTCTGGCGGCCTGCGGTACAGCCTATCTGGCAGTCTGGCGGCTGACCGACGAGCGCGATCGCTTGCGCCTGGATAGGCTGCTGGCGGCCAATTGAAAGCAGGCGACCGCTTATCGGCAAACTTGTCCGATTCAGCGTCGGGCCTAGGGTGAGGTGCCAAACTGCCTATCATCCACAAGCAGACAGGAGCCCACCATGAATGTCGGCAGCGTCGATTCCAGCAGGCAGGCCCTGCAGGCCAGCAATGCCCAACAACAGCGCCAGGTGCAACCCGAGCCACCCAAGCGTGAGGAGCAGCAGCAAGCCGCGCGGCAAACGGTCAAGGAGCCGGGCAAGGGCAATAATATCGACACCTTCGCGTAGTGCCTATTTGGGCTTACGCGCAGCATGTCAGCAACTAAATATGGCGCAGGCGCCCGGGAAACCCGGGCGCTTAACATTCGTGCGCCCCGACACTGCGGCACACTCTTAATCGCATCCCTACCCTCTCCGCCCCAGCCCGCCGGCGGGGGAACCTCGCTGCGCTCGCGCGCACGGAATTGGCGTTGCGCCTTACTGAATTTTGGTCAGCGATACTTTAGGCGGGGCCGCAACCCTACCCTTTTGCTTGAGCGAAGCGTCAACCTACGGTCCGTCTATTTGTCGGCCCGGGGCATCATCGTGTTCTGGTCGTGCACCAGCTTCCAGCCATCCGGCTGGCGCTCGAACAGGAGCTGCAGCAGGTAGTCCAGCTGGTAGGGTTTGCCTTGTTCGTCCTTGTCTTCGTAGGCCACCTTCAGCAGCACCATGCCCCAGTCCTTGCCCAACTGGCGGTGGAGGGGGGCATGTTGCCAGCGCCAGTCGCTGTCGGCGAACCAGGCCTGCATCTGTTTGCGGAAGGCGGCGCCAGCGCTGCTGAAGCGGCCGTTGGGCATGACCAGGCTGAGCGTTTCGCCATGCGCCAGCGTTGCCTCGTAGGCCGGCCAGTCACGGGCGTCGATGGCGGCCAGGTGGCGCTGTACCGTGCAATCGAAGTCACAGTCCGCTGCTGCGTCGCGGATCGCCTCGATCTCGATCACATGCCAACCCAGCGGCGTTTCCACCGGTTCGGGCAAGAGACCAGGCGCCGTGTGCGTCAAGAGCGCGGTCGAGATGGCCGGCGGCAGAAAGGCCAATTGCAGCCAGCCTAGCTCGCCTCCTTCTTTTGCCGTGCTGGCGTCGCGCGAGAGCTTGCTGGCCCAGGTGGCAAAGGGGCCGTTGCCGGCTTCGAGCGCCACGATGATGGCCTGGGCCTCTCCCTGGCTTTTGGCCACGATATGGCGTAAACGGTACTCGCGAGCGGCCTGCGGGCCGGGTTCGGCCGCCTGGGCTGGGCCAGTAACACAGATCAGGCACAGCAATACGGCCCCGAGCCAGGCTAGTCCATGGCGCTTAGACATCTTGTCTCCTCTTATTATCAGGCGGCATGCCAGTGTTCGGCGATTATGCCCATGCCGGGCGATAGACACGAGCGCATGGCGGCGCTGCTAAGCCAGCAGCAGCGGACGGATATGAGCACTCACCCCACCCGCAGCCAACCAAAGCTCGCCCACGCTCACCGGCAGCTTGAAGCGGCGGGGCCCGGCGCTGCCGGGGTTCACCAGCAGCAAGCCATCGCGCAATACCACCTGCGGCCGGTGCGAATGGCCACTGACCACCACCCGCGCCGCACCGGCCGGACCATCCGGTGTCAGCTCAGCCAGGTCATGCAGCACATAGATGCGTACGCCATCCAGCTCCAGCCAGGTCTGCTCCGGCAGCTCGGCCACCCAGGGTGCCGTGTCATTGTTGCCGCGTACCGCCGTCAGCGGTGCAAGCCGTGCCAGCTCGGTCAGGATTTCCGGCTTGCCGATATCGCCGGCATGGATCAGATGATCACAGCCGCGCAAGGCGGCCAATGCCTCGGGGCGCAGCAATCCATGGGTATCCGAGATCAAGCCTATACGTTGCATCAGCGTCCTTTGAGATGGCGGGGGAACCATGCCGGGCCGTCATGGGACCCATGCGCTGGGGTCGCTTCTGGTGCCGTCCGGGGACGTCTATGATCCACCGGGTTGTCGGCCCCGCCAAGCCCGGCCGGGCCTCCCCCCCAACAGCCGCCACGGTGGCGCGAACAGGAGCATGATATTGACTACCTGCACACCCAAGGCATCCGCCTGCCCAAGCTCGGGCTCGGTACCTTCCGCATGGAGGGTGCTGCCTGCCAACCGGGCGTAGAGAGTGCCCTCGCACTGGGCTATCGGCATATCGATACCGCCACGATGTATGAGAACGAGGCCGAGATCGGTGCCGCCCTGGCGCAGGCCGCGTTGCCGCGTGACAGCCTGCATATCACCACCAAAGTCTGGCATGACCAGTTGAAGCCTGCCGATATGGAACGTGCGCTGGAGACCAGCCTCCGCAAGCTGCGGTTGGCACAGGTCGATCTCTATCTGGTGCACTGGCCCAGCCCCGGCATGGACCTGCCCGCCATCTTCGCTACGCTGGAACGCATGCGCGAGGACGGCCGTATCCGCGCTTATGGCGTATGTAATTTCACTGTGCCGCTGCTGCGCCAAAGCATAGAGGAGATCGGTGCGGCCATCGCCTGCAACCAGATCGAGTACCACCTGCTGCTCGATCAGACGCCGGTCAGGCGTTACCTTGCCCAGCATGGCGTGCCGGTCGTCGCCTACTGTCCACTGGCCCAGGGCAGGCTGGCCGAGCATCCGGTACTGGCGCAAATCGCCGCACGGCATGACGCCACCCCGGCCCAGGTGGCGCTGCGCTGGCTGCTGGATCAGGACGGCGTGGCCGCCATCCCCAAGGCCGGCCGACGGGAGAGCCAGCAGGCCAACCTTGACGCGCTGAAGCTGCAGTTGAGCGACGAGGACCGCAGCCAGATCGCCGCCTTGCCCAAGAATCTGCGACTGGTCAGCCCGGCCTTTGGCCCAGTCTGGGATCAGGCCTAGGCCGTCCCCTCCTCCGCCAACCCGACCAGAAAGTCCAGAAAGGCCCGTGTCTTGGCCGGTTGGTAATGGCGCGAGGGGTGCAGTGCGTAGAGTGGGAAGCGCTCATCCGGCCAGTCTGGGAACAGCTCCATCAACTGGCCAGTCGCCAACAGCTCCTCGCTGCCCCAGGCCATGATCTGGCTGATGCCGTAACCGGCGAGGCTGGCGCCGAGCAGGGTGCCTGCCTCGTTCACCATCAGCTGGCCGCGCGTGGCTACCACCTTGCGCTCGCCGCCGCGATGAAACTCCCAGGCGTAGGGCCGGCCAGTGTCCGCCTCTCGGAACTGGATGCAGGTGTGGCCTACCAGTTCATCCGGCGTGCTGGGCCAGCCATGCCGAGCCAAATAGCTGGGGGCCGCCACCGTCAGGATGCGCGTCTCCAAGAGCCGGCGCGCCACAAGGCTGGACGACTGCGGGTAACCAAAACGTACCGCCAGATCAAAACCCTCGGCAATCATGTCGCCCAACTGATCGCGGGTCACCAGATCGAGTTGCAGGTCAGGATGCAGTGCCAGGAAAGCCCCCAATCGCGGCCCCAGGATCAAACGCGAGAAGAAGGGATCGACGTTGATGCGCAGGCGACCCCGTACCGCCTTTGCCCCCATGGCGGCTGAGCTGGCAGCTTCTTCCAGACCCGCCATCAGCGGTACGACCTGCTCATAGAATCGCCTTCCCTCCTCGGTCAAAGTAACTGAACGGGTGGTGCGATCAAAGAGCCGCGTACCCAGCCTCGCCTCCAGCCGCGCCACCGCCCGGCTGACCCCGGACTGGGACATGTTCAGCACCTCGCCCGCGCGAGCAAAGCTGCCGCTTTCCACGATGGCCGCCAGCACGCCCACACCACCGATCAGACGCTCATCGAATGCCATGATTCATGCTTCCTAGTCACCAATAAAATGACATTCATGTTATCGCGGAATACCCCTGCCTTGCCCAGAATCCGTCCCAAGGCAGCAGGGGCTGCCCTCGATAGACAAGGAGAACGATGATGTATGCGATTACCGGCATTACCGGACAGGTGGGCGGCGTGGTGGCGCGCAAGCTCTTGGCGGCAGGGAAGCCCGTGCGAGCCGTGGTACGTAGTGCCGCCAAGGGGGTCCCCTGGCTGCAACAAGGTTGCGAGCTTGCCATCGCAGAGATGGCCGACGCCGAAGCGCTAAGCCATGCTTTTGATGGAGCCGAGGGCGTATTCGTACTGTTGCCGCCGCACTTCGACCCCTCGCCTGATTTTGCCGAGACCCGTCGCAATGTCGCGGCATTGTACGAAGCACTGTTGCAGGCGCGGCCAGCCAAGGTGGTCTGCCTCTCCACCGTCGGCGCTCAGGCAACCCAACCCAACCTGCTGACCCAGCTGCAGATCATGGAACAGCAGCTCGGCACCCTACCCATGCCCATTGCCTTTTTGCGGGCAGCCTGGTTTATGGAGAACGCCGCCTGGGATGTGGCTGCCGCACGCGACGAGGGCGTGTTGCGCAGCTATTTGCAACCCCTGGCCCGGCCTATACCCATGGTCGCGACCGCCGACGTCGGCAAGGTTGCAGCAGAGCTGCTGCTGACAAGCTGGGTAGGCCAGCGCATCGTTGAATTGGAAGCGGAGCAGCGCATTTCGCCACTCGAGTTGGCCGCCGCTTTGGCCCGCCTCCTGGGCCGTGAGGTCAAGGCAGAGGCCGTGCCGCGGGAGCAATGGGAAACGCAGTTCCGTGCCCAGGGCATGCAGAACCCGCTACCGCGCATGCAGATGTTGGATGGCTTCAATGCTGGCTGGATAGACTTCGATGGCGGCGCCAGCCGCTCACGCAAAGGGGTGACCGGGCTGGACACCGTCCTTAGACAATTGATCGCACAAGCCGTGTGAGCTTACTAGGTGGCCGCTCACCGCGCGGGCGGCCACCAATGCGGCAGCAGGGCCTGGACCTCGGGTCGGGTAAAGCGGTCATCGATCAAATGGACCACACCGCTGTCCTCGGTAGTGCGTATCACCCGGCCTGCTGCCTGCACGACTTTCTGCAGGCCGGGGTAGAGGTAGGCGTAGTCGTAGCCGGCACCAAAGCACTGCTGCATGCGCTGGCGTATCTGCTCATTGACCGGGTTGAGCTGTGGCAGGCCCAGGGTGGCGACAAAGGCGCCGATCAACCGCTCGCCGGGCAGGTCTATGCCCTCGCCGAAGGCCCCCCCCAGCACCGCAAAGGCGATGCCCTGCCGCCCCACCTCGAAGTGGGCCAGGAACTGCTCGCGCGCAGCCTCGTCCATCTGCCTGGCTTGCTCACGTACCGGCACGGCTGGGTGGCGGGCGCGGAACACCGACAGTACCTGCTGCAGGTAGTCGTAGCTGCTGAAGAAGGCCAGATAGTTGCCGGGCTGCTTGGCGTACTGCGCCGCCATCAGTTCGACTATAGGCTCAAGCGAACTTGAACGATCTGCATAGCGGGTGGAGATATGCCGTGCCAGGTGCACTTGCAGCTGCTCGGGCCGGAACGGCGAGGTGGCTTCCATCCAGCCTACGCCCTCGGGCAGCCCCAAAAGGTCGGCGTAGTAGTGCCAGGGGCTAAGGGTAGCCGAGAACAGCACCGCGGCATGTGCGTCCTCGAAGCGCTGGCGCAGAAACGGCGCCGGCACCACATTGCGGCAACACAGCACCGAACCCGGCTGGCCGCGGCCCGATGCCACGATCTGGCTGGCGTCGAACAGCGAATGCACGTCCAATAGTTCGGCCAGGCTGCAGAAGTGCAGCGCATCGAAGTAGAAGCGCTGCAGCACCGGGTCCATGCCGGTGGGGTGCTCGGTCAGGTGGTCGGTGATCGCGCTGCCGGCCTGCTGCAAGGTCTGCAGCAGGTCCTCCGGCACGGCAGGGTAGACCTGGTAGCGCACCTCCTGGTCGCGGTCCAGCCGCTCCCAGGCCCGCCTGGCCTTGCCCAAGGCGCGCTTTACCTTGGGCGGCGCCACCTTCTGCGCCGCCTTGAGGGCCGGCAGATCCAGCTCGGCGCTGTACATCTTGCGTGCCCGCTCCACCAGGTTGTGGGCTTCGTCCACCAGCACGCAGACCCGCCATTGGTTGAGCTGGCTCAGCCCGTAGAGCAGACCGCCGATATCGAAGTAATAGTTGTAGTCGCCCACCACCACATCGGCCCAGCGCGCCAGTTCCTGGCTCAGGTAGTAGGGGCAGACCTGGTGCGCCAAAGCCACTTCTCGCAAGGTCGCCTGGTCCAGCATGCCCCCCACCTCGACCGCAGCCAGCCGCGCCATGGGCAGACGGTCGTAAAAGCCCTGCGCCAGCGGGCAGGATTCGCCATGGCACTCTTTGTCCGGGTGTTCGCAGGCCTTGTCCCGCGCCACCAGCTCCAGCACACGTAGCGGTGGCGTGGGTTGCGGCCGGCGTATCAAGCCCAGGGCATCCAGTGCCAGCCGCCGACCAGGGGTCTTGGCGGCTAGAAAGAACACCTTGTCCAATTGCTGTGTCGGCAAGGCCTTGAGCAAGGGAAACAGCGTACCCACGGTCTTGCCTATGCCAGTGGGCGCCTCGGCCATCAGGCAGCGGCCCAGGCTGGCGGTCTTGTAGACCGCCTCCGCCAGCTCCCGCTGGCCGGGCCGGAAGTCCGCGTGCGGAAAAGTCAGTGCAGAGAGCGCCTCATTGCGCACCGCCCGGTGCGCCAGTTCCTGCTCGGCCCAGGCCATGAACACATGGCATAACCGCGCAAAGAAGTCTGCCAGCGCCTCGGCGCTGTACTCCTCGCTGAGTACCGTCTCCTTCTGGCTGACCACGTTGTAGTAGACCAGGGCCACCGTGGTGGTGGCGAGGCCTCGCGTCTGGCACAAGAGGTGGCCATAGACCCGTGCCTGCGCCCAGTGCAATTGACGGTGGTTGTCCGGCATGCGCTTGAGGTCGCCGCGGTAGGTCTTGATCTCCTCCAGCTGGTTGCGCGTACTGTCGTAACCGTCGGCCCGACCCCGTACCGTCAGGTCCTCGAACTCGCCGCTGAGGCTGAGCTCGCTGATATAGCCAGCCGAACGGCGCTGCACCACCGTCTGGTGGCCGGCCATGCCCTCCAGCGCGGTCGGCGCCGGGGTAAAGCGCAGATCCAGGTCGCCCCGCTTGGCAGCGAACTCGCACAGCGCCCGCACCGCTACCACATAGCTCATGCCACACCCACCCACTGCACATAGCAGACGCAGACCGGCATATCGTGCGCCAGGCAGTAGTCCAGCCAGCGCAGCTGGTTGTCCTGCAATCGATCGCCCGGCCCCTTGACCTCGATCAGACGGTAGCGCCCCTGCGTCGGCCAGAACTGTACCAAGTCGGGCAGGCCGGAACGGTTGGTACTGACATCGGCCAGCAAGCGCTGGAACCATAGGCGCAGATGCGCGGCCGGCAGGCAGGTGAGGGCCTGCTCCAGCAAGGTCTCATCGATCAGGCCCCAGAACACAAAGGGCGACTGGCGGTTCCATTTTTCGCGGTAGTGGCGACGTATGGTGTCCAGGTAGCGGCCATCGTCCAACTGCGCCAGGCAGGCGGCAAACAGGTCGGCTCGGCGGCTCACGAAGTCCGGGCTGGCCAAGTCGGCCGGACCACGATGAAAAGGATGGAAGAAAGCGCCGGGCAAAGGCGCAAACACCGCCTCCCAGCAAAGAAGGCCAAACAAGGAATTGATCAGGCCGTTCTCAACGTAATGGACCGGCGCTTCCTCTGCGTTGAGGTGGTCGCGTACTGCAAACTCCACCGTACTGCCGTCCTTCGGCTGGGGCAGACAGAGCGCCAGTTCCTCAAGCACCAAGGCCGCCTGTCGTGGCAAAGGGGGCAGGCCCAAGAGGCGGCGCAAGCGCGGTAGCATGCGGCTCACTTGCTGCGCCTCTTCCTCGCTCTCCGGTGCAGACTCGGCCTGTAGCGCCAGCGCGTGGGCCTCCTCGTGGCGCGCCAGCCGCTCCAGCACCCGTATGCAGCGCGCCCGTGCGCCGGGGTAATCGTTGCCCTGGTAGAGCACCAGCGCCGTCTCCAGCTCCCCCAGGCGCTCATAGTGCTGGCCAAAGCGGTGCAACAGCCGGCGGCGACGCCCTTCCAGCCAGGGATTGGCGCAGGGCACCTCGCGCACACCGGCCAGGGCCGCTTCGGTCTCGCCTTCCGCCAATAAGCGCTGGTACTCAGCGAGCTGCAGATAGGTATCCACATCCGCCCGTTGCTGAAAGCCCCGCGCCGTGGGTGCCAGCACCACCGGCTCGTAGTCGTAGATACCCAGGTCGGCCAACACGAACTCAGACCAGTCCTGATGCAGATTGCCGAAGAACATCAAGCGGAAGCGCTCGCACACCGGCATCACGGTCAGCCAGTAGAGCGCATCCTCACAAGCCGGGTACCAGGCCTGCAAGGGCTGAGTCTCGTTCAGCGTATCCACCAACGCCGCCAGCATCTCGGCCTTGCCGGCCTGACTCAGCCGCCGCTCGGCCAGTGGTTCGGCCAAGGCCAGCTGCAATTCAGCCTTGGTGCAGAGGCCAAACAGTTGCGCCAGGTTCAGCGTTGCATCCAGCCGTACCCAGCCCAGCTCGATCAAGGGTGCCACCGCCAAGGCGGTATCGCCTATCTCGGCATAGCGCAGCTTGCTGGCGCGGAACAGCTCGCCCTTGCGCATGACCATGCGCACCAGGAGCGCTTGCGCGGCTTGTGGCAAGGCGGCGAAGTCGGCCAGAAAGGCTTGCTCGGTATCAATCAGCAGATCGCCATAGCGCTCGGCTATCCAGGCCAGCACACGGCGGAAATTCAGCAGATAGTAGTGTGGGTCGTCCAGCGTGCGGTTCACCAAGGCCACTCCGCCAGCCTCGCGCGCATGGCGCACCAGCCAGCCCGGTCCAATGCTGCGATTATGGTGAACGATCGTTCACTTTGCAATGCATGGCGCCGCCGCAGCTCCCCAACCCTGCTAGGCAATTCCCCCCGGCGTTCACCTATATTGGCGATGACAAGGCCTTCTGCCACATGCCTCAATGCAGCGAGCCCATCAGAGCTCGCATCGGCCCTTGGCCCGTAGCGGAGGCACACTAATTTTGCTTTAAGGCTTCTTCCTTACACTGCAGGCTCTGTTTATTGGGAATTCAGGCGTGCGCGTCGAGCCCCCCTACATCTCCTGCGTCGTCCCGGCCTATAACGAGGCACGCTGCATCACTGACTTCCTGCCCTGCCTGGCCAAGGCATTGGCCTGGCTCAGCCCGCGCTACGAGATCATCGTGGTCAACGACGGTAGCCGCGACCAGACCTCCAGCCTGGTCGCCTCGCTTTGCCAGGGTCACTCCCATATCCGGCTGATCAACCTGTCGCGCAATTTCGGTAAGGAAGCCGCGCTCACCGCCGGGCTGGACCATGTGCGCGGTGACGTGGCCATCCTGATCGACGCCGACTTCCAGCATCCGATCGAATTGATCGCCATCTTTCTGGATCGCTGGCGCGAGGGCTATGACATGGTCTACGGCGTGCGCGAATCGCGCGCCGATGAATCCCCGCTCAAGCGGCTGGGTGCGCAGCTGTTCTACCGGCTGCTGAACCGGCTCTCCAGCATCGAGATCCCCATGGATGCCGGCGACTTCCGCCTGCTGGACCGTAAGGTAATCGACGCCCTCAAGGCCATGCCCGAGCGCGGTCGCTTTATGAAGGGACTCTATGCCTGGGTCGGCTTTCGCAGCGTCTCGGTGCCCTTTGCGGTGCAGGTGCGTCATGGCGGGCATACCAGCTTTGGCCTCAGGGCCCTGGTGCGGCTGGCGCAGACCGGCATCGTGGCCTTCTCCGACGTACCCTTGCGGGTCTGGGGTGTGATCGGTTTTTTGATCTCCGCCATCTCCCTGCTCAATGCCTTGTGGATCGTGTTCGACACCCTGGTGTTCGGCAATACGGTACCCGGCTGGGCGACCCTCGCCGTGGCCCTGATGTTCCTGGGCGGCGTGCAGTTGATCTCCATCGGCGTACTGGGCGAATACCTGGCCGGCGTGTTCAACGAGGTCAAACAGCGCCCCACCTATCTGGTTGCCGACCAGATCGGCTTTGATGACGCAGACTGACCCGGTCGGCGCGCGCCGCCTGCCTCGCTTTATCGTGGTCGGCAGCCTGGCTGCCGCCGTGCATTGGGGCACCGCCAACCTCTTGATGCTGGGCCAGATGGCACCGCTGCTGGCCAATGTCGGCGGCTTTGGAGTGGCCTTTGTGGTCAGCTATCTGGGGCAGCGCCACTGGACCTTCACAGCCGGCCACCTGGCGCACCGCCACACCCTGCCCCGCTACTTCCTGCTCGCCTGCAGTGGCTTTGCCGGTAATGAGGCACTCTTCTACCTGCTGCTGCGTTATACCCCGCTCCCACCCGCCATTGCCCTGGCCCTGGTGCTTGGTCTGGTTGCCGTAGCGACCTTTCTGCTCAGCCGCGGCTGGGTCTTCGTGCGCCGCTGAGTACCTGCCGCGCACCGTCTGGCGGTACGGGCCTTATCCAGGACTTTGGCGGCGAGGGCGTTGCAGCAACGCCCCGGCCCTTTCACTTCAGCGCATGGTCCGGCCTGACGTAGATCTGCAGATCGCCTTCCTGCCAGTAGCGCTGCAAGCCTAGCTGCATGAGTTCGGCCTCGTTGTCGCGGCGGGCAATCACGTACACCGAGCGCGGCCCGGCCAGCAAGGCCTTGAAAGCGGCCGCATCAAGCAGCCATTCACGTGCCTCTGGCTGGTCACGCAGGGCGAAGTAGAACTCGCGCCGCCAGTTGTCGGTCTTGACGATCTCCGGGTCCTGCCAGTCGTCCACCACCCGGATCAGCTCGCGCCGGTTGAGGTAGAGCGGCAGGTCCTGGAAGTAGTTGCGGTAGCTCACCAACACCGCATCCGGCCCCAGCATGGGCTTGAGCACTTCGGCCGCTGCCTGCGCTGAATTGCGCTCCATATAGGGGATGGCGGGCAGCAGCCAACCGGCCAGGCCGGCACCACCGAGCGCCAGGCCGAGCACCGTGGCAGCCATGCCGCGTCGCCAGCCCCAGGCGCAAAGCGCAGCGGCCAGTAGCAGGGTCGCGCCCATGCCAGCCAGCAGCCAACCGGGCGGCAGCTTGGGCTTGTGCATCCCGGCGGCCACCAGCGCCGCCACGCCCAAAGCGGCAAGCAGTATGCCGCTGGCCAGCGCCAGCCAGCCTCCCGGCTTGCCCTCGCGCCAGCGTGCGTCCAGCCGGGCCCCGAGCAGCAGGGCCAAGGGGAAGGTTACCGGCAGGATATAGCTGACGATCTTGGAGGCCGGCAGCGAGAAAAACAGCAGGATGGCCAGCGGCCAGGCAAACAGCAGCGCGTAGGTTTCATTGCCGACGTGCCGGTTCTGCCAGCCATGCCGCAGCGCACCAGGCAGCCAGAAACTCCAGGGCAGCAGGGTCAGGGCCAACACGGCAAGGTAGAACCAGGCCGGGAAGGCATTGTTGAAGCCCCCGCCGGTATAGCGCTGGAACTGCTGGTAGACGAAGAAGAAGTGCAGGAACTGCGGGTTGTACCACTGCACCGCCGCATACCAGGGCAGGCAGACCAGCAGCACTGCGAGCGGCAGCCAATAGAGCTGCCAGCTCGGCAGCTCGCGCCAGCGACGGCGCCACAACATCCAGGCAAAGATCACCAGCGCCGGCAGCACAAAGCCGATCAGCCCCTTGGTCAACGCCCCCAGGCCGCCAGCCAGATAGGCCGCCCACAACCAGGCCCGCCGCCGCGCCGGGTCGGTGGCTTGCCGGCCGACCATGAAGGCGAGCAAGGAGAGCGCGATCCAGGTCGCCACCTCCAGGTCGAGATTGGCGTACTGGCTGGCCATGAAATAGAGCGGCGAGCTGGCCAGCACCAGCGCCGAAAGCCAGGCAGCACGCCGGCCGAACCAGCGCCAGCCGGCAGCGAATACCGCCAGGCAGCCGGCCACGCCAAAGAGTGCCGGCATCAGCCGTATGCTGGTGGCGCTAACGCCAAAGAACTGCATGCTGACTGCCTGCAGCCAGTAGTACAACGCCGGTTTGTCGAGGAAGACCGCGCCATTGATGCGCGGAGTGATAAAGTCGCCGCTCAACAGCATCTCGCGCGCGATCTCCGGGTAGCGGCCCTCATCCGGTACGCTCAAGGGGCGTACCCCGGTCAACAGCAGGAACCAGGGTAAGAGCAGTACCAAGAGCAGCAACAGGTCGCGCCGCAGAGATTGGCTTCTTTCCAGCATTGGTCAATTTTTCCATGAGTGATTCGGACATCTACACCCGCATCCAGGACACCCGCCAACGAGGCCCGGCCAAGCGATTGGTGCTTTGCGCCGACGACTACGCACTCAACGAGCCAGTCAGCGATGCCATTCTGACCCTTTTGGCTTACGGCAGAATTAGCGTCACCTCCTGCATGACCGGATCGCCCTTGTGGCCCGCCCACGGGGAGCGCCTGCGCGCCGCCGGCATGGCCGGCCGTGCCGGCTTGCACTTCAATCTGACCGAGCCCTTCCCCGGTTCGATCAGCGTGCCGCTGGGCCGCCTGATGCTGCTTTGCCGCAGTGGCCTGATGGATGCCCGCATCGCGCTGGCGGCCTTGCAGCGCCAGCTGGATGACTACGAGGACGTGATGCAGACGCCGCCAGCCTTTGTCGACGGCCACCAGCACGTGCATGTGTTCAGCGGTCTACGGGATATGCTGCTGGACGAGCTGGCCCGCCGCTACAGCGAGCGCCCATGGATACGGGTACTGAGCCCGCTCTCCCGCCCCTACCCGGCCGACAAGGCCGCCGCACTGTGGCTGATGGGCGCCACCCGCACCGAAGCCCGCCTGCATGCCGAGGGGTGGCGCTACAACCATGGCTTTGGTGGGCTCTATGCCTTGCAGCCGGCCGCGGGCTTTGCCGAGCAGATGCCCGGCTGGTTGCGGCAAACCGCCAACCAGGGGCTGATCATGTGCCATCCGGCTACCGCGGCCGCGCCGGGCGACGCGATCGGCCCAGCCCGGGCGGTGGAATATGCCTGGTTCAAGAGCGAAGCCCTGCCCGCTGCACTCAAGGCCGCGCACGCCATACTGGTCGACGCCCCGGATGGCGAACCGGTACCCCCTGCCCGGATCGAATTGCGTGTCGCCCACTAACACTGGCTTAAGTCTGCCACTGCAAGCTCCGGGAAAGATTGCCACCAGGAGAGGGCTCCGCCCATGCGTCGATCCGTGTTGCTACCGCTCACAATCTCCCTTTCCATTATCGCCATGGCCTACCTGACCCACCGTTTGAGCAGCGACCTTGCCGCCCTGGCAGCACCGCAGCCCCCGCTGCTGCTGGCGCAAGCAAGCCACTGTGCCCCGCAAGGCCAGCCGGGAAACAAGCCATGCTGATCGAACTCTGGCACCTGCTCACCAACGAGCAGCAACTCCTGCAGCTGCTGCAAGACAACTGGCTGCTCGGCACCCTGTTGATCGCCCTGGTGATCTTTGTCGAGACCGGCGTGGTGGTCATGCCCTTTCTGCCGGGCGATTCGCTGCTGTTCACCGCCGGTGCACTCATGGGCGTCGTGGGCGGCTCGCCGGTACTGCCCATGTTGCTGATCACCGCTGCCGCCATCGCGGGCGACGCCTGCAACTACGCCATCGGCCGCTCGCGCCTGGGGCAGCAGTTGCTCAAACGCGGCTGGGTCAAGCCGCAATACATTGCCAAGACCCACGACTACTTCGAGCGCTACGGCGGCTTCACCATCTTTGTCGGTCGCTTCGTACCCATCGTGCGCACGCTGGCGCCCTTCCTGGCCGGCCTCTCGGGCATGGCGGCCGGGCGCTTTCTGCTGTTCAACATCACCGGTGGCATCACCTGGTGCGCGGGGCTCATCCTGGCCGGCTACTGGCTGGGCAGTTTCGCCTGGGTGCGCGCCAATATCTCGCTGATCTGCCTCGGCATCGTCGCCCTCTCGGTACTACCGCTGCTGCTGCATGGCTGGCAGGCCTGGCGGGCGGAGCGCAAGGCGCAAGGGGTCTAAGCACCGCCAAGCGTCATTTGGCGATGCTGCAAAAAGGGAGCCGACGACCGCCAAGGCCCCAAGGTCACACAACGCCTCGCCGAACGGCCACCCCGCTGGCCGGTTTTGCCGGTATGCTGCCGGCCCTCATGCAGCCCCGTCCCAATACCATGCCACTAACCTGGTCCGACCTGACCCGCCAACCCGACGACGACGCCATCCAGCATCTGCTGGCCGCCTGGGGCTGGCTGCTCGACGAGCCCTTTGCGCCGCTCTTGTTCAGCAGCCTGGGGGATATGTTTTTTGAAAAGCAGTCCGGCGGGGTGTACTGGCTCAATACCGGCACGGGCGAAGTCACGCAGGTGGCCGATACCGTCGAAGCCTTCCAGACATTGCTGGGCGGTGACGCCATCGACGAATGGTTCCTGCCCGCACTGATCGCCGACCTGCAGGCCGCCGACCTCAAGCCCGGTGCCGGCCAGTGCTACAGCTACAAGGTGCTGCCGGTGTTTGCCGAGGGGAAGTACGAGGTCGGCAATTTCAAGCTGCTGAGCCTCGCCGAGCACTTCGAGGCCACCGCCCATGTGCTCAAGCAGATCCAGGCATTGCCAGACGGCAGTACCGTGCGGCTGCACAATATGCTTTAAGGCGGCAGACCAGCCGCCACCCGCAAGCCTAGTCCACGAGATTCGGCACCTCTGCCAAACCCCGGTAGATCGCCTTACCGGCCTGTTGTGCCAGCGCCACCATCTCATCCGCCCCTGTCGATGGACCGCCTATACGCAGGCAGGCGTCGCACTTCACCACCAGCCGGCGGGCAATGGGGTGGAATATCTCGTCGAATACCGGGTCGCCCACCCGCTCGGAGCCGGCATGCTCGATCAGGGGCAAGGCATACCACTCGCCCATCACCGGCAGATGGCCGGCGCGAAAAAGCGCCAGCGAGGCATCCAGCATCGCGTTCACATTGCGCTGGATCTTGACCGGGTCGTCACCCGTACCCGAGCGGTAAGGGCCGGCGACCAGGATCATCTGAGCTTGCGGGGTTTGCGACGACATAAGGCCTCCTCCAGTTGATCGGTCTACGAACGGTATAGCCTGCGACCAACACATCGACCAGCCGTTCACTGCACCGATCTTAACTTTCAAATAAGTGAGCACGCCTAGGCTGGGCACCATGGATGCCTACGCCCTGCTCGCCAGTCATCATCTGCGCCCCACCTCGCCACGCGTGCGCATCCTGCAGATGCTGGAGCAGGAGGCTCACCTCTCGCCCGAGGCGGTCTACCACCGCTGGGCGCATGAGGAGCGGGACCTCAGCCTCGCCACCGTCTACCGCACCTTTGCCGAACTGTGCCGCATCGGTCTCCTGGAGCGGCACCTGATCGGCCGCCAGCGGGCGCTCTATACCTTGCGCCAGGCGGACCCGACGGCGCTGATGCGCTGCCGCCAGTGCGGCAGCATCGTGGAATTCACCGACAGCGCCATCAGCACCCAACAACAGGCCGTCGCCCAGCGCCACGGTTACCAACTGCAGCACTGCCGGCTGACACTCGATGGCCTGTGCCAGGTCTGCCGCAACCAGCCAGGAAAAAGCCCGGGATGACCGGGCTTGGGTTCAGTGCGCAGCGCTGGTATCGGCAACCCGTGTGGGCTTGGGGGCCAGCCAGATCGCGATGGCTGCCAGCACAAAGGCACAACCAGCAATGAGGAAAATCTGGTTGGTCGCCAGCATCACGCTCTGCGCCTGCACCATCTGGTCTATGGTGCCCCGCGCCTGTTCCAGACCGTAGCCGTTTTGGCTGAGCAAGGTACTCACCTCGCCGGTACGGTCGGTCAGGCCGGCCAGCTCCGCCCGGTTATAGGTGGTCTTGCTCTCCCAGGAGGTATTCACCAGCGAGGTGGCAAAAGCCCCAGACACGGTACGGCAGAAGCTCATCAGGCCAGCGGCTGAGGCGGTCTCCTCCTCGTCCACGCTGGCTAGTGCAAGGCCAGTCAAGGGGACGAAGAAGAAGGGCATGCCCAGACCCTGGAACAGCAGCGGCAACGCAATCTGCCACTGGGTCATATCGAGGTTGGACTGGGTACGGAACAAGGTCACCATGCCTAGCCACAGCACACCGAAGAACACCAAGGGCCGTGGGTCAAAACGCGCGCTCATATTGGCGGCCAAGGGTGCCGCCAACACGGCCAGGATGCCCGACACCGCCGTGGTATAGCCCGCCCAGGTCGAGGTGTAGCCCATATAACTCTGCAGCCATAGCGGGGTCAGTACCGTCGCGCCGAAGAAGGCGCCAAAGGCGAGGCAGATGGTCAGTACGCTGGCCGAATAACCGCGGTGCCGGAACACCCGCAGGTTCACCACCGGGTGCTTCTCGGTCAGTTCCCAGATCATGAAGGCAGCAAAGCCGATGGCCGCCACGATGGCCAGCCCCACGATCTCCGGCGAATTGAACCAGTCCTTGTCCTTGCCCTCGTCCAGCATCAGCTGCAGCGCCGCCACCCAGACGATCAGGAGCACCAGGCCAACCACGTCGATGCTGACTTTGGCGAGCTTGGTTTCATATTGCTTGAGCAGGCTCCAGCCACGCCATGCGCACAGCACGGCCACAGGTACGTTGATCAGGAAGATAAACGACCAGTGCATGTTGTCGCAGATCACGCCCCCCAGGATCGGCCCCATGATGGGTGCGATCAGTGTGGTCATGGCCCATAACCCGGTTGCGGCGGCCGCCTTCTCCTTGGGGAAGATGCGCAGCAAGAGGGTTTGCGACATGGGCATGAGCGGGCCACCGGCCAAGCCCTGCAGCACCCGGAACAGCACCAGCATCTCTAGCGAGTTGGCCATGCCGCACAGTGCCGAAAAGAGACCGAACATGAGCATGGAGGTCACGAACACCCGTACCGCGCCAAAGCGGCCGGCCAGCCAGCCGGTCAGCGGTACGGTGATCGCCTCGGCCACCGCATAGGAGGTGATCACATAAGTGCCCTGGCTGGTTGAGGCACCCAGTGCGCCGGAGATGGTGGGGACCGATACATTGGCGATGGTGGTATCAAGCACCGCGATAAAGTTGGCGGCTGCCAGCAGGAGGCCGGCCCCCACCAGCTGCGCCCCCTTGAGGGCAGGTAGCGGAATGTCGTTGGAAGGCGTCGCGGACATGATGGTCTGCCTCAGTACAACGATGCGGTCTGTTGCAACGGTTCGGTGCGGGTATCGACTTCCACCTCCATCGACAGGCCGACCTGCAGCGGGCGGGCGCGCAGCTCATCCGGGTTGACCGCGATCCGCACCGGCAGGCGCTGCACCACCTTGATCCAGTTGCCGCTGGCGTTCTGCGCGGGCAGCAGCGAGAAGGCGCTGCCAGTGCCGGCCGACAGGCCCATCACCTTGCCGTGGAAGCTCACCTTGTCGCCGTACATATCGGCTTCCACCTTGGCCGGCTGACCGACGCGGATATTGCGCAGTTCCGATTCCTTGAAATTGGCGTCCACCCACAGCTGGTCCAGCGGCACGATGGACAGTAG
>NZ_DATCSC010000148.1:0-50148 GCF_036568685.1 Chitinimonas sp.
GCGCGCTGCTCCAGCGCCGCGTTGGCGATATCGGCCACCACGCTGGCGGTACTGCCGGCGGCGTCGCGGATCTCCGCCAGCACGTCGCCAATCTCGCCGGCCGATTCGGCCGAACGCTGCATATGGCCGTTCGCCTCGCGCATGGCGCTGGCCACCTGACCGGACTGTGCCTGTACCCGGTTGATCAGGTCGCCGATCTCATGGGTCGCCACCTTGGTCCGTTCGGCCAGGAGGCGCACCTCGTCGGCCACCACCGAGAAGCCGCGGCCGGTCTCCCCGGCACGGGCCGCCTCGATGGCGGCATTGAGCGCCAAGAGATTGGTCTGCTCGGCCACCTCCTTGATCGCACTGACCACGCGCGATATCTCACGCGAGGCGGCATCCAGCCCTTCCACCTGGGCGGCCGAAGCAGCAATGCGGTCGGCCAGGCTGGTGATATCGGTCACGGTACGGCCCACCACCTCGTGACCACGCTCGGCCGCGGCATGCGAAGACTGCGAGGCGGCATGCGCCTGGCGGGTATGGTCGGCCACCTGGGCAATCGACACCGACAGCTGTTCGATTGCAGCGGCCACGCTATTGGTTGCCTCGCTCTGCACCCGGGCGCTGGCGTCGATCTGCTGCAAGGCACCCAAGGTCTGGCCGCTGCCCTCGCCCACCGCATCGCCCGCCAGGCGGATACGCTTGGCCAAGGCCGCCATGCGCTCACGGGCAGCATTGGTCTGTACCGCCATGCGGTGGATCTCGTTGGCCGAAGCACGCGGCCCCTCGGCCACGTCGCGGGTCAGGTCACCCTCGCCCAAGCGGGTAATGCCTTCCACCAACTGCCCCACGGGTCGCAAGGCGCGGCGCATCAAGAGATAGGTCAAGAGACCGGTCAAGGCGGCCGAACCCAGCAATACCAGCACCAGCTGGGTCAGCTGGCGGTGTTCATCCGCAAGAAAACCCGACTTGGCCCCGACCACCGCCAGCGTCCAGTTCCATGCCGGCACATGCTTCCAGGCCAGGTAGTCGACGCCACCCGCACGCCAGTCGCGGGTCGTCTCAAAACCCTGCTCGGTCGCGGCTATGCGCTTGAACAGCGCCTTGCGTGCCGCCGCATCGCCCTCACCGGGCGGCGCCACCAGCACCTCCTGCCCGCCCTCCGCCGGGGCCAGTACCAGGAACTGCCCCACGCCATCAGCCATCCGGCTCTGCGCCACAAAATCCAGCACGCCTGCCATGTCCGCACTCAGGTCAACACGGGTGGTAAGCCCTGCATAGACCTTGCCACTGCCGTCCTTGATGGATTTGACATGCAGCGCGTACCACTTGCCGGCACGCTTGACCACCGAAGTCGCCTGCTCGCCCGCGTTCAGCGTCTTGGCGCTGAACTCATTATCCGGAATCACCGAACCGACCTGCGATTTGCCGGTCTTGTCCTTGAGCAAGGTGGCCGCGCGTATCCAGCGCCCACCATCCTGGATCAGTACTGCCGCCTCTACCCCGTTGAGCTGCTTCATCTGCTGCAGCACGCCCAGGTTGCCGTTCAGCACCGTATCCCCCGCCTTCACGGTCAAAATCTCACCGGCGTCGCCGGTAACCGTGCGCGCCTCGGCCGGCACAATCGGCCCGCCCATCAACCGCTCAAAGGTCCCCATCTGCTGCTCGGCCTGGCGCGCTGCGGAGGCATAGGCCAGCTCCAGGGTCTTGGAGACCGAGACCAGCACGTCCTGGGTGTTCTTGCCGGTATTGTCCTCGGCCGTCGCCAGCACGTCGCGCGCCAGGAAGACGGTGGCCACGCCGGTGACCACGGTAGTGATGCAGAGGATGGCGATCAGTACCTGGGTCGCCAATCGTCGGGTATCGAGCATGTTGATGATGCGCATGGAGATGTCTGCCTCGTATAAAGATCATGCGGCCGCAGAAAGCGGCTTGAGGTTGCAAAAAAGCAACTACGAAAACGAATAACTTGCAATATTCATCGTTAAGTAGATCAACCCAGCAATATTAATACCTGCTTATATTTAAGCGCGGATAGACCTTACAGATCAATGATCTAGATCAAGTCCTACCCGAGCCCATGCGGCGATATTTCGGACAAGCACCACCGATTGCGGATGGGAAACCGCCACCACGAGCCATGACGGCTGACTTGAAAACCGGCTTTGGCCTCCCCAACTAGGTGGCATCGACACACAGGGAGTAGCAACCATGCGCTACGACAAACTGACTACAAAATTCCAGCAAGCCATCGCCGACGCCCAGTCGCTCGCGCTGGCCAATGACAACGCCTATATCGAACCCCAGCACACCTTGCTGGCGCTCCTGAACGACGCCGAATCGGGCGCCGCTTCCCTGCTGGCCCGCGCCGGCGTGAACGTCCAGCCGCTCAAGACCGCGCTGGACGGCGCCATCAAGCGCCTGCCGCAGGTCAGCGGCAATGGTGGCGAGATCAGCATCTCCAAGGAGCTGGCCAACCTTCTCAACCTGACCGACAAGGCCGCCACCAAGCGGAGCGACCAATTCATCTCCTCCGACCTCTTCCTGCTCGCGCTGACCGAGGACAAGGGCGAAACCGGCCGCCTGCTCAAGGAATACGGCGGCAAAAAGGAAGCGATCACCGCCGCGGTGGACGCAGTGCGTGGCGGCGAAGCGGTCAACAGTGCCGATGCCGAGCAAAAGCGCGAGGCCCTGAGCAAGTACACCCTGGACCTGACCGAACGCGCTCGGCAGGGCAAGCTCGACCCGGTGATCGGCCGGGACGACGAGATCCGCCGCGCCATCCAGGTACTGCAGCGCCGTACCAAGAACAACCCGGTCCTGATCGGCGAACCCGGCGTGGGCAAGACCGCCATCGTCGAAGGCCTTGCGCAGCGCATCGTCAACGGCGAGGTGCCCGAATCACTCAAGCACAAGAAGCTCTTGGTGCTCGACCTCGCCTCCCTCCTGGCCGGTGCCAAGTACCGCGGCGAATTCGAGGAACGTCTCAAGGCGGTGCTGAACGAGCTGGCCAAGGACGAGGGCAATACCATCGTCTTTATCGACGAGATCCATACCCTGGTCGGCGCCGGCAAGGCCGAAGGCGCCATGGACGCCGGCAATATGCTCAAGCCGGCGCTGGCCCGCGGTGAGCTGCACTGCCTGGGCGCCACCACGCTCGACGAATACCGCAAATAC
Organism: Chitinimonas sp.; assembly: GCF_036568685.1. Classification (GTDB taxonomy): domain Bacteria; phylum Pseudomonadota; class Gammaproteobacteria; order Burkholderiales; family Chitinimonadaceae; genus Chitinimonas. The sequence continues at coordinate 3,160 of NZ_DATCSC010000148.1, forward strand.
ATCGAGAAGGACGCCGCACTGGAGCGCCGCTTCCAGAAGGTGCTGGTCGACGAACCCTCGGTCGAGGACACCATTGCCATCTTGCGCGGCCTGCAGGAGCGCTACGAGATCCACCATGGAGTGGAGATCACCGACCCGGCCATCGTCGCCGCCGCCGAGCTGAGCCATCGCTACATCACCGACCGCTTCCTGCCGGACAAGGCCATCGACCTGATCGACGAGGCCGGCGCCCGCATCAAGATGGAGATCGACTCCAAGCCCGAGGTCATGGACAAGCTTGAGCGCCGCGTGATCCAGCTCAAGATCGAGCGCGAAGCGGTCAAGAAGGAAAAGGACGAGGCCTCGCGCCGCCGTCTGGGCCTGATCGAGACCGAGATCGGTGAACTGGAGAAGGAATACTCCGACCTGGAAGAGATCTGGAAGTCCGAGAAGGCCGCCGTGCTGGGCTCGCAAGCCATCCGCGAAGAGATCGACAAGCTGCGCAATGCCATGGAAGAAGCCCGCCGCAAGGGCGACTGGCAGCAGATGAGCGAGCTGCAGTACGGCAAGCTGCCCGAACTCGAGGCCAAGCTGCATGCCGCCGAGGCGAGCGAAGGTGGCGAGCGCCAGAACCAGCTGCTGCGTACCCAGGTGGGTGCCGAGGAGATTGCCGAGGTGGTCTCCCGTGCCACCGGCATTCCGGTCAGCAAGATGATGGAGGGCGAGCGCGACAAGCTGCTCAAGATGGAGGACGCGCTGCACCAGCGCGTGGTTGGCCAGGACGAGGCCGTCACGCTGGTGGCCGACGCCATCCGCCGTTCGCGCTCCGGTCTGGGCGACCCCAACCGCCCCTATGGCTCCTTCCTCTTCCTCGGCCCCACCGGGGTAGGCAAGACCGAGCTGACCAAGGCGCTGGCGACCTTTCTGTTCGATTCGGACGAACACCTGATCCGCATCGACATGAGCGAATTCATGGAGAAGCACTCGGTGGCCCGCCTGATCGGCGCACCTCCGGGCTATGTGGGTTACGAGGAAGGTGGCTACCTGACCGAGGCCGTGCGGCGCAAACCGTATAGCGTGATCCTGCTGGACGAGGTCGAGAAGGCCCACCCGGATGTCTTCAACGTGCTCTTGCAGGTACTGGACGACGGCCGCCTGACCGACGGCCAGGGCCGCACCGTCGACTTCAAGAACACCGTGATCGTGATGACCTCCAACCTGGGTTCACAGCATATCCAGACCATGGCGACCGGCGACTACCAGCTGGTCAAGCTGGCTGTGATGGGTGAGGTAAAGGCCCACTTCCGGCCGGAATTCCTCAACCGTATCGACGAGGTGGTGGTCTTCCATGCCCTGGGAGAGAGCCAGATCGCCGGCATCGCCCGCATCCAGCTGCAACGCCTGCAGGGCCGCCTGGCGGCCATGGACATGGGTCTGACGGTCACCGACGCGGCGCTGGCCCATATCGCCACCGCCGGCTTCGATCCGGTCTATGGTGCCCGGCCGCTCAAGCGGGCGATCCAGAGCGAGATCGAGAACCCGCTGGCCAAGGCCATCCTCGGTGGCGCCTTTGCCGCCAAGGACACGGTCCAGGTCGACTACGTCGACGGCAATCTGCGCTTTGCCAAGCAGGCTTAAATCGCTGGAGCATAAAAAGCCCGATCCTCGGATCGGGCTTTTTCTTGTCTGGCATCAGGCTCAGCTCACCGTCGGCTCGGGCGGCGTATCCACTTCCATGCTCAGACCCAGCTCGGCACACAGCTGCTCCGGCTCGCGGGTTGCAAAGACCAGTGTCTGGCGCATGAAGCCCTGCCGCAGGTTCACCCCGAGCGAGCGGGTGATCTTGTCGTAGCGGGCGCTATAGCCTTGGTCCTCGGTATTGTTGTCAGCCAGCAGGGTGCCCGGCTTCTGGTAGATCTTGCCGAAGGAGACACGGCTGCAGTAGTCGAGCGTATCGACCTTCTTGACGATGGCCGGCAGGTCCAGCTCCTGTACCACCAAGGCCAGCACGGCCTGGCCATCCAACTTGCGCCCCTTGCAACTGATCGTCGTATAGGGGTCCTTCTTGCGTCCCAGGCCAAACATGGCACTCATCCCGTCTGCGGTTTCGTCCCTAGAGGACCACTCTAGCGGTCCCCTCCCTGCCACCGCGCGGCGCTTCCCCCGCGGCGGGCTTGCAATATCCGATCTTACTACTGATAACGAGTACGGACCCTCTTGCTCGAGGGTGGCCTGAACATAGCTTGGGGAGAGACGCTTGTTCCGCATCGTCGTACTCGTGCTGGCCTTGTTGCTGAGCGGCCTGCTGCTGCTCATTTCCACGCCCGCCTGGCTGATGCCCCTGCCCGCCCTCCTGGCGTTGGCCTTCGCACTTTGGCGCCCGGCCGGGCAGCCGACTGCAGGCTACCCCACCACCCAGGCCATGGAACGCCCGGCGGAGAACGGCAGGCAGCTGGACCCGCAGCTGGAGCAGACCCTCAAGCAACTGGTCGGCCGCCAGACCCAGGCGGCAAATGAGGAAGTCCAACGCGTACAAACCATCCTCGACGAAGCCATCGCCACCCTCACCCAGAGCTTCACCGTCATCGCGGTCTCCTCCCGGCAACAGCAGGACATTGCCCTCGGCACCCTCAGCGGTGGCGAGTCCGGTGGCGCCGAGAGCCTGATCAACGAGACCGGCGACACCCTCTGCACCATCGGCAAGCTGATGGCCGAGAACACCACCACCGCCAAACACCTCACTGAGGAGATGCTGGTCATGGGGACCAAGGTCAACGACATGATCGAGCAGCTGACCGGTCTCGACGACATTGCCAAGAAGATCCATTTCCTCTCACTCAACGCCAATATCGAGGCCGCTCGCGCCGGTGAAGCCGGACGGGGCTTCGTGGTGGTGGCAGAGGAAGTCCACAAGCTGGCGCAATACACCCGCGACTTCAGCGAGCGTATACGCGAGCGCATGGGTGGCGTGCGCGCCAGTATCCAGAACATGGAGGCGGCCGCCAGCAACCTCGCCAGCCGGCAGGGCGACGAGGCCGACCGCGTGCAACACCATGTGGACAAGACCCTTGTGGACCTGCGCCATCTCAACGATGGCCAGAGCCAGGCCCTGGGCTCCCTGGGCGAGATCGCCCGCACCACCGAGAACGGCATCGCCAGCGCCACCACGGCCTTGCAGTTCCAGGACATGGTCAACCAGTTGCTGGCCCACGCCCGCCGCCGGGTGGACGCCTTACAGACCGTGGTCGAAGCCGCCGGCACCTGCCGCGAAGCGCTGCTGCGCGGCCAGGGTGGCGAAGCGCTGGCGCGCTTTCAGGCCGTGGTGGCCGATACCGAAGCGGCGCTGGCACACAACCCGGTAGCCCAGCAGAGCATAGGCCAGGGCGACATCGAGCTGTTCTAACTCCCGCCTCACTCAACCATAGCGAAGACGACAAAAAACGAGGATGTGATGAAGACCATACTGACCGTCGATGACTCGCCCTCCATACGCCAAATGGTGAGCTTCACCCTCAAGAACGCGGGCTACCAGGTGATCGAGGCCGGTGACGGCAACGCCGGTCTATCCCAGGCCAAGAGCACCAGCTGCGCGCTGATCATCACAGACCAGAACATGCCGGGCATGGACGGCCTCACCATGATCAAGGCGCTGCGCGGTCTGCCCAGCTACAAAAGCACACCCATCCTGATGCTGACCACGGAATCGAGCGACGCAATGAAGGCACAGGGTCGGGCCGCCGGCGCCACCGGCTGGATCGTGAAACCCTTCAACCCGCAAACCCTGATCGACGTGGTCCGCAAACTGATCGGCTAGCAGGGCCGGCATGCTCCGGCGCAAGCAATACCCAAGGACAGAACACCCGCGCGGCCAAGGCTGCAAAACTGGGGGCTGGGATGGAGATAGACCTCTCAAAGTTCTTCGGCGCCTTCTTCGAGGAGGCCGAGGAGCACCTCGCCAATTTCGAGACCCTGCTGCTGGGCCTGGATCTGGCTGCGCCCGAAGCCGAGGACCTGAATGCCATCTTCCGGGCGGCCCACTCGATCAAGGGTGGGGCCGGTACCTTCGGCTTCGAGGACCTCGCCTCGCTCACCCATATACTCGAAAACCTGCTGGACCGGGTGCGCAAGGGCACCATGGCCTTGCGTTCGGACATGGTGGACGTGTTCCTGCGTACCGCCGACGTACTGGCCGGCATGGTCGCGGTCCATCGCGACGGTGCGGCGGCCGACCCGGCCGCGGTGGCCGAAGTCACCCAGGCCTTGCAGGCCATCGAAGCCAGCGCCAGCGGGGCGCCGGAGGCTGCGTCCGCAGTGGCTCCCCAGGCACCCGCAGAGGTGGCGCAACCCGCAGGTAGCGGCCGCTGGCTCTTGAGCCTGCGGCTGGATCCGGATGAAAACCACAGCGCCCTGCTTGCCTCGCTCGCCAACCTCGGCGAAGTGCATGAACTCACGCGCAGCGAGCAGGACGGCAGCCTGCGGCTGGAATACGAAATCATCAGCGATGACAGCCAGCAGGAGTTGGACGACACCCTGGGCTTCGTGCTGCCGCCCGAGCGCTACACCCTGCAGCCGCAAGGGGTTGCTGCCCCCTTGGCTAGCGAAGGCGAGGCCTTCGGCTTCTTCGACGACGAACCTGCCCCGGCTGCCGATGCCGGCGGCGAGGCTTACGGCTTTTTCGACGATGCTGCCGTAGCGGCTCCCGCCAGCGGTGAAGAGGTGGAGTTCGGCTTCTTTGCCCCCGTGCCGGAAGCGGCCACACCTGCCGCCGCATCCACGGCCAAAGCGGATGAATACGGCTTCTTCGAACCCCTGCCCAATGTCTCGCCAGATGCCCCACCCGGTACCGAAGGTGTGGCCTACGGCTTCCTCGACCCCAATGCGCTCAAGACTGCCCAAGCGCAGCAGGCGGCAGCCCAAGCTGCCCCGCCTGCAGCAGCAAGTGGAGCCGGCTCCGCCAAGGCAGCCGACCCCGCCGCCACACCACAGCGCCGCGCCACCGACAAGGCCGAGGGCGCCACCATCCGGGTGGACGTCAACAAGGTGGACCAGTTGCTCAATTTCGTCGGCGAGCTGGTCATCACCCAGTCCATGCTGGCACAGAGCGCAGCCGGGCTCGACCCGCTGCAGCACACCCGCCTGCTGCAGGGCATAGAACAGCTGCAGCGCAATACCCGCGAGCTGCAGGAATCGGTCATGTCCATCCGCATGGTGCCGGTCTCCACCGTGTTCAGCCGCTTCCCGCGCGTCGTGCGCGACCTCGCCGCCAAGCTGGGCAAGAAGATCGAGTTGCGTCTCGTTGGCGAGCAGACCGAGCTCGACAAAGGCTTTGTCGAAAAGCTGGCCGACCCGCTCACCCACCTGGTGCGCAACAGCCTGGACCACGGCATCGAGTCTACCGAGGTCCGCCTGGCCCGTGGCAAACCGGAGACCGGCCTGCTCACCCTGTGTGCCTTCCAGCAAGGCGGCAATGTGGTGATCGAGGTCCGCGACGATGGTGCCGGCCTCAACCGCGAACGCATCCTGGCCAAGGCCAAGGAGAACAACCTCCCGGTGGCAGACAACCTGAGCGATGCCGAGGTCTGGATGCTGATCTTCGAAGCCGGCTTCTCCACCGCCGCCGAGGTCACCGATGTCTCCGGCCGCGGCGTGGGCATGGACGTGGTGCGCAAGAACATCCAGTCCATGGGCGGCAGTGTGGAGATCGAATCCATGGCTGGCGTCGGTGCCACCATGCGCATCCGCCTGCCGCTGACCCTCGCCATCCTCGACGGCATGCTGGTCGGCACCGGCGGCGAGACCTACATCCTGCCGCTCAACGCCATACGCGAATCGCTGCAGCCCCAGGCCGAACAGTGCAAGAGCGTCACCGGCCGAGGCCGCGTGGTGCAGGTACGCAACGAATACCTGCCCCTGATCGCCCTGCACGAGGTCGTGGGCTGTGCCCCACGCTCGCAGGACCCGACCGAAGGCATCGTCATGCTGATCGATGCCGGCAACCAGCAGATCGCCCTGTGGGTGGACGAGCTGCTGGGCCAGCAGCAGGTGGTGGTGAAGAACCTGGAGTCGAACTACCGGCGGGTACCGGGCATGTCGGGCGCCACCATACTCGGCGACGGCCGGGTGGCGCTGATCATCGACGTCAGCGCCTTGGCGAAGGTCCGCGGCGGCTGAGCCAGAACGGGGCCCCTGCGGCCGACAGCAAAGCAAGGAGTGGGCATGGAGTTCAATACCAGCAACAACGCAGCCAGCCGTGAACACCTGGTCTTCACCCTGGGAGCCGAGGAATACGCCATCGACATCCTCAAGGTGCAGGAGATACGCGGCTACGAGCCGCCCACGCGCATCGCCAACACGCCGCCCTTCATCCTTGGCGTCATCAATCTACGCGGCGCCATCGTGCCCATCATCGACCTCAGGGTGAAGTTTGCCCTAGGCGAGCCGAGCTACACCGAATTCACCGTGGTCATCATCCTCAACCTCGCAGGCCGGGTAACCGGCGCGGTGGTGGACGGCGTCTCGGACGTGATCGCACTGACCGACAACATCGTCAAGCCCACACCGGAGTTTGGCGCCGCCGTGGATACCGCCTACATCGTCGGCCTCGCACCGGTGGACGAGCGGATGTTGATCCTCGTGGATATCGAAAAATTGATGACCAGCCGGGACATGGAGCTGGTGGCAAATCTGTCGGACGCAGCCTGAGCCGTAAATCTGGGAAAGGGATCAAGCAATGAAGAACTGGAAAATTGGCGTTCGCCTTGGCCTTGGATTCGGCCTGGTATTGCTGCTTATGCTGGTCATGGTCGGGCTGGGGGTCAGCCGCATGTCCATGCTGGCGGACCAGATCAACGACATCACCGTCCACCGCATGCAGCAGCTCAAGCTGGCGAACAAGATGATAGACGCGCTCAATGCCAGACTGGTCGCCGCACGCGACCTGATCATCTACACCGACGCGGCGGGCATGGCGGCACGCAAACAGGACCTGTCGTCGGGCCGCGAGCGCTTTGCCAAGTCGCTGGAGGAACTGAAGAGCAGCGCCCGTACCGAAGAAACCCGCCAGCAACTGGCCAGCATCAGCGCGATCGACGATCAATTCAAGGCTGTAGTCAACGAAATGGTCGAGCATGCCCTCAAGAACGAGAACGAGATTGCCGGCCAACTCCTGACTACCAAGGTCAGGGAACAGCAGGTCAAGCTGTTCGATGCGGTCAACGCCTTGATCGCGACCCAGGAAGAGAAGATGAAGGCGCAGAGCGACATCGCGCTGGCCTCCTACGAGGCGGCACGCACGCAGATGCTGATCATGGCCTTGGTCGCCATCGTGATCGGCATCGGCGCCGCCTGGTTCATCACCGGCTCGGTAGTCAACCCGGTCAGGCAGGCAGTCAGCCTGGCAGAGGCGGTCGCAGCGGGCGACCTGACGCAGAAGATCCAGACCGACCGCAATGACGAGACCGGCCAGCTGATCAAGGCGCTCAAGGCCATGAACGACGGCCTGGTACAGATCGTCGGCGACATCCGCAACAGCGTAGAGACCATCAATACCGCCTCGCAAGAGATCGCCGCCGGCAATATCGACCTCTCGCAGCGTACCGAGGAACAAGCCGCCAGCCTCGAGGAGACCGCCGCCAGCATGGAAGAGCTGACCTCGACCGTGAAGCAGAACGCCGAGAACGCCCGCGAGGCCAACCGGCTGGCCGAGGGCGCCAGTACCATCGCCCAGCGCGGCGGCGAGGCGGTCGGCCAGGTGGTCACCACCATGGCCGAGATCAACGAATCGTCCAAGAAGATCGTCGACATCATCGGCGTGATCGACGGCATCGCCTTCCAGACCAATATCCTGGCCCTCAACGCCGCGGTCGAGGCCGCCCGGGCCGGCGAGCAGGGTCGCGGCTTTGCCGTGGTAGCGGGTGAGGTACGCAGCTTGGCGCAACGCTCGGCCGCTGCGGCCAAGGAGATCAAAGCCCTGATCAGCGACTCGGTCGACCGCGTCACCACCGGTACCGCCCAGGTGGACCGCGCCGGCGTCACCATGGAAGAAGTGGTCGGCAGCATCCGCAAGGTCACCACCATCATGGGCGAGATCTCCAACGCCTCGGCCGAGCAAAGCTCCGGCATCGAACAGGTCAACACCGCCGTTACCCAGATGGACGAGGTGACGCAGCAGAACGCCGCCCTGGTCGAGGAAGCCGCCGCGGCGGCAGGGTCCTTGCAGGACCAGGCCAGCCTTTTGATGGAGGCGGTCAACCGCTTCAAGCTGGAGGTCAGCATGAGCCGCAGCCTGGCAGCGCCCCGTCCAGCTGCGCGGCCCGCCATCAAGCACGCTGCAAAACCCGCCGCCAAACCCGTCAAAGCCGCCCACCACCCGGCACCGGTCAGCAGCAAGCCCGCGGCCAAGGGGGATGACGACGACTGGTCGGAATTCTGAGCTTGGCCGGCCGGCCCGACGACGAGCAAGTCGCGCCGCGCCTCGTCAGCGCAGCGCGCGACTTCGCCTATTCCGGCAGCGACTTCCAGCTCGCCCGCGAGATGATCCGCGAGCGGGCCGGGGTGGCGCTGGCCGACTGCAAGCAGCACATGGTCTACAACCGCCTGGCCAAGCGGGTACGCGCACTGGGCCTGCCCAGCATCTCCGCCTACCTGACCCTGCTGCGTCGTGACACTACCCACCCGGAATGGGAAGACTTCACCAGCGCCCTGACCACGCACCTCACCGCCTTCTACCGCGAACCGCACCATTTTGAGCAACTGGCTGAACTGCTGGCGGAGCACCGCCCGCACAACGAGCCGGTACGCATCTGGTGCGCGGCCGCCTCGACCGGCGAAGAGCCCTATACCCTGGCCATGACCGTGGTAGAGAGCTACGGCCGCTACAACCCGCCGGTGGAGATCGTCGCCAGCGATATCGATACCCGCGCCCTCGCGCATGCCGAACAAGGCATCTATTCGCTGGAGAGGCTGGCCAAGCTGCCGCGCGAACGGCTCAGGCAATTCTTCCAGCGCGGCACCGGCAAGCGCCATGGCTATGCGCGGGTACGGCCCGAGCTCCGCGCCATGCTGCACTTCCTGCCCTGCAATCTGCTCGACCCGCGCTGGCCCATCGCCGGCCACTTCGACTTCATCTTCTGCCGCAATGTACTGATCTACTTCAAGCGCGAGGACCAATACCAGCTGACCAGCCGGCTGGTCCGCCACCTCAAGCCCGAGGGCGTGCTCTTTTTGGGGCATTCGGAGAATCCACAAGGCAGCGGCCTGGCACTGGAGACAGTCGGCAAGACCGCCTACCGGCTCAAGCACGGCGGGAGCCGGCCATGAGCCTCGAGCACAGCGAAAAGCCGGCTCCCAACCGCTACTTCGACAAGCACTTTGAGCGCGAGGCGGCCAAGATCCTGCCCGGCGAGTACTACGCCACTGGTCGTGGCACCCTCCTGGTCACCGTACTGGGCTCCTGTGTGGCGGTCTGCCTGCGCGATCGCGTGCATGGCGTAGCCGGGCTCAACCACTTCATGTTGCCGGACGGACGCGGCGACAACCCGCCCCACCCTGTGGTCGGCCTGCCCACGCGCTACGGCGCCTTTGCCATGGAGGCACTGTTCAACGACATGCTCAAGCTCGGTGCCGAGCGCCGCTATGTCGAGGCCAAGGTATTCGGCGGCGGCGACGTGCTGCACGGCATGGGCGCGGTCAATATCGGCCGCCGCAACGCGGAATTCATCCAGCGCTATCTGCACGAGGAAGGCATACCCATCGTTGCCGAAGACCTGCTGGGCCTGCGCCCACGCAAGGTCTACTTCTTTGGCGACAGCGGCAAAGTCATGGTCAAGAAGCTGAACGTGCTGCACAACGACACCATCCTGCAGCGCGAAATGGAGTACCGCACCCATCTGCAGCGCGACCGCCTGGAGGGCAGCGTGGAGCTGTTCCAGCCGGACTCGTAAGGGACGAAGCCATGAGAAAAACCATACGCGTCGTGGTCGTGGACGACTCGCCCCTGATGCGCAAATTGCTGACCGAGATCATCAACAGCGAGCCGGACATGGAGGTGGTCGGCGCCGCCCCCGACCCGCTGGCGGCGCGCGAGCTGATCCGCGCACTCTCGCCGGATGCCATCACGCTGGATATCGAGATGCCCAAGATGAACGGGCTCGACTTCCTCGACAAACTGATGCGCCTCAAGCCCACCCCGGTCATCATGATCTCCACCCTGACCGAATCGGGCTCGGATATCGCCCTGCGGGCCATGGAGCTGGGTGCGGTGGATTGCGTGGCCAAACCACGCATGGACCTGCAGCGTGGCCTGCGCGAGGCCGGCGAAGAGATCATCGAAAAGTTGCGCATAGCCGCCAGTGCCCGCATTGCCCAGCCTCGGCCGCGCCCTGCTGTGCCGGCCCCTCGCCCAGCCACCACGGTGGCTGGCGCCAGCAGCAACGCCATGCATACCCGCCTTGTCGCCATCGGCGCCTCAACCGGCGGTACCCAGGCACTGCAGACCTTGCTTTTGGGCCTGCCGGCCGAGATGCCCCCCATCGTGGTGGTACAGCATATGCCACCCGCCTTCACTCAGCCGTTCGCCCGCCGGCTGGACGGCATCTGCGCACTCAAGGTCAAGGAGGCCGAGCATGGCGAGCGCCTGCGTCCCGGCCATGTCTATATCGCCCCGGGGGATTACCACCTCTCGCTGGAGCGCGAGACCGGGCACCTCTGCTGCCGCTTGCTCGCCACCGAGCGGGTCAACCGCCACCGCCCGGCGGTGGATGTACTGTTCGAGGCCGTCGCCAGATTGACTCCCAAGCGCGCCATCGGCGTCATGCTCACCGGCATGGGGGCCGACGGTGCCCAGGGCATGCTGGCCATGAAGCGGGCGGGCTCCTACAACCTGGCACAGGACGAAGACAGCTGCGTGGTCTTCGGCATGCCCAAGGAGGCCATACGTGCCGGTGCGGTGGACGAAATACTACCGCTCGACAATATTGCCGGCACCCTGCTACGGCTCTTGGGCGATTGAACCAGGCGCCATATCGGCCCCATAGCTTTGTCCAATAATGCCGAGAACAATTATCAATTGGATAAAAGTTAGCGCACTACTCATGATGGCGGCACTATTCAAGAAAAGCAGCAGGAGCCCATCATGACCCGCTTGATCCTCGCCGTCTCCGGCGGCCAGAAGCTGCAGGCCGACCGTGTCACCCTCGCCTCCTTGCGCGGCCTGGTCGGTCCCGGTCTCCTGGTTGCCGTGGGCTATATGGACCCGGGCAACTGGGCCACCGACATTGCCGGTGGCGCCGGCTTCGCTTATGGCCTGCTGCCGGTCGTACTGCTGGCCAGCCTTTTGGCAGTCGGCTTCCAGTTGCTGGTCGCCCGCCTCACCCTGGCCACCGGCGAAGACCTCGCCACCCTGACCCGCCGCCATCTGCCCAAGCCGCTTGCCACCGCCTCCTGGCTGGCCGGCGAGGCCGCCATCCTGGCCACCGCCCTGGCGGAACTGGTCGGCGGTGCCGCCGCATTGCGGCTCCTGTTCGGCCTGCCCATCGCCTATGGCGTGGGCGTCACCGCCCTCGGCACCGTGGCCGTGTTGTCGCTGGCCAAGCTGCGCCAGGGTGGCCACGAAGCCCTGATCCACGCGCTGGTAGGCCTGGTGGCCCTGTCCTTCCTGCTGCTCTTGTTCCAGGTCTCGCCCGATCCGCGCCAGGTCGTCAGCGGCATGGGCCAGGTCGGCTCGGCACTGGGCGATGCCTCGGGCCTGATGATCGCACTGGGCATACTGGGCGCCACCCTGATGCCGCACAACCTCTACCTGCACGCCGGCGAATTGGCCAAGCGTGCCCGTGCCATTCCCGCCGCACAGCGCGCTGTCGCCTACCGCTTCGCTCGCAACGACACGGTGATCTCGCTGATCCTGGCCATGGCCGTCAACGCCGCCATCCTGATCGTGGCCGCGACCTCGCTCTCCGGTAGCGAGGGCGTATCCAGCCTTGACGGTGCCTATGCCGCCATGCGCGACCACCTGGGCTTTGGCGCCGCCTTGATCTTCGCGCTGGCCCTGTATGCCGCCGGCCAAAGCTCGGCAATCACCGGCGTCATGGCCGGCCAGGTATTGAGCCAGGGCTTCGAGCGTGCACATGCTTCCAATCAGCAGCGCAGCGTGTTGACCCGCTTTGCCGCCGTGGCCCTGGCCATCGCCCTGATCACGCTGCGCGGCAGCGATAGCCCGGATGGCCTGCTGGTATGGAGCCAAGTGGTACTCGGCGTCGCCCTGCCCTTTGCCCTGGTACCGCTGGTCTTGCTGGTTTCGCGCCGCGACATCGCCGGTCAGTTCGCCCTCGGCCCTCAAGGCAAGTTGCTGGCTGGCGGCGCCACCACGGTCATCATCGGCCTCAACCTCTACCTGATCTACGCCTCGCTGGCCGCTTGAAGCCGACAAGGCGATACAGCCGGGAAACAGCCGTGCTTAAATGCCGGCTGTACTCCCGCTGCCGAGGCCTGCCATGTCTTTGACCCGCCGCCTGCTGCCACTCGCTACCGCCCTGCTCGGTACGCTGCTGCCAAGCCACGCCGCCGATCTGCCGCTCGACAAGCTGCGCCTGCCCAAGGGCTTTCAGATCGAAGTCCTCACCGACCAGGTGCCCAACGCCCGCGCCATGACCCTGGGCCGCTATGCCGAAGGCAAAGGCGTGCTCTACGTCGGCAGCAATAGCGCCGGCAAGGTCTACGCGGTTGAACTGGCCGAGGCTAAGGCCAAGCAGGTGCGTACCATCGCCAGCGGCCTGACCATGCCGGTGGGCGTAGCCTACAAGGATGGCAACCTCTATGTCTCGGCGGTATCCAAGATCGTCCGGCTCGATGGTATCGACGACAAGCTGGCCAACCCGCCCCTGCCGGTGGTCGTCGCCGATCGTTTCCCCACCGAGACCCACCACGGCTGGAAATTCATCGCCTTCGGCCCGGACGGCTGGCTCTATGTACCGGTCGGCGCACCCTGCAATATCTGCAAGCCCGATGAAGCGCAGTACGCCAATATCCAGCGCATAAAGCCCGATGGCAGCGCCGTCGAGGTAGTAGCCCGCGGCGTGCGCAATACGGTGGGTTTTGATTGGCAGCCCGGGGACGGCAGCCTCTGGTTCACCGATAATGGCCGCGACATGCTGGGTGACGATCTGCCCAGCGATGAACTCAACCACCTGACCAAGCCCGGCCAGCACTTCGGCTACCCCTATTGCCACCAGGGCGACTCGCCCGACCCGGAGTTCGGCGGCCAACGCCGCTGCAGCGAATTCACCGCCCCGGTGGTCAAGCTTGGCGCCCACGTGGCCTCGCTGGGCATGCGCTTCTATACCGGCCAGCAGTTCCCCTCCGCCTACCGCGGCAATATCTTTATCGCCGAGCATGGCTCCTGGAACCGCAGCAAGAAGAGCGGTTACCGGGTAGTACGGGTGACCTTGGACAACAAGGGTCGCGCCAGCCAGCACGAGGTCTTTATCGAAGGTTGGCTGCAGCAGGAAGACGGCAAGGAGAAGGTCTGGGGCCGGCCGGTGGACGTACTCAACCTGCCCGATGGTTCGCTCTTGATCAGCGATGACCTGGCGGGCGCCATCTATCGCGTGCGCTACGCCGGCTAACGCCGGAATTGGCCAGGACAGCCCTAGGCGTGACCGCCGGTAAACGCCAAGGTCTGTAAAACCCGTGTGCCCGCAGCATTGAGCGCCATCAACGCCCCCTGCTGCGTCAGCAACACATGTGGCGTCTCTTCATCGACACTGGTGGTGGTCGGGTTGTAGGCGTACCAGCCATCGCCCTGCTGGGCGATGGCAACCGGGGCCAGCGGCAAGCTGGCCTTGATGGCAGTGAGAAAGTCGGCGTACATCGCGGCTGAGATCCGGGGCTACAGGCCGAAACGGCCTGTGTCTTCCTCACAGATGGGCCCATTGCGGGTCACTTTCAAGCCACGCACCCTATTCGTCGACAAGGCCCAGCCATACCTTGCACAAGGTATAGCCCTCGCGCATGACCGCTACCTGCAGGTTCTCGGCCAACGCTTCGATATCGGCCATAAAGGCCGCCAGCTCGGGCGGCGCGGGTGGCAAGTTGGCCGCGGCCCCCTGGTCCAGCAGTTGTTCCAATTGCAGCGAGGCTTCATCGCGCAGGTAGGTCACCACGGCTTCGGCCGAATCCTGCCCTGCCAGGCAGGCATCCAGGCGCAGCTTGACTGCCTGCATCAGCGCCGCCAGGTTAGTGAACAGCCGCTCGAAGTCTGCAAAGGCGGTCACACCGGCCACGGTCTGCATCAGTGGCGCGCTGGCCAGCTCGAACTCGCGCAGGGCTTGCACCTGCTGCACCAGCTCGGGCGGCAGGGCAGATGCATCCAGCAGGTCCACGCGGAACACCGCCTCATCCAACGCGGCGTCCCCCGCACCATCGCTTGCCTCACCCGCCAGTTGCAGCGGGCCAACCTTGAATTCCTGGGCGATGCCACCCTCGTCCCAGATGCCGGCAAAATAGTGGCGGCCCTGCGCATCGGTCTTGATCTGACCGGTCAGGCCAAAGCTCACCACCTGGTTGAAGTGCTCGGCGGCGTTCCTGGGCGGGAACACGGTGTACTCCCCTTCGATCGCCTGCATGCCCTGGCTGAGCGACAACTCGAAATGGCCCTCATAGTGGCCGTTATCGTCGGTTGCACCCGAATAGACGATGCGCACCTTGCCGTCCTGGTAGTTCACTTGGTCCGAGCGACCGTGGACATCCTCCCAATCCGGGCTGTTGGAGACCCAGACCAGTTCAACCTGCTTCATGACGCAATCCTGGCAATGATGACAATGCCGCAAGGATAGCCGCTCTACCCCGGCCGGCGCGACTCCCCGGAACTGAATCGGTCGTAGCGATGTCGAAAACGGGTCGGTCCGTCCAACGTCAGGATCGGCGCGTCCATCCGTCAGGGCCTCACAAAGGCGCTACGGCAGTTGCCGGAACAGGCCAGGACCCCAGGGGGAGCAACGACGTGGCGGAGCGATCCATGGATTTCGCACCCACGCGCAGCGACTACCGCAGGCGTCTCGTCAGCCTCGGCAGTACCGCCCTGTTGCATGCCTTTATCGTCTACGCCTTGCTGACCGGCACCGCCCAGCGCCTGGTCCAGCTGGTACATGGCCCGGTCGAGGCCAAGCTGATCGAGACGCCGCCGCCACCGCCGCCACCATTGGAAGAAGCGGTACCTACGCCGCCGCTCAAGGCCCCGCCGCCGCCTTCCTATATCGCACCGCCAGAGGTCAAGGTCAGCGTACCGCCACCCGCCAACGCCATCACCGTCGTCAGCACGACCCCGCCACCGGAACCGGTGCCCTTCAGCCCGGCGCCCCCACCGGTCAGCACGGTGCCGACGCCGCCGGCACCACCCACGGCCCAGGCCCCTGCCTTACCCCAGGTCGGGGTGGTCTGCGCCAACTACGAGGGCGTCAAGGAGGGGCTGGGTGACCGCTTCGCCGTATTGGCAGAGGCCGAGGGCATACGCTCGGCCGAAGTCGTCCTGCTGCTGACCTTGGGCCCGGACGGCGAGACCCGTCAGGTACAGGTCAAATCGGCCAGCAACCAGGCCGCTGCCCGGCTTGCCAGCAAGGCCGTGCCGCGGCTGCAGTGCAAGGGCCAGGGGCGGGTCATCCAGTTGCAGGTGCCTTTCTCCTTCCGCCTGGTCGATGATTAAACGAAGCTACGGTGAGGTGCGCCTTAGGCGGGGCCACTTATAATGGTGGCAGTGCCCTCGCTGTTGCAGAAAGACCGGTTTGAAGAAGTTTGCCACCTACGCCCTCGTGGGCCTCCTCGCGCTTGCCGTCCTTGCCGCCGTCGGCATCCATTTCGCCGCCCAGGCCCTCAAGGGCCAGGTCATCGCCGCCCTGGGGCAAGACAGCACCATAGGCGAGGTCAGCCTGGGTTGGTCGGCGGTCGAAGTGCGCGACCTCAGCATCCGCGCCCCTGAGGGCTGGCCAGCCGAGGAAACCCTGCATGCCAGCCTGATCAGGGTAGAGCCCGACCTGCGGGCGCTGGTCTCGTCCGAACTCAAGGTCAGCCGTATCACGGTCGAGGGTGCCTACCTTTCGGTACTGCGCCCCGCCAAGGGGCCTATGCGCCTCTTGCCCAGCCTGCTCGAACAACCCAAGGTGGCCGCCGCTCAAGAGGCTGCCGCTGGCAGCAGTCCCAAGCTGGCCATCGGTAGCGTGGTGCTCAAGGAGGCGGTGCTCGAATTCTTCGACGCCTCGGTCCACAAACCCGCCCACAAGCTCAGGCTGGAGCAGGTCAATGCCAAGGTCGAGAACCTTAATCTACCGGCCCTGGACAGCCGCACCCAGATCACCCTGCAAGGTGTGGTCAAGGGCGTGCAGAGCGACGGCACGCTGAGCATAGAAGGCTGGAGCGAGCTCGCCAGCAAGGAGTCGGAACTGCACACCCGCCTGCAGCAGGTCGATCTGCTGGCCTTCAAGCCCTATCTGATCAAGGCAGCCGATACCGGCATCCGTACCGGTAAGCTCGATATGCAGATCGATTCGACCGTGCACCAGCAGCATCTGCATGCCCCCGGCCAGATCCGCCTCGCCAATCTGGAGCTGGAATCACGCGGTGGCGCCTGGAGCGCCATCATGGGCGTGCCACGCAGCGCCGTGGTCGGCGCGCTCAAGGACCGCAACGGCGTGATCGACCTGAAGTTCACCCTGGAAGGCAATCTCAACGACCCGCGCTTCTCGCTCAATGAGCAGCTGGCCATGCGCATAGGCGCTGGGCTCGCCAGCAGCCTGGGGGTGAGTATCGAAGGTTTGGCCAAGGGCGTAGGCAATACCGCCGGCAGCCTTACTGAAGGTGTGAAGAAATTGTTCGGGCAGTAGCCTCCAGCACTGGCAATAGCCATGTGTCGTCCCCATCTCTACGCCTACAGGCGTAAAGTAAGACCTGTAGGGTGATCCCCACCCACCAGCCTAGCGAGAGCGCGCGTGCAGCAACTGATCGATCTGTTCGACCAACATGGTCCATTGCTGGTCTTCATCAATATCCTGCTCGAGCAGCTGGGCGTACCCCTGCCGGCCATCCCCGGCCTGCTGGTCGCCGGTGCGCTGTCGGCCGATGGACGCCTTTACTGGCCCACGGTGCTGATCCTGGCGGTACTGGCCTCCGGCATGGCCAACTTCGTCTGGTTCCTGGCTGGCCGGCGCTTCGGCATTCGCATCCTGGCCTTGATGTGCCGCATCTCCATCTCGCCGGATTCCTGCGTCAGCCGTACCAGCAATGCTTTCACCCGCTGGGGCGCTGCCTCGCTGCTGGTGGCACGCTTTATTCCCGGCCTCTCCTCGGTGGCCTCACCGCTGGCGGGGGCCATGGGCCTGCCGGCCGGTCGCTTTGTCCTGTTCGACACCCTGGGCACCACCATCTGGGCTGGCAGCGCCATTGCCGCCGGCGCCCTGCTGCACCGGCAGGTGGATGCCGTCATCACCGCGCTGGAATCCATCGGCAGCCTGGCCCTGCTGGTCATCGTCAGCTTGTTCGCGCTCTATATCACCTACCGCTGGCTGGAACGGCAGACCTTGCTGCGCTTTGTGCGCAAACATCGCATCGACGTAGTTGAGCTGCGCAGGCTGTTCGACAAGGGGCAGGCTCCGTTGATCGTCGACGTACGCTCGGCCAGCCTGCGCGAGGGCGACCCGCGGCGCATACCCGGCGCCTTGGAGATGGAACTGGAAGAAGTCCGCCACATGCTGGCCGACGTCCCCAAGGACCGCGAGATCGTGTTCTATTGCAGCTGCCCCAACGAAGCCTCTGCCGCCAAGGCCACTCGCCTGTTGCAACAACAGGGCTATACCAAGGTCCGGCCGCTGATCGGTGGCCTGGATGCCTGGCTGGCTGAACACCCGCAGGCAGACGCCGCCAACGACGACGGCCAGCCACTCAATCATCCCGCCTGAGCAGGCAAGCCTGCCATGAAACTGAGCGAGCTGGATCTGCCACTGCTCGAGTCGGCCCGTGCCGGTGACAAGCAGGCGTTGGCGCGCCTCCTGCACCTCTGCCAGCCCGATATCCGCCGCTATGCCCAGCGCCACTGCATGATCAGCGACGTGGACGACGCGGTTCAGGAAGCCCTGTTGGTGCTGTCGCGCAAGCTCGGTTCGCTACGCGCCCTGGCAGCCCTGTCGAGCTGGTTGTTCAAGACGGTACAGCGGGAGTGCCGCCGGCTGGGCCGCAAGACCCTGGGCTTCGATCCCTATGACGAGGAAAAGCTGGAGAACTGGCTGGCGGCGCGTAGCAACGATGCCCTGCGGCTGGAGCTGGTCCGCGCCATGGAAGCACTGCCCGAGGACTATCGCCAGATCATTCTCTTGCGCGACTTCGAAGAGCAGACCATCGCCGAGATCGCCGCCGAACTCGACCTCACCCCGGCCGCCGCCAAGAGCCGGCTGCACCGCGCACGCCTGCAAGCCCGCGAGTTGCTGCTGGGTGCAGAGATGATGCTGCAGCCCTAGCCCCGCTAGTTCCAGCGGTAGCTCGTGATGCGGCCTCGCCCCGCCGCCTTGGCTTCATACAGCGCCTGGTCAGCCAGCACCATCAGGCCACCGCAGTCGAGCCCGGCGTGGTCCAACCGCTCCACCAGCCCACCCGAGAAGGCGTAACCGAAGTCCGGCGCAATCTGCTCCAGCCGCTGACCGGCGAGCGCTTCGGCCATACGGTTGAGTACCAGCAGGGCATCGTCGATGCCTGTCTCCGGCAGCAGCACCCCAAACTCCCCGCCCCCCAGCCGGCCCAACACGTCACCGGTACGCAACTGCTCGCGCATGAGCTGGGCAAAGTGCCGCAGCACCTCATCCCCAGCCACATGCCCATAGTGGTCGTTGACCTTCTTGAGGTAATCGATATCCAGCACCGCGAGACAGAGCGGGCGTAGATGGCGCACCGATTTGGCAAACTCCTGCCGCAACTGCTGCAGGAAGTTGCGGCGGTTGGGCAGACCGCTCAGCTCGTCGCTCAGCGCCAGCCGCTCCAGGTCGGCCTGCACCTGCCGCAAGGCTTGCTCGGCATCCTTCTGACGGGTGACATCGCTGCAGTGCATGACCAGCTCGCCCCCAGGGCAGAGCTGCTCGGTCACCAAGAGGCTGCGCCCATCCTGCAGATCCAGCTCAAAGCTGCGCGTGGGGGTAGAACGGTAGCGGCCATGTGTATGCGCCAGCCAGGACTCCACGGTCGGCCAGGCCGTTTTGGCCACGGCGTGCTGGGCATAGATCCGTCGCATCAACACCTCATGCCCCTGCACCTGCCCCAGCAGGGCCGTCTCATCGAGCTCGAACAAGGTGGCCGCGGCCGCGTTTACATAGCGGAACCGATCGTCGGCATCCAGCACCAGAACGCCCTGATCGCTCAGTGCCAGGTACTGCAGCAATAAATCCGGCAAGGGCCGGGCCTCAGTCGCATTCATCACAGCGCCTACCCATTCCAGGTTTCAGCATAGCCGCTGGCCGGCGCGACTGGTCTACAAGCAGTCGGTTTCGGCGAGATCACGGTATCCCCTTGATGATCGGCAAAATCGGCCTCATCTTTAGTAGATTGATTCTCACTTTTGGTGTGCCATGGCAACCCAGCTCGGTCGAACCCAGCTGCTGATCATCGATCCGCAGAACGACTTCTGTGACATCCCCGGCGCCAGTCTGCCGGTGCAAGGTGCCAATGCCGACCTCGACCGCCTGGCGGATCTCATCGAGCGCCACGGCCAGCAATTTGACGCCATCCACGTCACCCTCGACTCGCATAACCCCCTGCATATCGCCCACCCCAGTTGGTGGCGCAGTGCGGAGGACGCGGCACCGGCGCCCTTTACCGTGATCAGCGAGGCCGACCTGGCCCATGGCCGTTGGCAGGCGCACGACCCGGCCTGGCAAGCGCATAGCGCAGCCTATGTAGCAGCACTGGCAAAGCGTGGCCGCTACCAGTTGGTGGTCTGGCCGGAGCATTGCCTGATCGGCGGCTGGGGACACAATGTGCAGGCCAGCTTGTTCGATGCCTTGGGGCGCTGGGGCCGCAGTCAGCTCAAGGCCCCCAACTTCGTGGCCAAGGGCAGCAACCCCGGTACCGAGCACTATTCCGCCATCCAGGCCGAAGTCCCTGACCCGCTTGATCCGGCAACCCTGCCCAACAAGGCCCTGCTGAACCGGCTCGCGCAGGCCGACACCATCGTGATCGCCGGCCAGGCGCTCTCGCACTGCGTGGCCAGCACGGTACGTGACCTGGCCGACCACCTGGGCCCCAGCGGCGTGGGGAAATTGCTGCTGCTGACCGACTGCAGCAGCCCGGTGCCCGGCTTCGAAGCCTTAGGCCAAGCCTTCCTCAAGGATCTCAGCCAGCGCGGCATGCGCCTGGCCGAGGCCCGTACGCTGTTCCAAGCAGCCTAAGTCACCGGATCACCCCATGGACACCCCCACATTCGAGCCTGTCATCGTCTCCCTGCTCGACAACGACCTCTACAAGTTCACGATGATGCAGGAGATCCTGCACCATCAACCCGAGACCCAGGCCGAATACGCCTTCAAGTGCCGCAATCGGCCAGCGCTGCCGCTGGCCACCTTGCAAGCGGAGGTCGACCGCCAGCTCGATCATCTCTGCAGCCTGCGGTTCGACGAGGCCGAACTGGCCTACATCGGCAGCCTGCGCTTTATCAAGTCCGACTTTGTCGATTTCCTGCGGCTCTTTCAGCTGCAGCGGCGCTTCATCCGCGTCAGCGTACCCGCAGACCGGCCCGGCGAGCTGGAGATCCGCGTGCAGGGTCCAATGCTGCATTGCATGTTGTTCGAGATCTATGTGCTGGCCATCGTCAACGAGGTCTACTTCCGCCAGTTTCCCTCGGCACCCGCCTGGGTCGAGGGTGACCAGCGGCTTAGCGCCAAGCTGGCCAGCCTGCACGATTTCGGCCAGCAACCTTCCCACCCGACCGACTTCATCTTCTTTGATTTCGGCACCCGGCGGCGCTACTCGCGGACCTGGCATGAGCATGTGGTGGCCACCCTGGCACGCGAAGCCACGCCCTACATGCGCGGGACCAGCAACGTCTGGCTGGCCATGCGCTACCAGCTCACGCCCATCGGCACCATGGCGCATGAATACCTGCAGGCCTTCCAGTCCTTTGGCTCGCGCCTCAGGGACTTCCAGCGCAATGCACTGGAGCACTGGGTACGCGAGTACCGTGGCGACCTTGGCACCGCGCTCACCGACGTGGTCGGCATGGATGCCTTCCTGCGCGACTTCGACCTCTATTTCTGCAAGCTCTTCGATGGCCTGCGGCACGATTCGGGCGACCCCTACGTCTGGGGCGAGAAAGCGCTGGCCCACTACCAGGCGCTGCGTATCGACCCCATGACCAAGCAGCTGGTGTTTAGCGATGGTCTGGACTTCGAGCACGCCTTCGCGCTCTACCGCCACTTCGGTGGCCGCGCCAAGACCGCATTCGGCATCGGCACCAACCTCAGCAACGACTGCGGTCAGGAGCCCTTGCAGATCGTCATGAAGCTGGTGCGCTGTAACGGTCAGCCGGTGGCCAAGGTCAGCGACAGCAAGGGCAAGGGGATGTGCGAGGACGAGAACTTCCTCAACTATCTGCGCGATGTGTTCCAGATCGTGAACGAATAGACAGGTTCCCAGCCCATCCGGAGTGCACACATGGCCCACCTTACCGCCATTCAGGCCGATATCACCACCCTGGCGGTCGACGCCATCGTCAATGCCGCCAATAGCAGCCTGCTGGGCGGCGGCGGAGTCGACGGCGCCATCCATCGGGCCGCCGGCCCCGACCTGGTACACGCCTGCCGCCTCCTGGGCGGTTGCAAGACGGGCCAGGCCAAGCTCACGCTAGGCTTTCGCCTACCGGCCCGTCATATCATCCACACGGTGGGGCCGGTCTGGCGTGGCGGTGGGGAAGGCGAGCCCGGACTGCTCGCCAGTTGCTATCGCGAGGCCATCCTGATCGCGCAGCACCACGGCTGCCAACAGATCGCCTTCCCTTGCATCAGCACCGGCATCTACGGCTATCCGGCCGAAGCCGCCGCGCTGGTCGCCGTAGAAACGATCAGGGCCACACTCAGTGCGGCCCCGCTGATCGAGGAAGTCATCTTCTGCTGCTTCAGCACAGCAGATCTGGCCCACTACCAGGTTCTGCTCGAACGAAACTAAGCTTTCAGGAAGCTGGACGAACCGGCACCATCCCCCGGCTCCAATGGCTTGAGTGGGGCCTTGTCCTTGGCGTCCTTCTTGCCACCGGCATCCGTACTCTTGCCGCCCTGCTGCGTGCCATTCTTGCTGCTGACCGCCGCCATCAGGCTGTCGAACAGCGCCTGATCGTCCACCGCATACTGCTGGTAGGCCATGGCCAGCTCCCAGGAGAACTCCTTCTCGGTCTTGAGCGCGCGCCAGTCGTTGCCACTTTTCTCCTGCACACCGACCGAGACGCCGTCAAAAGTGGCCGAGATCGCCGGGCTGGCGTTGATCTGCTTGTAGCGGTCCAGCACGGCCTGGGCCCGGCGTGGGTCCTTGGCATTCTTGAGGAAATCGCTCCCCGCTGCCGCCAGCACAGCATCGCGCTGCGTCTTGGCCTGGCCCAGTACCGACTGGACCTGGCCCTGCAAAGCAGGATTGCCGGCCAGCATGGCGTTTACTGCCGCCTCGCGCGGGTCACCCGGCAAGGCAATGCCGCCCGTACCGCTGTCTATTTCGAAGCGCAATGCCGGCGGCACACTGATGCCGGCCGCGCGCAAGGCCGGTCGCAATGCCATGCCTAGCGCCTGGCCACTCGCGCCCATGCTGCTGCTCACCGCCGTGAGCTTGCTCTGGCTGGCCAGCGCGCCGCCATACAGGGTGGAAAAATCGGTACTGGTGCTGCGCTTTCCAGACTGGCTGGGGGTCGTCACGGTCAGACCGGCCAGCAGGCTGTTGATGGTATTGCTCATGATTTCCTCCTCGCGCTCCAAGGCGCGGGAGGAAACAAGCAAGCCTTATGCCGAAGCCGGCTTGCTACGCTGCAGTGCCTGATAGACCCGCAAGGCGACGTAGGCATCGTTGGCCGCATAGCGCTGCTGGCTCTCGCTCAGCTGTGCCGCCGCCCAATTGGACATCTTGGCGCTCTTGGATTTGCGGTAGTGCTGGCGGAACAGCAACGCCACCGCCTGCACCGCCCCCACGGTATTGCTGTAACCCAGCTTGCGGAAGCGCCCGACCAGGTCATCCACGCCGCGGCAATGCACGCCGGTATTGCTGGCCAGCATCGCCAGGTCGGATCGCAGGTCAAACCCCACCTTGCGGATCTGCTCCGATTCCAACAAGGCCTTGAGTGGCGCCGGCAACTGGTTGTTGCGCACCGGGAAGAGATAACCGTGGGTCTCGCTGCTGAGCTGGATCAGGTGCGGCCCCTGCGCCACCTCCCCCTTGTTGAAGGTGGGCTTGGATTCGGTATCGAAACCCAGCACCTTGTGGCTCGTCAGCGCGAGGCACGCGGCCGCGACGGCCTCGTTGCCCTCGGCCACCGAAATGGCCGCGATGGTCAGGCCGGGAAAGTCCGGCAGGGCCTGGATATCGGCCTTGGCCAGCAAGGGTGGCCGCACACGCGGCGTCTTGGCCGGCGTAGCCGAAGCAGGCTTGGCCTCGCCGCTACGGCTGCGGCGGCGTTTGCGGCGCGCGGCCTGCTCGGTCGAAGTGGGAGTGGCAGCCGGCTTGCTGCCCATAAGGCCACGCAGCCAGCCGGTAAGACGTTCCAGGTAAGACATGTTGTATCGATGAATCAGTGACTTGCAAGGGGCCGGAATATATCAGGTCCGGCCGTAGTCCGTGTGAGCACGATTTCACAAACCACGCAGCCCGTCTGCACGCGGCTTTCGCCCGCACCAGCAAACAAGACGTAGTAGCGCCAGATTCCACCGGCATATGGGTATATGCCGTATTAAAAAAATGTTGCGCTGCGTTCTGTAGTAGCCTTGCGCCCGCTACGGCTGTGGCTTGCCCGATCGGGTGCCGCCGGCCGGTTCTTGGGGGTCAGGCCCCGGCCCTACCCGGCCGCTCCGCCGCCACCTTGTTCGAACACTCTTTTGCTAGAAGAATCATGGCACTACAACAACTGACCGACGAGCAGACCCGCACCTGGACGCGGGCGCAAAAAGACGAGTGGTGGTTCAAAAACGTCTATCGCACCAATATGCGGCAGCTCACCCTGCGCTCCGGCCTGACCGGCTTCCTGCTGGGCGGCATCCTGGCCGCCACCTCGCTCTATATCGCAGCCAAGACCGGCATCAGCATCGGCGTTGGCCTGACCTCGGTAATCCTTGCCTTCGCCCTGTTCCGCATCCTGAGCCGCTCGGGCATCGCCAGCGATTTCAGCATCCTTGAGAACAACTGCACCCAGTCCATCGCCACCGCTGCCGGCTACGTCATCACCCCGCTGACCTCCAGCCTCGCCGCCTACATGATGATCACCGACCGCATCATCCCCTGGTGGCAGATGATGGTCTGGATGGCCGTCATCTCCATCCTCGGCGTGCTGGTTGCCTTCCCCATGAAGCGCCGCTTCATCAATGAAGAACAGCTGCCCTTCCCCGAAGGCCGCGCCTGCGGCGTGGTGCTCGATTCGCTCTACCATGGCGAAGGCGACGAAGGCATGTTCAAGGCCCGCCTGCTGGCAGTCACCGCCCTGATCACCGGCACCTACCAGGCCCTGGTCAGCGACGGCTGGATGAAGCTGCTGCAGTTCAAGATCCTGCGCATGGACAAGTGGGCCGGCCTGACCGAGCCCTGGCACTTCGAGGAGCGCATCGACAGCTATTACTACGCTGCAGCCGCCAAGCTCGACTGGTGGATCCCCAAGATTCTCGGCACCGACTTCCGCGCGCTCGGTCTGCGCTTCACCCTCGACGCCGCCATGCTGGGCGTTGGCGGCCTGATGGGCATCCGTATCGCCACCAGCGTGATGCTGGGTGCCTTCATCAACTTCGTGGTGCTCGCACCCATCATGATCCAGCGCGGCGACATCGTCGAACGCATTGCCCCGAACGGCACCATGGTGGCCATCTCGCGCGCCGAGATCAGCAACCAGTGGTCCATGTGGTGGGGCGTCGCCATGATGGTGGCCGGCTCCCTGGTCAGCCTCGCGGCCAAGCCCGAGATCTTCACCAGTGCCTTCAAGTCGCTCAAGCGCAAGAACGGTAGCGAGCCCAAGGGTCCGGACATCCTGGCCGGCATCGAAGTACCGCTGTGGGTGTCCTATGTCGGCGTGCCCATCTTCAGCGTGATCGGCGCCACCGTCACCCACATGTTCTTCGACGTGCCCTGGCTGCTGGCCTTTGCTTCGCTGCCGCTGATCTTCGTGCTGACGGTCATCTGTACCAACTCCATGGCGTTGACCTCCTGGACTCCGACCGGTGCCCTGAGCAAGATCACCCAGTTCAGCATGGGTGCACTGGACCGTGCCAACCCCGCCAGCAACCTGCTGCCGGCCGGCATGACCGCCGAAATCTCGGCCAATGCCGCCAACCTGCTGTCCGATATCAAGCCTGGCTACATGCTGGGCGGTAAGCCGCGCCACCAGGCCGTGGGCCACGTGATCGGCATCTTCGCTGGCGTCATGGCCTGCGTACCGCTGTTCTTCCTGCTGTTCCTGCAACCGGACGCCCACGGCGTACGCTCAGCCGCCAATATGGTGTCTGACCAGTTCGCCATGCCGTCGGCCATCCAGTGGAAGGGCGTGGCCGAGATCATCGCCAAGGGCGTGAGCAGCCTGCCGCTGTCGGCCATCATCGCCGGCGGCCTGGCCATTGTGGCCGCCATTGCCATCGAGATCGCCCGCATCGTCACCAAGGGTCGCTTCCCGCTGTCCTCGGTCTCCATCGGCCTGGGCGTGGTCTTGCCGCCCGAGTCCTGCTTTGCCATGTGGGTCGGCGCCATGATCTTCTGGGTCATGGGTCGCAAGCATCAGACCCGCGGCACCAAGGGTCACGACCTGTGGGTGGAAGGCTGCGAGCCGATCTGCGCCGGCCTGATCTCCGGCGCCGCGCTGATGGGTATTGGCAACGCCATCGTGAACGTGCTGATCTAAAGTCCTAAGGGCTCTAGAGACGCCAAAAGAAACCGGCCCTCGCGGCCGGTTTTTTCATGTCTGCCGCATGCTGGCCAGCACTGCCAGCGAGGCCTGCAGCGCTACCACCACACTCGTCCAATCACCCACTTGTGGCTGCCGGAAAAGGCGTAGCGCGCCGGGGTACCAAGGCGTGTCGCTACGCCCCAGGAACCAGCGCCAATCGGTCTTGTGATCGGGCAGCATCAGCCAGCACGGCAGCCCCAGCGCCCCCGCCAGGTGGGCCACCGCAGTATCGACGCTGATCACGAGATGAAGGTTGGCCATCAGGGCGGCGGTATCGGCAAAGTCGTGTAGCTCGGCCGCCGGGTTGAACAAGGGTTGCCCCGGTGGCACGGCGCCCAGCTCACCCGGCCCCTTCTGCAGGCTCACGAAGACCACGCCAGGCACCTGCCATAGCGGCGCCAAGGTGGCGATGCCAGGCAGGGAGCGTTCCGCATCGTTCTCAAAGCGCGGGTTGCCCTGCCAGGCCAAGCCCACCCGCAGCGCGCCGGGCGTGCAAGCCACGGCCAGGCGCTCGCGCCAGCCAGCCTGTGCCGCCGGCTCGGCAAGGAGGTAGGGCAGCTTGGCCGGGATGGTCTCCAGCCGGGTATCACACAAGCCGGGCACGCTCAACATGGGCACCCAGCCATCCCACTCGCCTTCAGGCAATGGCTCATCCAGCCCCGCCAAACAGTCGAGGCCGGCAAGGCCGGCAAACAGCCGCTTGAGCGGCGGGTGGCAGAGCAGGCCCAGCCGCGCCACACCGCGCGCCTTGAGCTCGGCCACATAGCGGCAGAACTGGATCATGTCGCCCTGCCCGGCTTCGCAGACCAACATCAAGGCTTGGCCGGCCAGGTCGGGGCCTGTCCAGCGCGGCCAGGGCAGATGCTGCTGGTAGCCGGCATACCAGTCCCGCGCTTCGAACAGCGGCCAGCCCTCGGCATAGCGCCCCTGCCGCAGCAGCAGATAGCCCAGGTTGTAGCGGGCACGGGCATAGTCCGGGTCCAGCGCCAGCGCGCGCCGCAAGCAGCCTTCGGCGTCAGCATCGCGCCGTACGCAGGTCAAGAGCACGCCCAGATTGGACCAGGCACGGGCCGATTCCGGCCGCAAGGCCAGCGAGGTCTCGTAGTGGAGACAGGCTTCGTCGTAGCGGCGCTGTTCCGCCAGCAAGGCGCCCAGGTTGAGGTGGGCACTGGCATAGTCGGGTGCGAGGCGCAGCGCCTCGCGGTAGCAGCCCTCGGCCTCCTGCCGCTCGCCACGCTCATCCAGCAACAGGGCCAGGTTGGCATGGATCTCGGCGATGTCCGGCGCCAGGCGCCGTGCCGCCCAGAGATAGGTCTCGGCCGTCGCCGCATCGCCTCGGGCCAGGCAGATATTCGCCTCGTCAAAAAGCTGCAAGCCATCCGGAGTGACAAGGTTCTGCATGCTGGTCGCGTCCCGACCGCTTCATTGCGGTTGGATCTGATTCCAGCACGGGGCTGTTAGCCAAGTGTGTAGGAAGTATTACGGGGCAGTAGCAAACTACCGCCCCGAGCGGAGCTAGAGCTTGATTTTAAAGGGGAAGGCCTGCTGCTTCAGGAAGCCGGCCGGCACATAGTTGCCCACCACGCCGTATTTCTCGGGGAACTGCTTCTCCGAATCGACCGCAGTGCCAAAAATGTAATCAATGAAGGAGAAATGCGCCGCATAGTTGCGGTCGATGGCCTCATCGTCCGAGGAGTGGTGCCAGTGGTGGAAGTCCGGCGTCACGAACACATAGCGCAGCGGCCCCCAGTTGAGGTGCACGTTGGCGTGGTTGAATACGGCCTGGAAGCCCACGATGATGATGTAGGCGTCCAGCACGTTCTTTTCGAAACCCGCCACATAGAGCGCCCCCAGGATCAGCACCCGGGTCACGATGATCTCCATGAAGTGCAGGCGCGAACCGGCCAGCCAGTCCATCACCTCGGAGCTATGGTGGATGGAGTGGAATTTCCAGAGGAAAGGCACCTCGTGGTAGGCCCGGTGGGTCCAGTACTCGACAAAGTCGGCCACGAACACGCACAAAAGCAGCTGCGGCAGGAACCAGAGGTTCTGGATCATGGCCTGCAGATCGCTCTTCACCATCCAGCCAAAAACCTTGTGGATGGCGAAGTTCACCACCAGCAGCATGAAGCCGATCAAGAGGTGGTTGAAGCCAAAGTGGATCAGGTCGTTCTGCCAGGCTTTGCGGAACAGCGTCTGGCCCTTGTAGAGGGGGAACAGCTTCTCCAGCGCCACAAAGATCAGGGTCGAGCCCAGGAGGTCGAGGATGAACCAATCCAGGCCCAGGTAGGGCGTGTTGTCCGGGAAGTCGCCCACCGGCACGCGCGAACCACCCAGCACCACCGTTGCCAACACCAGCACAAAGGCCGCCATATTGATGCTGCGCGCACGGTTGAGCACCACATTGCACAGCGACCAGACGCCCGATACCAGCAGTGACGCGAACATGATCTGGCGGATCACGCCCACATCGTATTTGTGCCGTAGCTCCGGCGTGGTCAGGTATTGCGGGAAGTGGAAGGCCAGTACGCCCAGAAAGCACAGGATCGCCAAGCCCAGCGCAAATACCCCGCTGGCCACACCATAGCCGGTCTTGATCTCGCCACTGCGTTGCATCAGTGCGGCGGTATCGCCCACCACCTCGCCTGCCACCTTCAGCGGCGCCTGCACCGCCATCTCGCCCGCCTCGATGACCGGCGCGCTGACCTTGCTGGCCAGGTGCTTGAAATTACCCGTTCTCTTGCTTGCCATCTAATCCAGCTCCCACTGCAGATGCTTGCATCTGGTTGATATTGTGGGAGGCAGTATAACCAAGCGTCGTGGGCAGGCGTGCTTATCTGCAGGCGGTGAATATTCCCGTACCGAAGGTAGCGCCAGGCGCTGCTTCAGGGCTTGTTGCGGCGCAGGCGCGAGGTATCGATCACGCCCACCGCCCGCGCCCGCAACTGTCCGCAGCCGCCGTCGATATCCTGCCCGGCGGAGTTACGCACCTTGGTCAGCACGCCACGTTCGTGCAGATAGCGGGTCATATAGTGGATGCGCTCAGCATCGGGGCGCTGGAATTCATCCGATTCCAGGCTGTTGTAGGGGATCAGATTGAGTACCGCGTACTTGCCCTTGAACAGCCGCAAGATGGCATCCATCTCGTCCTGCCCGTCGTTCACCCCGCGCAGCAGGGTCCATTGGTACTGGATGGGGTAACCCACCTGGCGGGCATAGGCCTCGCCCAGTTCCATCAATTCATCCGGGTCTATGCGCGGCGCACGGGGTAGGAGCTGGGCGCGCAAGTCTGCCTTGCTGGAGTGCAGCGACAGCGCCAGCGCCGGCTTGACCCGCTGCTGCGGCAGCCGCTCGAACACCCGCCTATCCCCCACGGTGGAGAACACCAGGTTCTTGTGGCCGATATTGCCTTCCAGACCCAAGAGGTCGATGGCCTCCAGCACGTTCTCCAGGTTATGGGCCGGCTCGCCCATGCCCATGAACACCACCTTCTTGACCGGCCGTTGTCGTCGCGCCAGCGCCACCTGGGCCACGATCTCGGCGCTGCTCACCTGGCGCAGCAAGCCGCTCTTGCCGGTCTGGCAGAAGATGCAGCCCACCGCGCAGCCCACCTGGGTCGACACGCACAGGCCGTCGCGCGGCAACAACACGCTCTCTACCATCTGGCCATCGGCCAATTCCACCAGCAGGCGCGAGGAACCATCGGCCGCCGGGTGCTCGGACTTGAGCCGCACCAGGCCCTCGATACGCTCCGCCAAGGCAGGCAGGCCCTCGCGCACCGCCAGGGGCAGGTAGTCCTCGGTACGCCGGTACTTGGTACCGGTATCGAGCGGCTTGCCCTGCAGCCAGGCGCGGTTCACCCGGCCGATATGGCAGGGTTTCGCACCGAGGTCGGCCAGGGCCTGATGGAATTCTTGAATACGCATGGGGCGCGCATCCTACCATTCAGA
This sequence comes from Chitinimonas sp., assembly GCF_036568685.1. GTDB lineage: Bacteria > Pseudomonadota > Gammaproteobacteria > Burkholderiales > Chitinimonadaceae > Chitinimonas. Next base: position 33,220 of record NZ_DATCSC010000148.1, read on the forward strand.
GCAAGGGCCTGCCCGCCCGGCCGCCCTGCGGCAGGGTAGGCCCACCGGGCCAAACTGGCCTTCGCACCACAGCGCAGCGCGCCAGGATAGACGGGCGCGCCCTGAAAACGCATAGTTCAGCCTGCGCCAACCATTGGGTGGAGGTGAAGAGTTGAAGCGGAAACCGGTCCCCGCAGCGAACTGCCCTCTTCCTCGCTGCCTGTTCTCCCCCAGCTACCGATAGCCGATGTACGACTCTCCGCCACCGCGCCGCCGCTTTGCCGAACCGCTAGACTGGGCGGTCCTGGCCAGCATCATCCTGCATGGTCTGGTGCTGGCGCTGCGCTTTGGCACCCCCGGTGGTGGCAACGCGGCAGAAACCACCAGTCCGGAACCCCTCCAGATCATCCTCGGTACCACGCCGCCTCCGCAACCCAGTACCGCCCCGCCACCGCAAGACGATAAGGCCAGCAATGCTGGCGCCCCACTCTCCACCAGCGTCACGCCGCCGGGCGAGCTGGCCGTCACCCTGCTGCGCCTGCCGGACCAGGAAGCCATTGCCGACAAGCCAGCCTCAGACGCGACCGCCGAGCGCAAGGCTGGTCGCCAGCGCAGCCGCAGCCCGATCATGACCGCGCAAAAAGGCAGCTGGCGCGCCAAGCAGGGTGAACACAGCGACGAGAAGCAACCCAGCGGCCTCGCCGATGCCGGCGTAGGCCGCAAGAACATCGCCGTCCCCGCAGAAGAACAGAGCACGCAAGACACCCAACCCGCCCTGGGCAACCCCGACACGCTCAACAACACCGCCCTGGCCGACGCCGAAGCAGCCCTGCGTGAGCGCGAAGCCGCCATCCGGGCCGAAGCCCAGCAGCAGGCCGAAGCCGCCCGCCACAAGGCCGAAGAAACCGCCCTGGCCGAAGCCGCGGCCAAGCGCCAAGCCGAGGCCGAACGTGCCGAGCAGGCCGCGCAGGAACTGCGCCGGCAGACCGAACAAGCCGCACGCGATAAACAACTGGCCGAGCAAGCCGCCGAACGCCAGAAAGCCGAGGAAGCCAGCCGGCTGGCCCTGGCGCGCCAAGCCGCTGAAGCGGCCGCCAAAAAGCAGGCCGAAGACCTCGCCCGCCAACAGGAGCAAGCTCGTCAGGCCTTGGCGATGCAGGCTGCCGAACAGCAAAAGGCGGCAGAGCAGCAGAAGGCCGCCGAACTGGCCAGGCAGGAACAGGTCCGACAAGCTGCCGAGCAACTCGCCCGCCAGCAGCAGTTGGAGGCACAGGCCCGCGCTGAGCAGCAAAAGCGCTTGCAGGAGCAGCAAGCCGCAGCCGAACGGCAACGTGCCGATGAGGCCGCCCGTGCCGAGCAGGCCCGCCAAGCTGCAGACGCCGCCCGCAAGCAGGCCGAAGCGGCTGCGCTGGCAGAAAAAACCCGCCAGCAAGCCGCTCTGGCCAGCACCTCCGGTAGCGGCACGGGCAACGGCACCGGCGGAACAAGCGGCACAGGCAGCGGCACAGGCAGCGGCACAGGCAATAACAGCGGTGCCGGCATTGCCCTGCCCATCGCCCCGCCGGCTGGCCTGAGCCTGGCGGAGCGTGCGCTGCAACAGGCGCGCCAGGGCAATCTCTACGGCGAGAAATCCGCCCCGCCGTCACGCGGCCGGGTCGCCACCTTCTCCCAGGCCGCCGCCGCCGCCGAGCCCGAGCTGCGCTTCTATGCCGAAAGCTGGAACATCAAGCTTGAGCGCATCGGCTCCCTCAACAAGCCGCGCCTCTCGCCGGACCGGTTCTATCGCCCGGTCACCCTCAGCATCGTCATCAACGGCGACGGTACCCTGCACTCGGTCAGCGTGCGCCACAGCAGCGGCGACGAAAAACTCGACGAAGCCGCCCGCCGTATTGTGCTCGCCAGCTCCCCCTTCTCGCCCTTCCCCGGCGGCATGCGCAACCGCTATGACCAGATCGAGATCAATCGCACCTGGGACTTCGGTGCCGGCACCACCAGCCTCAGCAACTGATCGCTCCGCGATCATGCTGTACCAAACAAAACACCCGCCAACTGGCGGGTGTTTTGTTTGGTACAGCCGAACCCGGTCAGGGATTGGTCGCCGGCACGGGAGCCGGGGCTTCTGCAGCGTCCGGCAGGGCTGGCACACCTTGCTGCTGCGCCGCCTTGGCCTTGGCACGCTTCTGATATTCGGCGTACTGCGGGATCGCAATCGCCGCCAGGATGCCGCCAAGGAATACGAATACGGGAATGATGCAGGCCAGCACGATCACGCCCGCAGTATTGGCCACCGGCTCGGGGCCGAAGCGGTTGCTGCCCTTGGTACCAGGGAAGAACAGCATATAGATGGCCAGCCCCAGGTTGGCGAGCGGCACGAAGTTGAGCAGCAACCACCAGCCGCTCTGGTCCAGGTCGTTAAGCCGACGCCGGCCAAAACCAAGCTGAACGACAATCAAGGGGATGTAGAGCACGACCATGCCGATGCCCATCAGCACAGGACTCTTCAACACAGCACCGATGACCGCCACAATCCCGAACGCTACCGCCCAGATCAGCGTCAGTGCGCAGCAATAGGCCAGGTAACGTACACGCCCGATCCGCCCAGACAAGGACAGGAACTGCGGCTGATAAGTCTCGTCTCCCTGCATGGGGTTACCAGCGGCGCTCGAGCTGGCATAGACATTGGCTTGTGGAACAGTACTGGTCATTACGTTTCTCTCCCTTGCATGCGTCTGCGACGCGTCTTTGTATGGCAGTCTGCCGCACCGTCAAAGGCCGGCAGACCGGCGGATTCGCCGGGGATGAGCATGCCGCCGGGGCCAGGCAGGGTCAACGGTAATGTCACCAGTGGCATGCCAAGTACGCATAAGCGAAACACTTCTTCGCTCTGACCCGCCGCATGCGCCCAAAACAGGTCGAACTTGCCGCCGACAAAGCCAAGGCTTATGTTGCCCAGCAAGCACTCACAATAGTCGGCAACAGCCCTCGCCCAGCCGAACAGCAGAGAGAGGAAGACACACCGGCCCCAGGCTTGGTGGAACCGTATGGACCGTACCTTCACCGCCGGCCTGCTCTTCATCGCCTTTGGCCTCGGCTTCTCACTGGTCTACGCCCTGCCCTTTCTGCGCAGCTTCCGTACCCGGCGCTGGCCTTGCGTAACGGGGCGCATCTATCAGGCACGCGTCAAGGCGTCCTACAACGTCACCGAGCGGGAACGGCACTACAAGCCCGACATCCGCTACGAATACCAGGTCGCCGGGAAAACCTACCGCAGCCATCGCCTGGGCATCTATGCGCGTAGCGGTGCGGGCTATGTGTTTGCTACCGATGCAATGGAACGCTACCCCGAGGGCAGCAAAGTCAACGTCTACTACGACCCCGCGGACCCGGCCGACGCCGTACTGATCCAGGGCCCGGAATACCAGGCCCTGGTCGGCGCACTCATCCCCTGGGTCTTCGTCGGCCTCGGCGTCTTTATCCTCAGCCAACGCTAGCCCCAACAATCAGGCTCGGTGCACACCCAGGATCGCGCGCGGCTCCATATAGGCCTCCAGCCCCGCCCGGCCGTATTCGCGGCCTATGCCAGACTGCTTGAAGCCACCAAACGGCGCCGCCGGCTCGTGCGTCACGGTATTGATGAGCACCCGCCCCACATCTATCCGGTCGGCCACCGCCCGCGCCCGCAGCGGGTCGGCAGACAGCACATAGGCCTGCAGGCCATAGCGCGTATCGTTGGCGATGGCGATCGCCTCCTCCTCATCGCCATAGGGGATAAGGCTCAGCACCGGGCCAAAGATCTCGTCCCGGGCAATGGTCATCTGGTTGTGCACATCGCTGAACACCGTGGGCTGCACAAACCAGCCATCCGCCACCGCCCCTGCCAAGCCAGCCGGCCGCCCCGTACCACCCACCAGCAGACGTGCGCCCTCCTCCAGCCCCACGCGGATATAGTGCTGCACCCGCTCCCACTGCTTGCGGCTGACCATAGGCCCCACCGCCGTCGCCGGGTCCTGCGGGTCACCCGCCGGGTAGCGCGCCATCACCTCCGCCGCCAGCAGTGCCTCGAAGTCTGCCAACAAGGGCCTGGGCACCAGGATGCGCGTACCGGCAATGCAAGCCTGGCCGCTGTTCATAAAGCCCGCCTGCGCCGCCAGGCTGGCCGCCTGGGCAAGATCGGCATCGTCCAGCACCAGCACCGGCGATTTCCCACCCAGCTCCAGCGTCACCCGCTTCAGCGTCTCCGCCCCCGCCCGCAAGATCGCCTTGCCCACCGTGGTCGAACCGGTAAACGACACCTTGGCCACATCCGGGTGCAGGCTGATCGCCGCCCCCACCACCTCCCCACGGCCGGTCACGATATTGACGACCCCAGCCGGCAAGTCCGCCTCGTGCAGCGCCTCGGCCACGATGCGGGTCTGCAGCGCGCTCATCTCGCTCGGCTTCACCACCGCCGTGCAGCCAGCCGCCAAGGCCGCCGCCAGCTTGCCGCAGATAAAGCCGGCATTGCTGTTCCAGGGCGTAATCAAGCCGGCCACGCCCAGCGGCTGCATCACCACATCGGCCGTCCCGGCCCGCTGCGCAAAGTCATAGCCGGCCAGCACCGTCATCACTTCCTGGATCACGTTGGCGGCGTGCTTGGCCATCCAGCGCGCCCGCGATATCGGCGCACCATACTCTTCGATGATGGCCGCCATCAGCGCATCCTCACGCGCCGCAATGGCCGCATGCATACGCTGCAGCAGGGCCAAGCGCGCCGCCTTGCTGGTCTGCGAGTAGCTGGCGAAGGCCCGCTTGGCCGCCGCAATGGCGTGCGCGGCATCCTCGGCATCCGCCAGCCGCACGCGGCCTATCACCTTTGCCTTGGCAGGGTTGTAGAGATCGAACCACTCCTCACCGTGCGGGGTGACAAACTGGCCATCGACGTAAATCTGCGCAATCTCATGCATGTTCGGTCCTTATGTTCGCTGCTTGGGTAGCAGCAAAGATAAGGCGCCCGTATTGAACAGACTAGCCGTACAATCGTGGATATTTCATTGAATAAACAAGGACAATGAGATGAGTGGCCTGCCCGAATTCGAAGCCGTCCTAGCCGTCGCCCGCCACCGCAGCTTTCGGGCCGCGGCCACCGAGCTCGGCGTCTCCACCTCCGCCCTCAGCCACAGCATCGCCGCACTGGAATCCCGCATCGGCGTGCGCCTGTTCCATCGCACCACCCGCAGCGTTGCCTTGTCCGAGGCCGGCGCCCAGTTCGTCGACAACATCGCGCCAGCACTGGCCACCATCAAGACCGCCATGGAGCAGGCCGGCAGCTTTCGCGATACCCCCGCCGGCACCCTGCGCATCAACACCTCGGCCGGTGCCGCCCGCCAGGTCATGCCGGTCTTTCTCGAGTATTTGCAGCGCTACCCCGATATGCGCCTGGACATGGTTACCGAGGGCCGCCTGATCGACATCGTGGTAGAAGGCTTCGACGCCGGCATACGCCTGGCCGAGGCCGTACCGCAAGACATGGTCGCCGTACCCTTTGGTCGGCCGCAGCGCTTCTGCGTGGTGGGCAGCCCAGCCTACTTCGCCGCCCACGGCCGGCCCAAGTCGCCCTTGGACTTGCTACAACACCAGTGCATCCGCACCCGCATGCCCAGCGGCGCGCTGTACCGCTGGGAGTTCGTACGCAATGGCGAGACCTTTCCGGTCGATGTACAGGGCGTCATCACCCTCGACGAATCCAGCCTCATGCTGCAAGCCGCCCGCGCCGGGCTGGGCCTGGGCTACCTCACCGAATGGAACGTCGCCGCCGACCTCGCCGCCGGCACGCTGGAGGCCGTGCTCATGGACTGGACGCCCACGCTCGACAGCCTCTGCCTGTATTACCCCAGCCGCCGCCACGGCTCCGCCGGCCTGCGGGCCCTGGTAGAGATGATCCGCGAGCAGGCCGTCCCCACCCTGCCCAAGGTCGGCTAGCAAGCCTCAGCCACGGGCTCGCGACGCACACCCAATCCGTCCAGCACAAAAGCCCCGCAAGCCAGAACCAGCCGACACGCCCCGTCTGCTGCACCACACAGCCGTTGCATAGCCGCCGCTATGCAACAGAAATGCAAGCAACTATCGCCCCGTATAGTACATATGCATAAATTGACATGGGTAACGTGATAGATTGACGACATTGTCATTTCTTCCAATTAACTGATGGATACCCTCATGTCCTTCTGCAAATCCCCTCTCAAGCTCGCCGCAGCTGCCTCCGTGCTGGCCCTGGGCAGCACCGTCGCCCATGCCAAGGATTGGCCCAGCGGCTATTCCAAGTGCGCCGACCAGGCCGAAACCTGCGAGATCGGCAGCGAGCTGCATCAGGTCTCCTTCGGCGCCAAGGACCAATGGGTCATCAAAAACCTCAAGGGCAATGCAGCTTGCACGGTGGCCACCTTCGGCAGCGACCCGATCGCAGACAAGACCAAGAAGTGCGCCATCGGCCCCGTGGTCAGCACCACGCCGACACCCAGCCCCACCCCAACGCCGACGCCGACGCCGACCCCAACGCCTACCCCAAGCACCAGTGACGTGACCAGCGAAGCGGCCCCCACCACGGGTTGGGCCGGCTACGACAAGGGCACCACCGGCGGCAAGGGTGCAGACACCAAGTCCATCTATTCGGTCAGCTCCGCCTGGCAGCTGCAGAACGCACTCAAGGCCAGCGGCACCCAGCCGCGCATCATCAAGGTCACCGGCACCATCGACATGACCTCGGCCGACAACGGCGGCCCCTTCAAGAACGCCGACGACCAAGCCGCCCGCAATGCCCTGGTCGTCCCCAGCAACACCACCCTGATCGGCCTGGGCGCAAGCGGCCAGATCCGCAATGCCCGCATTGAGGTCAAGGGGGTAGAGAACGTCATCGTCCGCAACCTGCAGATCATCAACCCCTGCGACATCGCCCCCGCCTGGGACCCGAACGACGGCGCCAGCGGCAACTGGAATTCCGAATACGACGGCATCGTGGTGGAAGGGTCCAAATACGTCTGGATCGACCACAACACCTTCACCGACGCCCCGGTCACCGACGACCTCTCGCCCATCGAGCACGGCAAGACCAAGCAGTGCCACGACGGCGCGCTCGACGTGAAGAAGGCCTCCGACTACGTCACCGTGTCGAACAACGTCTTCGAGCTGCACAACAAGAACAACCTGATCGGCTCGTCCGATTCCGCCACCGGCGACGAAGGCCACCTCACCGTGACCTTCAACAACAACTACTTCCGCAACGTCTCGGAACGCGCCCCGCGCGTGCGCTTTGGCAAGGTCCACGTCTACAACAACTACTACGAAGGCGCCAAATCCGGCGTCACCTACCCGCACCAGTACAGCATCGGCGTCGCCTACAAGGCCAAGATCATCTCGCAGAACAACGCCTTCGACATCAGCGGCGCCAGCAGCTGCAAGGACGTCATCCAGAACCCCGGCTCATCCAGCAAGACCGGCGCCATTCTCGATACCGGCTCCATCCTCAACGGTACTGCAATCAAGGTCGGTACCGACAAAGGCTGCGAGTTCAGCAGCAACGTCGGCTGGGGCCTGCCCTACACCGTCAAGCTGCTACCCGCCGCTTCGGTGGCCGAATCGGTCAAGCAGAACGCCGGCGCAGGCAAGATCACACCGCGCTAAGCCCACCCGGCAAGCAACAAAAAGCCCCGGTCATCTGGCCGGGGCTTTTCTATTGGCAGCAAGGAGCAGCAAACCGCTTATTTCGCTTCCTTGCTCTTCTCAGCAGGCTTGCCCCCCGCCCCGCGTATCTGCACAAAGCGCTGCAGCAGATCAAACCAGAACGGCGCACCAAACAGCACCGAGGTCGCCGTCACAAACCAGCCCAAAAACTGGATCAACAGCACCTGCGTTCCCTGCGCCCCCGGCATCTCTCGCCAGCCCATGGGCAGCGTCTGGTCGCGCGCCGTGTTCAGCAGCTGCTGGGCCGCCTCCACGCTCTGGGTCTGGATGGTGAACGTCCCGACAGCATCGCCAGTGCGCCACAAGGTATCCATCAGGTGGAAGGTGTCGATATTGAACATACCGGCAATCACCAGCGCGATCACAAAGCAGTAGAGCTGCGACTGCCGCTTGTAATGCCCCGCCACCCGCTCCATGCCGGCATCAAACCAGCTCGAAACCGACTGCTTGAAGGCCGCCACCGACTGCCCCGAGCGGTCATAAAAGCCGCGCAGCAACTGCTTGAGCTGCGGGTCGGCAATCTTGTCGATCGCCTCACCCAGCTTGGCAAAATCATCCGCCGCTACGCCCAGGCCCTCCACCAGCGCCTCCGCAAAGCGCGCCGCATCCACATAAGACGGCAGCGGCCCCAGGCCCTTGATCGTATCGGCCTGGCCATTGCCACAGGGGTGGATCAAAGCATTGTTGTAGAGCGCCAGCGTCAGGCCCGGCGCATCCGCCTTGCCCTTCTCATTGAGCAGCGCCCGTACCCCGCTCAACAGCGACTTCGCCCGCAGCCGCAAGGTCGAGGCGATCCCCTCGTAGACCGAGCTGGTCAACAGCGACACGGCGGCATAGCAAGACACCAAGCCAATGGCGGTCTCCAAAACACGACTATTGAACATTCCATCCCTCCTTTACATTGCTTTATCTGATCGGTGTTCAAGCCGGCTAGCATAAGCCATGGCGCACTCGTTCGGCATGTCGAGGAGCCCACCATGCCGCCGTCCCCCTATTTTCAACCCAATCGGCATTGGTCGACGAACGGCAGCGTCGGCCTGCGAACGGGTCCAGTACCGTCCCTGGCGCCGCGTCCCCGCATCGTCCCTCGGCCGGGTGGCATGCTCGCCTTGGCTGCACTAGCATGAATCTCGGTCAGTCTCACAGGTGACGACATGGCAACTACCCCGCTAGCCGGCATGACCAAGGTCGATCGCTGGCAGATAAGCCGTCAGAAGGCCTTCAAGGCAGTTCCCGACGAAGGCCGGACGATTACCTACCTCGGCAAGAAATTCCACGTCTACCCAGACACCTTCTGGCCCTTCCTGGACAGCCAGCCGCTGGTGCGCAATTTCCGCATCAAGCCGGGCGAGAGCGTGCTCGATGTCGGTACCGGGTCTGGCGTCATCGCCGTCTTCGCCTGCTATCAGCAAGCCGCCCGCGTACTGGCGCTGGACCTCAATCCGGCCGCCATCCGAAGTGCCAGCCACAATGCCCGCGCGCATGGCTTCGAGGCAGTGATGGAGGTACGCCGTTCCGACCTGTTCGAAAACGTAGGCGACGAGCAATTCGACGTCATCACCGCCAACCTGCCGTTCCGCGACAAACCGGCGCACGACATCGTAGCGCGCTCGCAATGGGACACCGGCTTCCAGACCAATACCCGCTTTTTCCAAGACGTCGGCAAATACCTCAAACCCGGCGGACGCATCTATTTTGCACACTCCAATTTCGGTGCCGTGGACGAAGTCCGGCGGCTGGCCAAGGCCGCCGGCTTCCGCATCCGCCTGATCGCCAGCAGCGCGGCCGACGCCCCGGAAGCCCGGCAGTTCTACGCCTTCCTTATCAAGCCTGCCGTGGCCACCTAACACAATGGACGACCTGCTCCACGCCATCAATACGCTGCGCAACGTGCCGCGTGCACCTTGGCGGGAGCAGGTACAGCGGGTAGCGGTGATACTGACCAGCTCCCGCTCTGGTTCCACACTGTTCAAGGCGGCACTGGCCCAGCACCCCGACATCGCCGCGCTCGACGGCGAGGCGGAACCCTACCTGGCCCTGACCGGCAACGGCTTCGCCAGCAACAGCGCCTGCCGCAGCGATGCCTTCATCCACCCAGAGAACGCCGACGCATTGGCGGACAATATCTTCGACGACCTCACCATCGCAACGCAGCACCTGCCGCCGCTGCCAGAGCTGAAGAAGCGCTGGCACCAGCGCCTGCTGCTGCAGTTTCCCGCCCTGTTCACACAGCCGCACCAACACACCCGTCTTGTGCATGCCTTGGACGAATCGTTCGCCCAACCTGCCGGCGCAGACGGCAAGGCACTGGAACAGGCCGTGCTGGGCACAGTCTTCCGGAACGAGCGCTGGCGCATCGGCTATTACGACGGCAAGGACGGCGCCGCCGAAGGCATCCCCTTCGGCACAGAAGCCAAGCTCGAAGAACCGCCCTTCGTCCTGCCCAAGCTGCAGCGCCGCAGCTTTACCGCCGACGACCTCCGCAGCAAGGTCCTGCTGTTCAAGACACCGTCAGACGCCTACCGCATCGGGCTCTACGAGCGGTTGTTCCCGCAAGCCGAAATCCGCTACCTCCACCTGGTGCGCGGCTTTGCCCAATGTGTAAATGGCCTCATGGACGGCTGGCTGTCGCCAACCGGCTTCTTCGCGCACGACATGGAACGCGCCGGCGTGCCGCTGGCGATCCGCGGCTACTCAGACCAGCGCCCCTTCGGCCAGCGCTGGTGGAAGTTCGACCTGCCGCCAAACTGGCGCGATTTCACCGCATCCAGCCTGGAAGAGGTCTGCCTCAACCAGTGGCTATCCTGCCACCGCAGCATCCTCGATAGCGGCGTTACCGCACATCGCCTCGCCTTCGAAGACTTCCTCGACGCACCAGCCACCGTACTGGCCCGTGCCTGCGCCTGGCTGGGCCTGCCCCCCATGCCACACGCACCCGAGCTGCCCGTGACCATGGCCACAGAAGCGCCAGGCCGCGGGCGCTGGCGCAAGCGCAACGAAACCTTGCTGGCCATGGCGCAGCGCCCACCGGTGGCAAGCATGATGCAGGCGCTGGGTTACACGATGGAGCCGGCAACATGGCAATGACCCGTCGCCTGCTGTCGCCATACCTCATGGGCCAGCGCCGCAACGGCCTGGCGCGCGTCGCGCAACTGGACCAGCACGCCTGGGAGTTGGTCGCGCTGGACGACGCCACGGCCGAGCGCATCACCGACAAAAGCGAGCAGATGCGTAGCATGGGCCGCATCTATGCACGCCTGGCAGAGCGCGTGTGCGATGCCGCCGCGGCCGGCCAGCGGCCATTGAGCATCGCCGGCGATTGCGTATCGACCCTGGGCGTCCTGGCCGGGCTGCAGCAGGCGGGGCGCCAGCCGCAGCGCATCCTCTGGCTCGATGCGCATGGCGACTTCCACACCTGGGGAACCACCCAGACCCAATACCTGGGCGGCATGCCACTGGCCATGCTGGTTGGTCGCTCAGACCGCCGCCGGCATGCACGTGACGATATCCACGCCCTGCGCGCCACCGTAGGGGTGCGCCCCTACCCGGAAGCACAGCTGGTCCTGTCCGACGCACGCGACCTCGACCCCGGCGAAGACGAAGCCCTGGCCCAATCCGCCATCGTCCGCTGCGATCTGGACGAAGTGCTGACCCACCTCTCGCCGCACGAGAGCCTGTATGTGCATTTCGATACCGACGTACTGGATGCCCGGCAAGAGATGCCCGCACTGAAATACCACGTACCACACGGGCCCAGCCTGGCCGACATGGCCACCCTGTTCACCCAGCTGCGCAACTATCCCCTGGTAGCGGTATCGGTATCGGCATGGCACGCCGATCAAGACAAAGACGACCAGGCCGCGCGCGCCTGCCTGAACCTGCTGCAGGTACTGCTACCCGGCTAAGGTCGCCGCCCCCGGCTGAAGACGGCATGCTCATGCAGCACCGCCAGCACCCGCTCGGTGCAGGCAGCCAGGTCCAGCTTGGCCGTGTCGAGCCTCAGCTCGGGCGCCTCTGGTGCCTCGTAGGGCGAAGAGATACCGGTGAACTCACTGATCTCGCCAGCACGCGCGCGCCGGTACAAGCCCTTCACGTCGCGCTGCTCGCACACTTCGAGCGGGCAATGGCAGTGGACTTCGATGAAATCGCCGGCCGGCATCAGGGCGCGAGCCCTGGCGCGGTCGGCACGGTAAGGTGATATGAGCGCCGCCAGCACAATCATCCCCGCCTCGGCAAACATCCTGGCCATCTCGCCCGCGCGGCGGATGTTCTCGGCCCGCTCCTGCGGCGAAAAGCCCAGATCCGAGCACAACCCCCGGCGCAGATCATCCCCATCCATCACCACGCAATGGCAGGCCGCCCGTTCCAGCCGCTCCGCGAGCGCGCGCGCCAACGTCGTCTTGCCGGCGCCAGACAGCCCGGTAAACCATACGACCATGCCACGGTGCCCGTTCAGTTCCTCACGGCGGCGGAGCTTGAGGTTGGCAGAATCCATGGAACCACTATATACGCTGGGTAAGGCAGGTGCAGCGTGCGTACGGTACTGATCATCGGCGCCGGCTTCTCCGGCGTCGCCTGCGCCGTGCAGCTATTGCGGCGCAGCGGCACGCAGCCCTTGCGCATCCTGCTGCTGAACCGCAGCGGGCGCATGGCGCGCGGCCTCGCCTACGGCACGCAAAGCCCGCAGCACACCCTCAACGTACCGGCCGGAAAGATGAGTGCCCTGCCGGACGATCCCACGCACTTCCTGCGCTACGCCCGGGCGCGCGACAGCTGCATCGACGCCAACGCCTTCGTACCGCGCAGCGTCTACGGCAACTACCTCGAATGGCTGCTGGAACTAGCACGGCAAACAGCACCGGCACATGCCTCGCTGAACTACGTGGGCGGCGTGGTAACCCGCCTGCAAGCACAGGCCGGAGGCGGGCTACAGGCACAACTGGAGGACGGCCGCACCCTGCATGCCGACAAGGTCGTCCTGGCCCTCGGCCACTTCCCGTCCAGCGACCCAGCGGTGGACGACATGTCCTTCTACGCCAGCCCACGCTACCAGCGTGATCCCTGGGACGTGCAGCAGCTCGGCACCCTCGCCCCAGCGGCACCCGTGCTCTTGCTGGGTAGCGGCCTCACCGCCATGGACGTCGCCCACAGCCTGCTGCGGCAACATCCCAACCGCCCCATCATCGCCGTCTCGCGCCACGGCTTGCTACCGCAGGCCTATGCCCCATCCGCCCCCCTGCCGCCCGGCGCGCCGTCCGGTCCTGCCGAAGCTACCCCGGTGCTCGCCAGCCTGCGGGCCTTCCGCAGCCAATTGCACGCACTGGCAGCCCAGGGTCTGGGCTGGCACGACGCCCTGGCCGCCCTGCGCCCCCGCACCGCCGCCATCTGGCAAGCCTGGTCACCCGCGCAACGGCGGTGCTTCCTGCGTCACGTACAACCGTATTGGGATACCCACCGCCATCAACTGGCCCCCACCACCCAGCAGCAGATCGCAACCGCAATGGCGCAGGGCACCTTGCAGATACTCGCAGCACGCATTACCGGCTACCGCGAAGACAGCGAGGCGGTCCATGTCCGCCTCCGGCCGCGGGGGCAAGCCCAATGCACCGAGCTGCGCGCCACGCGCGTCATCAACTGCACCGGCCCCTGCCGCAGCCCGCGCCACACTGGCAATCCACTGGTCGCGCAATTGCTGGCCGACGGCATGCTGCGCACCGATGCACTGGGGCTGGGCATCGACACCGGCCCCCATTGCGCCGTGCTCAATGACCAAGGCCGGGCCGCACCCGACCTGTACTACCTCGGCCCCTGGCTGAAGGCGAACTACTGGGAAGCAACCGCCGTCCCCGAGCTACGCTGCTTCGCCGCCCAAGTGGCAAGCGCCTGCCTGGCGTAAGAGACCTAATTGGCCGGCTAGCGTCCTGGCTGGCAAAGCCCATTGGTCGGCGACGGGTACCAAACCGCCGCCCGAACCAGATCACCCGCACACAGCAGGCGGGCCAGCCCGTGCATCACGCCCACATTTCCCTACAGCACCAGCTCCCAGGTCTCATTGACCATGTCCTGGCCAAAGGCATGCACCGGCTCCTCCCCCACCAGCCGGTAGCCCTTGCTCTGGTAGATATGCCGCGCCTCCTTCTGCTGGTCCGTCGTCCACAGCCGCATGGTGTGGTAGCCCGCCGCGCGGGCAAAGGCATGGCACTCATCAACAAGGCGCGACCCTAGCCCATAGCCACGCGCTTCCTCCTCCACCAGCAAGAGCCGCAGCTTGGCCACACCCGCCTCACCACTGCGCGCCACGGCAACAGACCCCACCGGCCTGCCCGCCATCTCCGCTATCCAGCACTGCTCCAGCGCCGGGTCAAAGTCGCGCTCAAAGTCCGCGCAAATCTGCGCCACCAACGCCTCAAAGCTGCTGTCCCAACCCTGCAGCCGGGTATAGATCTCGCCATGCCGGCGGGTAATCCACGCCATATCCCCCGCCCTATGCGCGCGCAGCACAAAGGGCTGGGCGTACTTCATCCCCACCTGCTGGTCCAGCAGCCCCTGTATGGTCTGCATCGCGTCCAACAGCCGCAACTGGTCCGGGTCAGAGAGGCGCGCCAGCATATCCCCCACCTCCTCGCGTGACCGCCTGTCAAAAGGCGCAAACACCACCCGGCCATGCTCGGTCAGGTGCAGCACCTTGCTGCGCCCGTCGGTGGCCGAGGGCGCCTTGCTCACCATCCCCGCGTTTTCAAACTTAGCCACGATGCGGCTTAGGTAGCCCCTATCCAGCCCCAAATCACGGCACAGCACCGCAGAAGCCTGGTCGCCATGGTGCGCCAGCTCATACAGCACCCGCATCTCGGTCAGCGTGAATTCGCTGTGCAGCAACCCCTCGCGCAGCACACCAATCTGGCGGGTAAAAAAGCGGTTAAAGGCGCGTATCGCAGCAACGCGGTCGTCAAAGTCAGGGGCAGACATGGCAAGCCTCGGCAAACAAAGGTTGCCCAAACTGTCGCGCAGTTTGTTGACTCAGTCAACATATTGCCAAGCACCGACCGCGTCGCGACCAGCCACCCCCAGCGCTACAATCGCCTCCAGGCCTTGCACCCAGCCCAAGGGTAGCCTCCTAGCCGCAGGCAGAACATCAGGTCAGGCAGACAGCACATCAGGTCACACATGCCCACAGAGATCAGCATCAATCCAGCAAGCGGCCACATCCTGTTTGGCGGCTTGGAGATCACCCCACTCACCACCATCGCCAGTCTCGGCAGCAGCTTCGCCATAAGCGAGGAACGCTTGGTCTCGGTCTACGGCCAAAACGTCCCCTGCCGCTTCGCCCACGCCACCCTGCAGGCAGAAGGCACGACCTTCGAGCTGGGCCTGCGCTTCGAGCGCAACATCCTGGTCAGCGCCAGCCTCGCCCTCTCCACCCCGGCCCTGCGTGCGCAGACAGAAGCCGACTTCTATCAGGCCCTGGAGCCTACCCGGCGCCTGCACGAGCGCTGGCTCAAACAGCAGTTAGGCGACATTTCCAGCAGCTACGCCAAGTTCCCCTGGGGCGTGGCCGGCGTCGCGCAAGACAAGAGCGACAACATCTACATCTACCTGCACAACCGTAACAACAGCTGGGCGTTAGGCCACCGATAAAGATTGCCTCGGATTGAGAGTGGCGCCGGATTTGTGACCTGGCCCGTGGTCAGCTAGAAGGGCGGAGCGGGTATCACTTTTTGTGCTTGAGAGTTGTAAAAGTGTCTGAAAACGAAGTGTTAGTTTGCAAGTGTTGGCAGTATTTCTTAGGATAAAGGCAATGTTAATGCATATCCGACATAAATCATCAGCCAACCGTAATCTCAGCACGAGAAACTAGGCTTAGATTAGGATTGAAATAGCAGATAACTTTCTATACAGAAAAACCTATTGCAGCCCTAGCCCTTTGAATTTCAGTGATTGACATGCAGCAACTTCTCACCAAGTTTTAGATCTTCTTAACCACCCGAATGATTAGCATTTCTCGACGGAGGCAGCGATGAAATTTCTGAATATTGGTCTTTTATTGATTTCCTTGACAGGATGTTCAACTGCATACCAAGCCAACAGCCTAACAGGTGGCTTTAGCGAAACACAACTCGATACCAACCTATTCAAAGTGACGTTTCAAGGAAACGGCTTCACCAAGCCAGAAGCAGTCGAAGAAATGGCTTTGCTGCGTAGTGCAGAATTGACGTTAAAGCATGGCTTTACACACTTTGTCGTGGTGAATACGCAATCACGGAACAACGTAGCAGCGGTTACAACACCTACGCAATCGTATACTACAGCCAATGCGACGGCATTCGGCAATACCGCATATGGGTCCTCGCAAACAACGACTTACGGCGGGCAGACCTTTCTAATCGCCACCCCCAGTGCCTCAAACACCATCCTATGCTTCAAGGGGAAGCCCGATACACAAGCACTTGCATATGACGCATCATTCATCTGCAGTAGTTTAGGCCAAAAATATGGCGCCAGTTGTGGGCAGAAATAAATTTATTCTAAGTAACACTCTGACTTGGTTTTTTTGGGCATTAATGAGATTTGAGATTTATGGTCAGGTCTTGCAATCTAACAATTTCATGTGTGATTGCAAGACTTGGCCCCAATTCCAGGCGCGAACTGAAAACATATATAGGTGACTAACATTGAAATTAACCGGCGAGAGTTGGCCCGTCCGGGCTGAATGAAGTATTAGGTAATTTTCGCCATACAGCTTTTAACGCCAAAACCTTGTTTCATTAATCCAAAGATCACCGATGTTTACGGGCGTCCAGGCCACATTTCAGTACGCCACTGCTTTAGATACGTTTCGGCTTCTTGTTCAGGCACTTCATCTTCTTCGGGATCAAAGTCGCCTTTAAGCCAACGGTCCAAAAGAGGCCGAATTTCATGTTCTTCTGCGGACCAACTGCCATCTCGCTTTGCCCGTTCTAGTACCCCATGGAAGAAGCTGTTACCAGACAATGAGGAGCGAAATATTTCAACAGGCGTGCCTGTCATGTAATCAAAGATGAAGTAATGGAGCGCCATGTGAGGAGAGGCCTAACTTTGGAAGTAACGCATGTATCGGCATGAAAGTTGGAAAGTTGGGGTCAGAAGTTGGGGTCAGATACCGTCTTGAATAGCAAGCCCAGGTTGTCCGTGATTTGCATCAAACGGCTTGCCGGACGTGATCACCCCATAGATCAGGTGGGCCAGCTTGCGCATCAC
>NZ_DATCSC010000149.1:0-3564 GCF_036568685.1 Chitinimonas sp.
GCGCAGCAGGTCCTCGAACACATAGGTGCGTAGGTTGCCGATATGGGCGTAGTCGTAGACCGTCGGGCCGCAGCAATAGAGCCCTACCTCATCGGTCCGTAGGGGCTGGAACTCGCGCAGGCTGCGCGTGTAGGTGTCGTAGAGATACAGGGCCAAAGGGGAGCTCCAGAATGAAAATGGCCGCAGGTCTTGCGACGCTGCGGCCATGAGGAAAGTGGTATTGCCGGTCTGCTAAACGCAACCCTCCCCAGGCCGTTGCGGACAACAAGCCAGTGCCTTGCGAGCGAGGGAGGGGAGAGGGCGGTGCATGGGACTCATGCTAAGGGGCGGTGCGGAGCGCGGTCAAGTTGCGGCGGTGGGTGTTTGGCGTGTCGGAATAGCTGACAGTGCACTGTCGGTGATTTTGTAAGTTATTGATTTATATAAAGTGGTTTGATTTATGCTTGCAATGTCGTACATCCCCGTTTGCGTTTCTATGGTGCCTAAGGGGCAATGACAAAATAGCAGTATTGTACTGGCGGATAATTTATAAATTATTGATTTTTAAGCAGTTTTTTGATTTTGTAATGTCGTGCGTCCCTGCTTCCGCTTCATATAGTGCGAAAGGGTCTATGATGAAATTGCAATATCTTGTGATTGCAATGCTAGCTGGTGTCTCGCTCTCGAGTGTTGCTGCGCAACGAGGTTCCTACCTTACCTCGACCCGCATTCAGGATTGTGGCGGCTGCGAAAATTATCTTACCGGCCAAACGCAGGGCAGTAGCCCGTTCGCGCTGCCGCCTATGCAGGTCAACATTGCCTGGATAGACGGGGACGGCACCACGCTTCCCGCCCTGCCGCCGTTCCCACCCAAGTTTTCCGACCCGCCGCCCGCGCCAGCGGGGCCGCCTGCTGCTGGCAGCAATGGCTCTTCCGGCGGTAGCCAAGCCGGTGGTGGCGGCCCAAGCGGTGGTTCTGGTGGCGCCGGAGCCGGTGGCGACGGCCCTCCCGCACCGCCACATGGCGGCCCCAAAGTCCCACCACCCAGCCCGGATCAAGGCCCGCCGCCGCAGGGTGTGCCGCCGCTCAAGGCCGTGCTGCTTGACCTGCTGCCGCCAGACGATGACCCGGGCGACAGCCTGCCGACCTTTGTCGAGGCCGCGGTGCTGCCACCTGAGAATAACGCGGTGATACTGGCGGTACCGGAGCCTGGCTTGCTCGCGCTACTCGGCGTGGCTGCGCTCGGCTTGCTGGCTACCAGTAGAAAGCGTCCACGACAAGGCTAGCGCATGCTCAGGGAGATAGGCTGGGGCGGGCCGGTAGGGTACTGCCTCTCCCCTGTTTTCCTGTCTCAACCTTCGCGCTTGCCGGCCCCTTGGGGCTGGGCGACCGCCCGCAAGGGGATGGGTTCGGACATTACGATCGAGGTCCGTGTCTCGCCGTATTGATTGATGCTGCCAACGAATTGCTCCAGGTGGCGGATATCGCGCGTGACCACCTTGAGGATGTAGGAATCCTGCCCGGTGACATGCAGGCATTCGAGCACCTCAGGCAGGGTCTGCAGCTTGGCGATGAACTTGGCCTTGCCCGGCTGGCCGGTGGTGATGCCGATCAGCGCCATCACGCCGTAGCCGGCCTGCTCGGGGGATACCACCGCCCGGTAGCCCTGGATCACTCCAGCCTCTTCCAGCCGTTTGAGCCGCTCCGAAGTAGCCGGCACCGAGAGCGCTACCTTGCTGGCCAGCTCGGTCAGCGAAATACGTCCATCCGCCTGCACCGCTTGCAGGATCTTCCAGGATTTGGCGTCGAGTTCCATAAAAATCCTATGCAATTGGCTCGTTTCGCCAGAATAGCTTAGGTTAGATCGGCATTCTTCCTTTGTTTGCCTAAATACGCGCCACGTTCCCCGGCGCACACTGTGTGCATCGTTTTGAGGGGAGTGGTGAGATGGATTTCGCCTTGCTGGGCCGGTCGGTACTGATGGGTCTATCTATTGCGGCCCCGGTGGGGCCGATCGGTTTGTTGTGCATGCAGCGTACCTTGCAGCACGGGCCGCGTATCGGTTTTGTCAGCGGGTTGGGCGCGGCCAGTGCCGATGCGCTCTACGGTGCGCTGGGGGCCTTTGGTATGGTGGGCGTGACGGCGGTCTTCGTTGCGCTGGCGCAGCCGCTGGCTGCTGCCGGTGCGTTGTTCCTGGCCTGGATGGCTTGGCAGCTCTGGCGTGGCGGTGCGGCAGCAAAGCCCGCAGCCGCCGGTGAGCGGCCCGGTGCCTGGGCGGCCTATGGTTCGGTGCTGGCGCTCACGCTGAGCAACCCCATGACCATACTGAGCTTTGTCGCCATCTTTGCCGGCTTGGGCGGCGGCATGGCGAACGACGGTCCGGCCGCCGGCACCATGGTGCTGGGTGTGGCCTTGGGTTCGGCGGCCTGGTGGCTGTTATTGGCTTTGGGCATGGCCGTGCTGCGTGAGCGCATCACGGCCGCATGGCTGCTTGCCATCAACCGTCTGGCGGCCTTGGTCCTGCTGGGCTTTGCCGGCTGGCAGCTGGCGCGGCTGGCCGGGGCGTAAGGCCTGGTTCAGGGGGCGCGGTTGATGACGGCCTCAATCCGGTACCCGTCGGGGTCGATCACAAAGGCGGCATAGTAGTGCGGACCATAGTCAGGCCGCAGGCCGGGTGCACCATTGTCCTGCCCGCCATGGGCCAGGGCGGCGGTATGGAAGCGGTCCACCGCCTCGCGGCTTGGGGCGGTAAAGGCCAGGTGAAAACCGGCGCCGGGTGGGCTGGCGGCCGTACCGCGCTGCTTGATGGCAAAGAGATCCTTGCCGGTCTCCAGCCCATAGCCCACGGCAGAATCCGGTTCACCGTCTTCGATGTCCTCCCAGACCCGGCCGTAGCCCAGTGCCGCGAGGGTGGCATCGTAGAAGGCAGCTGCGCGGTCGATGTCGGCGACGCCGAAGGAGAGGTGGTGGAGCATGGGTCGTCCGGGGCGGGTGGGGTAAGTCAATTGCAAGAATTGTAAGCGAGCGGAAATACATTTTTACCTTCGTGGGCGCAAAGCCGCGACGTGGGCATTTTTTGCGGTCAAACCTGGAAACAATTCCGCCTCCTGGGCGTCTTGTCCGGCCCGCGCTGGGGCTGCGATGCTGGCCGCACCTTTTCCAGGAACCCTGCCATGCACACCAAGATTGCACTTTTGCTTGCCCTCATCGGCGCTACCAGCCTTGCCCTGGCTGACAACCCGCCGCAGGGCGGCCGCCCGCCCGGTCCGCCCCCTATCGATACCGCCAGTTGTGCCGGCAAGGCGGTGGGTACGGCCACCCAGATCACCACCCCGGACGGCCGCGTGCTCAAGGGAACCTGCCAGTTGGCCTTTGTGCCGGACTTCAAGGACGCGCCACCTCCGCCGTCCGGCGCCAAGTGAGCCCCTGTTTGCCCGAGCCGGAGAACAATATGTCCAAGTTTCCCGATAACGCACTCTCGCTGAACCGTCGTCGCGCCATTGGTGCGATCTCGGCCCTGGGGGCCTTTTCCATTGTCAACTGCAGTGGCGGTGGTACCGACAGCACGAACAGCAGCGGTAGCAC
>NZ_DATCSC010000150.1:0-25620 GCF_036568685.1 Chitinimonas sp.
GCGCCCGCGCCAGGGCGGCGCCGATGCCGCTGGAGGCGCCCACCAGCCAGACCCGGCGGCCTCGCCAGTCACGCAGACGCGGGTTGAGCGGTTTGAACCACATCTCAGCGCACCTTGCGGAAGAACAGCGTGACCTGCCCCAGCTCCACGCCGAACTTGCGCATGCTGGAACGGTTGACCATGGTCTCGGGGTCGATCAGGTACATCCAGTCATCGAACTGCACTTCGTAGACGGCATCGTCGACCGGCAATTTGAGCGTATAGCGCCACTGCAGCGCATTGCCGGCTTGTTCGCCCAGCGCCTCGCCCACCACATCGCCCGCCACACCGCGCCATTGCCCGGGTGAGGCCTCGCTCAAACGCCATACCCGCTGCTGGCGAGTGCCATCGCTGTACAGAAAGTGCTCATCCAGCACCAGCTCGGTCCCTTCCATCCGGCCGTGGATATCGACCTTGAAGCGCTTGACCACCTCGCCACTACGCTTCTGAAACATGCCCCAGGCCGTCAGCTCGCCGACAAAGTACTGCCGCATATCCAGCTTGGGCTGCTCAGCGGCGTACTGCTGCACCCGCGGGTTGGCGCAGCCCAGCAGCAGTAAGCTGGCCAGCAAGGGCAGCGCCCAACGCCACGCCATACCTGCTCGTTCAAGCATGTTCATGCCGATACCTCCTTCACCGTGCCAGCCTCGTTCGCCAACAGCGGGGCCGATGTGAGCCAGGCCGCCAGCTTGCAGAGACAGGGCAAGAGGGCGTAGCTCAGCAGCAGCGCCCACTGCCCACTCTGCCCCACCCTGCCCGGCTGGTAGCCCAGGGCGGCCAAAAGCGGCAGAGCCAGGCCAGACGTGGCCAGCGCCAGCTTGCCCAGGGTCTGGAATACGCCATACACCGCCGTGAGCGGCAGGCCGGCCGGGGTGTACTGCGCCACCAGCACCGGCGGCAGGCAAAGGTCGGCCCCCAGCGCCATACCGGCCGTAAGGCAGATCAGCGCATAGGGTCCGATATCGCCCGCCCCCAGGAAGACGGTGGAGACAAAGCAGGCCACAGCCAGCAGCATGCCAACGCGCCAGGCCTGCAATACCCCCATGCGCTGGGCCAGCCGCTGCCAGAGTGGCAGGCCCAGCACCGCGCCGAGAAAGTAGATGCCCAGCATGGCACCCGCCCAGCCCGCGGCTTGCAGCTGGTCGGCGATGTAAAAGAGCGCCAGGGTGGAGGGAAAGGCCACCGCCAGCGCATTCAAGAAGTAAGGCAGCAGGAGCGGACGCAGGGCCGCCGACTGCCACAGCACACGCCAGCGCAGCGGTGCATTGGTCGCCGCCGCTTGCCAGGGGGCGGCACCACCCAGCAGCGCTCCCAACCCCAGTGCCAGACCCAGCACGAACAGCCCGCCAAAGGCGGCCATGCCCGGTGCCGGACCTAGCTGCCGCCATAGCCAGGTGGGCAAGAGGCTGGCCAACAGCACCCCGGCCACACCCGCCGCCTCGCGCGCCGCGCTGGCGCGTAGCTGTACCGCCGGCAGCGGAGAGATGCGCGAGCCCCAGCTCAGGTAGGCGAGGTAGACCGTGCTATGGGCCACGCAGGTGAGGAACAGGCACCCCGCCAGCCAGGCCAGCATGCCGCTGCCCCCCAAGCGCAAGGGCGGCTGCCACAGCGCGCAGAAAGCCAGTGCCAGCACGGCAGCGGCCACGGCCATACCCTGCTTGTGCAACCCACGTTCACGCAGGCGCTCCATGCGGCCACCCAGCCAGGGGTCCAGCGCGGCGTCGAACAGACGACCGGCAAACAGCACCACGCCCACGCCGGCAATATCGAGGCCCAGCTCGCGGCCGAAATAGTCCGGCGCCAGCACATAGATGGGCAGCGCCGCCATGGTCAGGGGCAGGCCCAGCAGGGCGTAGGGCCAGACCGTCATCGCCCGCCTCCCAGCAATTGCTCGCGCAGGCGCGGCGCACTGGTGGCCGGGCTGAGCCAGATGTCAAAAAACGCCTTGGCGAAGACCGGGTCATCCACATCGGCGGTGGGCTGTTCACCTAAAAAGAAGCGTGCGCCCCGCCCAGGGAGAAACAGTCCGGTCAGGCGGTCGCCCTCCTTCACATCCGCAAAGGCCCGCCGCATCGCAGCCGTCCAATCGGCCCGCGTCGCGTCGGTCAGCAGCTCGGGATGGACCTTTTCGATCTCATCCAGACTGCGGCTCACGAACTGGTCACGGCGGATCGAGCGGAAGTAACGCAGCTCCAGCGCAAATGGCCTTTGCGGGTCAAAGCTGCCGCCAGGCGCCCACAAGGTGGCGTCGTAGACATGGAAGCCCCACTTGCGGAACTCGCCCTGCCCCACCGGGGTCGCGCCTGGCAGCTGGGCCCGCCAGGCCAGCGCGGGCAGGCCACAGACCATCAACACGGTGATGAGCAGGCCGCGCCACATGATGGCCTCACACACCCCGAACCAGCTGGAACTGGTAGACGTCGATACTGCCGGCGTCGAACCCTGCCTCACAGTACTGGTAGTAGAGCCGCCAGAGCCGGATAAATCCCTCGTCGAAGCCTTGCGCCCGTACCGCATCCAGTTGCGTTTCAAAGCCAGCACGCCAGCGACGCAAGGTCTCGGCGTAGTCCGGCCCGAAGGCAAAGCGATCGAGCGTACGCAGCCCGCCAACAGCCGCCTCCTGCTCGAATCGCTCGGGACTGGGCAGCATGCCGCCAGGGAAGATGAACTCGCGGATAAAGTCGCTGCTGCTGCGGTAGCTGGCAAAGCGGCTGTCGGCAATGGTGATGCTCTGCACCAGCGCCATGCCGCCGGGCCGGAGCCGTTGTTTGACCGTTTCGAAATACTCGGCCCAGTAGGCCTCGCCCACCGCCTCGAACATTTCGATCGACACCACGGCGTCGTACTGGCCGTCCAGGTCTCGATAGTCACAGAGCGCCAGCTCGGCAAGCCCTTCCAGACCCGCCTCGCGAACCCGCGCCTGGGCGACCTCGAACTGTGCCTTCGAAATGGTCACGCCCTTGACCGCAATGCCCTGACGGCCGGCATGCAGCGCGAAACCACCCCAGCCACAGCCAATCTCCAGCACCCGCATGCCGGGTTTGAGACCCAGCTGGTCAATGATGCGCTGGTATTTGGCGGCCTGGGCCGCCTCCAGGTCCAGACGGTAATCCCCCTTGAACAGCGCACTGGAGTAGGTCCAGGTCGGGTCCAGCCACAGCGCATAGAAAGGATTACCCAGATCGTAGTGCGCATGGATGTTACGGCGGCTGCCGGCGCGGGTATTGGGGCGCAGGCGGTGCAGCAGCGCATACCAGAGGCGACCAAACCAATTGCCGTTGATGGCGGCGGTCAGCGCCGCCTCGTTCTTGATCGCCAGGGCGATGATAGCCGTCAGGTCCGGAGAATCCACCCAACCATCGCGGTAGGCTTCGGCAAAGCCGATATCGCCCGACTTCATGATGCGACCGCAGGCGCGCCAGTCGTGCAGCAGCAGGGTGGCCTCACCCTCGGCCGGGTGCCGGCCCAGACGCAGGGTCTCGCCGCTGGGCAACTGGACGGTCAGCACACCGCAACGCAGGCGCTCCAGCAACGAGAGGAACAGCCGCCCGGCGGGCGGGATGCGGCCGCAGGCAGGCGCTTGCGCGGCAAGGGTAGCGGGCTGGTTCATGGTTGGCTTCCTTGAGTACGGGAATGACTGAGCGTGTGCGCCGGTGGAGAGGGTTTGCGGAAAAACGCGACCTTGCGACGCCAAAGATGAAAGGCCTGCAGGTGGATGCGGGCGACGATGCCGAAGGTCAGCAGCGGCTGACGCAGCACGGCCCACCAGACATGCCGGAAATCGAAAGGCTGGCACCGGCCGCCGACGGCGGTGCGCAGCAAGAGGCCGTCGCGGTCGTGGTAGTCGATACCGACAAAAGCCGTAGCGTCGGTATCGCGCAGACGGAATTCATAGTGACCTTCCACTTCGCAGAAGGGCGAGACGTGGAAGACCTTGCGGCAGCGCAGACGCTGACCGGCCTCGATCGCGCCATTGCCTTCCCCCGTCAGCAAGTAGCGGTGCCGCTCGCCAAAGGTGTTGCGTACATCGGCCAGCAGCGCAATCAGGCGGCCCTGCTTGTCGTGGCAGTACCAGAAGCTGACCGGGTTGAAGACATAGCCCAGCACGCGGGGAAAGGTCTGCAGCCAGATCTCGCCATCGCAAGGCAGGCCGGCCTCCGCCAGGATGCCGCGCATCCAGGGGCCGGGCTGACCCTCGCCATAGTCGCGGCTGCGCAAGCTCAGCAGGTGCGGGCGGTCCACGCCAAACCACCAACGCTTGAGCGACGACAGCCTGTCCACATCGCAGCGCAGAAAGAACACCGGGTAGACAAAACGATGGCGGATGGGCCGCAAGCGCTCATGCATGACCTGGCCAACGAAGAAGTGCGCGCAGTCCATCTCAGAGCCTCGCCCAATCGGGCAGCAGGCCGAAGTCGGCCACGACCCGCAGTGCAGACTTCAGGCCGTCTTCATGAAAGCCGTAGCCCGTCCAGGCGCCTGCGTGCCAGGTGCGCCGATAACCTTGCAGGGCAGGCAACTGCCGCTGTGCCTCGATGGCAGGTCCGTCGAGCAGCGGGTGGGCGTATTCATAGCGACCGTGGGTCAGCGCCGCTGCCGGCGGTTTGAATGGATTGAGTGTGACCACCACCGGCTGGGTAAATGGCAGGGGCTGCAGGCGGTTGATCAGATAGCTCACGCACACCGGGCGTTCACCGCTATCCAGCGTCTGGCCCAGGTAGTTCCAGGCCGACCAGACACTGTGCCGGCGCGGCAGCAGGGCCGGGTCGCTGTGCAGATAGGCCACATTGTCCTGGTAGCGCACCGCACCAAGCAGGGCATGCTCCACCTTGTCGGCATCCCGGAGCAGGGTCAGGCTGTCGGGCGCGTGGGTGGCCAACACCACCGCATCAAAACGTTCCTCGCCGGTATCGAGCAGCAAGCTCACGCCCGCTTCGTCCCGCTGTACGCCGCGCACAGGGCAGTTCAAACGGATATTGGTCAGATGCCGCGCGATCTGCGCCACATAGGCCTTGCCGCCTCCCTGCACCGTCCGCCACTGCGGCCGGTCGGCAATCTGCAGCAGGCCGTGGTTCTGGCAGAACTGCAGAAAGGTGGCGGCCGGGAAGGCCAATACATCGTCCGCAGGGCTGGACCAGATCGCTGCCGCCATGGGCAACAGATAGTGATGCGTGAAGCGCTCGCGGTAGCCTTCACGTGCCAGTAGCGCGCCCAAGGTCTCGCCGCTCTGCCGTGCCGCAGCCAGATAAGCATCAGACGAACGGTTGAAGCGCAGGATATCGGCCAGCATGCCCAGAAAGCGCGGAGAGAACAGATTGCGGCGCTGCGCAAACACGGCGTTGAGGTCCGTCCCAGCCCACTCCAGCCTGCCCTGGTCCATGGAGACCGAAAACGACATGTCGCTCTTGTGTGACTGCACACCCAGCTCATCAAACAGCGCGATCAGGTTGGGGTAGGTGCGGTCGTTGAAGACCAGAAAGCCGGTATCCACCGGGTGCTTCACCCTATCGAGCGTCAGCTCTACGCTGTTGGTATGCCCACCCAGGTAGCCGGCCGCCTCGAACAGGGTCACGGCATGGCGGCGCGACAGGAAATAGGCGCTGGCCAGGCCCGAAATCCCTGCGCCGATCACGGCGACGCGGCTACCCGCTTGAAGCGCAAAACCTGGCTGAGTGCCCATGCTTTTTCCAGATCAGATTCGAGACGGAATACCGTTTAAACATCTGCACGATCAACACGCCGGGTGTAAGATCAGTACCAATATGGCAATAACGCTACCACACAGTAAACAAAATTACCAATGAGTATTCTCGGCAAACTCAGCTTCAAGGATCAGGCCTTCAAACTGCGGGAGGACGCCATTCTTGATGCGACCGCGCGCATCCTGGCGAGCAAGGGCTTCGATCTGATGACCATGGACGACGTGGCGCTGGAGGTGGGCATCTCCAAGCCCAGCCTCTACAAGCACTTCAAATCCAAGGAAGACCTGGTGACCGAGGCGATGATCCGCCTCTTGACCGGTGCGCAGGCTTTTTGGGAACAGCTGCCCGATACCGGCGGACCGGTGGGCAAGCTGCGTGCGCTGCTGGAATGGGCCATGCGGGTGCGGCTGGCGGGCGGCCTGCCCTTCCTGCCCTCCACCAGCCCGCAGGTGCGCGAGATGCTGACCCGCAGCCTGCGCTATGTGACCAAGGTGGTGAAGCTGAACAGCACGCTCAAGAGCGCGGTGCAGGATGCCAAGAAGCAGGGCCTGCTGCGCCGAGACCTGCCGGACGACGTGATCCTGTTCACCTACTACGCCCGCACCTGCGACCCGGCGGTGGAATACCTGCGGCTCTACGCCAAGCTCGATGACGACGCCATCGTGGCGCATATGCTGGCGGTGTTTTTTGAGGGCGTGCAGCCCGGTGGCGCAACGGCGAGCTGAAGACCGCCCCGTGCCGCTCAACGACGGCCCAGGCGCCGCAAAGCCAACTGCCGCGCCAGCCCCAACCGCGCCGGAAGCATGGGCCGCATGGCTGCCGGGCGGCTGGCAAGTGGCGTGGACACTGGCTGGCCCATAAAGCGGGCAAAGTGCTCGGCGCAGGCCCGGCTGTTCCAATAGGCGCCATGCCCGTAGCCCGCCATCGGCTCGCTATAGGTCCAGGTGCCGGCGGGCTCTCCCCGCACGCCCACCGCCGCGCTGCGCCAGGGTTGCCTGGGCGTAACCGCCTGGCCGGCACGGAAGGCGGTCTGCAATATCCAGTCCGAACTGGAATGCAGCACTCCGCGCGCATCGGAGTAGCGTGCGGCCTGGTACAGCCGGCCACCGCTCGCCACCTCTTCGCTCGCTACGGCGGCGCCCATCAAAAACAGTTTCAGCTGGCTCGGGTTCATCCAGGGCAGGGCTTGCCGCAAACCCTCGGCCGCTTCCAGCGCCACCTTGCAGCCCAAGGAATGGGCCACCAGCACCACCTCGATGGTCCGTGCATCCACCCCCCGAAAATTCTCCGCCACAAAGGCAGCAACCGCCTCGCCGATCGCGGCCGTGCGCGCCAATTTGAAGGGGTAGGCAGCGCCCCGTAGCAAGGGAACCGACCAATCGCCGGGCCACAGCAACCAGCCCACGTGTGGCGATAACTGAGACGCTACCCTGCGCAGGTGATCCTCGAAATGCCTTAGCTCCCGGTGTGCCTTGGCATCGGACACGTTGTAGCCAGGCATCAACAGGATCACGCGCTGCCGTAGGGCCTTGAGCGGGCCGGGGTTGGCCAACACATAGGGCGGCTGAGCCAGACCGCCCCAGCGCAAGGTGCAATAGATCCGTGTCTGCGGAAGCGGGTGCGTGCTCATACCCTGCGCATGGCATTACGCAGCAGTTCGCGCAGCATGGGTGCCAGCAGGGCCGCAGCGAGCGGTATGAGGACGGCCAGCACCAACAGGCTCAGCGTGCCCGCCAATGAGCTGGGGTCGATGGCCCATATCCATAGCCCGGCAAGCATGCCACCCAGCGCCAGTGCCAGCGCCATCTCCTGGCGACGATAGCTTTCACGCAAAGCTGCCTGCAAACGGTCCAGCTGGCGCTCGATCTGCTGCGCTTCCCACTCTAGCGCCGTACTCGCCACGGCCGGCCCCTCCTCCTGCGGTCCACGCTCGAGCAGCAAGCTCCTGATGCTCACGCCATCCGAACCTGGCGGTGCAGATAAGCCAGCCAGCGCAGCGAGCTGCGCTGCAAGCTCGTCGGAGGGCAGGCTCAACACGGCCCGGGTCAGGCCCAAGCTCCCAAGATCAACGGAATCGCCGAGCGCGCTCTGGATCGCCTTGCCGTGAGCCTGTGCCCGCAGTCCCCAATCCGCCACAGCCTCCAGCAGCAGCGCCAACAGCACCGCCAGCACCACCACCGTGACCAGCAGGTGCCAAGCCGATGACGACAGCACGGTCAGAATGGCCTCCACCTCACTCAGCGGGTGAGCATCGGCGCGCGGCAGCGGAATGATCGTCCGTGTAGCCGGCATCTCAGGCACCTCAGCGGCCGAAGCGAAGCAGGCAGCCAAGGCCAGGCTCCAGGTCATCAGCCAAGGCACGCATCGCCCGAAAGGCTTGGTCAACATCCGCTTCCACCCCACTGGCTGGTTCCCCGTGGGCCTGTGACTTACCGCCAGGCGTCGGCTCTTTTCCAATAGCCAGTATCGACCAAGGCAGCTCGTCTTGCCACGCGGCCGCGCTGTGCTATCAAGCAAGATAATATAAAAGGAGGAACCGGCCATGGCGCAACAGAATGGTGCGGATGGTGATGAATGGTCCTGGGAGGCGGAACCCGGTCGCGACGAGCGGGCGCGCATAACAGCCCGTCGCGGTGCCCTCTCGCTTCCTCAAGACGTCAATGACCCATCGAAAACCGTTGGACTGGCCCTCTCTGGTGGTGGCATACGCAGCGCCACCGTTTCCTTGGGCATCTTGCAGAGCTTGGCGCGGCATAGACTATTGGAGACTGTGGACTATCTCTCCACGGTCTCTGGCGGGGGCTATATCGGCGCTTTTTTCATGAGCCTGTTTGCCCGCGACAAACCCAACAACTTGCCCTGTCCAGCAGCAAACCCCGCCTGCCCACAGGCCAATCAGCCCAAACCAGCCGGACCGAGCAATCCCGAACAGGCCTACGAGGTCTTGCGTGGCAGCTATTCCAAGCCCCAAGAGCACAACCAGGTAGGACAACAGGGGCAGCATGATGGGTCAGCGCTCTGGTGGCTACGCAGCAGCGGGCGCTATCTCGCCCCCACCGGCGCCGGTGACTTCGTCTACGCGGTGGCTATGCAGTTTCGCAACTGGTTGGCCCTGCACATTGTGCTTGGCATGGCCATTTTGCTGGTTGCGGGGCCCATCATCGCGGCTGATGCAAAGCTCAGGCTCATCTTTGCCAGCTCGGGCGGCGACCGAGAGCCGCTCTACGCCGGCATGGGGCTGGCTACCTTGGCCCTGGCTGTGTTGCTGGTCTGGGTTCTACCGGTCGGTTTTGCCTGCTTTACCTGTGAGATGCCCAAACGCACCACCCCCTATGCAAGCTGGTGGTTCACCCGGACCAGCGGAGTGGTACTTGTGGCCGCGATGCTGTTTGCGGGTCTGGCCTGGCCCGAGCCACTCTGGCCTCCGCTTCAGCAGCTCGTGGATGGCCTGCATCTGACCGCCTTCCGCTCTGGTTTGCTGGCCGAAATCCTCACCGGCCTGGCACTGCTGCTCGTCCTGGCCATCGCCATGCAAACCACGGCAGCGCTCGCTGTCGCTGCCGGGCGCTATCTACCCGGCGACAAAAATGCCACCGCGGCACTAAGCCCCCAGGGCCAGATGCAATCCACACGGGTGGTACTGACCAAGTGGCTGGCGACGGCCCTCAAGACGGCGATCATCTTCGCCTTGGCGGCGGCCATCGTTGCCCTGTCCTTCTGGGTTACGAACCTTGAACAAAGTGATTGGATAAGGTTCGGCCTACCGCCCACCGCTGCGGCGACGGCGATCTTATCGATACGCAAATGGGCCGAATCCGCGGGCAAGTTCGCCAAGAGCGATATCCTGAAGCGCATGCCCCTGGACCTGATCGCCCTGATCGCCGGGCTGGGCCTGCTCACCATCGTTGCCATGATCTGGTTCATCGCGGTCTGGCATGCCAGCGCCGTGATCAACGGCGTCCCCATCTTCCAGCTGTGCGAGCCGGACAAGGTGGTCGGCCCCGCACTGACCATAGCCGGCTTTATGCTGGCGATCGGCCTTGCCGTGGCCAAGAGCTTTCAGTTCCTCAATATGTCGACCTTGCAGTCGCTCTATTCTTCCCGGCTGACGCGCGCCTATCTTGGCGCCACCAATGCCTTGCGTACAGTCGACAAAGATCAGCGCTGGACCCGTATCAGCGACCTGCACCCGGCCGACGACCTGACCCTGGAACGTTACTACCGGCCAGACAACTACGCCCCGCTACACCTGATCAACGTCACCCTGAACGAGACGGTATCGCCGACCGACCCCTTGGTACAACGCGACCGCCACGGCCGTCCCATGTCGATCACTCCCACTCGCTACAGTATTGATGGCCGCTTCTTTGAGCGTGCCTTGCTGCCACATACCCTGAACGCCTCGGCGGGCTCGCGTTACCGTTATGCCTTTGCCCGCAGCCAGGTAGAGAGCCTGTCGGTGGGGCAATGGATCAGCATCTCTGGCGCGGCCTTCAGCACCGGCGTGGGCCGGCAGACCTCGCTGGGCAAATCACTGGCGCTGGGGCTGGCCAATGTGCGCCTGGGCCACTGGTGGAGCGCGGGCAGCCTGGCCCGCCGCGCCGGTAAAGACGGCCTGGACAAGTTGCTGAGTAAGGTCGCACGGATATTCGAGACACAGGCCTATCTCTTCGCCGAGCTACTGGCCCGCTACAGCGGACGCTATGCACGCTACTGGTACCTCTCCGATGGCGGGCACTTCGAGAACACCGGCCTGTACGAACTGCTGCGCCGCAAGGTAGGCCTCGTGATCGCCAGCGACAACGGTGCCGACCCCGATTACGCCTCTGATGACCTGGCCAACGCCATGCGATTGACCCGCATCGACTTCGGCTGTGAATTCGTCGAACTCACGCCGGTGCAACTCAGAGCATCCCCCATGACGTCGGTCCTGACCGATACCGTCATCGCCACCAACACGGGCAAAGGCCAGTTTGCCGATGCTGCCTGCATGCGCGTCTTGTGGGCGTACCGGCAAGAAGACCTAGCTGCACAGCAAGCTGAGTTCATCAAAGCCGGCACGGCCATCCTGCTCTTCAAGCCTCGCCTTATCAGCGCGCTACCGCTCGACGTGCGGCAATACGCTGCCACCCACGCGGCCTTCCCGCAGGAACCCACGGCCGACCAGTTCTTCTCTGAAGAGCAATGGGAGAGCTACCGCAAAATGGGCCAGACGCTGGGCGATAGCCTGAGCAGGCTTCCCGGCGTCGCCACGGGCAGCCCGGCGCAATCGCTGCAAGTCTTGATGGATCTCCGCGCGGAGCTGGGCACCATCGCCTTCAACGCCTTGCCCTAGCTGGCAGCCGGCGGGCAGGGCTCCTCCGGCCGGCCTAGGCAGCCTTCGCCTTCGTCGGCTCCGGCCAGCTGGCCATCGCCAGCATATTGATCACCGTCGCCTTGGGCAGGGTGCCGGCGCGCACGCCTTCCAGCGCCGTCCGCAGCACGCCTACCAGGGCGGCCAGCAGTTCCAGGTCCCGCCGCTGCGCCAGCAGCTGCGCCAACAGGGGCCGGGTATCCTCGAGCACGCCCTGGCATTCCTGGGCGATCTCCGTGTAGCTGCCGACCAGTTCAGCCGGAAACTGCTCGGCCACCACCGGCCAGAAGCCGGTAATCGCCTCATAGCCGGTCTGAATGGCCGAGATGGATTCCATCAGGAAGGTATTGGTCGCGCGGGCCGTGTCGAACCAGGGCAGGAGGCCACCCAGCTTGCGCTCCACCTGCTGCAGCGAAGATAGCGCCAAGTGGCTTTCCAGAAAGTTGCCGTTGTCGGCAAGCAAGGTAGGCACCAGGCACACCTCGCAGATGTGCTGCAGCTCGGCGGTAAGGCTGGTCATGGCCAAGGCGACCGTTACCATCTCAACCCGGCAGGCCTGCAGCTTGCCGTGCACATTGCGCACGCCGGAGCGCACCTCATCCAGCGGCGCACCCAGCATTTGTACATCGACCAGTTGTTCCATGATGGTTTCCTTCACCAGCGACTGCCATGTGCTTCCTGGAGAACCCATAAGCCGCTTGCCCGAACGACACCGTCGGTAGCAGCGGCGCCTTACGGATGCGGCCCACGCCTTGCGGCTACGACGTTGCGAGGCTTCCGGGCTCTCAAACCTTGAACCGTCCTACTTGCTCCGCCAGCACATGCGCCTGCTCCTGCAGCCGCAGTACCGCATTGCGGGCACTCTGTATCGAGCTGTCGTTATCGCGTGCCATATCGCTGATCAGCTCCACATGCTGGGCAATTTGCGTGCTCGCGCTCGATTGTTCCGAGGTCGCCAGCGCAATCTCGCTGACCTGGTTGGTCAGTTGTCCCACCTTGCTGTGAATGGAGGCAATCGCCTCGGCCGCCTCGCGCGATAGCGCCACGCCCTGCCCCACTTTCTGGGTGACCGCCTCTACCCGCGCCACCGCCTGGCTGCTGTCCTGCTGGATCACCCCCAGCATGTCGCCGATCTCCACCGTGGCCTGGGCGGTGCGCTCGGCCAGCTTGCGCACTTCGTCCGCCACCACCGCAAAGCCCCGCCCCTGTTCACCGGCGCGGGCGGCTTCGATGGCGGCGTTGAGCGCCAGGAGGTTGGTCTGGCCGGCAATATCGCGGATCACCGCCGCAATATCGTTGATCTGGCGGGCGCGGCCATCGAGCTGCTCCACCCCCGCGCGCACCTCCTGCATGGTGCCCTCGATGGCGGCAATCTCCTTGGCGGTCTGCTGGATGCGGCTGGCGGCGCTGCGCGTCAGCTCGTCGGTGGCGTGCGACGCCTGGTCCGCGTCGCGGCCATGGTCGGCCACATGGGTGATGCTGACGGTCATCTGCTCGACCGACGCCGCGGTGGAGGCCGAAGCATCGCTCTGCCGGCGTGAGCGCTCGGCAATGTCACCGGTAATGCCGCCCAGGGTATCGCTGGTCTGGTCCAGCGCGCCGCTCTGCTGCTTGATATCCACCACCAGCGACTGGATGCGCTCGACAAAGGCGTTGAAGGCGCCCGAGATCTGCCCCACCTCATCCTGCCGCTCTATCTTGAGGCGGCGGGTCAGGTCGCCCTGGCCGGTGGCGAGGTCGGCCATGGCCCCATTGAGCCGCTGCAGCGGCAGCAAGGCGCCGCGCACCGCCAGGTACAGCACCATGCCGGTACCCAGCAGGCACAAGATGCCCACCACCGCGCTGGTGGTCACGATGGCATTGGCCGGGCCCATCACCGCCGCGAGCGGGAAGCTGGCATGCAAGGACCACGGCGTACCGCCGTTCCCCACCGTGAGCGGCGCAAACACATGCGCCTGGCCATTTGCAATGTACTCATAGGGCTGGCCGGCCTTTACCGCCGCCAGCGCATCCTTGGGCAGGTCGTCGGCCGGCTTGGCCAGCTTGGCGGCATCGGCGTTCGTCGCGTAGAGCCCACCGTTGGAGATCAGGTCCACCCCGCCCACACCAAAGGGCTTCACCTTGGCCAGCGAGGTCTGCAGTCCCTGCAGCGGGAAGTCCGCCCCCACCACGGCCACGAACTTGCCGTCGATCAGCATGGGCGCCATCAGGGAGGTCATCAGCACGTCCTTGCCCATGACCTTGTAGAGGTAGGGCTCGATCAGCGCATCCTTGAGCGTCTTCTGCGGGATCACGTACCAGTCGTTCTCGCCGGCCTTGTCGTAGCCCGCCAGGGGCTCCACCGCCACCTGGCCGCTGCCGCGGTTCCAGTACGGGAGAAAGCGGCCGGTGTGGTCGTGGCTGGGCTTCTTGTCCACGAACTCGGCATCGCGCCCGTCCAGCGCGTTGGGCTCCCACATATTGCTGTAGGCCAGCACGTCGGGGTTGGCCTTGAGCAAGTTCGCCATCATGGCGTCGATCTGCTCGCGGGTGGGCGGCTGGGCCGAGCTGCGCATGCCCACCAGGGTGTGGCCCAGGCTGTGCACCGTCTCGTAGGTGGCGTTGAGCGTGCCCTCAAGCTTGGCAGCTTCGCTCGCTACCAGGTGGCGCGCGTCCGATAGCGCGGCATCGCGCACGCTATTGCGGCTCTGCACGGCAACAATGGCGCCGGAGACAGCCAGGCCCAGGAAGGCACAGGCAAGCGCGGTGAGGGTAAGGCGGACTTGCAGAGAGAGGCGGGGGAACATGGAGGTCACCTGCTTATTGCCGCGTCATGGCGGCCAAACAAGGGTCGCTCGATGGCGACTTGAGCCCCCACAGCGCGTGGCTGCGGTTCCTCCATACCCTTCTAGCTATACAGCATTCGCGACAAAGTACACAAGCGGGACCGAGCAGCGGTACGGGCGGTAAAAATACCCATCGGCGCAGAAGCCATGCCCAGCCACGTGGTGAGCGTTCCCGGCCAAACCATCGCCGACGCGCGCGCAACACCTCCCTACTCCCCGTCGCCGCGGCCACCCTTAGCCCGGCCTGGTGGCCGGCTTGAATCACAGCAGGCTTTCACCTATGAATAACTGTTTTATCCGGCGCATATAAAAGCGCCAGATCACTGAGATAACTTGCAGTTATATAAATTAAATAGTACCAGGAGGAATCATGAAGTCATTGGCAGCGTTTGCCATGTTTTTCGCATGCCTTGCATTCTCATCTGCAACACGGGCTGCCGACACAGCAGACTCACCATCATATATGCAAAAAATGTTCGGGAAACAAGAAGACTTCCCGGAGCTGAAGAAGAAACGCCGTTTACTCAGCAATGAGATTACTCGCCTGGAAGAAGATTCCCGTCAACTCGAAAACCTGATTAATCAGCTGACGCCACTCGTAGACGATGCAGAGGGAGAGTTATCGAAACTGAGTTATAGATATGCGGAAATAAATGCCGCCATCGCCGAAAAAGAAGGACAGCCCGAGCCGGAAGATTCTGCAAAAACACCTGAGCAAAAGGGAAGGAACAGTGGCAAGAACGCGCCAAAAAATTCGACCGCAACCGCCAAATCAAAGTCCAAATTCCTACTAGGAAGTGCCTATGAAGACACCCCCATTGAGGCCTTAAGAGAATACAAGTCCACTAACGAACGGCGCCGCAACGAGATTGCAAACAATCAAAAAACCCTTCAACGAGCAAAAGACAGCCTAAAAGAAAAACGGGACGCAATGAGTAAAAAACAAGAAGAACTGTACGAAATGGATGAAAGAATAGCTCACGCCTTGAATGTCGGCTCCGAGCAATATATTTACCGTACCGTCGTCAGCCTGATATTCGCCGTCATCGTCTTCTACCTGGTGCTGCAATTCTTCAAGATCGTCCAGGGTAACGATGAGGTAAAGAAAAGCATCTTCGCCGGGGATGCCGGCATTCAGTTCATCACGCTGTTCTCCATCGTCATTGCCGTCATCCTGTTCGGCATACTCGAGATATTGGGCGCCAACGAACTCTCTGCCCTCCTGGGCGGGCTATCCGGCTACATACTGGGCAAGTCTGCGCCCAAAGCCCCTCCTCCTTGCCCCCATGCAGCCCACCCCGCTCCAGCGGAACCCCCAGTACATTGACCCTACGCCGCAGCCTAGACATCGCCCACGGGGCCAGCTGCCCTGAGGGCGGAGGGTGGCAACGCCTCCGCGCTATCGGCATTCTGGTCGTTCCAAGCGGCATTCTGTCTGGTGGCTGCTTACCTTGCTTGCGCCGTCTTCTATCTTTTCGCTTCCAATACAAGGAGGTGACGTATGAAGACCTGGACCAGTCTGGTTTGCGGGTGCATGGCCCTATTGCCTTACGCAGCGCACGCCGAGGTCAGCCTGAAAGGCTTGGACCGCGAGATGAGCGGCACGCGCGCGCAGATCGCGGTGCTCGGCACGGTGCATTTGCGCAGCCTGCCAGACAGCTTTAACCCGGCCTCGCTCGACCCCCTGCTGGATAAGCTGGCGGCATTCCAGCCCGACATCATCACCATCGAGGCAAAAAACGGCGAGGAGTGCGACCTCGCGGCCCGTCACCCGGCCAAGTATGGCGCGGACTATTGCCCTTCCACCGCTGCGGCCCAGGCTGCCACCGGCCTGGACGTGCCTGCCGCGCTGGCAGAGATCAGCAAGACCCTCAAAGCCTGGCCTGCGCAAGCCTCGCCCGCGCAGCGGCGCCACCTGGCCGCCCTGTTCATGGCGGCCAACGAGGCCAACTCGGCCAATGTGCAGTGGCTACAGCTGCCGCCGGCCGAGCGCCACGCCGGCGATGGCCTGGATGCCGCGCTGGTGGCCGACCTGGAAAAGCTCACCCACCGCAAGAACGAAAGCAACCAGATCGCCGCCCGCTTGGCGGCGCATTTGGGGCTGCAGCGGGTCTATGCCGTCGATAACCATACCGGCGACAACCTCGACGTGGCCGACATCGACGCCCTGGGCCAGGCGCTCAAGGCGGCCTGGGCGTCCGGCAACGGCGAATTGAAGCCGCTCAATCAACAGCTCGACGCCCTGGCTGCGGCCCCCGACCTGCTGCCCCTGTACCGTATGGTCAACAGCCCGGAAAGCCTGCGCATCCATGCCGAGGCCAATGTGGTCTCGACCATGCGCGCGCAATCGCCAGAGCGCTATACGCAGATGTGGGTAGGCGGCTGGGAGACGCGCAACCTGCGCATGGTGGCCAATATCCGCGAGACCTTCCGCGAGCGGCCCGGCGCACGTGTGCTGACCATCGTCGGGGTATCGCACAAACCCTGGTTTGATAGCTGGCTGGGGCAGATGCAGGGCGTGGACATCGTCGACGTCGTCGCCCTGCTCAAGTAGACCGCTAAGGGCTTGGCCCCGGAGTGCTGGGCACGGGGCGGCGCACCTACGCGCGCCCCGCGGGACTCAGAAGCGGTACATCTGCAGCAAGGCGGTCGATTGTGCCGGTGCCACCACCCGCGCCAGATCCGGGTAGCCTTCGTCGGTCGGTACCTCCGCGCAGCGCAGTCCCGGCAGGCGCACCATGCGCTGCAGCCGCTCGGCCGCCGCCTTGAACGGGACCGTGGCAACCTCCTTGCCCTCGGCCTCGATCTTCACCCCTGCCACGTCGCTGGTAGAGCAGATCAGGTAATCCGGGGTGGAGGCAGTCAGCAGCCGCTCCTTGAAGCTCAGCGCGCTGCGCACCTTCTGGTAGTCCGCAATGCTCTGCTTCACCTGGCCATAGGTCAGCGTGGCGATATCACCGGCCGGCGCAAAGGTGCCGGTCCCCAGGGCGATCTCGGTGGATTTGCGGTCGAACAGCAGCACGCCGCCGGCCTTGGCAATCTCGTCGTCCACCGGAATGGTGTAGAGGCTGCCCAAGCGGCGCGGGGCTTCCACCTCGCGCTCACCATCGCTCACCAAAAGCCGCATGGGCGAGGGCTGGCCATCGCGGCGGTAGATGGCAAAGGCGTACTGCAAGCTGCCGCGGCTCTCGGTCTGTACCAGCTTGGCATAGCGGTAGAAGCCGCCGCTGTAGTTCACGGCCAGCTTCTTGGCGGCCAGTACCTCGATCGGCGTCGCCGGGCTATCGGCGGGGGCCTCTTCGGCCAGTACCTGCAGCGCCAGCGCACCGGTTGCCAGCAGGGCAAAACGCGCTACCCACATCGTCTATCTCCTTTGTTTTTATCGCCGCCCACATGGGAGTAAGGCCGCGTGGCACAGAGTATAGAGCGGCCAGCCCCGGCGGCAGGGGTGATGCGGGGTGGCAGCAGGCCGGGCGTTGCATAGGCCGCACAGACTCATGTGGGCGAGCCGTGCAGGAAGTAAAAGGCCCCGCAACGCGGGGCCTGCCGTACCAGCCAGACCGGGGTGGTATCCCCGTTTACGACCTCACGCCGTGGCCAGCAGCTCCTGCACCAGTGCCGCGTAGCGCCGCAGCGGCCGGCCCAGCAGCAGCTCCAGCTGCTGCACCGCACCTTGGGCCGGCTTCATGCCCAGTTGCTGGATGCGCCCCATCATCAAGCGCATGTCGTAGGCCATCCAGCTTGGCATGGCCTGTGCCAGCTGGGCTTCAAAGGCCGGCAGATCATCCCCGCCGTAGTGGATATCGCGGCCCAGCGCAGCGCCCCAGGTGGCAGCCGCCGTGGCGCCGGTCAGCAGCTCCGGCCCTACCACGTCCAGTGTAAGTTGCGGCAGCGGGCCAGGGGCGCGGTCGCGGCGCAACAGCTCGGCCACCACCACATCGGCAATGTCGCGCGTATCCACCATGGCCACGCCGGTCGCCCCAATCGGCATGGGGTAGACGCCATAGCCCTCGATCACCGCCTGCACCGTCTTGTCGTTCTGCATGAAGTAGGCAGGCCGCAGCACCGTGGCCGGCAGCTGCAAGCTGCTAATCATCCGCTCCACCGTGTGCTTGCCGGTGAAGTGTGGCACGTCGGTGTACTGGTCGGCATGGATCACCGAGAGGTAGACGATGCGCTCCACACCGGCATCGCGTGCCGCGTTCAGTGCCAGCAGCGCCTGGGTCACCTCGTCTGGCGTAACGGCATTGAGCAGGAACAACGTGCGTACACCCGCCAGTGCAGCGCGCACCGAGGCCGGGTCGGTAAGGTCGCCCACCACCTCGCTCGCGCCGGGCGGCAGCGCCACCTTGCCGGGCTGGCGCACCAGCGCCTTGACCTTGGCGCCCTGCTGGGCCAGGCCTTGGATGACGAGGGAACCGACGGTGCCCGAGGCACCGGTAACAAGAATGCTCATGGTCATACTCCTTATTCCTAAAATTTAAAGTTCGCTTGAATAGCGAATGGATCAGAGAGAGAAATCGACCACAGCCTTGCCACGGCGTGGGCCCACACGGTTGCGCTCGATGGCGGCCGGCAGTTCGGCAAAGGGCACTACTTCCCCCACACGGGCCTGCAAGCTGCCTGCGACTACCTGCTGGGCGATATGCGCCAGCTGGGCGGCGTCTGGCTTCATAATGAACCAGAGCCCACGGCGGCCAGCCGGAGTGCGGGCCAGGATGTCCGGCGAGGTTGTGCCCACCACCACGCCCGTGGGCCTGAGCACCTGCCAGCTGCGGTCCAGCACCTCGCCACCGGCGTAGTCCAGCACCAGGTCGATATTGGCCACCTGCGCCTCAAAGCGCTGGGTCTGGTAATCGATCACCTCGTCGGCCCCCAGGTCGCGCACGGCGGCGACATCCTTACCGGCGGCAGTGGCCACCACATAGACGCCCTGCTGCTTGGCAAACTGCACCGCAAAGGCCCCCAGGCCACCACCTGCGCCATGCACCAGCACGCGCTGGCCACTTTGGACTGGGCCAGCCAGATGCAGGCTCTGCCAGGCCGCCAGCGCCGCCACAGGCAGGGCAGCGGCGGTATGGTCGTCGAGCGCATCGGGGATGTGCGTCAGCTTGGCCTCATCCACCGCCACCAGCTCGGCATAGGCGCCCAGACCACCCAAGGGACCCATTACCCGCTCGCCTACCTTGAAGCGGCTGACACCCTCGCCTACCGCTGCTACTACACCAGCCAGCTCAATGCCCAAGGTGGCCGGCAGGGCGATGGGGAAGGCATCGCGGACGTAGCCCTCGCGGACCTTCCAATCCAGCCCGTTGATGCCGGCAGCGCGCACGCTCACCAGCACCTGGCCGGGGCCGGCAATGGGGGCGGCCACGGTGGCGATGCGGGTGGCGTCTACACCGCCGTAGTTCGTCAGGGTCAATGCACGGATCGTTTTCATGATGTGTTCCTTTCGGGTTGCGTTTAGGTGAACGAACGATAAGCCGTTGCAACTAAAGAACACAGACACCAGAATGTAGACATACCGTCTTGATTTTGGAACACACCATGGACCTGAACGCCCTGGCCGACTTCAACCTCGTTGCCCTGCATGGCGGCTTTGGCAAGGCCAGCCGTGCCAGCCGGCGGTCCAAAGCCACCCTATCGCGCCGGGTGGCCGGGCTGGAAGAACAGCTGGGCGTGCGGTTGATCGAGCGCAGCACCAAGGGGCTGGAACTGACCGAGGCCGGCCAGCAGCTACTGACACGTACCGAAGGGCCCATGCATGAGATGGTGGATGCCTACACGGCCGCGCGCGAAGGCACCGGCAAGGTCAGCGGCCGGCTGCGCATCGCCGCGCCCATCCTCTTCTCACAGCTGGCCATGGGCCGGCTCTGCGCCGAGTTCCGCGCGCTGTACCCCGAAGTGACGATAGAGGTGGTATCGGAAGACCGCGTGGTCAACCTGGTGGACGAACACTTCGACGTCGCCATCCGCCCCAACCCGCGGCCCGACAGCACGCTGGTAGGCCGCTGCTTTGCCAAGGACCGCCTGGTAGTGGTGGCTGCCCCCAGCATCGCCATGCCCAAATCCGGCAAGACCCCAGTCCCCGTCCCCGCCGTGGTCAACGCCTACCGCGAGGGCGAAACCTGGGCCATAGACGGCGGCAGCCTGACCATCGAGCCCATCCCGGTACTGCGCCTCGGCTCCATGCTCATGCTGCGCGACGCCGCCCTCGCCGGAGCCGGCGTGGCCCTGGTGCCGCAATCCATCGTCTGGCAGCAGCTCACCCGCGGCGAGCTGGTGCAATGGGGGGCCGTGGGCGGCAAAGAAGTCGAACTCTGGGTCCTCCACCTCTCCCGCCGCCTGGCCAGCCCCAAGGTGAAGGCCTTTGTGGAGTTTATGTGTGGGCGGTATCCGGATGGGGGGTTGGTGTTGGCGGGGTAGAAAGGGAATGCCCTGTAACGGTGCGATGGTTGACGTAGCCCAGCACTCTCAGCCTTTATTTGCGCTGCAAAAACCTGATGATGCTCATCGTTTCAGCAAAGTGCTTAACACAGGACTGCAAGTTCCAATGAGGCTTGTCAGCTGTGAAGTTCCCCCAGGCCGCTCCGTGAGCAGCAGCTCGTTCCGTCTTGTTTTGCTCATCGAGGTAAAGCAGCGCGGCAAGCGCTTCCCCTTGGTCAAAGTAGAGTTCAGGGCGCGTCAGGTAATAACCTAGGTAACGCTCTAGATAGTTGGAGGCTTCGTCGGTGTTGAGCGATGCCAAGGCCACGCAATAGCCACGGCCCGCATAGCAAACATCGCTGCGTAGCAGCAGGCGCCCAATCTGTTCCGTGAAAGAATGCTGTTGGGTAACGGCTACCAGATACCCAGCCACAATTCTTGGCCGCCAATCGAATTGCGCGAGTAGATCAGCGATTAGCTCGTCAGTGATCTCGGAGCGGCGCTCTGCCAGATGCTGAAACGCCTCTTCCTTGTGCAGACCAAAGTACAGCGGACGAACCCATAGATCTCGAGCTTCTGCCGACAAGGGTGACTCGCTGACCGGGACTTCCAGATTGGAGAACGGGCCGTTGTGTACAACTATGGCACCGGCACTATGACGCTGCATCGGGTTCATTTTTACTCTCAATTAGGTGCTGCGAGATCGGAGCTACAGCCCATAGGGGGCAGTCCCCGCTGGTCTTGGCAGCATTGATCGCTGAGCAGCGCATCAGCTCGAATTACGCAAGCCGAAGCCCGAAGAGAGAACCTGCCATACGCGGTGGTACCAGCGAGGCCAGACAACGCGAATATTGGTGACAGGCGTCCCCGGCGCAAGCTGCACCCAGCCTTGCGTGGCAGAACCCTGCTGCAGCTTCAGAAATAGCTCGGCAGCAGCCTCCAGCGGCTTGCGCTCTTTATCTGCGGCAGTGCTGCCAAGCATCTCTTGGGTGGCGAGCGCGAGCTGATCGACCAGCTCCGGTGGCAACCGCAGCTCGTGGCAGGCACCAAAGGTATCAAACGACATCACAAACCCTTGGGCAAACGGGACAAGCACCGACTCCCGCCCCGAGGTCAGCAGCGCAGCAGCCAAGTCTGCGAAGTGATAAGGCGAACCCCACGCCTCCTTGGACCACAATGCATCCTCCAGAAAAAGATGCTGCAGCAGCAGTGGGGAAGCCTTGCCAGGCGCAGCCAAGCACGCTTGTACAAGCTGCCAACGGAAGTCTTGGTTGGCATCTACAAACTCGCTCGCGTGCTTTCCGTTCCAGGCAAAGGCGAGGCGGGGATGATCGGCTTCGGTGTATTCGGCAATGAAGGTGGATAGATCGGTCATGTAAGCAAGTTGGCTTCTTTAAATTCGGCCGGATAACCCGTGTTGAACAGCCTGCCCGCGGCGAACTGGTGCAATGGGAGACAGTGGGCGGCAAAGAGGTCAACTCTGGGCCCTCCACCTCTCCCGCCACCTAGGCAGCCCCAAGGTGAAGGCCTTTGTGGAGTTTATGAATGGGCGGTATCCGGAGGGGCGTTGGTGTTAGCGGGGTAGGCAGGCGATTGCGGGCCGACTTAGTCCTTATTCAAGGCGTACTTCGACAAGTTCCGAATCTCGCGCTATCTCTTGAAGCGCTACGTAAAAACGCCCCTCATTGAGTACTTTGAGGCTGGCTGTGTTAACGAATTTGAGTTGGCATTCCCCGGGCCACCCAGGCCCACCGTTAAGCGCATCCCAAAACGCATCGAGGTTGCGCCCGAAATAGCCAGCACCTTCTGGGTTTGTTGCGGCTAAGTAGGCCTGCCAAAAGGCACTTTCATCCGTGATATGAACACAGTCAATGGTGTAGGAGTGCATGAGTTCTAGCTCGCTGATATACGGTCGAAACACTGTCTGAGCTGAATATCGGACACTAACGTTCAAACCCGAGCGGCAACACGACGACGGCAAAGCCTGCTTTGTGACGTCCGATCAATTTTTTTTGGGGGGATTATGCGCCGTGATCGACACTACATCCACGACACGTGCTCCGACTTCAGATGGCGTGCCAAACCGTCAAGGTCAGGAAAGATCGAGAATTCATGAACCCCGGCAAGCGTTAGGAACGACATTGCGTCGCTTAAAGAGTCAGGAGGAAGCTCGAACTTACGGAGGCACTCGCCGCTGAAGCTCTCCAGTGGGACAAAGAGATCATCGTGTAGTGTAAAAACACTTCGCTGCGCCGATTGGCGCGGACTGTGCTGAGGTGGAATGATTGCTACAGCACGTGCACCAAGAGACTTTGTTCCCTCGATGAAGGCCTCCTGATAAGTGCCTTCGAAGTCCGTATAAGGATTGGCAACCGCAGGGTCACGCTTCGCCAATCGGTTCAGTTCAAAGGGATCAAGCATCCACACGCATGGGCGAAGCTTAGCAATAGGAATGTCGGGAAAGCTACGAAGAGCCAAATAGGGGCGTAGCGCGAAGTACAGCGCCGAAGCGAACGTAGTTGTCCAGTCGAGGAGTCGCGTGGGCAATCCATGATGTTGCATGGCAAACAAAACATCCCAAGAGTCTGCGCTTCGCCCAAGTAGGCCTCCGCCGAGCGACAAGAAGTCATAGTAAAGAATGGACTCGATGTCTTGCTTCTTGAATGCGTCGGGTGCTTGGCGGCCGAGTCCACTAAGGAGTGGCCAGCTGCCATCGCTGTGTCCCCGGAAGAAGGGCATATCACATCCTGACTCGCCCAACGAGTGCATGTGACTCTGGATGTCCTGAAGGAGCTCGGACCAACTACTCATCGACATTCTCCCTACGCATATCGTTGGAGGTAACTTGCAGCCCGTAGGACACAATCCCCACAGAGTTTTGCTTCATATCCAGCAGTCCTAAATCAACTATCAGTACCTCAATCCAACGTTTTACAGCTCCGCAATCTCATCCACCCGCAGCCGCGCCAAAACCTGCGTCAGCAGTGGGTCGCTATAGAACGGTCGGGGGGCTGGCAGTTTGACGTAATCGGCCCGCATCAGCGGGTGGTCGATCTGCGGGTTGGAAAGGCCCT
Organism: Chitinimonas sp.; assembly: GCF_036568685.1. Taxonomy (GTDB): domain Bacteria; phylum Pseudomonadota; class Gammaproteobacteria; order Burkholderiales; family Chitinimonadaceae; genus Chitinimonas. The sequence continues at coordinate 23,420 of NZ_DATCSC010000150.1, forward strand.
GCAACTCGCGCAGGCGAAACCAGGCCAAGATAAGGGCGGGGTAGCGCGTGGCCTTTCTGAGCCCACCTGGGTGGCTATGGGTATGGAAGTCGCATAGCCACAGAATATGGTCGGCATAGGCAGAGAGATCGGGCTGCTTCCAGTTCGCCACCAGCTCGTTCAAGACGGGCTTGCCCAGGCATTCGTCTGGGTGGAAGACATTGACGGCAGCGTTCCCCCAGCAGGAAAACAGTCTGCCCCAGTGATCAAAACAGATGCGCAACAGCCAATGGGCCAGCGGATCGTTGTAGCCCTTCCCTGCCACATCCATAAACCGGTTGTGCAGGTAGAGTTCATAGACGAAATCCGTCAATGATTTGGCCTCTTCGATCCAGCCCAGCACCAGACAGTCTGCAATGACCTCCATATAGTCGCGGAGCGCGCGCGTGCTCTTCCAAACCCCAGCGGTGCTTGAAATACCGTCGATCCGTTGCTTCCAGTACCAATACCCGGTGGCCTTTTCCAGGTGCGGCATCCAGCTGGCTTCCGGCTCATGGGAATACAGTGCAATGGCAAACGCGCGGCGCTCCCATTGGCCTATGCCGGTGAACACATTGTCGACCCTCATTGCAAAGGGCGGCAAAACCGGCTTGGTCTTGTCGAAGTAGTCCTGGAAGGGGTTCTCACCGCTGCCATAGGCAGCAAGCTCCTTGTCGGCCGTCTCGGGCACTTCCGCAAACGTGTCCCATTCCTTGAACTTCTTGACCAGGCTCTTTTCGGTATTCCAACCCTTGGCCACACCCAGCGGCGCCACCTTGGGTGCGCTATCTACCTTGGCGGCATGCAGCGCCGCTATTGCCTCCGTAGACGGGGCGCGCACTGCGCCCTTTGTTGCTTGGCAGCGTTGCACCAGATAGCGTAGCGCCCACAAGCTGAACACCCGCACCGTCTCGCCAGAAGCTTCTGCAGCATGGTTCAAGTGCACTTGCAGATCAGCGGGGTTAGCGTAGCGAATAATTTCTGCGACCAGCGCTTTGTTCTCTTCCGTCAGCGGCAGAGAGTCATCCTCACAGCCCACCTCGAAGTCCTGCTCAAACAGCCTGGCCCAGTCGAGCTGCAGCATGTCCATCAGCTCGACGATGCGTAGGGTTTCCGTCTCTGCCAACCGCGCAGGCTCGCCCGCCAGGCTTGCCAGTGCCACCGTCTTGCAGCGATGGGCCAGATAGCGCATTAGCTGGTAGTCAAAGATAAACAGCTCGCCACCGCTCTCGATAATGTCCTCAAACGGAGCTTCATCGCCAGCTTCCAGGAATTGGGCATCGTAGGCGATGGTGGCCGCGATGATGGACCGGTCCTCCGGCGTATCTGGCACAAACCAATCGCTGGAGCTATGGCCCCAGAACTCGTCGACCAGGCCACCCAGGGTGTCGGCAATGTAGTTGAGCTCGGTGATGGAGAGACTGGCAGCAGACATGGATAGGGAAGCCTCTATGTGAAGCAAAGAAATAGAAAAAGGATGAGATACAACAGCCAGCCAAGGCGAAGTGCCCTAGCGGGAGCTAGCATAGCAAAGCCTGAGCGGCCACCCACACGGCGCCACCTTCAGGCGCACTGCTTGTTGCAAACCGTCAGGCCGCCTTGCGCCGCAGCACCACATGCGTCGCCTTGTCCGACGCGACCGATTCCACACACTCATACCCCAGTACGCGCAGATCCAGCCCCTCATACAGCGGCTCGCCCCGGCCCAGCAGTACGGGCGAGATGGCGATATGCAGCTCGTCGATCAAGCCCGCTTGAAGATACTGCCGTATGGTGGCCGGCCCGCCGCCGATGCGCACATCCTTGCCTGCCGCTGCTTCGCGGGCGCGGTCCAGTGCCTCGTGTATGCCACCGGTCACAAAGTGGAAGGTCGTGCCGCCCTCCATCACGAGGGGCTCGCGCGCATGGTGTGTGAGAACAAAGACCGGCACATGGTAGGGCGGGTTATCGCCCCACCAGCCCTTCCATTCCATGTCCGGCCACGGCCCACGTATGGGGCCGAACATATTCCGCCCCAGTATCCAGGCGCCCACATTGGCAAAGCCCCGGGCGGCGAAGTCGTTGTCTATGCCGATGCTGCCTTCGTCCTTGCCAAACAGGGTCTGCTGGAAGGTGCGGGTGGTCACCAACCATTGGTGCAGCGCCATCCCGCCCGTGCCGAGTGGGTTGTCGAGCCGTTGGTC
>NZ_DATCSC010000151.1:0-11026 GCF_036568685.1 Chitinimonas sp.
GCCTTGGGCCTACATAGCCAAGGCGTACGTCGGCTGCCCTTGCTGCTGGCGGCCAATGCCGGCCGCATTCTCAGCTATGGCTTGATCGGTGCCTTGCTGGGTGGCCTTTCGGGTTTGTTGGCCTGGTTGCCGCAGGCGGCCAAAGTGCAGGCCATTCTGTATCTCCTATCTTTGTTGCTGGTGCTACTGCTGGGGCTGTATTTGGCAGGCTGGTCGCCATTCTTGACCCGGCTTGAGCGCTTGGGCGGGCCCTTGTGGCGCCGTCTGCAGCCCAGGTTCCGGCAGTTGCTGCCGCTGCGCAGCTTGCCGGCGGCCCTATTGGCGGGTGGATTGTGGGGCTGGTTGCCCTGTGGCCTGGTCTACACGGCAGCGACCGGTGCCCTTGCCAGCGGCTCGGCTTGGCGTGGGGCGGCCATCCTGCTTGCTTTTGGCCTGGGAACCCTACCCAACCTTTTGGCCATGGGCCTTGCGGCAAGCCAGTTGCAGCGTCTGCGGCAGCACCGTGCGGTACGCTGGACGGCGGGCGGGCTGCTTGTGGGCTATGCTGTGGTGCAGATTGTCCGCTTTTTTATTTATCAGGCCCCATGAGCGAACTCGTCTTTCAGGACCTCGATACCTACCGTAGCCAGTTGGCGCAGGCCTTGGCCGAAGCCAGCCGTAGCCTGGACTGGCTGGACGGCGACTTGGCAGAGACAGGCGCGCAGGATGCTGCCAATGCGGCCTCCGTGCGCACTTTGCTGGCCAGCTCAAACCTGGCGCGCGTGCGCCTGCTTTTGCATAGCGATGCCTGGTTCTGGCGGTTTTGTCCGCGCCTGATTGAATTGCAGAATATATATGGCCATGCTTTTGAAATCAGGCTGTTGAGTGAAGCGGATGCCGATACGGCTGAGCGCTTCTTATTGACAGACAAGTCGGTGGTGCGACGTTTTCATCCCGATGCCGCGCGAGGCGAAGCCAGTAGCGTGGGGCGCACCATGGCTGTGTGCCGTCAGCAATTCGATCTTCTGTGGTTGCGTGCCGAGCCACCATCAGAAGGGCGACGCTTATTTATATAAGCCAGTCGACACTTACCCTTGCTGCGCTGCAATTTCCCCCCTAGTTTTTTCTTCAGAAGCTGCTAGAATTTTGGCGTCGGTCGTCTTTGATGCTGTCAAAGGTTTCAAGCCCTCGATCAACGGTCGATTGCTTACTTAGTTTTCTGTTGTGAACTCCACTTTTCAAAAGGTAAAACCATGAAAAAGACCCTGCTCGTCGCTGCTCTGTTCGCCCTGGGCCTGGCCGCTTGCGGCAAGAAGGAAGAAGCTCCGGCTGCTCCGGCTGCTGAAGCCGCTGCTCCCGCTGCTGCCCCGGCTGCTCCGGCCGCTGACGCTGCTGCCGCTCCGGCTGCCCCGGCTGCTGACGCTGCCGCTGCTCCCGCTGCTGCCCCGGCTGATGCCGCTGCCGCTCCGGCCGCTGCTCCTGCCGCTCCGGCCGAAGCTCCGAAGCAGTAATCTGCTCGGTTGCTGCGCTAGCGCAAGCAAGGAAAGCCGATCCAAGGGTCGGCTTTTTATTTGCCTCTCGCTGTCGTTGTATTGCGACATTGCTGTGGGGCAATGAAAAAAGGACGCCGATGGCGTCCTTTTGCTTTGCTGCTGTTTGGGTTCAGGCCAACTTGCCGGGAATGCGCGGGGTGCCGACCGCCACATCGGCATTCTGCGCCCGGTGGCGCAGGGCATGGTCGATCAACACCAGGGCCAGCATGGCCTCGGCGATCGGCGTCGCGCGGATGCCCACGCAGGGGTCGTGCCGGCCGGTGGTCTGCATCATGACCGGCTGGCCCTGCTTGTCGATGGAGCGGCGCTCCTGCGGGATGCTGGAGGTGGGCTTGATCGCCAAGCTGGCACGGATGTCCTGACCGGTGGATATGCCGCCCAACACGCCACCCGCATGGTTGCTGGCAAAGCCGGCCGGGGTCAGTTCGTCCCCATGCACGCTACCGCGCTGCGCCACCACGTCAAAGCCATCGCCAATCTCGACGCCCTTGACGGCATTGATGCTCATCAGTGCGTAGGCAATGTCGGCATCCAGACGGTCATATACCGGCTCACCCCAGCCGACCGGCACATTCTCGGCGACTACCTCGATACGTGCGCCGATCGAATCGCGCTCGGCACGGATCTGGTCCATATAGGCTTCAAGCTCAGGCACGATCTCGTCATTGGGGGCAAAGAAGGCGTTCTCAGCCACGTACTGCCAGCCCTTGAAGGGAATCTTGATCTCACCGAGCTGGCTCATATAGCCACGGATCTCAATGCCGAACTTTTCCTTGAGCCACTTCTTGGCAATGGCACCGGCGGCCACCCGCACCGCGGTCTCGCGTGCCGAGCTGCGACCGCCGCCGCGATGATCGCGGATGCCGTACTTGTGCCAATAGGTGTAGTCGGCATGGCCAGGGCGGAAGGTCTCGACGATCTTGCCGTAGTCCTGGCTGCGCTGGTCGGTATTGCGGATCAAGAGGGCGATTGGGTGGCCGGTGGTCAGGCCTTCGAACACGCCGGAAAGAATCTCGACCGAGTCCGGCTCCTTGCGCTGGGTGACGTGCCGGCTGGTGCCGGGCTTGCGGCGGTCCAGCTCGGCCTGTATCTCTTCCGTGCTGATCGGCAGCCCGGGCGGGCAGCCGTCGACCACACAGCCTATGGCAGGACCATGGCTTTCGCCAAAGGATGTGACCGTGAACAGCAGACCCAGGGTGCTACCCGACATGATGCGACCTCTTGCATAGGCGCCGGCGCATTGGGCGGCCGGCTATCCAGTAAAAGAGCAAGTCTAACACGGCCTTGCCCGTGCTTTCGGTGGCCTGACGGTGCAAAACAAAGCCCCCGACCAGAGCTGGTACGGGGGCTTTGTCGGCACCGCCACCTTGGGGTGGCAGGGCGGTGAGGTTTAACTCACGGTTGCTTCAAACAGCGCGTCGATCTGCTTGCGGGCAGCAGCGAAGGCGCCTTCACGGGCTTCCGGGCCCATGGCCAGGCCTTGGGCGTGTACCACGGTCACGTCGGTGATGCCGATAAAGCCCAGCACGAACTTCAGGTAGTCTTCATGTGCAGCGGCCGAAGGCTGGCCGGCGTGCATACCACCGGCGGTGGAGACGATCACAACCTTCTTGTTGCCGGCCAGGCCTTGCGGGCCGTTGGCGCCATAGGCGAAGGTCTTGCCGGCGACCACTACACGGTCGATCCAGGCCTTGAGTTGGCTGGGAACGCCGAAGTTGTACATCGGGGCGCCGATCACGATGCCGTCGGCAGCCAGGAACTCGGCCATGATGTTTTCCGACAGGGCAGCTTCATGTTGCTGGGCGGCATCGCGCAGCTCAGCCGGGGTGCCGTTCGAGCCCAGGGTGAAGCCCGAGAATTGGGCGACTGCGTCGGCACCGAGGTCGCGGTAGCTGACTTCCACGCCGGACTGGCTGGCGCGCCAAGCGTCAACGACTTCACGGCTGAGTTGGCGGGAGGCGGAGGCGTCGCCGAGGATGCTGGAATCGATGTGCAAGAGTTTCATGTTTTTGCTCCTGAGTGTGTCGCCAACGCCGGCGACTTGCTTGGAGCGAATACTATTGATGCTGCAGATGGTGTACTAGCCAGCTAAAATGCGATGCATCGTTCCATTGGTAGGACAGTGCTATGCAAGACCTCAATGACCTGCACTACTTCGCGCGCGTAGTGGAAGCCGGTGGCTTTGCAGCAGCGGGCAGGCTCTTGGGCGTACCCAAGTCGCGCTTGTCGCGCCGGATCGCTGACCTGGAAACCCGCTTGGGTGTGCGCCTCCTGCAGCGCACCACCCGAAAGCTGGCGCTGACGGATGTGGGCGAGCGCTACCTGCTGCATTGCCAGGCCATGCTGCAAGAGGCGGAGGCTGCGGAAGAGGCGGTGGTAGCAGTCAGCGTGGTACCGCGTGGCCGGGTACGGGTCTCCTGCCCGGTGGCGCTGGCGCAGACTCAGTTCGCCGACATTGTGCCCTCTTTTCTGGCGGCTTACCCCGAGGTCCGGCTGGAGATGATCATGACCAACCGCCGGGTGGACCTGGTGGAAGAGGGCATAGATGTCGCCCTGCGCGTACGCGCCAGTGGCGACGAGGACCCATCGATGGTGGTACGGCGACTGCGCCCTGCCAGCTCGGTACTGGTCATGGCCCCCAGCCTCAGGACGGTGGCGAAGATACGTACGCCTGCAGACCTGGCGCAACTGCCGGCGCTCGGGGCCATCGAGCCCGACCGCAAGGTGCATTGGCAGTTTACGGCTGCTGACGGCCGAATCGAGCATGTGGCTTTGGAACCACGCCTGGCGATCGACGAATTCGGTATCCGCAAGCAAGCCGCGCTGCGCGGCCTGGGGGTAACCATGCTGCCCGAGCCCTATTGCCTGGAGGAGCTCGCTGCCGGCACCCTGGTGCGCCTGTTGCCGGATTGGTCGATGCCCGGCGGCCATCTGCAGGCAGTCTATGCCCACCGCCGGGGCCTCTTGCCGGCGGTGCGCGCGTTTGTTGATTTCGCCGCCGAGGCCTTCGGGCGAGATAGCGACAAACCGGTCTGAAAAGCGCGCCAAGCCGCGCCCTGCTTGCCGTTCCGGCCGCTGGGGAATACCCTTAGCGCCGAGCGGCGGGTGCTTTGCTAGGCTTGTCCGCTTGCGAAGCGTAAACCCGCTTAGTCCGGCGTCATCCTGCCGGGCCCTGCGCGCATCCTGCTGTATCTCGGCAACCCTGCACGTAACCCTGTGCGGCGCTTCGCTTCTGATCACTATTTAGAAGCGAGTACGCGATGTCTGTTCCCTTATCCGCTGCGGTTCCCGCGCAGCGCACCCTCGGCGCAAGCGACTACAAGACCCTGGGCTTGGCGGCACTGGGCGGTGCCCTGGAATTCTACGATTTCATCATCTTCGTGTTTTTTGCGGCGGTGATCGGCCAACTGTTCTTCCCTCCGGAAATCCCGGACTGGCTGCGGCAGGTGCAGACCTTCGGCATCTTCGCGGCCGGTTATCTGGCCCGGCCACTTGGTGGCATCGTGATGGCGCACTTTGGCGACCTCTTGGGCCGCAAGCGCATGTTCACCTTCAGCATCCTGCTGATGTCGGTCCCAACCCTCTTGATGGGGTGCTTGCCTACCTACGCCAGTATCGGCCTGGCTGCGCCGGTGCTGCTCCTGTTCCTGCGCATCCTGCAAGGTGCCGCAGTCGGTGGCGAGGTGCCGGGTGCCTGGGTGTTCGTGTCTGAGCATGTGCCACGCCGCCACATCGGCTATGCCTGCGGTACGCTGACCGCTGGCCTGACCTTCGGCATCCTGCTGGGCTCTTTGGCGGCCACCGCCATCAATACCGTCTTCGACCAGGCACAACTGCTCAGCTACGGCTGGCGCATCGCCTTCCTGATTGGTGGCGTGTTCGGCCTCTTTTCCATGTATTTGCGGCAGTGGCTGCACGAGACCCCGGTCTTTGCCGAGCTGCAGCAACAGAAGGCGCTGGCGGCCGAGATGCCGCTCAAGGAAGTGGTACGCGACCACAAGCGCGCCATCGCCCAGTCCATGCTGCTGACCTGGATGTTGTCGGCCGCCATCGTGGTCGTGATCCTGATGACGCCAACCTTCCTGCAGAAGCTCTACGGCTTCAGCCCGGCGCAGGCCCTGCAGGCCAACAGTCTGGCCACCCTGTGCTTGACCTTAGGCTGTGTGGTGGCCGGTAGCCTGGCAGACCGCCTGGGTGCCAAGTGGGTGCTGTCGGTGGGGGGACTATTGCTGGCTGGTAGCAGTTTCCTACTGTACAGCAGTCTCTTCAGCCAACCCGAGTTGCTGTTCCCGCTCTACGCCCTGGCCGGCTTCAGTGTCGGCACCATTGGTGCCGTGCCCTTCGTGATGGTGAATGCCTTTCCCGGCAAGGTGCGCTTTAGCGGCCTTTCCTTCTCCTACAATGTGGCTTACGCCATCTTCGGCGGCCTCACCCCGGTATTTGTGAGCCTGCTGCTGAAGTCCGACAAGCTCGCCCCCGCCTACTATGTACTGGTGGTGTCGCTGATCGGGGTGGTAACGGCGCTGCGCTTGCCGCATCAGGACAAGCACTGAAACAGCCTGCGTCACATAGTATGCAAACGGTCCTGCGGGGCCGTTTGGCTTATCTGGCATGCTACATTCCGGTCCCTCATGAGTATGTAGCCTCAGCAGGAGGGCATGATGATCTACCACGCACTGACGATTGCCGGCTCGGATTCAGGTGGCGGGGCCGGCATACAGGCCGATCTCAAGACCTTCTCGGCTTTGGGAGCCTACGGCCTGAGCGTACTGACTGCCCTGACTGCCCAGAACACCCAGGGCGTACAGGCGGTGCATCCCGTACCGCCGGATTTTGTCGCTGCCCAGCTCGATGCCGTGTTTGCGGATATTCGTGTTGATGCGGTCAAGCTGGGCATGCTGGCCAATGCGGACATTGTGCATGCGGTCGCCGATAGTCTGGCGCGACACCAGCCCGCCCATGTGGTGCTTGATACCGTCATGATTGCCAAGGGTGGCCACCCCCTATTGTCCCAGGATGCCGTTGGCGCGATTCGCGAACGCCTGCTGCCGCTGGCTTCTCTGATTACGCCCAACCTGCCGGAAGCGGCGGCCCTGCTGGATGTTGAGGTCGCTACGACCGAAGACATGATGCGGGAGCAGGGGCGCCGACTGATGGCGGCGGGCGCCCAGGCGGTGTTGATGAAGGGTGGGCACCTGGGTGGAGCCGAGAGCCCGGACTGGCTGATCACCCCGGAGGGCGAGACGCGCATCGTCTACCCGCGTGTGCCGACCCGAAACACCCACGGTACCGGTTGTACCTTGTCTGCCGCGCTGGCGGCGCTACGGCCCCGCCATGTTGATTGGCCGGCCACGGTGATGGCTGCGCGGGCTTATCTGCAGGCGGCGCTATCGGCGGCCGATAAGCTGCAAGTAGGGCAGGGCATAGGACCTGTCCACCATTTCCATGCCTGGTGGTAGGCGCGGTCGCTAGCCCTGATACTCAAAGCGCGCGCGTTTGACGTTGCAGAACAACTCATAGTCGATAGTGCCGGCCGATGCGGCAATCTCTGCTGCCGGCAAGCCTTCGCCCCAAAGCCGCACTGCAGTGCCGACACCGGCGTGCGGGTGCTCGGTCAGGTCCACGGTCAGCATATCCATCGACACCCGGCCGATGATGCGGCCGCGTTGTCCATCGATCAGCACCGGTGTGTCGCTGGGCACCACGCGTGGGTAACCGTCGGCATAGCCACAGGCCACCACACCGACCCGGGTCGGCCGCTCTGTTACAAAGCCTCCGCCATAGCCTATGGGCTCGCCCGCAGATAGCTCGCGTACCGCCATGATGCGGCTGTCGAGGTTCATGACCGCTTGCGGCCAGTCTGGCAACTGACGGTCAGCGGCGGTGCCGCCATACAGCATCACGCCGGCGCGGCCCCAGTCACCGTGCAGATCTGGCCAGGCCAGGATGCCGCCCGAGTTGCAGAGGCTGGTCTCCACCTTCAGACCGGCGATGGCAGCCATAAAGCAGGCGGATTGGCGTGGTGTGGTATCGCAATCGAGCTCATCGGCCCGTGCGAAGTGGGTCATGGCGACGATCTTGCCGACCTTGCCGGTGGCCTCGAGGCGCGCATGCAGCTCAGGGAAGTCGCTTGGTGCGATCCCAAGGCGATGCATGCCGCTGTCTATCTTGGCCCACACGGTGAGCGGCCGGCTGAGTGTCGCCGCTTCAATATCAGCCACCTGGGACAGGCTGTGCATGGCTGTCCACAGATCGTAACGCTCGATCAGCGGCAGCTCGCTGGCCTCGAACCAGCCCTCCAGCAGCAGGATAGGTTGGCGGATGCCGGCTTCACGGAGCTGTATCGCTTCTTCGATGGCCGCTACGCCAAAACCGTCGGCAACCTCGGCCAGCGCCTGGGCGCAGCGGGCCGCACCATGGCCATAGGCGTTGGCCTTGACGATAGCGAGCACTTTGCCGCCATGCAGGCGTTTGGCCAGCAGGTAGTTGGCGCGCAGGGCAGCGAGGTTGATGGTGGCGGTCAGCGGACGGCTCATGGCGGCGGATAGGGAAGCGTTATCGGGATTATCGGGCAAAACAAAGCCGACCGGCCCGATACGGTACGGGTCGATCGGCGTGGGGCTGTGCCGGGCTCAGGCGCGGGCCGGTTGCAGGCCAGCCAGGCGACCGTCTATGGCCTTGCGGCCGTAACGGTCGAGCGCCAGGCCCTCGGTGCTGATCTCGGGCCGCTGGCCGGTGACGATGTCAGCCAGCAACTTGCCCGAGCCGCAGGCCATGGTCCAGCCCAGTGTACCGTGGCCGGTGTTGAGCGAGAGGTTGGCGTAGGGCGTACGGCCGACAATGGGCGTGCCATCCGGGGTCATGGGGCGCAGGCCGGTCCAGAAGCTGGCGGCCTTGACGTCGCCCCCCTCGGGGAACAGGTCGTTCACCACCAGCTCCAGCGTCTCGCGGCGACGCGGGTTGAGGCTGAGATCGTAGCCACTGAGCTCGGCCATGCCGCCTACGCGGATGCGCTGATCAAAGCGGGTGATGGCGATCTTGTAGGTCTCGTCCAGGATGGTAGAGACCGGTGCACCATCCGGATTGGTGATGGGGATGGTCAGCGAATAGCCCTTGGTCGGGTAGACCGGCAGGTTGAGGCCCAGCGCCTTGACCAGATGACGACTGAAGCTGCCCAGCGCCACCACATAATGATCGGCCTCCAGGCGTTCGCCATTGACCACCACGCCGGCAATGCGGCCTCGTTCCACCTGCAGCTCGTCGATCCGGCTGTCAAAGCGGAAGCGCACACCCAGCTGCTCGGCACGGCGGGCCAGTTCGGTGGTGAAGCGTTGGCAATCGCCGGTTTCATCATTTGGCAGACGCAGGCCGCCGACTACACGGCCTGGAACCTTGGCCAGTGCCGGTTCGGCCTGGGCGCAGCCAGCCTCGTCCAGCAATTCAAACGGCACACCGCAGGCTTCCAGCACCGGGATATCGCGGGCGGCGCCGTCGAGCTGTTTTTGCGTGCGGAACAATTGCAGGGTGCCGCCGCTACGTTCCTCGTAGTGAACGCCGATCTCGGCACGCAGATTACGCAGGCAGTCGCGGCTGTATTCGGACAGCCGCATCATGCGTTCCTTGTTGATGGCGTAGGCAGCGTCATTGCAGTTGGCCAGCATCTGCGCCATCCATTGCCACTGGAACAGGCTGCCGTCGGGCTTGACCGCCAGCGGGGCGTGTCGTTGGAACAACCACTTGAGCGCCTTGGTCGGGATGCCGGGTGCTGCCCAGGGCGTGGAGTAACCCGGTGAGATCTGGCCTGCATTGGCAAAGCTGGTTTCCAGCGCAACGCCAGACTGACGCTCCAGTATCGTGACCTCGGCGCCCGCCCGGGCCAGGTAATATGCCGTCGAAACACCGATCACGCCGCCGCCGAGTACGATTACACGCATGGTTTGCCGCCCAAATCCAGGAACAGGGAATTGGCGCAGTCTATTGAGCAAATAGCAAAAAGTGCGACCAAGTTTTACTATCTGTACGAGAATAAATCCTGTTGAATATTGTTATTACTAGAATAAGTCTGGAATAGAGTTTATGCGTGAACTGGACCGTACCGATCGCAAGATCCTGACACTGTTGCAGCAGGACGGCCGTATGGCCCTGACCGAGCTGGCCGAGAAGGTGGGCCTCTCGACCACACCGACCTCGGAGCGGGTCAAGCGGCTGGAGCGGGAAGGGGTGATCGAGGGCTACTACGCACGGGTTAATCCGCGAGCGGTCGCCTGCGCCCAGCTGGTGTTTGTCGAGCTGCGTCTTGCTGCCAAATCGGCCGAGATCTTCGACCAGTTCCGCCGCGAGGTGATGAAACTACCCAATATCGTCGAGTGCCACCTGGTATCGGGTGACTTCGACTACCTCGTCAAGGCACGTATCTCCGATATGTCCCAATACCGCACCCTCTTGGGCGACATCCTGCTCAACCTGCCTGGGGCCGTGGAGTCGCGCAGCTATGTAGTGATGGAGGAAGTGAAGGAAACGCTGGTGCTGCCCGTCGCCGGTAGCTGAACACGGGGCCACTCGGCCGATTTGATCAAGCGATGAAATGGGAGTTCGTAATCGATATGCAGACCTGGATGCGTAACCTTAGCCTGCTGGCCGCCGGCCTCTTTGCTCAGGCTGCCGATACCGACGAGTTCGTCGCCCTGCGCGGACCGCTGCTGGCTCTGACCCATGCCGAGCTGTTCGATGGAACGGGCGCCGCACCGCAGCGGGATATGACCTTGCTGATCAAGGACGGTCGCATTGCCGCCTTGGGAAAAACCGGTACGGTCAGCCTGCCCAAGGGGGCAGTGGTTCGCGACTTGAGCGGGCAATCGCTCGCGCCGGGCTTTGTCATGCTGCACGAGCACACCTTCTACCCGGTCGCCAATGGTGCCTATGGCGCCATGTTCGAATCCTTCCCCCGGCTTTACCTTGCGGGTGGGGCCACCACTATCCGTACCGCCGGCAGCATGAGCCCTTACGCCGACCTGAACCTCAAGCGTGATATCGAAAGCGGCGCCAATATCGGTCCGGACATGGACGTGACCGCTCCCTTTCTCAACGGCGCCACGCCTTTTGTGATGCAGGTCCAACGTATTGCCAGCCCGGCCCAGGCCAAGACCATGGTGAGCTATTGGGCCGGGGAGGGCGCGACCTCCTACAAGGCCTATATGCACCTTACCCGTGCCGAGCTCGGCGCGGTGGTGGAAGAGGCGCATGCCCACCAGCAGAAGGTGACCGGCCATCTGTGCGCCATTACCTATCGTGAAGCGGCCGATATTGGTATCGACAACCTGGAACATGGCTTTCTGGCAGCCAGCGACTTTGTTGCGGGCAAGCCGGCCGACACCTGTCCGAATGGCGATACCGTGCCCAAGAGTCTGAATGCACTGACGGTGGACAGCCCCGAGATGCAGGCACTGCAGCAGCACCTGCTTGAACGCAAGGTGGCCCTGACCTCGACCCTGACC
>NZ_DATCSC010000152.1:0-28703 GCF_036568685.1 Chitinimonas sp.
GCCTTGAGGGTGATCTCGGCCCGCCGCATCAAGAGGTCGATATCCTGGCCGTGCCGCGGGCTACAGGCGGCACCGCAGCTGAGCTGGATATCCAGTCGCTGGCCTTCGATCACCAAGGACTGGCGGGCAATGTCCGCCACCAGCATCTGCAGCGGGCTCTCGGTCGCGCAGTCGTTGATCAGTGCCGCGAACTGGTTGCCGCCCACCCGCGCCAGCAGCACGCCGGAACCCAGCTTGCGGCGCAGCCGCCGGCCGGTTTCGCGCAGCACCGCGTCACCGCAGTCGTAGCCCAGGGTCTCGTTGATGGCGGTAAAGCGGTTGATATCGAGCAGCACCAGGGTGCGCTGCCGCTGCGGGTCGATGCTCAGCCGCTGCTGGCCACGCAAGAGGAAGCTGGCGCGGTTGGCAAGGCCGGTGGCCTTGTCGGTCATGGCTGCCTTTTCGCGACTATGGCGTAGCCGGGCGGCGCGGTCGGCCAAGGCCAGCGAATAGATGATCGCCTGCAAGAGCAGCGCGCCGGGGCGCACATGGGGCGAACTCAGCCAGTCGGGCAAGAGGCCCCAGCCGTGCAGGTGCAGCGCAAGCTGGCCCAGCCAGCTCGGGTAGCCCGGTTGCAGGTGGATATAGCTCAGCAGCACCGCCGTCCAGGCCAGCACGATGGGCGCCCAGCCGGCCAGGAACAAGAGGCCGGTGCGGTAGTCGCGCTCGCGCAGGCTGGCAATGCCTGGCAGCAGCATGCAGCCGAACACAAACAGCGCCAGCAGGTTGTAGTAGCTCAGGATGGCGCCATAGAGGCCGGGCGCGAAGCCCAGCGCGGTATAGCCCAGGATGCCCCAGCCCACCCACTGCAGGGCGGTCTGCAGGCGCGGGCTGTGGCCGGCCAGATTGTTGAAGCTTATGGCAAAGCGCAGGCCCAGGAAGAGGCCCAGGCCATAGCTCAGCAAGAGGCCATGCAGGGTCAGCCAGGGATAGTTGACCGCCAGGGCGCTGCTGCCGGTACCGAGGCCAGTGATAAAGCTCCAGACCACGGCCACCGCCAGGGTGAAGCCGGTATACCAGCCGGTGGTACGGTCGCGCAGCGCCAGCGCGAACAAGGCGCTGACGATGCTCATGGCGAACAGCAGGGTCAGGAGCTCGCCACGTACCTGGTCGTTGAACTGACTGCGGGCCAGAAAACTGCCCGGCGCTTCCAGGCTGGTGCGAAAGCCGCCGCCTATGGGCATGACCATGCGCAGCTGGGCGGTGGCCGCGCCGCCGGGGGGCACCGCCAGGGCGGCGCTTTGCGGGGTTAGCCAGACCAAGGGGGCCGCCGGCTCTCCATCGGGGCCAGGCAGGCTGCTGAGTTGGCTCTGCACCAGGGTATTGAAGACCAGCCAGCGGTCGTCATCGGCCGCGCCGGCCGCGACCCGCACCTGGCAGACCTTGCCGAGTGCAAAGTCGGCTTCCAGGAGCCGTATCCTGCCGCTGGCGGGTACCGGCTGCCATTGTGCCTGGCCGGGTACGCAGTGGTAGCTCAGCCTGTCCGCCTGCGGGGGCGCGGCCTGGCTGTACAGGCACAGCAGGCTCAGGGTCAGGGCAAGCAGCAGGCGGGTTACCGTGGCAGCAGGCATGGAGGGACCGGGTCAGTAGGCCTCGCCGGCATCGTTGCGATGGCGGTGGGTATTATGTAGCCAGTCTGTCATGAACAAAGGCCACTGGCGAGCAGATGCGCGTTCGAGCGTAGCGAGGCTCCCCGTCGGCGGGCGCCTGCGCTGAATCATCAGGAACCTGCACGCAGGGAGCCGTTAGCTCTGGGCTGCCATCTCGGCCAGCAGCTCGGCCTGGTGTTCGGTCATCAGCGCATCGGTCAGCTCGAACAGGTCGCCATCCATGGCGTTGTCGAGCTTGTACAGCGTCAGATTGATGCGGTGGTCGGTAATACGGCCCTGCGGGAAGTTATAGGTGCGGATGCGCTCGCTACGGTCGCCAGAGCCCACCAGCGATTTGCGCATGGCCGCCTCCTTGGCGTGCGCCTCGCGCTCCTGCTTGTCCTTGAGCCGTGCAGCCAGCACCTGCATGGCGCGGGCCTTGTTCTGGTGCTGGCTGCGACCGTCCTGGCACTCCACCACCAGACCGGTGGGGAAGTGGGTGATACGGATGGCCGAGTCGGTCTTGTTGATGTGTTGGCCGCCGGCACCGCTGGCGCGGAAGGTATCGATACGGATATCGGCCGGGTTGATGTTCACTTCCTCCAGTTCATCCGCCTCCGGCATCACCGCCACGGTGCAGGCACTGGTATGGATACGGCCCTGCGATTCGGTGGCCGGTACCCGCTGCACGCGGTGGCCGCCGCTCTCGAACTTGAGCTTGCTATAGGCGCCCTGCCCCACGATGCGGGCGATCACTTCCTTGTAGCCGCCAAGGTCGCTCTCATTGGCCGAGACGATCTCCACCTGCCAGCGGTTGCGTTCGGCAAAGCGGCTGTACATGCGGAACAGGTCGCCGGCGAACAGGGCCGATTCATCGCCGCCGGTACCGGCGCGGATTTCCAGGAAGATATTGCGCTCGTCGTTGGGGTCACGCGGCAGCAGGGCTTTCTGCAGCTCGGCCTCCAGTGCCTCCAGCCGGCTGGCGCCGTCGGCGAGCTCGGCCTCGGCCAGCTCCTTCATGTCCGGGTCATCCAGCATCTCGCGCGCCGTCTCAAGGTCGGTCTCGGTCTGGCGGTAGGTCTTGAACAGTTCGACCACCGGGGTCAGCTCGGCGTGCTCGCGGCTCAGCTTGCGAAAGCCGTCCATATCGCGGGTGGCTTCTTCGCTGGCGAGCAACTGGTTCACTTCCTCCAGCCGGTCGGCGAGGTTGGCGAGCTTGTTGGCAATGCTGGGCTTCATGCTGGCGTTTTCTTGTAGACGTTGAGGTCGGCCCGCTCCATCCAGCGCTCGGGCGCGGCCAGGGGCGTAAAGCCGTACTGTTGGTAGAGGCCATGTGCGTCGCCGGTCAGGAGTATCCAGCGGCGCAGGCCCTGCAATTGGGGGTGACCGGTAATGCAGTCCATCAGCCACTTGGAGAGACCCTGGCCGCGATGTTCCGGCGCGATGAATACGTCGCCCAGATAGGCGATGGTGGCGTAGTCACTGATCACCCGCGCAAAACCCACCAGCTGCTCGCCATGGTACACGCCCAAGCATAGCGCGCCGGCCACCGAGCGGCAGAAGGTCTCGAAGGGGATGCCCTGCGCCCAGTAGGTCGCGGCGATATAGGCATGGGCCTGGGCAAGGTCAAGGCGGGACGGATCGGTGTCGATCTCGTACTCGCCCCGCTGCCAGCGGATAGCGGCTGGGGTCATGGCTACTCGTCGTCGTGCAGGTGGTAGAGCCGGCGCACCGTCTCGACCAGCGTGCCGTGCTGGCTGGTATCGGCCTGGTTCAGGGCTGCCATGGGGGCGTGCAGGAATTTGTTGCTGAGCGTCAGCGACAGCGATTCCAGCACTGCGGCCGGGTCCTCGCCCTTGGCCAGCAACTTCATGGCCCGCTCCAGCTCGTGCCGGCGCAACCGCTCGGCCTGGTCCTTGAGCGCGCGTATGGTGGGCACCAGGGCGCGGTTGTCCAGCCACTGCATGAATTCGTCGGCATGCCGCTCGACAATGCCGTCCGCCTCGCGCACCGCCTGTTCGCGCTCGGCGCGGCCCTGCCGCACCACCTCGGCGAGGTCATCGACGGTATAGAGGTAGACGTCGGGCAGTGCGCCCACTTCCGGCTCCACATCGCGCGGTACCGCCAGGTCCACCATGAACATGGGCCGGTGCTTGCGTGCCTTGATCGCCCGCTCCACGGCCCCCAGGCCGATGATAGGCAGCTGGCTGGCGGTGCTGGTGACCACGATATCGTACTGCGGCAGCCGTTCCGGCAATTCGGCCAGCGCAAAGGCGTCGCCGCCGTGCTCGCGGGCCAGCGCCTCGCCACGCTCCAGGGTACGGTTGGCCACCGACATGCGGGCCGGTTTGCGCGCCGCAAAATGGGTGGCGCATAGCTCGATCATTTCACCAGCGCCGATAAACAGCACCTTGAGCTCCCCCAGATCCGGGAACAGCCGTTCCGCCAGCTTGACCGCCGCTGCGGCCATCGACACGGAATTGGCGCCTATGCTGGTCTGGGTGCGGACTTCCTTGGCCACCGAGAAGGCCTTCTGGAAGAGGCCGTTCAGCGATGGGCCGAGACCGCCTGCCTCCTGCGCCTCGCGCACCGCATCCTTGAGCTGGCCCAGGATCTGGGTCTCGCCAAGCACCATGGAATCGAGCCCCGAGGCGACACGGAAGACATGGCGGGCGGCATCGCGGTCCGGCAGGCGGTAGAGGTAGGGGGTGATATGGCTGGGATCGATCTGGCGCGACTGCGCCAACCACTGCACCAAGGTTTCTTCATCGCGCGCCGCGGCATAGAGCTCGGTGCGGTTGCAGGTCGAGACGATGGCCGCCTCGTGCACCCCTTTGACCCCGGTCAGCGCCAACACCTCGGCACGCAACTCCTCCGGCGAGAAGGCGAGCTTCTCCCGCACCGCAATGGGCGCGGTCTCGTGATTGAGGCCTAGGGCGAACAGCGACATGCAGGGAAACGGGGGGCCGAGAAAGCCAGGATTTTACCCCAGGGCTTGTGGGGCCTGTTGAATTGCATGCGGCTTGGCAGCTAAACCGGTTGTGTAGACGCCTAGGGGATGGGGTTCAATCAAGTCAAAGACCGCTCGAACCCGCGCAGCAACGAAAACGCCCGGCTGTGCCGGGCGCTTAGGCTGCAGGCGACACCCCTGCGCTGCTTTTACTTATTTTGCGTTGATTTTGAACAAGCGAGTCAGCGGGGTCGCGGTGGACGGACCAAACCAGCGGTTGAAGATCTTCTCGGCTTCGCCCGACTGCTCCATGCCGACGATGGTCTTGTTCACTTCTTCTAGCAGGCGCTTTTCGCCCTTGCGTACGGCAATGCCGTAGACCTCGAGCGAGATGGTCAGGTTGGGAATCTCGAAGTCCTTCTTGTTCGGCATCTTGTTCAGAAGGCCGGCCAGGATGGGTTCGTCGGTCGAGACCGAATCGAGCTGGCCCTTGCCCATGGCAGCGAAGGCCTCGTCGTAGTCGCCGAACAGCACCACATTGGCGGTCGGCATCTCGCGCTTGAGCTGCTTTTCCGAGGTGGAGCCGGTCACGGTACCGATGGTCAGCTTGGCCAGGTCCTCGATCGAGTTGACCTTGCCCTTGCGAACCACGAATTTCTGGCCGGTGATGAAGTAGCCGTAGCTGAAGTCGACCTGCTTCTCGCGCTCAGGGTTCTTGGTCATGGTCGCGATGATCATGTCCACTTCCTTGCCCTGCAGCTTGGGTATGCGCTGCGACGATTCCACCGCCTTGACCACGATGTTCACGCCCATGTGCTTGGCGATCGCCGAGGCAAAGTCGATGTCGTAGCCCGAGATGGTCTGGGTCTTGGGGTTCAGCACGCCGAAGGGCGGCGTGGAATCCTTGACGCCAACGATCAGCGTGCCGCGCTTCTTGATGTCGTCGAAGTCGTCTGCCAGGGCCGATCCCAGCAGCGAAAGGCCCATGAAGCAGGCCAGCAATGTCTTGATTTTCATAAAGGTTCCCCTGTCATGATCGGCGGCGGATTTGCCACTGTCATAGGCGCGCGACCCTACTTGTCAATACGATCTTTCGCCATTAGGGAAATCGTAGACATGAAGCTGGCATAAAAAAAGCCCGCTGCTATGAGCGGGCTCTTTCCAACAATTGTGGCTGACCGCTATTGGGCGCCAGGCTTGCGTGCCAGGGCACGGAAGCCAATATCGTGGCGGTACTGCATGCCGTCAAAACGGATGCCTTCGATCACCTCGTAAGCACGCTTCTGGGCAATTTTCACGTTGTCACCCAAGGCGGTCACGCACAGCACGCGGCCGCCACTGGTCACCACCGCGTCACCCTGCTGGGCGGTACCGGCATGGAAGACATGGGCATCCTCGAAGTGCTGGGTAGCCAGGCCCTCGATCACGTCACCCTTGCGCGGTGCGTCGGGGTAGCCGTGCGCGGCCAGTACCACGCCCAGTGCCACCCGGCGGTCCCACTCGGCTTCGGCCTGGTCCAGGGTGCCGTTGACCGCGTGTTCCACCAGGCCCACGAGGTCGGACTTCAGCCGCGACATGATGGGCTGGGTTTCCGGGTCGCCCATGCGGCAATTGAATTCCACCACGTTGACGGCGCCCTCCTCGGTCACCATCAGACCGGCGTACAGAAAGCCGGTATAGGGGATGCCATCCTTGGCCATACCGGCCACGGTGGGCAGGATCACCTCGCGCATGGCGCGGGCGTGTACTTCCGGCGTCACCACCGGTGCCGGCGAATAGGCCCCCATGCCGCCGGTATTGGGGCCGGCGTCGTTGTCCAGGAGGCGCTTGTGGTCCTGCGAGCTGGCCATGGCCAGCACATGCTTGCCGTCCACCATCACGATAAAGCTGGCTTCCTCGCCCTTGAGGAAGTCTTCGATCACTACCCGCGCACCGGCGTCGCCCATCTTGTTGTCGAGCAGCATCATGTCGATGGCGGCGTGCGCTTCATCGAGCGTCAGCGCCACGATCACGCCCTTGCCGGCGGCCAGGCCATCGGCCTTGATCACGATGGGTGCACCACGTTCGCTTACGTAGGCGTGCGCTTCGTC
The DNA here is from genome assembly GCF_036568685.1 of Chitinimonas sp. Classification (GTDB taxonomy): domain Bacteria; phylum Pseudomonadota; class Gammaproteobacteria; order Burkholderiales; family Chitinimonadaceae; genus Chitinimonas. Next base: position 6,669 of record NZ_DATCSC010000152.1, read on the forward strand.
AGCCTTGGAGAAGGTGCGGTACTGGGCGGTCGGGATGCCATGGCGGGCCATGAAGGCCTTGGCGTAGTCCTTGGAGCTTTCCAGCTGGGCGGCCGCCTTGGTGGGGCCGAAGATCTTCAGCCCGGCAGCGCGGAAGGCATCCACCACGCCCGCTGCCAACGGTGCCTCGGGGCCGACCACGGTCAGCATCACCTGCTCGCGCTGGGCAAAGGCTACCAGCTCGGCAATATCGGTCACCGGTACATTGGTCAGGCCTTCCTCGCGTGCAGTGCCGGGGTTGCCCGGTGCCACAAAGACCTTGCCCACGCGTGGCGACTGGGCAATCTTCCAGGCCAGCGCGTGCTCGCGACCACCAGAGCCGATGACAAGTATGTTCATGTGCTGCCTCGCAGGAGTAGTAAGAAGTAAGGGCTGGGGAGTGGTAAGCCACGTCCCAGGCCTGACGCCTCACACGCAGGAACCCACCCTGCCTTGCGGCAGGTGTGGGTCCCGGTTTTCAGATCAATGACGGAAGTGGCGGATGCCGGTCACGACCATGGCAATGCCGTGCTCGTCAGCAGCGGCGATCACTTCCTCATCGCGCATCGAACCGCCCGGTTGGACGATGGCCGACACGCCATTCTCGGCGATCACGTCCACGCCATCGCGGAACGGGAAGAAGGCATCCGAGGCGCAGACCGAACCCTTGAGGTCCAGGTTGGCGTTCTTGGCCTTGATCGCGGCGATCTTGGTCGAATCCACGCGGCTCATCTGGCCGGCGCCCACACCCAGGGTCTGGCCCTGGCCGCAGAATACGATGGCGTTGGACTTCACGAACTGGGCCACGCGCCAGGCGAACAGCAGGTCCTTGAGCTGCTCGGCGGTCGGCGCCTTCTTGGTCACGACCTTGAAGTCGGCCGCGGTGATGTGATGCACGTCCGGGGTCTGTACCAGGATGCCGCCGCCCACGCGCTTGAGATCGAAGCGGTTGGCGCCTTGCTGCAGCGGTACTTCCAGCACGCGCACGTTCTTCTTGGCGGCGATGATGGCTTTTGCCTCGTCGCTGAAGGCCGGGGCGATCAGCACTTCCAGGAACTGGCCGGTCACCGCTTCCACGGTGGCGGCGTCGACGGTACGGTTGAAGGCGATGATGCCGCCGAAGGCGCTGGTGGTATCGGTGGCGAAGGCCAGCTTGTAGGCGGTCAGGGTATCGGCCGCAATGGCCACGCCACAGGGGTTGGCATGCTTGACGATCACGCAGGCCGGCTCGTCAAAGGCCTTGACGGCCTCCCAGGCGGCGTCGGAGTCGGCGATGTTGTTGTAGCTCAGCTCCTTGCCCTGCAGCTGGCGGTAGTTGGCCAGGCTGCCGGCGGCCGGGTGCAGGTCGCGGTAGAAGGCCGCAGCTTGGTGCGGGTTCTCGCCGTAGCGCATGTCCTGCACCTTCTCCACGCTGATATTGAGGCGGGCCGGGAAGGACTGCTGGGTACCGTCGTCGTTCAGCGAAGTCAGGTAGTTGCTGATCGCGCCGTCGTAGGCGGCGGTGTGGCTGAAAGCCTTCTTGGCCAACTTGCGACGGGTGGGCAGGCCCAGGGCGCCTTCGTTGGCTTTCAGTTCGGCCACCAGTGGCGCGTAGTCGGCAGCGTCGGTGACGATGGCGACAAAGGCGTGGTTCTTGGCGGCGGAGCGCACCATGGCCGGGCCGCCGATGTCGATGTTCTCGATCGCATCGTCAAAGTCACAATCGGGTTTGGCAATGGTGGCTTCGAAGGGGTAGAGGTTCACGCACACGAGGTCGATGCTGCCAATGCCGTGTTCGGCCATCTTGCTGACATGGCCGGCCAGGTCGCGACGACCCAGGATGCCACCGTGGATCTTGGGGTGCAGGGTCTTGACGCGACCGTCCAGCATTTCGGGGAAGCCGGTGTAGTCGGCCACCTCGATCACCTTCATGCCGGCATCGGCCAGCATCTTGGCGGTGCCGCCGGTGGAGAGGATCTCGACACCGAAGCCGGCCAGTTCGCGAGCGAACTCCAGAACGCCGGTTTTATCGGAGACGCTGATCAGTGCGCGCTTGATTTTGACCATTTCACATTGCCTTGCGAGTTTGTAACCATGAAACACGCCCGCGGGTTTCCCGGCGGGCGCGCTGTAATTCTTCAGATGAGGTCGTGGTCCTGCATCTTCTTGCGGAGCGTGTTGCGGTTGATGCCCAGGAGTTCGGCCGCCCGGGTCTGGTTACCCTGGGCCTTGTCGAGCACCACCTCCAGCATCGGCTTCTCGACCTTGGCGAGCACCATGTCGTAGATGGCCTGCGGCGCTTCGCCGTCGAGATCGCGGAAGTACTGCTCCAGCGCATCGCGTACGGCAAAGCAGATTTGATCCTTGCTGGACATGGTGGTCTCTCTCCCCGTGGGTCTTGCTCAGGCGGCTGCTAGGGCAGTCTCGTCTTGGTAAACCAGGCGCTCGCTGCTCTGCGCCAGTTGCTTGAAATAGCTATCCACCGCCGCCAGCTGCTCGGCCGTGCTGTCCAGCCGGTACATGGCCTGCCGGAATTCATTGGAGCCGCGCAGGCCGTTCGTGTACCAGGCGATATGCTTGCGGGCGATACGGCAGCCCGAATATTCGCCATGGAAAGCATAGTGGTCCTGCAGGTGCTCGATCAGGATCGCGTGGATCTCGCTGACGCGCGGCGGCGGCAGGTGCTCGCCGGTGGCGAGGTAGTGCTCGATCTCGCGGAAGATCCAGGGCCGGCCCTGGGCCGCCCGACCTATCATGATCGCGTCGGCGCCGGTCGCGTCCAGTACCTGCCTGGCCTTTTCCGGGCTGGTGATATCGCCATTGGCGACCACCGGGATCTTGAGGCTGCGCTTCACTTCGGCGATCAGCTCATAGCGGGCCGCGCCGTTATACATATCCTCGCGGGTGCGGCCGTGCAGCGCCAGTGCGGCAATCCCGCTGTCCTCGGCCAGCTTGGCCACGCGCAGGATGTTCTCCTCGCCGTTCTTGAAGCCCAGCCGGGTCTTCAGTGTCACCGGCACGGCCACGGCGTTGACCACCGCGTCGAGGATGCGGGCAACGCGGTCTTCGTCCTGCAAGAGGGCAGAACCCGCCAGCACATTGCAGACCTTCTTGGCCGGGCAGCCCATATTGATGTCGATGATCTGTGCCCCGGCCGCCACGTTGTGGCGGGCGGCCTCGGCCATCTGGGCCGGGTCGGAACCGGCGATCTGCACCGCCACGGGCGCCAGCTCGCCCTCGAAATTGGCGCGGCGGCGGGTCTTGTCGCTGCCGTACAGCATGGCATTGGAGGTGATCATCTCGCTCACCGCATGGCCCGCGCCCAGCCGCTTGCAGAGCATGCGGAAAGGACGATCCGTCACGCCGGCCATAGGGGCGACGATCAGGCGGTTGCGGAGCTGATAGGGACCAATGTGCATGCGTGTTCAGGCGGTACAGAAAGCAAAACCGCTGGAAACGAAAGGCTTGAAAGCTTCGGTGTCCAGCGGTAACAGGGGCGCATTCTACCGTCGGCGCGGCAGCTTGCGAAGCAATTTCGCTTAATTTTTGAGCAGATGACGATAGCAGGAAGTCAATCACGGTCGGCAACGGCGGCGATCCGCGGCGAATGCCGCCGCTGGCCGTTACAATGGCGGGCTTCCCACTTTCCAGATGGAAACCATCATGCGCCTCGGTACGCCGCTCAGCCCTTCCGCCTTCAAAGTCATGCTGCTCGGGGCCGGCGAGCTCGGCAAGGAAGTCCTGATCGCCCTGCAGAAGCTGGGCGTGGAGACCATCGCCGTCGATCGCTACCCGAATGCGCCTGGCCACCAGGTTGCCCACCGCGCCCATGTGATCGATATGAGCAATCCGGCCGCCCTGCGTGCCCTGGTCGAGGCCGAGCGCCCGCACCTGATCGTGCCGGAGATCGAAGCCATCGCCACCGACGAGCTGGGCCGTATCGAGGCCGACGGCCTCGCCACCGTGATCCCGACCGCGCGCGCCACCCAATTGACCATGAACCGCGAAGGCATACGCCGCCTGGCGGCCGAGACCCTGGGCCTGCCCACCTCGCCCTACCGCTTCGCCTCCTCGCTGGAAGAGATGCGCGCCGCCTGCGAGGCCATCGGCTTCCCTTGTTTTGTGAAGCCGGTGATGTCCTCCTCGGGCAAGGGCCAGTCCCTGCTCAAGCGCGCCGCCGATGTGGACGCCGCCTGGGCCTATGCCGCCGCCGGCAGCCGGGTGGACCAGGGCCGCGTCATTGTCGAAGGCCTGATCGATTTCGACTATGAAATCACCCAGTTGACCGTCCGCGCCCTGGGTGTCGATGGCCAGGTCGAGACCCACTTCTGCGAGCCCATCGGCCATGTGCAGGTCAAGGGTGACTACGTCGAGAGCTGGCAGCCGCAGCCCATGTCGGCCGCCGCGCTGCAAAAAGCGCGCGAGATCGCCAAGGCCGTCACCGACGACCTGGGCGGCCGTGGCCTCTTTGGCGTGGAACTGTTCGTCAAGGGCGACCAGGTCTGGTTCTCCGAAGTCAGCCCGCGCCCGCACGATACCGGCCTTGTCACCCTGATGAGCCAGCGTTTTTCCGAGTTTGAACTGCACGCCCGCGCCATCCTGGGCTTGCCGGTCGACGCCGGCCTGCGCGAGCCGGCCGCCAGCGCCGTGATCTACGGTGGCATGGAAGCGCGCGGCATTGCCTTCGAAGGCATCGCGGCCGCCCTGGCGGTGCCGCGCAGCGACCTGCGCCTCTTCGGCAAGCCGGAGGCCTTCGAGCGCCGCCGCATGGGCGTGGCCCTGGCGGCCGGCCAGGATACCGACGAGGCCCGCAGCCGTGCCAAGACCGCCGCCAGCGCGGTCAAGCCGGTCGCTGCCTGATCACAGTAATGCGGGGTGCGGCCACAAGCTGCACTCCATCTGCCCCAAGGCAGGCCCCCCAAGAAGAGGAGAGATAGAAGCCATGTTCCGCCCTACCCTGTTGGCCCTTGCGCTGGCCACCGGCGCCGCCCAGGCGGCCCCCCTGGCCGCACCACCCGCCACCCCGGCCCGTGCTGTGGTCGATGACTACTTCGGTACCAAGATCAGCGACCCCTATCGCTGGATGGAAGACATGAAGAGCGCCGACTTCCGCGACTGGCTCAAGGCCCAGGCGGTCTATGCCGATGGCGTGCTGGCCACCATCCCCGGCCGCGCCGCGCTCAAGCAGCGGCTGACCGAGCTGGCCGACGCCAGCATCAGCGTGTCCGGCGTGGAGCAGGCGGCCGACCGGCTGTTCTATCTCAAGACCGAACCGGGCCGTAACGGCCGCCGCCTCTATGTGCGCGACGCGCAGGGCGAGCGCCTGCTGCTGGACCCGGATACCCTGGGCAGCGCAGAGGCCCACGTCGCCATCGACTGGTACTCCCCTTCGCCGGATGGCCGCCTGGTTGCGGTCGGGGTGTCGGCCGGCGGCTCGGAAGACAGCGAGATGCGCCTACTCGACCTCAAGACCGGCCAATGGCTGCCTGAGCGTATCGATGGCGCCGGCCTCAACCACCAGAACGGCTGGCTGCCGGACGGCTCGGGCTTCTTCTACAACCGCCTGCCACCGGCGGACGCGAATGGCGTGCGCGAGCGCTACAACAAGAGCGCGGCCTGGCTGCACAAGCTCGGCACCCCGGTCAGCGCCGACCAGCCCTTGTTCGGCTACGGCGTGAACCCGGCCCTGCCCTTCGATATTGCCGACATCTTCTATATCAAGACCGCACCGGGCTCGCACCATGCCCTGGTCGAGGTGCTGCATGGTGACGCGGTCGAGCACTCCTACTACATCGCCCCGCTCAAGGCCCTGGCCGGCGCCAAGACGCCCTGGCAGCGCATCGTCGGCCCCGCCGACAAGGTGGCCGACGCCTGGCTGCATGGCGATACCCTCTATCTCAAGTCCAACCTCAATGCGCCGCGCGGCCAGCTGCTGGCGCTGGACCTGAAGAAGCCGACCCTGGCCCGCGCCAAGGTGGTGCTGCCGCACGGCGCGGCGGTGCTGCGCGAGGCTGCCATCGCCCAGGACGCCCTCTATGTGCGTGCCAGCGAGGGCGGCGTGGACAAGCTCCTGCGCCTGCCTTTCAAGGGCAAGCTCAGCGAGGTGGCCTTGCCCATCAAGGGCAGCCTGCGCGAACTGGTGACTGCGGAGGACCGCAAGGGGGTGCTGGTACGGCTGGAGGGCTGGGTGGAATCGCCGCGCATGTTTGCGCTGGACGCCAAGACCGGCCAGCTCAGCGATACCGGCCTCTTGCCGCCCAGCAAGGTCGACTTCAGCGCTTATGAAGCGAAGCGCATCATGGTCAAGAGCCACGACGGCGTCGAAGTGCCGATGTCGCTGCTGGCCGCCAAGGGCATCAAGCTCGACGGCAGCCACCCCACCATCGTCAGCGGCTACGGTGCCTACGGCATCGTGCAGGAAGCCCGCTTCACCCCCAACCGGCTGGCTTGGCTGGAGAAGGACGGTGTGATGGCGATCTGCCATGTACGTGGCGGCGGTGAGTTCGGTGAGGAGTGGCACCGTGCCGGCTATATCCAGACCAAGGCCAATACCGCCAAGGATCTGGTGGCCTGTGCCGACTACCTGGTGCAGCAGGGCTATACCTCGCCGGCCAGGCTGGCGGGTACCGGCGGCAGCGCCGGCGGCATCACCATCGGCGGTGCCATCACCGCCCGGCCGGAGCTGTTTGCCGCGGCGCAGAGCGCGGTGGGTGTAAGCGATATGCTGCGCATGGAGTTCACCCCCAACGGTCCGCCCAATATTGCCGAGTTCGGCACGGTGACCAAGGAAGCGGACTTCCGCGCCATGCTGTCCAACAGCCCCTACCATCGCATCAAGGACGGCGTGGCCTACCCCGCGGTGATCGTCACCACCGGCGCCAACGATCCGCGCGTGGATGCCTGGATGCCGGGCAAGCTGGCAGCCCGCTTGCAGGTGGCCAGCAGTAGCGGCAAGCCGGTGATCCTGCGGGTGGACTACGACGGCGGCCACGGCATGGGCTCGACCAAGGCCCAGCAGGTGGCCGAGAGCGCCGATGTATGGAGCTTCTTCCTCTGGCGCATGGGCGTCCCGGCCTTCCAACCGCAGCCCTGATCGCAAACTGTTCGTAAGCAATGAAAACGCCGCTATTCGTAGCGGCGTTTTTCTTTGCTGCTATCTACCTAGGCTCGCGGCCTATGTTTTACGTGAAACATCGCAAACCGGGAGGCCACACATGGTGACATGCCCTGCCCTCGTAGGGCGCAATCCCCGCAGGGCATTGCGCCGTATCATCGCCTGAATCGTTGCCGCAGCACGGGTAGCCGTTTTTGTAGGACGGGTCTTTAGACCCGCGCGGACCGCCCTTTTCTCTTTGCTTCGCCAAAGAAAGAAGGCAAAGAAAGGCGACCCCGGGTTCGCCGCCCCACTACGTGGGGTCCCTTGCGCTTCTCGCACCCTGCGGCCGAGGTGCGAAACTCGCCCTACGGGCTCCAACAACGCGCCCCGGGACAACCCCGCAGAACGCTGCGATGCTCAGCGGCTCACACGGGGACCCCGAACCCCTCCGTGGCTGGCGGCATCGGGTCGAACAAAACAAAACGCCCGGTATGACCGGGCGTTTTTGAGTGGCGGTATTCGCTTAAACCAGCAGGAAGATCCCCAGGATGGCAGCGAACAGGGCCCATTTGAGGGCATAGTATGTGAAGCGGCTCTTGGCCTTCACCCGCTTGCCCCACAGCCGTACTTCCTGAATGTAGGCAAAGGCCTTGTTGATGCCGCCGGTCTTGTCGCCTTCCTTGTTGGGGGCAGCAGCGGCGCCGATCAGGTAGCGGCTGATAAAGCGGTTGATCCAGCGGGCCGGGGGCAGCCACATAGGCCGTTCGATGTCGCAGAACAGGATGATGCGGTTGTGGTCGGTGGTGTTTTCGGCGTAGTGCAGATAGGTCTCGTCGAACATCACCGCCTCGCCGTCGCGCCAGCTGTAGCGCTCGCCGTCGACGTCGATATAGCAACGGTCGTCGTTAGGCGTGAGCAGGCCCAGGTGGTAGCGCAAGGAACCGGCGAAGGGGTCGCGGTGGCGCACCAGGCGGGCGCCCGGCGGCAGGGCGGCGAACATGGCGGCCTTGACGCTGGGGATCTGCTTCAAGAGCTCGGTGGTCACCGGGCACAGCTCGGCGGCCGAGGGGTGGGCCTCGTCGTACCACTTCAAGTAGAAGCGCTTCCAGCCGGTCTTGAAGAAGGAATTGAAGCCGGCATCGTTGTACTTGTCCGATGCCTTGATGTCGCCGGTATCGTAGAGCTTGGCCCCCTCGGCGCTGATCGCCTGCCAGTTGTCCTGCAGCACCTTGAGCTCGGGGAAGTGCGAGACCGGCAGATAGGGCGTGCTCGGCACCTTGGAGAACAGGTACATAAAGCAGTTGATCGGCGACATGAAGGTCGAGTGATCACTGAGCTGGCGCCAGAAGCCCAGCCGCACCCGGCCACGCAGGTGGGTATAGGCGGTTGCTGCCACGAAGGCGAGCAAGATGGCGATCTTGATCGGGGACATGCGGTTCACTTTCCTGCTATCAGATACACCTCATGCCGATATCGGCTGAGGTTTGGGCCCTGCCCGGCCGATAGCATGCCGGGCAGCGCTTTACAGCGTGTTGATGCCGATCAACCGAGCTTGCGCTTCAGTATCTCGTTCACCTGGGCGGGGTTGGCCTTGCCCTTGCTGGCCTTCATGCACTGGCCGACCAGGGCGTTGAAGGCCTTTTCCTTGCCCGAGCGGTACTCTTCCACCATGGCGGCATTGGCTGCCAGCATGCCGTCGATGATGGCCTCGATCGCGCCGGCATCGCTTTCCTGCTTCAGCCCGTCGCGTTCGATGATGGCGTCGGCACCATCGCCGCTTTCCCACATCTTGCGCAGCACATCCTTGGCGGTCTTGTTGTTGATGGTGCCATCCATGACGCGCTTGATCAGCAGCGCCAGGGCCTCGGCCTTGACCGGGCTGTCGGCAAGCTCGCGTTCTTCGCGGTTCAGCGTGGCCGATACCTCGCCCATGATCCAGTTGCTGGCGAGCTTGGCATCCGCACCCGCAGCCACGGTGGCCTCGAAGTAGGCGGCCAGGTCCTTGCTGGCGGTCAGCGTGCCGGCGTCGTAGCCGGGCAGGCCGTACTGGCTCTCAAAGCGCGCCTGCATGGCCTCCGGCAGCTCGGGCAGCTCGCCCTTCACGCGTTCTATCCAGTCCTCGCCGATCACCAGCGGCGGCAGGTCCGGGTCGGGGAAGTAGCGGTAATCGTGTGCGTCTTCCTTGCTGCGCATCATGCGGGTCTCGCCGGTATCCGGGTCGAACAGCACGGTGGCCTGCTGGATCTTGTGGCCGTCCTCGATCTGCTCGATCTGCCACTGCACCTCGTACTTGATCGCCTGCTCCATGAACTTGAAGCTGTTCAGGTTCTTGATCTCGCGGCGAGTGCCGAACTCGGCCTGGCCCTTGGGGCGGACCGAGACGTTCACGTCACAGCGGAAGCTGCCTTCCTGCATATTGCCGTCGCAGATGCCGATCCAGGTCACCAGGGAATGCAGCGCCTTGGCATAGGCAATCGCCTCGGCCGCGGAGCGCATATCGGGCTCGGAGACGATCTCGAGCAATGGCGTGCCGGCCCGGTTCAGGTCGATGCCGCTCATGCCGTGGAAGTCTTCGTGCACCGACTTGCCGGCGTCCTCTTCCAGGTGGGCGCGGGTCAGGCGGATCACCTTGTCCTCGTCGCCGACGCGGATGGTGATCTGGCCACCCTCCACCACCGGTAGCTCGAACTGGCTGATCTGGTAGCCCTTGGGCAGGTCGGGGTAGAAGTAGTTCTTACGGGCGAACACCGACTTGCGGTTGATCTTGGCGCCGATGGCGAGGCCAAAGCGGATCGCCTTGTCCACCGCCGCCTTGTTCATCACCGGCAGCACGCCAGGCAGGGCGATATCCACCGTGCTGGTCTGGGTGTTGGGCTCGGCGCCGAAGGCGGTGCTGGCGGAGGAGAAAATCTTCGATTGGGTCGAGAGCTGGGTATGGATTTCCAGCCCGATAACGACTTCCCATTGCATGATTCAAACTTTCTTTGAAGTGGACGGCTGCCTACTTATGTTGTTTCTCAAACCAGACTGAACCGAAGCACGCCGTACATAGCGCCATGTACGCTAAAGCGGAAGATTTTCCCACTGTCAGGTCTGCTGACGGTGTTGCATTCAATGTCTTGGCTATAGGTGCTGAAACCGCATCGAGTGCGCGAGATGGTTTCAAAGTCCCCTTGACTGCTCATGCGTAGCGTCTGGCTGGCGTTGGCCTGGTTGGTGTAGGCGACCAGATAGGCGGCGCCTTTGGGCACCGCAACGCGTAGACGTATCGCACTCTTGCCCGTGTTCTCCACCATGGTTTCCCACTGATTCACACCAGTGAAGGCCTTGATAGGCTGGAATTGGCTGTCAATGAAGATCAGGTTGGGAATGTGGATACCATGGGTCATCGCATAGGAGCGAACCTCGACCTTGCGGTTCTCCGCAGCATCGACCTTTACGCCGGCAAAGCCAACCAGCTCTCCACCAAAGCCCATCTGAGCCGAGTCCGGCGAGATCGCAAGCAAGGTAGGCTTGTCCGCAAGCAAGGGGCTGAATACATACTCATTCAGCGATTCGCAGCAATTGCTCTGGGCCGACAGCGGCGAGGTGTTGTCTGCAATATCGGCAAAGGCGGCGCCTACGCACAGCCATGAAATTGCACCGAACAAGGCAAGGGAGCGGGTTGTACGCATGCTCAGGCCGGTGCCTTGGTGTGCCAGTCGGTCGCCTGCTGGAACTGGTGAGCGGCGTTCAGGAGCTTGGCCTCGGCAAAGTAGTTGCCGATCAGTTGCAGGCCTACCGGGCGGCCGTTGCTGCCAAAGCCCACCGGGTGGGCTATGCCGGGCAGGCCAGCCAGGTTCACACCCAGGGTGTAGATGTCTTCCAGATACATGGCGACCGGATCATCGCCCTTGGCGCCCAGGGTCCAGGCGGTGGTTGGCGCGGCCGGCGCGGCGATCACGTCGCACTGGGCAAAGCCGCGCTGGAAGTCCTCGGACAGCAGGCGGCGGACCTTCTGCGCCTTCAGGTAGTAGGCGTCGTAGTAACCGTGGCTCAGCACATAGGTACCGGTCAGGATGCGGCGCTTGACCTCGGTACCAAAGCCCTCGGCGCGGCTGCGCTCATACATATCGTTGAGGTCGGTGTACTCGGCCGCGCGGTGGCCGTAGCGCACGCCGTCAAAGCGGCTCAGGTTGCTCGATGCCTCGGCCGGCGCAATCACGTAGTAGGCCGGGATGGCCAGCTCGGTGCGCGGCAGGCTGATTTCCACCACCTCGGCGCCCAGCTTCTTGTACTCGGCCAGTGCCGCTTCAATGGCAGCGGCGACATCCGCTGCGAGGCCCGCACCGAAGTATTCCTTGGGCAGGCCGATGCGCAGGCCCTTGAGTGGCTGGTTCAGCTCGCGGGTGTAGTCTTCCTTCGCGAGCTCCAGGCTGGTGGAGTCGCGCTCGTCGTAGCCGGCCATCACGTTCAGCATCAGCGCGCAGTCCTCGGCGGTCTGGGCGATGGGACCTCCTTGGTCCAGGCTGGAGGCGTAGGCCACCATGCCGTAGCGGCTGACGATGCCATAGGTGGGCTTGAGGCCGGTCACGCCGCAGAAGGCGGCCGGTTGGCGGATGGAGCCGCCGGTGTCGGTCGCGGTGGCGGCCGGTGCCAGGCGGGCGGCCACCGCAGCGGCCGAGCCACCCGAGCTGCCACCGGGTACGGCGGTTGGGTCCCAGGGGTTGCGGGCCGGGCCAAAGGCGCTGTTCTCGTTGGAGGAGCCCATGGCGAACTCGTCCATATTGGTGCGGCCCAGGGTCACCAGGCCGGCGGCATTGCAACGTTCCACCACACCTGCGTCATAGGGCGAGACGAAGTTCTCCAGCATCTTGGAGCCGCAGGTGGTCTTCCAGCCCTCGGCGCAGAAGATGTCCTTGTGGGCGATCGGCACCCCGGTCAAAAGACCGGCCTTGCCGGCGGCGCGTTGCGCATCGGCGGCGCGGGCCATGGCCAGGGTCTGTTCCGGTGCCACGGTGATAAAGGCGTTGAGGGCTGGCTGGCTGGCGGCAATGCGCGCCAGGTAGTCGGTGGCCAGTTCAACGGCGGAAGTCTTGCCGGAAGACAGCAGTTCGGCGGCTTGTTTCAGTGTATGGCTCATGGCTGCTCTACGTACCCTACCCCACGCTCGACCAGGTCGATGAGGATGTGGATGACCTTGATATGGATTTCCTGGATGCGGTCGGCATAGCCGAAGTGCGGCACGACGATCTCGGCGTCGCCCAGGCCCTTCAGTTGCCCACCGTCCTTGCCCAGCAGCAGGATCACCTGCATGCCGCGGCTACGGGCGGCCTCGACCGCGCGCAGGATGTTCTTGGAATTGCCGCTGGTGCTGATGCCCAGCAATACGTCGCCGGCCTGGCCCACGCCCTCGATAAAGCGCGAGAACACGAACTCGAAGCCATAGTCGTTGCCCACGCAGGAGAGGTGCGAGGGGTCGGAGACGGCAATCGCGCCCAAGGCAGGACGGTTGTCGCGGTAGCGGCCGGTCAGTTCCTCGGCAAAGTGCATGGCGTCGCAGTGCGAACCGCCATTGCCGGCCGAGATCACCTTGTGGCCGGCCTGGAAGGAGGCGACCAGCAACTGGCTGGCGCGCTCAACCGAAGCGATAAAGCTGTCGTCCGCCAGCACGCGTTCCAGGAGCGTGCGGCCCTCGTCCAGGGTGGCGCGGATATGGGCGGCGGCGCTCATTCGATGACCTTGGGCACGAGGTAGAGACCGTTCTCCACCGCCGGCGCCACGGCCTGGAAGGCCTCGCGGCGATTGGGCGCGGTGGCCAGGTCCTCGCGCAGGCGCAGGGCCACGTCGCGGGCATGGCTCATGGGCTCGACGCCCTCGGTATCGATGGACTGCAGCTGCTCGATCAGGCCGAAAATACCGTTCAATTTCTGGCCAACCTCGGCCACTTCCTGGTCATTGACCCGCAGGCGGGCCAGTCGGGCGATGCGGCGGACGTCGGCATCAGTCAGGGACATGGTAAAAACCCTTCAAATCTTTAATCTTGCAAGCCCGTTAGGGTAACATACCGGGTTTATCGCGCCCAAGCCTTGGGGTAACGCGCGACTGCGCAAGCAGGCACGCAAGGCGTTGACTCTCAAGGACAAAAGCAAGCAGGCCGGTAACAGGGACAAACAGCGCAGGTCCGTCACGGGGTGTGGCGGCTGCATACGGCGCCTGGCGCCGCAGACACAGGACTTGGATTTACACATGATCGGATCTCTGAGCGGCTACTTCTCCAACGACCTGGCCATCGACCTTGGCACGGCCAATACCCTGATCTTCGTCTCGGGCAAGGGCATCGTGCTCGACGAACCCTCGGTCGTCGCCATCCAGCAGGAAGGCGGCCCCAGTGCCAAGAAGACCATCCTCGCGGTCGGTGCCGAAGCCAAGAAGATGCTGGGCCGCACCCCTGGCAGCATTACCGCCATCCGCCCGATGAAGGACGGCGTGATCGCCGACTTCACCATCACCGAGCAGATGCTCAAGCAGTTCATCAAGAAGGTGAACCCCAGCCGCCTGTTCGCCGCCAGCCCGCGCATCGTGATCTGTGTGCCCTGCGGTTCCACCCAGGTGGAGCGTCGCGCGATCAAGGAATCGGCACTGGGTGCTGGTGCCCGCAAGGTCGAGCTGATCGAAGAGCCCATGGCCGCGGCCATCGGCGCTGGTCTGCCGGTTGAAGAAGCCACCGGCTCCATGGTGGTGGATATCGGTGGCGGTACCACCGAGGTCGGCGTGATCTCGCTGGGTGGCATTGTCTACGCCAACAGCGTGCGCGTCGGTGGCGACAAGTTCGACGAAGCCATCATCAACTACATCCGCCGCAACTACGGCATGCTGATCGGTGAAACTACCGCCGAGTCGATCAAGAAGGCCATCGGTTCGGCCTTCCCCGGTGCCGAAGTGCGCGAAATGGAAGTGAAGGGTCGCAACCTCGCCGAGGGCATCCCGCGTTCCTTCACCATTTCCTCCAACGAAATCCTCGAAGCGCTGACCGAGCCGCTCAACCAGATCGTCTCCGCGGTCAAGCAGGCCCTGGAACAGACCCCGCCGGAACTGGGCGCCGACATTGCCGACAAGGGCATGGTGCTGACCGGTGGTGGCGCGCTGCTGCGCGACCTGGACCGCCTCCTGATGGAAGAGACCGGTCTGCCGGTGATCGTCGCCGACGACCCGCTGACCTGCGTGGTGCGTGGCTCGGGCAAGGCGCTCGAGAAGATGGACAAGGTCGGTACGATCTTCACCAACGACTGATCCTAACCACTTGCGATCAAGGGTGAGCCGAGCGAAGTTGCGACTTCCCGCCTCACCCTTCTTGCCATACTGGCCATAGCCAAATGCAAGCTACCACCCAACCCGTCTTCTTCAAGCAGGGTCCCAAGCCGTTCAGCTTGCTGTTGATCTACGCCAGCCTGTCGCTGGCGTTATTGCTGGTGGATGTACGCTGGCAGATACTGCAGCCGGCCCGCGAGGCTGTCTCGGTCCTGCTCTACCCGCTGCAGTGGCTTGCCACCGCACCGGTCTCTGCCGCCCACCGGGTCAGCGACTTCCTGGTCTCGCAGACTGAACTACAGCGCGAGAACCGCAAGCTGCAGGACGAGCGCCTCCTGGCCAATGCCGAGCTCTTGCGCCTGAACGCGCTGCGCCAGGAAAACGAGCAGCTGCGCCACCTGCTGGCCACGCGTGATGCCCAGCACGGCAAGGGCGCGCTGACCGAGGTGCTGTACGACGACCGCGACCCCTATACTGCCAAGCTGGTGCTGGACCGCGGCGAGACCGCCGGGGTCAAGCTCGGCCAGGTGGTCATCGACCCGCTGGGCGTGGTCGGCCAGATCACCCGCATCCAGCCTTTGACCTCCGAGATCACCCTGCTCACCCACAAGGGCCATACCGTGCCGGTGCAGGTGCTGCGCAACGGCCTGCGTACCGTCGTCTACGGCATGGGCAAGGAAAACGCCCTGCAGGTGCACTGGATGCCGCTCAATGCCGATATCCGCGAGGGCGACGAACTGGTGACCTCGGGCATAGACGGCACCTACCCGGCCGGCCTGCCGGTGGCCAAGGTCAGCAAGGTCGACCGTAACCCCGGGCTGGCCTTTGCTCAGGTCCGCTGCCTGCCGGCGGCCGATGTGGACAAGCACCGCTTCATGCTCATCCTCGACGAGCAGCGCGCCCTGCCGCCGCAGCCGCCCGCGCCCGAGCCCTTCACCCCCAAGAAATCCCGCAAGAAGGAGACGCTCTGATGCCGGTCTCCAGCCAATTGCTCAAGCCGGTCAAGCGCAGCTTCATCTTCTTCACCTTTGTGGTGGCGATGACGCTGGCGCTGATCCCCTGGGGCCAGTTCGCCCGGGCCATCCTGCCCGACTTCATCGCCCTGGTGCTGCTCTACTGGTGCATGAACCAGCCACGCCACGTGGGCGTGGGCTGGGCCTTCTGGCTCGGCATCCTGCTCGATATCGCCGATGGCAACGTGTTCGGCCAGCATGGCCTGGCCTACTGCACCACCACCTGGTTTGCCATGTCCCGGCACCGCCAGCTGGCCATGTTCCCGCTCTGGCAGCAGGCGCTCTATATCGGCCCGCTATTGCTGGCCAACCAGCTCATCATGCTGCTGGTGCGGCTGGCGACCGGCAGTGCCTTCCCCGGTTGGGACTACTTCCTTGGTGCCGCCACCGGCGCCCTGTGCTGGGCCTGGATGAGCCAGCTGCTGCAGATGCCGCAGCGCGTGGACAAGCCGGCTGAAATCCAGTCATGAGCCGCTATACCGTCCTGCGCGATCACCACGGCGAGCGCTACAGCTTCCAGTGGCGGCTCCTCGCGGTCATCGTCTTTGTGCTGGTGGGCTTTGCCGCGCTGCTCAGCCGCTTTGTCTACCTGCAGGTGATGCAGTACGAGAAGTACCAGACCCTGGCCGAGTCCAACCGCATCTCGCTGGTCCCCATCCCGCCCTCGCGCGGCATCATCACCGACCGCAACGGCGTGGTGCTGGCCCACAACTACTCGGCCTATACGCTGGAGATCACCGCCTCCAAGCTGCCGGGCAAGCTTGAAGACACCATCAACGAGCTGTCGCAATACGTCGAGATCACCCCCAAGGATCGCCGCCGCTTCAAGAAACTGCTCGATGAGAGCAAGGACTTCGAGTCGCTGCCGATCAAGACCCGGCTGACCGACGAGGAAATGGCCCGCTTTGCCGCCCAGTCCTTCCGCTTCCCCGGCGTCGAGGTCAAGGCCCGGCTGTTCCGCCAGTACCCCATGGGCGAATCGGCCTCCCACCTCGTCGGCTATATCGGCCGCATCAACGAGGCGGACATGGACAAGCTCGACGACGATGGTCTCTTGCCCAACTACAAGGGCACCGACCATATGGGCAAGTTCGGTCTGGAGCAAAGCTACGAGACGGTGCTGCATGGCAAGACCGGCTATGAAGAGGTCGAGACCGACGCTGGCGGCCGCGCCATCCGCTCCTTGCGCCGCACCCCGCCGGTCTCGGGTAACAATCTGGTACTGACGGTCGATATCAAGCTGCAACAGATTGCCGAGCAGGCCTTTGGCAGCAACCGCGGTGCACTGGTGGCGATCGAACCGGAGACCGGCGGCGTGCTGGCGCTGGTGTCACGACCGGGTTTCGACCCCAACCTGTTCGTTGACGGTATCGACCCGGTGAGCTGGAAGGAACTGAACGAGTCGGCCGACCGACCGCTCAACAACCGCGCCATCCAGGGCATCTACCCGCCCGGCTCCACCTTCAAGCCCTTCATGGCGCTGGCGGCGCTCGAGACCGGCAAGCGCACGCCGCAGTACGGCATCCACGACGCCGGCTTCTTTGCCCTGGGCAACCACCGCTGGAATGATGACAAGCCCGGCGGTCACGGTTGGGTGGATATGTACCGTTCCATCGTTGCCTCTTGCGACACCTACTACTACCAGCTGGCCTACGACCTGGGCATCGACAACATCTCCCGCTTTATGGCGCCCCTTGGCTTTGGCCAGAAGAGCGGCATCGACCTGCCGGGCGAGAAGCAGGGCATCCTGCCCTCGCAGGAATGGAAGCGTAAGGCCTTCAAGAAGCCCGAGGCCAAGAAGTGGCTGGTCGGCGACGTGATCAGCATCGGTATCGGCCAGGGTTACAACACCTATACCCCGCTGCAGCTGGCGCAGGCCACCTCCATCCTGGCCAATAACGGCGTGGTCTTCAAACCCCACCTGGTGCGCTATGTCGAAGACAGCGCCAGCCGCGCCCGCACCGTGGTGGAGCCCAAGCCGGTCAACCAGATCCCGCTCAAGCAGAGCAATATCGACGTGATCAAGAACGCCATGGTGGGCGTGAACAAGGAAGGTACCGGCGCCACCGCCTTCCGCGGCGCTGAATACACCTCGGCCGGCAAGACCGGTACCGCCCAGGTGTTCAGCCTCAAGGGCGAGAAGTACAACGCCAACCGGGTGGCAGCCCACCTCAAGGACAATGCCTGGTTTATCGCCTTTGCACCGGCCGACAAGCCCAAGATCGCGGTCGCGCTGATCGTCGAAAACGTCGGCTTCGGCGCCCAATACGCCGCGCCGATTGCCCGCAAGGTGCTGGACTACTACCTGCTGGGCAAGGTGCCGCCGGCCGACAAGGCCGCCGCCGAGCCGGTACCGGACGAGGAGACGCCCGAGCCGCCCGCCGGCAGCGCGCCGCTGACGCCGATCCAGGAATTCATGAGCCGTCGCCATGTGGATTAAACGCCTTATCCAGCGCATCGTCGCCCCTATCGACCCCTGGCTGCTGCTGTTCACCGGCATGCTGCTGGTGATCAGCCTCGCCACCATCTACTCCGGCTCCAACGAGAGCATGGAGAAGGTGATGAGCAAGCTGGTATCGGTGGTGGTCGCGCTGTCCGCGATGTGGATCGTCGCCAACCTCAAACCCACCCAGCTGATGTGGCTGGCGCCGCCTATCTATCTATTGGGCATGATCCTGCTGGTAGGGGTGGCACTGTTTGGCGAGGTCACCAATGGCGCGCGGCGTTGGCTGCACTTGGGGGTGACGCGCATCCAGCCGTCCGAGCTGATGAAGCTGGCGGTACCCATGCTGCTGGCCTGGTTCTTCCACCGCCATGAGGCCAATCTCAGGCTCAAGCACTTTGCCATCGCGGCGCTCCTGATCGCCCTGCCGGCGGCCCTGGTGCTCAAGCAGCCCGACCTGGGCACGGCCACCCTGATCTCGGCGGCCGGCTTCTATGTGCTGTTCCTGGCCGGCCTTTCCTGGCGGCTGATCCTGCCCATGGTGCTGGCCGGCGTGGTGGCGGTCTGGTTCGTGGCCGACCTGGGTCGCTGCAGCAAGGTCTTCCGCGAATACCAGTGCCAGCGCGTGCAGGTGCAGATCGACCCGTCCTCCGACCCGCTGGGCAAGGGCTACCACATCATCCAGGGCACCATCGCCATCGGCTCCGGCGGTGTGACTGGCAAGGGCTGGACCCACGGCACGCAAACCCGGCTCGATTTCATCCCCGAGCGCACCACCGACTTTATCTTCGCCGTCTATAGCGAGGAATTCGGCCTGGTGGGCGGCATCACCTTGTTGGTGCTCTATCTGTGCGTGATCGGGCGCGGCCTGATCATCGCCAACAATGCCTCCAGCCTGTTCGGCCGGCTGTTGGCCGGGGCCTTGACGCTCTCCTTCTTCACCTATGCCTTCGTCAATATGGGCATGGTGTCGGGCATCCTGCCGGTGGTGGGCGTGCCCCTGCCGCTGGTGAGCTATGGCGGCACCGCCATGCTGTCCATTCTGATCGGTTTCGGTATGCTGATGGCCATCCATCGCGACCGAAAGTTGATGAAGAGTTGAACGCGCGCCACGCCGCACTTCTGCTTGCCCTGCTCGCCGCCGGCTGTGCCAGTCACACGCCGGCGCCGGTCGCACGCCCTGCACCTGCCCGGTCCAGCCCCATCCCGCCGTCCGACGACACCCGCAACCTGCCGCCGGCCAAGCCCGAGCAGATTCCCAAGCAGATCGGTGGTTACTACCAGGACGACGGTCCGGTGCTCGACGTGCCCTACGACCTCGACGCCCTGCCCGAGCCGGTGCCGCGCCTGGAGCCGCTCAATAAATACGCCAACCGGCCCTATAGCGTACTCGGCAAGACCTATACCCCGCGCAAGGAGCTGGGTGGCTTTGTGCAGGAGGGCATGGCCTCCTGGTATGGCAAGAAGTTTCACGGGAAACGTACCTCCAGCGGCGAGAACTACGACCTGTTCAAACTCACCGCCGCCCATCCCATCCTGCCCATTCCCAGCTACGCCCGGGTGACCAGCCTCGCCAGCGGCAAGTCGGTGGTGGTGCGTATCAATGACCGTGGTCCCTTCCACAAGGATCGCGTGATCGACCTTTCCTATACCGCTGCCTACCGGCTGGGCTTTCAGAATGGTGGCAGTGGCCAGGTCAGGGTCGAAGCCCTGCTGCCCGGCGAGGAGGCCAAGGCTTCGGCACCGGAGACCAATCTCTTGAAGTCGGTCGAGGCGGCACCGGGCCGGCCGGTCAGCAACGGCTTGGGCGCCGACCCGCTGCTGGCGCTGGCTGAGCAGGGCGGGCGCGAACCGCCAGCCAAACCGGTGGTGGAAGCGGGTGAGCAGCGCTGGGTTCAGCTGGGTGCCTTTGGCACCCAGACCGGTGCCGAGGCCTTCCGCGCCAAGGCGGCGGAACAACTGGCCTGGCTCGGTACCGAGCCGGTGGTCGAAGCCAGCGGCCAGGTCTGGCGGGTGCGGCTGGGCCCGTACAGCGGCAAGGCCGAGGCACAGCAGGTGGCCGACCGCATCACCGCCCGCGCCGATCTGCGCCCGGTGGTCGTACATTGAACCTGGGGTAGCGCCCGGCTACTTGGCCATCGGCAGGACCTGGCTCAGCGGCGTGCCCAGCGTCGCCTTGAGTTGCTCGCCCAGCGCCTGTGCGTCGGCTTCGCTGGCCAGTTGTTCCAGGCTTACCCGGTAGGCGTGGGTGCCTATCGGCTTGACCTTGGCGGCGTAGCCGGCGGCGCGCAGGCTGTCGTACCAGCGCAGCGTCTCGTCCTGGTCGGCCGCGCTGGCTACCACCAGCCGCCATTTGCCATCTGTGCGGCTCACGCCGCGGCCGGCCTGCAGTTCGGTCTGTGGCGCCCACTCCTTGTCCACCTTCTCCGCTTCCACCTTGGCCAAGGGCAAGGCCGGCTTGCCCTTGGGGGCGACAAAGAAGCTCAAGGGCTCGTTCATTTCCTGAAAACCGCCGTCCCCCTCGTGGCTGACAGCAATGCGCCCTTCCAGGAGGCAGACCAGGTCACGCTCTTCGTCGGCCTTGCCCCACAGGTCGGTGCCGCGTATGCCGGCAGTGATGGTGGCTACCCGTACGTCAATCTCACGTTGCCGCGCCTTGGCCACCAGAGCGGTGGTAAAGCGGAAGGCGCCCTTGAGCACATCGACCGCCGTGGTGAAGGGAGAGCGCCGGCCATCCTCGGCATTGAGCTTGTCGACCCGGAACACCGCCGCCTCACCGAGCTTGATCTGGCTGCCCTCGGGCAGGCTCAAGAGCACCCTGCCACCCTGGCCGGTGCGCAGCAGGTCGCCACTTTGCAGGACCTGACCGGGCAGGAGCGGCCTGGCCTGGCTGGCCCGCTCCAGCCAGGCCGGCATATTGACCGCGCTGACCGTGGCGGGGGCAGCCGCTACGGCCGCAGACAGCAAGAGCAGCGATAGTCCGGCCAGCAAGGGCATGCGCATCGGTTTGGCTCCAGTTTTGCGGGCGAGGGGTGCCACGTTCAGGCGGGGCGGTTCCCCACGGCCACTGCGTTATAATCGGCGTTTTTACAGCCCGCCACGCCATGCTGCGCGCATGGCGGCAAGCGCTTCAGGATAGCCCACATGCAAGAACAGTACCGTCCATCCGAGGTCGAAGGTGCCGCCCAGCAACACTGGCAGGCGCGTGATGCCTACCGTGTCGTCGAAGACAAGAGCAAGCCCAAGTTCTACGCCTGCTCCATGCTGCCCTACCCCTCGGGCAAGCTGCACATGGGCCATGTGCGTAACTACACCATCAACGACATGCTGGCGCGCCACCTGCGCATGAAGGGCTACAACGTCCTGATGCCGATGGGCTGGGACGCCTTCGGCCTGCCGGCCGAGAATGCCGCCATCGCCTACGGCAAGCCGCCGGCCGAGTGGACCTACGCCAATATCGCCGACATGAAGTCGCAGATGCAGCCCTTGGGCCTGGCCTTCGACTGGTCGCGCGAGGTCGCCACTTGCGATCCGGCCTACTACAAGTGGAACCAGTGGCTGTTCCTGAAGATGCTGGAGAAGGGCATCGCCTACAAGAAGACCCAGGTCGTGAACTGGGACCCGATCGACCAGACCGTGCTCGCCAACGAGCAGGTGGTGGATGGCCGTGGCTGGCGCTCGGGCGCCATCGTCGAGAAGCGCGAGATCCCCGGCTACTACTTCGGCATCACCCAATACGCCGACGAGCTGCTCGACAGCATCGAGGACCTGACCCAGTGGCCCGACCAGGTCCGCGCCATGCAGCGCAACTGGATCGGCAAGTCCGAGGGCGTGCGCTTCGCCTTCCCGCACAGCATCCGCAACGCTGCGGGCGAGCTGGTGCAGGACGGCAAGCTCTATGTCTTCACCACCCGTGCCGACACCATCATGGGCGTCACCTTCTGCGCCGTGGCCGCCGAGCATCCGCTGGCCCAGCTGGCTGCCGAGGGCAATGCCGAGCTGGCCGCCTTTATCGAGGAATGCAAGGCCGGTGGCACCACCGAGGCCGAGCTGGCCACCCAGGACAAGAAGGGCCTGCCCACCGGGCTCTACGTCACCCACCCGCTGACCGGTAGCCAGGTCGAGGTCTGGGTCGGCAACTATGTGCTGATGAGCTACGGCGACGGCGCCGTGATGGGCGTACCGGCCCACGACGA
>NZ_DATCSC010000153.1:0-22346 GCF_036568685.1 Chitinimonas sp.
CCTGAAATTGCAGGGTTGGCAGCGAACGAGCAGGAGCAGGAGGTCACAACCTTCCAAGGCTTGGTGCGCTATGAACGGCAACTGCCCATACGGCAGATTTCCTACTACCTGACCGGCGAGATCCGTGAGCCGCAGTACTACACCGAGCTGTTCTATACCCTGCGTACCGCCGGCGAGACCGATCTCGTCTTTCTGCACCTCAACTCCAACGGCGGCGACTTCGATACCGGCCTGCAGATCATCAACAATATGCTGGCCTCGCCGGCGCATGTGGTGACGGTGCTGGAGGCGCGGGCCTATTCCATGGCTGCCTTTATCTTCCTGGCCGGCGACGAGCTGGTGGTGCACGACAACTGCCAGCTGATGTTCCATATCTACTCGGGCAGCCTGGTGGGCAAGGGCAATGAGCAGCAGGCCCAGGTGATCGCACTGAGCAACTGGTTCGAGAAGGTCATGAACCGTATCTGCCTGCCTTTCCTCTCCCCAGCCGAGATTGCCAAGGTACTCAAGGGGGGGGACCTATGGATGGACTCCGACGAGATCCGCCGGCGGCTCGCACGTGCCCAGCGGGCGCCAACACGCGCAAAGCCCGCACGGCTGCCGGCCAGCCGCTTGGCAGGTAAGCCGCAGGAGGCGGAGTAGCGCTGGCAAGTCGTTGATATGGATCAAGAATGGCGATGTGGCGGGGGCGTAGTGTGGAATCCCTACCCGGCTGACCAAGTCGGGAATTGCCGTCCCGGCACCGTGTGCCGGGGTGATGTTCACATGCCGAATGGAGGCTCAAGATGTCCAATCTGACCGTCAACGACCCGCTCACCAGCCGCATGAACCGTCTGCTGCAGAACTTCTGGCACCCCGCGGGTGCCGAGCTGTTCCGCAATGAGCTGCTCAGGCCCGAAGGGGCGCTCGACATGAAGCTCGATATTTCCCAGGACGAGGGCAACTACATCATCCGTGCCGATATTCCTGGTGTGAACAAGGAAGACATCCATGTCGATGTGGATGGCAGTCTGGTCAGCATCTCGGCCGAAGTGAAGAAAGAGACCGAGGAGCGCAAAGGCGAGGCGGTGCTCTACACCGAGCGCTACCAAGGCAAGGTGTTCCGCAGCTTCCGCCTCGATAGCGATGTGGACCAGGGCAAGGCCCAGGCGCAATACAAGAACGGCGTGCTAGAGCTCAAGCTGCCCAAGCTGGCCAAAGTGAGCAATCGCCGGATCGCCGTCTCCTGATCCCAGGGCGTGCCGGAGCGGGGTGGCCAGCAAGGCAACGAGCCTGCAGCTTGGCCACTCGCCCGGTGTTCGTCACCCCCGTCTGATTCTGCCCGCGCCACCCCCTGGCCAGCGGATGGCGCATGCCTGTTCCTGCCGTTCCCGAGGCTGTGCAGGGCATGAGCAATCCCGATCCCATACCCGCGCCCTGCCGGCTCTCCCGTCCCCTCTCCTGGGCATTGCTGGGCCGGCGTTGCAAAAATCTAAGTCCACTTCTGTGACAAAGTAATACCATTTGACATCCAATTTATCTCCACATACAGTCAATCCCGCTTGACTGGTATGGTGCATCGACCATCGCGGTCGTTGCGCCGGGTGCGTCGAAACTTGGGCAGGCCCTTATGTCCGCAGAAAAAAAGCAGCTGCTGGCGTTCTCGCTGTTCTTCGTCCTGTACGAATCGATCATCTATCTGTCCAACGACATGATCATGCCGGCCATGTTGCAGGTGGTCGCCGACTTTCATGCGCGTAACAGCGACATTGCCCTCTCGCTATCGCTCTACCTCCTGGGCGGTAGCAGCCTGCAGATCGTGCTGGGGCCTTTGGTCGAGCGCCTGGGCAAGCGCCGCGTCATGCTGGTGGGCAATCTGCTTTTCCTCTTTGCCACCTCGCTTATCCCTTTTGCAGCGTCCATGGACCAGTTCCTGGCGGCGCGCTTCTTCCAGGGCATGGGCTCCTGCTTCATCTTCATCGGCTACGCCGTCATCCACGAATCCTTCGATGACGTCGAGGCGGTCAAGCTCACCACCATCCTCGCCAATGTGGCCATCTTCGCGCCCTTGATCGGCCCCGTGGTCGGTAGCACGGTGGTCAGCTACCTGCACTGGCAGTATGTGTTTGCGCTCTCTTTTGCGGTGGGTCTGCTCACCCTGCTGGGCCTCTACCGCACCATGCCGGCGGGGCAACCGGCCGGTACCCGCTTTGACCTGCGCGCCGCCGTGCGCAGCTATGGGCGCATCTTCCGTTGCCCTACCTTTCTCTTTGGCATCGTCTTGGCCGGCATCGCCCTGGTGCCGCTCACGGCCTGGATAGGCCTCTCGCCGGCCATCGTGATGGATACCATGCACGCCAGCTACGGCGTGTATATCGCCTACCAGTGCCTCATCTTTTCGGGCTTTATCCTCGCCACCTTCGCGGTGCAGTGGCTGGGTGACCGTCTGCCCTTGGCTGCGCTGATACGTGGTGGTGGCGCCCTGGCCATGCTAGGCATGAGCGGCTTTGGCCTGCTGCATGCCCAGCCGCTGGTCTTCATCGGTGGCATGTTCTTGTTCTCGGTGGGCTTTGGCCTTTTCAACGGCGCCTTGATCCGCCTTGCCATGACCGCCACGGGCGAGCCGATGGGCATGACCTCGGCCGCCATGAGCCTGCTCTATTGCGTGGTGATCGCGGCGGGGCTGGAGGCATACAACCGTTGGTGCGACGCGGGCGGCTACACACTGGCCTCCTATGCCGCGGCCAATATCCCGGTCGGCATCGTCGTCTTTATCGGGCTGCTGTGTTTTTTGCGCCTGCAGGGGCGCGGCACGGTGCCGGTGCAAGCACAGCCGGTGGTGGCCTGAGCCATGGCGGGGGGCGCGATGGATCGTTTCCAGGTCGAATTCGAACAACGCATCCGCCAGCTGAAGTCGGCCTACCTGACCTGTTGCTATGCCGAGCGCCCGCAGGGTGGCGAGCGGCTCGCGGCACAGGCGCTGCGTGGCGCCTATGCCGCCCAGCTGGCCGAGCTGCGCGCGCTGGTACAGGCCAACCTGGCCCAGTTCCATGCCGCGCAAGCCTCTTCGCTGCTGGCGCTGCCTACCCGCGCGCTGGCCGATGAAGCTCGCATCCTGCACCGCATCTGGCTGGGTAGCGGCCTGCCGGAGATGGCCAAGGCCAGCATCGCGCAGTGGAATGCCGCCCTGGCCCAACCGGGCGTGGGTAGCTACCGGCAGTGGCTGTGGGTGTGGGATGCCGCACAGCTGCAACACGACCCCCACTTCGTGGCAGACATCAACGGCGGGGCCTGCCTGGGCAGCTACCGTTGCGGCGAGGCCAGCTTGGCGGTGTATAGCCTCGCCAGCCTTGCCCGGCTGCACTTTGGCAGCTTGTACGGCCTGCTCGACGTGCTGCAGGCGCGGGGCTACTACGTCAACCTGGCCGACTTCTTCCGCCTGGTGCTGCTGCGCGAGCATGGTGGCATCTACCTCGATGCCGACACCATGCCCTACCGCTCGGCCCCCATCTTCCTGGCCCGGCCCGAGCTGCCGGACTACCTGGCGGCCGATGGCAGCACGGTGAGCTGGCTCAACCTCTACCGCGACGAGAACGCCGTACTGGTGGCCGCTCCGGGCGATGCCGCCGTGGCCGCCATGGTGGACGAGATTGCCGTGCGCCTGCACGGCCTGCCCACCATCGTGCCGCCGATGAGCCGCGCGGTGGCCGCGGCGCGGCACTATGCGGCACTGCTGCAGGAGGCCACCTACGGTGTGTGGGCGGCGCAGATGGGGCGCAGCTTTCTGGCCTACGGCGAGCTGGCTGAGCACTGCTGCGTGCTGCACGACGGCAGTTGGGAAGAGGTACCCTGCGGCATCGAAGGCATGCGGCTGACCGTGGACGCGCTCAGCAACGCGCCGCAACCCTTGAGCGAGGCCGAACGCGCCGGCTACATGCGCTGCGTGGATAGTCTGGCAGCGCAGGACTGGCGGCTGGATGATGCCTTGGCACTGGAAGCGTTGGCCGACGTCTATACCGTGCGCGAGCATGCCCGCATGGCCTACCCGGCACAGCTGCGCTCACGCGTGGCCAACTGCGCCTACTACTCCTTTCTCTCGCACGATGAGCGGCTGGACCGCGTGAACCGGTTGTTTGGCCGCTACCTGCTGGCCCACAACGCCCGCCGCATGGCCGAGCCGGGCTACTGGCGCCGTACCGGCGGGGAGCTGCGCGGCCAGGCCGCGCCGGCCTTTGTGCCCGGTCAGGCACTGAGCGAGGAGAGCCGTAACCGCGTAGCCCAGCTGCTGTTCGCCACCAGCTACCTCGAATACTGCTCCTACGGCAACAAGCTCAACCTCTCTTTCGTGGAGTTGCAGCGGCGCCAGAACGTGGACCCCTATCTGGGCCTGGTGCGCGGCATGGTCGATGCACAAGGTTGTTTCACCGGCTTCTTTACCGCCGGGACCGCGGCCGACTTTGACCGTGTGGGGGCTGTCTCCTACTACCGCGACGAGATGCGCGCCATGGACGCCGCCTACGACGACTTTGTGCTGCGCCATATGCGCGAGGATGACCTGCTGGTCTCCAGCCTCGCCATCGACGAGCCCCGCCGCGGCCAGGGCCTGTTCCGGCCGATGCTGCGCGAGATCGGCCAACTGGCCCGCGGCAAGGGCTGTCGCCGTGTGGTGCTGACGGTGTGGGAGCACAAGAGCAATGCCTTGCCCATCTACCTGGGCAAGGGCTTTCGGCAGGAGGGCGTGTTCGACTACGCCCGCGAGCTGTTCTTTGACCGCCTGCACTTTCTGTCTTGCGAACCCCAGACCATACTCGCCCATGCATACCGACATTGACGCCATCGGCAAGCACAGCATTGCCGAGCGCAACCCATCCACGGTGGCGCAGCCGGCCATGCGGCTGCCGGAGCAGCCTGCTGGCCCCTTGCGGGTGCTGTCGGCCGAGGACTGGCGTTGCTGGCGCGAGAACGGCTATGTGGTGATCCACCAGGCCGTGGACGCGGCCCAGGCCGACCGCCTGGTGCAGCTGGCCTGGGAATTCGAGGAGTTGGACCCGGCAAACATGGGGACCTGGTACCCGCCGCATAAATCGCAGCTGCGCCGCACCGAGCTGAGCTTCAACGCCGGCATGATCGAGCTCTACCAGCACCAGTACCTGTGGGACAACCGCCAGACTCAGCGCGTCTACGATGCCTTTGCCGATGTTTGGGGCAGCGAGCGGCTATGGGTGAGCATAGACCGCATGAACTTCAACCTGCCGCCCGAGCCGGGTTTTGAGTTCAAGAGCTTTATGCACTGGGACTACGACCCGGACAGCGACCCGCAGAGCGTGCAGGGCGTACTGGCGCTCAACGAACAGATCGACGAAGTCGTCGGCGGCTTTGTCTGCATACCCTGGCTGTTCCGCCACTACCCGCAATGGCGGGCCGAGCAGGGCGAGGACTGGGACTGGTACCGGCCGGATGTATCGGCCCTGCCCAAGGTCGCCGTGCCGCTGGCCAAGGGTGACCTCTTGATCTTCGACAGCCGGCTGTGCCATGGCATACGGCAGAACCGCTCCAGGGACCAGGTACGCATCGCGCAGTACATTTCGATGCTGCCGGCACAGGAGGATAATGTGGCGCTGCGCGAATGGCGCATCCGTGCCTGGCGCGAGCGGCTGGCCCCCGAGGGCTACAGCCTGCACGGCGACCCGCGCCACTGGGAGCGTGATCGCTATGCCACGGCCCAACTGAGCCCCTTGGGGGAAAAACTATTGGGCCTCGTGCCTTGGTAAGCGGTTGAGTGCTGCGCCGCTAAGTAAATCTGGATTTCTTCGAGCCGGCGCTGTTCGGGCCGGCTTGAGTCGAACCGCATCAGACCGGCATGTACCGGTTAGCATTGAACCGAAAGTTTGGCCATGAAGTGGCGTGAAAGGGTTGCATGAGTCTCGAGTTGAAGCAAAAGGTCGGTCAGTTGTTCATGGTGGGGTTCGACGCGCTCGAACCCAACGAGCAGATCGAACGCCTGATCCGTGAGCAGCGCATCGGCGGGGTGATCCTGTTCCGCCGCAATGTGCACACCCCGGCGCAGCTGGCGCGCCTGGCGCGCCGCCTGCAGGAGATCAATGCCGAGGTCAGCGACCAACCGCTGTTGATCGCCATCGACCAGGAAGGCGGCATGGTCATGCGCATCGAGCAGGGTGTGACGCCTATCCCGGCCGCCATGGCCTTCCAGGCGGCTGGCTCGGTGGATGATTGCGAGGCACTCAGCTACGTCAACGGTGACGAACTGCGGCAGATGGGCATCAATATGAACCTGGCCCCGGTGCTGGATGTGAACAACAACCGGCTCAACCCGGTGATCGGTGTGCGCGCCTATGGCGAAGACGCTGCCACCGTCTCGCGCTATGGCCTGGCTGCCGTGCGCGGCCTGCGCCGTGCCGGTATCGTCGCCACCGCCAAGCACTTCCCCGGCCATGGCGATACCTCGACCGATACCCACTACGACATGGCCTCGGTCGCGCATGGCCGCGAACGGCTCGATGCGGTCGAACTCGCCCCTTTCAAGGCAGCCATCGCCGAAGGGGTGGACGCCATCATGACCGCCCACGTCATGTTCCCGGCCATTGAACCCGACCCCACCGTGCCGGCCACGCTTTCGCGCGCCGTATTGACCGATCTCTTGCGTAGCGAGATGGGTTTCAAGGGCGTGGTGATCTCCGATTGCCTGGAGATGGCCGCCATCTCGCAGGGCATAGGTGTGGCGCGCGGTGCAGTCGAGACCGTCAAGGCCGGCACCGATATCGTGTTGGTCTCTCATATGATCGAGCGCCAGCTGGCTGCGATCGAAGCTGTTACCCAGGCGGTGGAAGCTGGCGAGATCCCCATGGCACGCGTGGAGGAAGCGCTGGCGCGTATATACCGGCTCAAGGCGAACGCTGCGGTGGCCGGTTGGCGTGAGCAGCCCGTCGAGCCCCAGCGCATGATGCAGCCCGAGGCGCTGGCGCTGGCGCAGCGCGTGCAGCGCGAGGCCCTGCGGGTGGAAGGTGGCTTCAAGCCGCTGGACCGTACCCGGCCGGTGCTGTTGGTGACCTTCGAGGTGCGCTCGCGCAGCGAGATCGACGAAGTGGCCCTGGCCCGCAACAAGGAACCGCGCAGCTCCATGCTGGACGGCCTGCGCGAGGCCGGCTACGAGGTACGTGAGTTTGCCCTTTCGGCCGAGGCGCTGGAGGCGGAAGTCGCCGAGGCACAGGCCTTTGTGCAGGGTGCGGCGCAGATCGTGGTGCAGACCTATAACGCCGTACTGGTGCCGGGCCAGCAGCGCTATCTTGCCAGCCTGCCACAGCAGGCCCTGTGGCTGGTGGCCGGCCGCCTGCCGTATGACCTGGAGCTGGCCCCCGCTGCTCAAGGCCGCCTGGCCGCCTTTGGCTGCCGCCCGGCGGCGCTGGTGCCGGTGGTGGAGAAGCTGGCAGGGAACTAAGCGACGTTGGCGTATTGAGTAAACAAACGGGCCGCATATGCGGCCCGTTTGTTTACTCAAAAGAAGTAACGCGTGCGCAGTGCCTCGGGGCTCTTGGGATACTGCTTGTGCAGCAGCTGGAAGGCCGCCCGCGAGGTGGGCGTATGCTTGTCGCCGCGGCGCGATGCCCAGACCAGTTTTTCCAGGATGGCAGGGCCCTCGTCGAACTTGGGCTGCTTGCCGAGCCAGGGCAGGATCTGTTGGCCCATCCATTCGGTCTCGTTGCGCTCGCGCAGCCGCTTGCGTGCAGCCTCGTTGGCTGCGCGTTGGGTAGCGTCCTGAAAGGCCGGCCGGGTCTTCCAGCTATAGTCACCGGGCTGCTCGCTGGTTTGCCACCAGCTGTAGCCCTGCTGCGGTGTGCCGGTATCGCTCTGGTTGATGCGCGAGAACTCCTTGAGCAGCACACCGCGCGCCAGGTGGAAGCGGCGCTCCTCGGCCGCGATCTTGGCGCCGGATAGTTCCGCCCAGACAGGGTAGCTGGCCTGTTCCAGCGCTACGTCGTCCAACGTCGCGCCGATGCGCCAGGCTTCGCCGGCCAGTTGCTCGCGGATCGCTGCGGGCAAGGTCTCGATCCTGGCCAGGGCCAGCAGCTCCTGGCCACTAAAGTTATCCAGCAGCCAGTGCCGGGTAGCTTGGTCGAGCAGGGGTACCGGCTTGCCGGGAGTGAACTGGGCGCTATCCATATCGGTGACCTCCTGCCCCAGTGAGGTACGCATCAGATAGCGGGCCACGGTGGCGAGGTCGGGTGCGGCCAGCATGTTCAGCTGGTCAAAGGCCTGCCGGGTGCCCAGGCTCTCGTCCTTGAGCTGCGGCGCCACACGGGCCAGCTCGGCGCGCGCTTCCTTATAGTCTTCATGCGCCAGCGCCAGGCGCGCACGTTGCCAGGCAAAGTGCAGGTAGAGCGGGTGCTCGCTCTTGTACTGGCGCGATGCCGCCACCAGCGTATCGATATCCTGCTGACTCAGGTCGGGCGCGGTATTGCCGGGCAAGGCCATCAGCGCACCGGCCAGCCAGATCGGCTCCTTGGTTCGTTGCCAGCCTTCGATCAACTTACGTGCCGGGTCACTGCTGCCGGACTTGAAGTCCGCCGTGGTGGCGTTGCGGGCCTGGAACAGCCAGTCGTCGGCGTAGTCCGCCTCGCGCAGCACCGCCCACAGCCATCGGTCGCTGAGTATCCAGGCATCAAGGTCGGTCACCGGCTCCTTGCCATCCATCTGCCGCCACAGCGCCAGGTGGTTGGCCTTGGGGTCGTAGCGGGTGGCAAAGATGTCGTACAGGTCCTGCGCTGCTTCGCGCACATCCTTGTCCTTGGCATCCGCCACCACCGCCTTCAATCGCTTGGCCATGGGATGTTCGGACCAGCTTGGGCTTTGCTCGCGCAGCTTGGCGTAGTCCTGCGGCTCGGTGAAGTTGGCCCGCCACCAGCTGCGCACGCTCAGATAGCCGGCCCATTCATGCCAGGGCGAGGCGGTATCCTTGGCGAGGGTCTCAAAGGCCGCGCCAGCTTCGGTGAGCTTCTCTTGGTAGAACTGCATGGCCGCCGCCTGGTAGGCCTGGTCCTGCTTGAGCCACTTGGGCGCATTGGCCGGCAGCGTGGGCAGCGGTAGCTGGGTGTTGCTCTTGCTGCAGGCCGAGAAGACCGCATCCTGGCCTTGCGCCCAGACCTTGACCCAGTCGCCTTCCTTGCCATGCTCGCGCTGTCGGGCTGCCAGGATCTTTACCGCCAGCTCAAAGGCACCGGGTTGGCAGTTTTCGCTATAGACATAGCTGGCCTGCTCGCGCACGCCGCTGCCTATCTGGTAGGGCGCATCTGCCAGGCCTGCCTGTTTGCGTGCGCTAATCCAGTTGAGCGCACCGTAAGGCCCTGCATCGCCGGCAGGCGCGCCGCCGTCCTGTGCGGGCGGCTTCAAGAGGCCGGCCAGTTCTTCGTCCGTAGCGGGCTTGAGCCCCTTGGCCTGGCGGTAGGCCAGCAAGAGGTAGCGGCGGTCGTAGCTGGGCCACAGCACCCCCAGGTGGCCATGCACAAAGCCCGCCATGGCGGCCGGCTCCGGTTGCAGGCGGGAGGTGCCGACCAGTTGCTCGTCGCTATAGCCGCCGGAGGCCAGCACGGTCTGGCCCAGGGTAAGAGCCAGCAGGCAGGCAAGCAGGGTGGGGTGGGGGGCAGGGCGCATCTATTTTCCTCTATACGGCTATTCAGCTGTCTTGTTATGGCCCTGCCAGCCCGGCAGGGTATCCAGTGTTTCTGCCTGCCAGCGGCGCGGCGCAAACAGATACAGCCGCCGTTCGGCAAACGCTTCCAGCGGCGCTGTGCCCAAGCTGGGTGCCAAGGCGCGCCACTCGTCGGTGGAGAGCCCGGCCGCGTTGCGGCACACCGTGGGCAGCTTGTCCGCTGCCAGCATGCGCTGCTGCCATAGGCTGCGTTCGGCCGGCCCCATGCGGAAGTACATGGGCACCACCTCGTCCACCGGCAGGCTGCGCAGCCATTCCGCATCGCCACACCATGATGCCAGCGCCGTGACCGATAGCCAGGTGCCGGGCGGCAGCTTAGCGCGCAGTGCCTGTAGCAAGGAACGGTAGAAATCCCGTTGACCGGTGCGCGCCTCGAAGTCGATCTGCAAGCGCTTGAGCGGCGCCTCGGGCCTATCGAGCAGGGCGGCATGGCGAGCCAGCGCCTCGGCCCAGACCTCGACCGCCACCGGCCCCAGTGCGGCAGGCTTGCGGGGGTGGAAGGCTTCGATATGAAAGACTGGCAGCAGCGGGGTATCCGACCGCACCCGCAGTACCGCACGCCGTGGTTGAACCTGGAAGTGCGCATCCTGCGCATCGAACTGCGCCGCAAACCAGGCCACACCCACGCCAGGCTGCAGCCAGCGCAGGTCCTCCGGCCGGTCCCAGGCCCACAGCCAGGTGTCGGCGCGGGTGGTAAGCGAGGTAAGCAGGGTAATGAGGAGGAGCGGGGCTAGACGGGCGATCGGCAGCATGCCGGTAATCTAGCATCCATGCAGCGCGTAGTCTGTAGCCTGGGGCCGGGCCCTGGATGGGGAAGGGGGCACGCTTCCCGAGCGGGCCGGGAAGCGCGGGGTAGGGCGGGGGGCGTGGGGGCTCGGAATCAAAAAAGCGAAGAATGATTGATTTTAAGATGCCCTGGAACGCCCGGGTTTCCCGGGCCCTGCGGTGACGCTGGGGATTGCCACCGTTCGTCGAGCCTCATCAAAAGTCGTGCCCGAGGCCCACGGTCAGGATGGCCGGGTCCGGGCCGTTATTGACGCGCTTGGCGTAGTACTCGGCCAGGGCGTAGGTCCGCTTGGAGAAGTTGTACTGGCCGCCGATGTTGAACACGTCGGCCTTGTCGGCGCCAGCGGTCTGTCGCACATAGCCCAGGCGGAAGGCTGTGCCCATGTCGTCGAAGGCGTAGCTGCCAAACAGGGTGCTGGCCTTCACCTTCTGCCGGGTGGTACCCAGGCGCAGCTTGTTCTGGCTGTGCTGGGCACCAAGGTTGAGCCGGCCCAGGTAGTAGGAGCCACCGGCTACCCATTGTTCCAGGTCGGCACCCTTCACCGCCTCGTAGTCCTTGGCCTTCTGGTAGCCGACGTGGCTATCGAAGGCATCCCAGTTGCCCACCAGCCGCAGCGATACGCCACGGCTGTTCAACCCGGCGGCGTTCTTGTTCTCGCCCGTGAAGTAGGCCACATCGCCCTGCAGATTGCCGAGCTTGGGCGTGCTGTACCAGACCGTGTTGTTGCTGCGGTAGTTGCTGCCCAGGCCGTAGTAGCCGGTACCGAAGTTGGCCGAGCCAAAGGTATGGGTGCCGATGAAGTTGTCGTAGAACTCGGCCGCCTGGGTGTAGGGCGTCTTGCCCCGGCCGAGCTTGATGCTGCCGAAGTCCCCGCCCAGACCCAGCCAGCCCTCGCGCGAGGCAAAGCTGTTCTTGCCTACGTAGAAGCTCGCGTCGGCCGCGTCTATGCCTATGCCCGATTCAATCTGGAAAAAAGCCTTCATGCCATCGGGCAGCGCTTCCTCGCCCTTGATGCCCCAGCGGCTATAGAGGTCGTTCACCTCGGTGCTGCCGTTGACGGCACCCACGTCGCCGCTGAAGTAGGCGCGCTCTGCGCGGGCGGCGGCGTTGACGTTCTGTACCCCGCCCAGCACCCGGCCGTAGAGGGTGACTTCGCTGGCGGCAAAGCTGGCGGTGCTGGCCAGCAGCAAGGCCAGGCCATGGATAGGTTTCATTGCGGTTCCTTTGTCGGGATCAATAAGACTTGAGGTTTGTCAGCGTGGCGCCCGTGCGAGCGCACGCCCCAATCCACCTTATCGATCTGGAACCGACAAAATGCCGACTTTCCGATTACCGATCCGTTATCTGGCGACCGCCTTTGCTGACAAGCTTGTAATGGCTTTGTCGAAGGTTTGACGGCAGCCCCTCGCGACAATGGCGACCAGCATAGAGACCTATGCGATCCCCCAACCATGTCGCAAGGAGTGCACCATGAAGATCACCGCCCTTATCCCCTTTGCCCTGATCGCCGCCGCCACCCTGGGCAGCGCCAGCGCCAACGAGGCCTATGTCCATAGCCACAGCGGCACGCCGCAACAGGCGACCAATAGCGATGTGAATTTCGGCAACCCGGCCTCGGTCAAATCCACCGACCGCAATGTGGACTTCAAGTTCAGCCTGGACCCCGCCGCCAAGCAGCGCGGCCTGGGGGTGGAAAGCCACGAGCGCATCGGCTTCGACCTGGAGAACCCCAGCAAGCAGGCCGTGGCCTTCGTGGTGGGCGATGAAGCGGCCGTGGCCGAATATGCCCAGCTGTTCCGCCAGGACCCGAACAGCGTGAGCAGCGACTTCCACGGCGTGCTGCTGGCGCCGGGCGAGAAGAAGCGCTTTGCCTGGAAGTTCGACACCTTCGGCAACCCCAAGGTGGCTATGGCCTACGTCACCCTCGACGGTGAATACCAGCAGCGCAAGGTGCCGGTGACGGTGACCCGTGTGCGCGACCGCTGAGGTGCACCCCTGGCGGCGGGGTGTGGTGCCGGACCACTGGCCCATGCCCCGCCGGACTTCCTCACCCAGATGCCCCCGCGCCACCGGCGGCCCGCCATGGTGGGCTGCTGCCCTGGGCGCTGATCGGGCGGAGCTGTATTGATGCTGAAGAAGACAATAGCCGCCGTGGCCTTGCTGGCCGGCACCAGCCTGCCTGCGGCTCATGCCGCGGCGCCGGACCGGCTGGCCACCTTGCTGGAAAGCGCCCGCCGCAACGCGCCGCGTGTACAGGCGGCACAGGCTGCGCTGGATGCGGCTGCGGCAAACCTGCGCACTGCCGGTGCCTGGGCCAACCCGGAGATCGGCTACACGCGTGAGGATGTGGGTACCCCAGCGCCGGCCAGTACGGTCGAGCTCAGGCAGCGTATTGAGCTGGGCGGCAAGGTCGGGCGGCGCGAGGCCATTGCCGAGGCCGAGCTGCACAAGGCCCGCCTGGCACTGCAGCAGGCGCAGAACGAGTTCAACGCCTCGGTCTACCGCGCCTACTACGAACTGGGCCTGAGCGAGCTGCGCGTGGAGGAGGCCAAGGCCAGCGCCGACTTGGCGCAGGACTTCAGCCGCCTGCTGGACAAGAAACTGGCGGCCGGGCGGGTTCCCCCGGTCGAAGCTGCCAAGGCCAGCCTGCCCGCGGTGCTGGCGGTGGAAGAGCGCAAGAGCGCCGAGAGCCAGCACCATATTGCGGTACGCAGGCTGGAGCTGCTGCTGGGCCAGCCCTGGCCCGAGACCGACCATGCCCTGCCCGATACGCCACCCGCACCGCTGCCCTGGACCAGCCTGCAGGCCCGCGTGCAGCAATCCCCTGCACTGCAGCAGGCCGAGGCGGAGGTTGCCATCCAGCACGCGCAGCTGGCGGCCCAGCAGGCCCAGGCTTGGCCAGACATGGTGGTGGCCGCCGGGGTCAAGCGTACCCGCAACGAGGCCACATCCAGCCGGCAATTCGGCGTAACGCTGGAGATCCCCCTGTTCAGTCGTAACGGCGCCAAGCAAGCCAGTGCCGCCGCCAGGCTCGACCAGGCCAAGGCGGAGCGGCGATCAGCCCTGGCAGCGGCCGAGCTGGCGTTGCAGGCCGGCCATGCCGAGCTGCAGTCGCTGTCGGAGCGGGTACGGCTTTACCAACAGGTGGTCATTCCCACTGCTGAAGCGGCCTTCAGGACCGCGCAACAGGGCTTCGAGCTAGGCCGCTACGGCTTTATCGACGTGCTGGATGCCCAGCGCAGCCTGCTGGCCAGCCGGGCCGAGCGCACCGTGCTCTGGCAGCGCTACATCGAGCAGCAAGCGGAGCTGGAACGGGTGCTGGGGCGCATCGATACCCCCTGAACCCTTGGCCGGGCCGGCCACGCTGGCAGGCATAGCAAACATGGAGAGTAGGCATATGAAAGACAGGCGACGACTGATGGTGGCCCTGATCGCGGCTGCGCTGGGCACGGCGATCGGCGCGGCCGGCAGCAATCTGCTCCGCGGGGACAAGCCGGCGGCGGGCGGGCATGCCGACGAGGCGGGCCACAAGGAAGGCGAAGGACATGGCGACGAGGGCGGCGAGCACGACGGGGAGGAAGGCACCCTGTTGCTGAACGAAGCACGGCTGAAAGCGGCCGGCATAGGCATAGAAAAGGTCGCCGCGGCGTTGATTGAAAACACCACGCCGCTACCGGGTGAAGTCCGCTTCAACCAGGACAAGCTGGCGGAGATCACCCCCCGTATTGGCGGAGTGATCGTCAGTATCCAGAAGAACCTGGGCGACCCGGTGCGCCAGGGCGAGGTCCTGGCCACCCTGGAGAGCCAGACCCTGGCGGAATGGCGCAGTGCCTACCTGGCGGACGAAAAGCGGCTGGAGCTGGCCCGCGCCAACCATGAACGGGAAAAACGGCTCTGGCAGGACCGGATATCGGCCGAGCAGGACTATCTCAATGCCAGCAAGGAAAAGGCCGAGGCGGAGATTGCCCTGCAGGGCAGCCGCGACCGGCTGCTGTCCATCGGCGCGGCCTTGCCCAGGCAGAACCGGGACCTGGCCCGCTATGAGCTGCGCGCGCCGTTGGCTGGCACCATCGTGGCAAAACACGCCACCCAGGGCGAGGCGGTCAAGGACGACGCCACCCTGTTCCAGATCGCCAACCTGGATGAGCTCTGGGCCGAGGCAGCGGTCTACCCCAAGCTGATCAACCAGGTCCGGCAGGGCCAGCGCGTCACCGTGGTGGCGCAGCAGCAGGGTTTGAGCACCGAGGGCAGGATCACCCACATTGGCGCTCTGATCGGCGAGAAGACCCGCACTGCCACAGCGCGCGTCAGCCTGGACAACAAGGCTCGGCAGTGGCGGCCGGGCATGTACGTCAATATCGCAGTGGCGGACGGCGCGGCGCAGGTGCCGGTGGCCGTCAAACCCGGCGCGCTCCAGACCCTGGATGGCAAGACGGTGGTGTTTGTCCGCCAGGGCGATACCTTCGAGGCCCGCCAGGTGGTAACCGGCCGGCAGAGCCCTGCCTGGGTGGAGATCAGCCATGGCCTCAAGGCCGGTGAAGCCTATGCCGCCACCAACAGCTACGTCGTCAAGGCCGAGATCGGCAAGGCGACGGCGTCCCACGACCACTAAGGGGGCGCCGTGCTAGATCGTATTCTGCGTTACGCCATCGAACACTGCTGGCTGGTGATGATCGCCGTGCTGGGCGTGGCCGCCGTGGGCGTCTACAGCTATCAGAAGCTGCCCATCGACGCGGTACCCGACGTGACCAACGTGCAGGTGCAGATCAACACCAGCGCGCCTGGCTATTCGCCACTGGAGGCCGAGCAGCGCATCACCTTCCCGATCGAGAGCCTGATGGCTGGCTTGCCACGGCTGGAGCAGACCCGTTCGCTGTCGCGCTACGGGCTCTCCCAGGTCACCATGATCTTCAAGGAAGGCACCGATATCTACTTTGCCCGCCAGCTGATCAGCGAGCGCCTGCAAGAGGCCAAGGAAAAGCTGCCGCCGGGCATCTCGCCAGCCATGGGACCGGTCTCTACCGGCCTTGGCGAGATCTATATGTGGACTGTGGAACCCAAGGCCGGCGCCAAGAAGCCCGACGGCAGCGCCTATACGCCCACCGACCTGCGCACCCTGCAGGACTGGGTGATCAAGCCGCAGCTGCGCAATGTGGCGGGGGTGACCGAGGTCAACACGATAGGGGGCTACGCCAAGCAGATCCATGTGACGCCCGACCCGGCCAAGCTGATCGCCTACAAGGTGAGCTTCCAGGACATCACCGCCGCGCTCTCGGCCAATAACGACAATGTCGGTGCCGGCTATATCGAGCGCAATGGCGAGCAGTACCTGGTGCGCGTACCCGGCCAGGTGGCCACCTTGGCCGATGTGGAGCGCATCGTGATCGGCTCGCGCGACGGCACGCCGCTGTATGTCCGCGACGTAGCGACGGTGAGCCTGGGTAAGGAGCTGCGCACTGGCGCCGCCACTGAGAACGGCGAGGAAGTGGTGCTCGGCACGGTCTTTATGCTCATGGGCGAGAACAGCCGCACCGTGGCAGCCGCCGTGGGCAAGAAGATGGCCGAGATCAACCGCATCCTGCCCGAGGGCGTGGTGGCCAAGACGGTCTACGACCGTACCGAGCTGGTGGACAAGGCGGTCAGCACGGTCAAGAAGAATCTGTTGGAAGGCGCCATCCTGGTGATCGCCATCCTCTTCCTCTTTCTGGGCAATCTGCGCGCCGCCATCATCACCGCGCTGGTGATCCCGCTCTCCATGCTGTTCACCCTGACCGGCATGTATGCCAACAAGGTCAGCGCCAATCTCATGAGCCTGGGCGCGCTGGACTTCGGCATCATCGTCGATGGTGCGGTGGTGATCGTGGAGAACTGCATACGCCGCATGGCTGAGGAACAGCACCGGCTGGGCCGGGTACTGAGCCGTGGCGAGCGCTTCCAGCTCGTGTTCCAGGCTGCCAAGGAAGCACGCCGCGCGCTGCTCTTTGGCCAGCTCATCATCATGGTGGTCTACCTGCCCATCTTCGCCCTGAGCGGGGTAGAGGGCCGCATGTTCCAGCCCATGGCCTTTACGGTAGTGATCGCGCTCCTGGGTGCCATGCTGCTGTCCATCACCTTTGTGCCGGCCGCCGTCGCGCTCTTCCTCAAGGGCAAGGTATCGGAGCAGGAGAACGCCCTGATGCGCGGTGCCAGCCATGGCTACCGGCGCGTGCTGGGCTGGAGCCTGGCGAACGCCCGTACCTTATTCGGCGGCGCCGCGACATTGCTGCTGGTGGTGGGCATCATGGCGGCGCGCATGGGTACCGAGTTCATGCCCAGCCTGTCCGAGGGCGACCTGGCGGTGCAAGCGCTGCGCATACCGGGCACCAGCCTGGCCCAGTCCATCGCTCTGCAATCGCAGCTGGAAAAGCGCATCAAGACCTTCCCGGAAGTGAAGACCGTGTTCGCGCGTATCGGTACCGCCGAGGTAGCGACCGACCCCATGCCGCCGTCGATTGCCGATACCTATGTGATCTTCAAACCGCAGCACGAGTGGCCAGACCCCAGCCGCAGCATGGCCGATATCCGTGCCGAGCTGGAGCTGGCCCTGGCCGAGATACCGGGCAGCAACTACGAGTTCAGCCAGCCTATCCAGATGCGCTTCAACGAGCTTTTGTCCGGCGTGCGTGGTGATATCGCGGTCAAGGTGTTTGGCGACGATATGGACCTGCTGCTCAAGAACGGCAACGACATTGCCAAGGTGCTCGGCAGCATCCGCGGGGCGGCCGACGTCAAGGTCGAGCAGGTGGCCGGCCTGCCGCTCCTGACCGTGCAGATAGACCGCGAGCGGCTGTCGCGCTATGGCCTCTCGCTGCGCAGCGTGCAGGAGGTGGTGGAGGTGGCCGTGGGCGGCAAGACGGCCGGGGTGCTATTCGAGGGCGACCGCCGCTTTGATGTGATGGTGCGCCTGCCCGAGACGCTGCGTGACGACGTGGACGCCCTGCAGCGGCTGCCGATTCCGCTGCCGGACGGCGAGGGCCGTGTCATCCCGCTGGCGGAGGTGGCCGATGTCGCACTTTCGCAAGGGCCCAACCAGATCAGCCGCGAGAACGGCAAACGCCGCATCGTGGTCTCGGCCAATGTGCGCGGGCGCGATATCGGCAGCTTTGTGGCCGACGCCACCGCCGCCATCGAGGCGCAAGTGAAGCTGCCACCGGCCTACTGGCTGACCTGGGGCGGCCAGTTCGAGCAGCTGCAGTCGGCCGCCCAGCGCTTGCAGATCGTGGTGCCGCTCTCCTTGCTGCTAGTATTCGGCCTCTTGTTCGCCACCTTCGGCAATGCCCGCGACGGTCTTTTGGTCTTTACCGGAGTGCCCTTTGCCCTGACCGGCGGGGTGCTGGCGCTGTGGCTGCGCGACATTCCGCTCTCCATCTCGGCCGGGGTGGGCTTTATCGCGCTCTCCGGGGTAGCGGTGCTCAATGGCCTGGTGATGATCAGCTTTATCAACAAGCTGCGCGAGGATGGCATGGGCCGCGACGAGGCGGTCTTTTCCGGCGCCATGACGCGTCTGCGGCCGGTGTTGATGACCGCGCTGGTGGCCTCCTTGGGCTTCATCCCCATGGCGCTGGCCACCGGTACCGGCGCCGAAGTACAACGGCCGCTGGCGACGGTGGTCATCGGCGGCATCCTCTCCTCCACCGCGCTCACCCTGCTGGTGCTGCCCGCGCTCTATGCCTGGGCCTACCGCAAGGAGGCTTAGAGTCACTCACAAAACCCCTCTGGCGTTGTTGTGCAAGCTTGCCGTACCAACTGTACTGTCTGCGTTTGCACGCGAGCGTGGTTGTTGGTGCTTTAGCACCTTACAAACACGGCCTCCTCCCCGCGGGGACGCCAGAACCGCTTCGCTGGGTTTTGTGAGCGACCCTTAGTTATCAGTTTTGTCATCTGAATGTCGGCGTTTTGACGGGGGCCGCCAGCCACAATGGCCTCCGTGCGTGCCTCTCGGCACGCCGGGCAGGGGTGTGCCGGTCTGGTTGGGCTGGTACATGAGGGCCCTTGCCGGTATTCATTGCGTTATTCCAGCCCGGCCCTGCGCCGGGCTTTTTTCTCGCCCTGGCCGGTTGTTGATGCTTGACCCTGTAGTCACTACAGGGTTTCTAATGACCTCACGCTCTATTGTTCCTGCTGACCATGTACCGCCTATTCCTGCCGTCCAGCCTTTTCCGTTCAACCCGCCACGAGCCCAGTGCAGCCCTTGGGGAGGCCTGAATGCGCATCCTGCTGGTTGAAGACGAGGCCCATGTGGGCGAATACCTGGTCAAGGGCCTGGGTGAGAACGGTCTGGTAGTCGATTGGGTGCGTAGCGGCGTGGACGCGGTCCACCATGGCGCCAATGTGGACTACGACCTCGCCATCCTCGACGTGGGCCTGCCGGGCCTGGATGGTTGGGAGGTCATGAAACGGCTGCGCGCCACACGCCCGCTGCCGGTGCTGTTCCTGACGGCCCGCGACCGGGTAGAGGACCGCGTGCGCGGCCTGGAGCTGGGCGCGGACGACTATCTGGTCAAACCGTTTTCCTTCTCCGAGCTTTTGGCGCGGGTAAGGGTGATCTTGCGGCGCGGCCGCCAGCAAGATGCAACCGTGCTGACCATCGGCGACCTGAGCCTGGACGTGCTGCGCCGCCGGGTGGAGCGGGCCGGACAGCGCATCGAGCTGACGGTGAAGGAATTCGCCCTCCTGACTCTGTTCCTGCGCCGCCAGACCGAGGTGCTGTCGCGTACCTTGATCGCGGAACTGGTGTGGGAGATGCACTTCGACCGCGACACCAATGTGGTGGAGGTGGCGGTACGGCGCCTGCGGGCCAAGGTGGATGAGCCCTTTGCCAGTTCCTACATCCACACCGTGCGCGGCTTTGGCTATGTGATGGAACAGCGCGCATGAGGTGGCGGCGCGCCAGCAATAGCCTGGCGGTGCGGTTGATCGTCATGCTGACCATCACCTCCGCGCTGGTGATCTCGGCCGCAGGCTTTCTGTTCTACGCTGCGCTGGAAGCGCAGCTCAACGGGACGGACAAGGAAGAGATCCAGCTCAAGATGGGCGCGCTGGAACAGTTGCTCAAGGAGATGCCGGAGGAGGTGCAGCCCTACGACCTGATCGAACGCCTGCACGACATTACCAGCGGCCACCCCAAGCTGCAGTTCGGGGTGAAGGCCCGGTCGGGCTGGCTGATCGTGCCCGAGCTCAAGTTCCAACATGCCCTGGAGCAGGCCGGTGACGTGGCCGACCGGCGCATTTCCACCCTGCACCATGAGAGTGGCGCCTGGCTGGTCCGCAAGAGCAGCATCGCCAAGCCAGGCCCCAGCGGCGTGCAGGCGGTCTACCTGGCGGTGAATGTCACCGATTCCCGCCTTACCATACGCCGCTACCGCAGCACCGCCGTCGGCATTACCCTGCTCACCACCTTGCTGCTGGGTACCTTGGGCTTTCTGGTAGTACGGCGTGCCCTGGCCCCACTGGAGCAATTGGCGCAGGAGGCCGAGCAGATCACGGCCGAGCAGCTGCACACGCCGTTGACGGTGACCAACCCGCACGACGAGGTAGGCCGCCTGGTGGGCAGCATCAATCGCATGCTGGGCCGGCTCAACCAGAGCTTCAACCGCCTGGAGCAATTCGCCGCCGACATTGCCCACGAGCTGCGCACGCCCATCAACAGCCTGCTGCAAAAGACCGAGGTCAGCCTCAGCCGCCCACGCAGCCTGGCCGAATACGAAGACCTGCACCACGCCAACCTGGCCGAGTTCGGCAAGCTCAAGCATATGGTGGCTGACATGCTCTTCCTCGCCCGGGTGGACCACGGCATGCTGGTGCTCAGCCGCAAGGAGGTGAACCTCGCCTGCGAGGCGCGCAAGGTGGCCGAGTTCTTCGACTACCCCGCTTCTGAGAAGCGCCAGACCATCGCTGTAGAAGGCGAGGGTACGGCGGTGGCGGACGGCCTGATGGTGCAGCAGGCACTGACCAACCTGCTCTCCAATGCGGTGAAGTATGGCCTGCCCGATACTCCCATCCATATCGCCATCGCCCAGCAGACCGGCCAGGCTACCGTGGCGGTACGCAACGCCGCGCTGCCGCTGCAGGACGCCGACCTGCAGGGCCTCTTCACCCGCTTCAAGCGCGGTGCAGACGTGCAGCAACGCGATATCGAAGGCACCGGCCTCGGGCTCGCCATCGTGCGCTCCATCATGAAGGCACATGGCGGGACGGCGGAGGCGAGCTATGTGGATGGGGCGATTACGGTGGTGTTGCGGTTTGCGACCTGAGAGGGCCTCCTCAATAAATCAAGTCTTCTTGTACTAATCTGAAACTCTTTTCTATTTTTCTCCATTTTCAATGGGTGAGGGTTTTATGGATTGTAGGGCTGTTTCGATTATTTCTGGCGAGACGTTGTTTAGCTCTTTTTCTTCAGATTTTAACAAAGATAAAATCCCAAAGAATTGAATTACTCCGATTCCTAAGGCTGCTCTGATTATTAGTCGCCTTAGCTCTCCGAGGTCCGATCTAAATACTCCAAGTATATGAGAGTAAGTCTCTAGGTAGTTTTTGAGATCTAGGTCTTTCTCTGGGAATTTAATTTCTTGAAAGAGAATAAACTCGCTCGTTAATTTTGATAGCCGATACGCCAAGGTTGGGGTGACTTTGGATAAGGAATCGACAGCATTGGCTAGTGACAAAAATAAAGCTTCCTTTTGTTTTTCCGGTAAGTCAATGTTGCCTTGACGTTGAATTTCAAAAGTGGAGAATATACTTCTTATAATCTTATCGCCGTCATTCTTGGTTAGATTCCCACTTTCTCGGTGCTTGTGGAGTTCTTCGAGTGCCTTGGTAAGGCGTTGATTAAATATTTCTAGAATTTTGTTTATTCGATATTGTTGCACATAAAGGTCAATCATCGCAGGTAGGGCAGAGGCACGACTTCGACGATCTTCTCGAGCTAAAGAGAACGAACCGGAAACCTGGCTCAATAGCCAGCCAATTAGTACCCCTGCGATCGGAATGAGTGACTTGATTTCCATTTTTACTCTTAGGAAGGTTGATGCTTCTATGTAAGGTGCTAACCTGGCGATGATGTATAAGTTTGTTGTCGCCACGTGGGAACTGCAATCAATTTATTTCTAGCGATACCAACTTCCCCTCCACCTTCACCCCCAGCTGTATCGGCCTGGGCGGCCCATTGGGCGGGATTGTGGCCTCGACCCATAGCTCCTCGCCGGGCTTGCGTATAGACGGGTCCTGGGCGTGCTCGGGGATAAAGTAGGCGACCGGCTCGGACAGCACCCAGCAGGCTTGCTGGCCGCAGCGGGCCGAGTGCACGGAGCGCGGGC
This sequence comes from Chitinimonas sp., assembly GCF_036568685.1. GTDB lineage: Bacteria > Pseudomonadota > Gammaproteobacteria > Burkholderiales > Chitinimonadaceae > Chitinimonas. The sequence goes on from NZ_DATCSC010000153.1 coordinate 21,845, forward strand.
CGGCACGGTCGGGGATGGCAACCAGATTGCCATCGCGTACTGCCAGCCTGACCGGGCGAGAGGCATAGTCGCCCTGTGGGGAGGCCTTGTTGTCCAGCTCCACTATGATGGCGAGCCGCACATAGCGGCCGCGGATGGGCAGGTTGGGGTCGAAGGGCTGGGTCTTGAGCCAGGCCTTGGGGTAAGCCACCCGGTCGTAGACAAACTTGGCGCCCACGCTGCCCACCAGCAGCACTTGTAGCAGCGCGACGAGCACGCCTTTCTTGAGCGGGCTCATGGCTGGGCTCCTTGCATGCCGGCGATCAGGCTGCGGCGCAGTTTTTCCAGCAGCCAGCCGCCAACCAGGAACAGCACCCCACCCAGCAGCAGGCTCATTGAGCGGTCGAGCTTGTCGAGGAAGCTGGAGAAGTAGAAGCCCAGCACCGTGAGCGCAAAGCCAAATACCGCCAGGTTGATCAGCATGGCGCGCTGCGCGCGCACACCCCAGACGGCAAGGCCGATG
>NZ_DATCSC010000154.1:0-65006 GCF_036568685.1 Chitinimonas sp.
GCCCGCCGCTGGCTCGATCAGCAAGCCGACGCGCAGCCCGGCCAGGTCGCCCTGCTGGGATGGTCCAACGGTGGTTCGACAGTGTTGCGCACCATGGCCAAAAGTGCCGCCAGCGGACGCTTTCGCGCCGCCGTCGCTTTCTACCCCGGTTGCGAGTCCTCGCTCGGCAGAGTCAAGCAACTGGCCGGCCCGACCCTGATACTCACCGGCGAGGCCGACGACTGGACCGCCATCGCCCCCTGCCGCCAGCTGACGGCCGAGCTCGGACCAGAATACCTGCAGCTGCAAGCCTACCCGGACACCTATCACGACTTCGACAATCCGGCCCTGCTGCATGCCCGGCATCGTGCCGACGTACCCAACGGCATCCACCCCGGCGCGGGCGTCACCATCGCGCCCAACCCGGCCGCTGCCGCCGACGCCTGGCAACGGGCGGCTGACTGGCTCAAGACCGGCTTCGCCCGGCCGGCTGAGGCGCGCTGATCAATCGCGGCTCGGCAGCAAACGGTGGGCAGGCTACTATCCGCCACCTGACCTATCTGCCCAGCCACCGTGTCCGTACGCCTGCTCCCCGCCCTGCTCAGTTTCAGCCTGCTTGCCGCCTGCACCAGCCCGGCCGAACCCCTGCCCGTGCCACAAGAAGAGCCGGTCCCGCCTCCCGCGCAAACGGTACCCCCGCCGGGCATCGAACCCGTGATCTTGCCGCCGGACCTTACCCCCAGCGATATGGGCAAGCCGGTCCCGCCTATCTTGCCGCCGGTCACAGAGCCCCCCAGGCCGGCTCAGCCCGTCCAGCCGGCCTGGAGCGACCCGGTGCAGGGCAAGGCCCTGCTGGGGCGGCTGCTACCCAGCAAGATCCCTGACCGCACCGGCTGGCAGGAGGACATATTCAATGCCTTCCGTGCACTCAAGATTCCCTACAACGCTGAGTACTTCTGCGCCGCCAATGCAGTGATCGAGCAGGAATCGACCTGGCAGGCCGACCCGGTGGTGCCGGGTCTGGGCAAGATGGTCTGGGGCCAGGTGGAACAGAAGGCGCACGCCAAGGGTGTGCCGCTGGCCCTGGTGCGTGCGGCACTGCAGGTGCACTCGCGCGACGGCCGCAGCTATGCAGCCCGGATTGACGCCTTGCGCACCGAGACCGAGATGAACGCGCTGTTCGAGGAGCTGCTGGCCGAGGCCGGCAGGCTGGGCCTGCCGGTCAAGATGCAGAACCCCATCCGCACTGGCGGCCCCATGCAGGTCAGCGTCGAGTTCGCGGACGCCCACGTCAAATCCTGGCCCTATCCCTACCCGGTCAAGGACAGCATCCGCCACGAGGTCTTCAGCCGTAAGGGCGGTGTCTACTTCGGCATCGCCATCTTGCTGCACTACCGGGCCCCCTACAGCGACATGCTGTACCGCTTTGCCGACTACAACGCCGGCCGCTATGCCAGCCGCAATGCCGCCTTTCAGGCCGCCCTGGTACGGCTGGACAAGCAGAAGATGGCGCTTGATGGCGACCTGCTGCGCTACGACAACGGCCGTCCTGCGGCCAGCGCCAGCAGCACCCAGGCGGCGCTCTACCGGCAAGCCGGCAAGCTCAAGCTCAGCCAGGCCGAGATCAACCGCGACCTGGCGCTGGAAAAGCTCGGTGGTTTCGACCAGACCCCGCTTTACCAGCGCCTGTTCCAACTGGCCGACACAAACGCCGGCAAGCCCCTGCCACGGGCAGTGCTGCCGCAGATCCGCCTCAGCAGCCCCAAGATCACCCGCAAGCTGACCACCGAGTGGTTTGCCCGCCGGGTGGATGGCCGCTACCAGACCTGTTTGGCCCGTGCCGGCGAAGCGAAATAAGCAGTGAACAAGCACAAATTCAGACTGGCGGTCTATGAGTAAGTTTTACAAGTATTTGTTTTTATTTGATTTTATTGAAAATCAAATAATCCATATGTCATAATCGATTCAGCTTCCATTCAGTCGTTCGCTCCCATCATGGCGCCATTGATGCAACGAAGCGGCCCCAGCCGCTCAGGTAAAGGAGTCTGCGATGAACAAGTCCATGCTGATTGGTATCGCCATCGGTGGCGCCAGCGCCCTGTCGCTGGGCGCGGTGGCCAGCTACCAGGCCTTCAAGGGGCCGGAATACGCCGAGGTGCTGCACGTGGCCGCGGTACACGAAAAGGTCAAGACGCCGGAAGAGGTCTGCAAGCAGGTGCAGGTCAGCCACAAGGCCCCGGTCAAGGATGAAAACCGCATTGCCGGCACCGTGATCGGTGGCGTGCTGGGCGGCGTGCTCGGCCATCAGGTTGGCGGCGGCACCGGTAAAAAGGTCGCCACCGTGGCCGGCGCAGCCGGCGGCGCCTACGCAGGCAACCAGATCCAGAAGGGCATGCAGGACCGGGATACGACCACCACGTCTGAGGAGCGCTGCAAGACCGTGACCAAGGTGCACGATGAAGTAGTGGGCTACGACGTGCGTTACCGCCTGGACGGCAAGGAAGACACCGTACGCATGGCCCAACCGCCTGCAGACAACCGCATCCCGGTGGAGCACGGCAAGCTGGTGCTGAACGACAGCCCCGCTCCTGCCAAGCAACCCTAAATACTCCCTGCAACTCCCTTGGGCGCCTGACAAGGCGCCCTTTTTTATTCATCTCGCGCCTGACAAGGCGTTTTTTTATTTATCTGGCGCCCGACAAGCCGCGATTTTTATTTGATCCGGCGCCTGATTGGGCGCCTTTTTCCATGCAGGCGACGCCTGACTGGATGCCCTTCCAGGCACATCACGCTGCCTGCCACGCCGCGCCGCGCTTTGAGCTGGCGCGGCTTTGCGCTAAAACAGGGGCTATACCCATCAAGCACAGAAAGCGCACGCCCATGCCACGCATGAATAAACGTCAGTTTCTTGCCAGCGCCGGCCTTGGCCTGGCCAGCCTGCCCTCCCTCGCCACCCCCGCCGCGGGCAGCGACAAAGCCGGCCCGGCGCTACTGACGCTGACCGGTGCCATCGGCAAGCACAACCGCGGGGCCTTCGACCCGGACTTCGACCAGATGCTGGGCAAGCACAAGGCCAGCTTCGACAAGGCCTATACCTTTGACTTTGCCGCCCTCACCAGGCTGCCGGCCGTCACCATCAAGCCCACGCTGGAATACGACGGCAAGGTCCACACTCTGCGCGGCCCGCTGCTGCAGGACGTGCTGGCCGCTGCCGGCGTAAGCGGTGACAACTACCGGCTCCTGATCCAAGCCATCGATGGCTACGCGGTGATGGTGCCGATCAGCGACATCCGCAAATACCGCTTTATCATTGCCACCCACCGCGACGGTCAGGCACTGCCGGTAGGCGGGCTGGGACCGCTCTGGGCGGTCTACGATGCCGACCGCTACCCGGACATCGCCAGCAAGCCGATCAAGGACCGCTTCGCCTTGTGCCCATGGGGCGTCTATCACGTGGCCGTGCAGCCTACCTAAGCCGGCTCAATACGCCCGTTCACGCCGCACCAGGCCCGCCACCGCCTCTCCTTTGCGCAGCGCCCGCAACTTGTCGGCGATCTGGGCGACCGAGGGTTCCGGCAGGGTCTTGGCAGCGACGTGGGGCGTAAGCAAGATCTTGGGGTGGCGCCAGAAGGGGTGCTCGGGGCTGGGTGGCTCCTCGGCCAGCACATCGAGCTGCGCGCCACGCAAGTGGCCGCTATCGAGCAGGGCCAGCAAGGCGGCCTCGTCCAGCTGCTCGCCACGACCGGCGTTGATCACGGCGGCACCCGATGGCAAGCAGCCCAGCCGCTCGGCATTCAGCAAACCGTGCGTCTCAGGCGTATTGGGCAGCAGATTCACCAGTATGTCCGTCTCGGCCAGCAGGCCATCCAGCGCCGCCCAGCCATGCACGCAGCGCACGCCGGCCCGCTCGCGCGCTTGCCGGCTCCACCCGCTGACAGGGTAGCCCAGCCCGGCCAGCGCTCCGGCTACGGCGCCACCCATCTCGCCCATGCCCAACACACTTACCCTAAGCTCCCCTGCGAGCCGGCCAGGCAACGGCTGCCAATGGCCGGCGGCCTGGTGCGCGGCATAGTGGTCGAGGTCGCGCTGGTAACGCAGCACCCCGGCCAGCACATATTCCATCATCTGCTGCGCCATGCCGGCGTCGGTCAACCGCACCAGCGCCACCTCGGGCGCCAGGTCCGTCCGGTGCAGAAAACGGTCCACCCCGGCCCCCAATGCAAATACCGCTTCCAGCGCCGTAAAGCGGGCAAACAGCCCGGTCGGCGGGTGCCAAGCCGCCAAATAGCGCACCTCGGCAGCCTCGGCATCACTCAATTCGGTACAGATACGGTATTCCGGCAGCGCAGCCTCGAACAGCGACAGCCACAGCTCGGCGTTACGGGGGGTGGAAAGGAAGAAAACAGGGCGGGTATCGATAGACATGACAACAGCTTTAGAAAACAGGAGGTGGGCGTGACAGTACGACTTAGTCGGCCAAGGGTACCCAGACTTCACCGCGCATCAGTACCCGGGCACTGCGCGTCAGGCGTGAGGCTACCACCCGGCCGTTCTCCAGCACGGTCTCGATCTCGTTGATGCCGCTAGGGTGGCCAAAGCACAGCGGACGCGCCGCCAAGGGACCACCCAGCAAATCTGCCACCAGGGTGCCAGGCAAGGCCGCGGCGGCGGCCAGCGCGATGGTGCCGGTACCGGTAAAGCCATGGTGCAGCTTGCCCATGGAGACGATGCGCGCCAGCAGATCCATACGCTCTGCCGGCACTGAGCTGCCATCAGCCGCCACATAGTCCATCGGCGGGGCGATCCAGCATAGCTTGGGGTTGCTAGGGCGCTCACGGGTCGCTTGTTGCGCGCTGGTCGCCAGGCCCATGCGTACCGCTGCCTGGGCACGTACCGCTTCGATGCGCGCCAGCACGGCCGCCTCGCCGTTGAAGTCCAAGGGCATCTCGCAGCCATCAAGGCCCAGCGCCGTCGCCGGTAAAATCACCAAGGGGTTGCCGGCATCGATCAAGGTCACCGGCAGCTCGCCCACACCGGGCACCGCCAGTATTTCCTGCGGCAGGCTGGTCGGGAACAAGGCCCCGGAGGCACCACCGGCCGGGTCGAGAAAATCGAGCGCGACAGCCGCACCGGCAAAAGCCACACCATCCATGCGGAACGCCCCCTCCTGGTCCGGTAGGCCGTCACGCATGGGCACCCGTGCCACGATCAGCTTGCCGGTATTGGCCTGCCAGATGCGTACTGTCGCCACACCATCGCGCGGCGCCGGACACAGTCCCTCCAGCAGGGCAAAGGGGCCGACCGCGGCCGAGAGATTGCCGCAATTGCCCGACCAATCTATGCGGCCATCGGCGATGCCCACATGGCCGAAAAGATAGTCCACATCACAACCCGGCCGGCTGGAGGACGATACCAGCACCACCTTGCTGGTTGAGGAAATACCAGTACCCAGACCATCGATCTGCCGCTCGTAGGGGTCGGGGCTACCTATCAGCCGGCTCAGCAGCCGGTCGCGCAGGGCGGGGTCGGCCGGCAGAACATCGGCGCGGATGAACACCCCCTTGGAAGTACCGCCACGCAACAGCGTGGCGGGGAGCCGGTAGAGGCCCATCTCAATCCTCGCCGCCAAGCAAGATGCTGGTGGCGAGCCAGGAGATCACGCTATAGATCAGCGCTGCCAGAATGGCGGTACCGATGCCCGGCACGCTGAAGCCCTTGACCACTTCGGCCACCAGCCAGAAGCAGATGCCGTTGATGACAAAGGTGAAGAGACCCAGGGTCAGGATATTGACCGGCAGGGTCAGGAGCAGCAGCACCGGTCGCAACAGCACGTTCACCAGGCCCAATACCAGCGCGATCACCAGGGCGTTGGTAAAGCTGGCAACATGGACCGAGGGCATCAGATGGGTCAGCAGCAGCAGGCTGACGGCGTTGATCAACCAGACGGCTAAGAGGCGCATGACGTTCCTTGTAGGGTTAGGCGGGTTTCAAGCAGATTGCGGAAAATAGCGTGACTTGTCGACGGCAGCGATCGCCTCGACGCGCGCCTGCAGCACCACCTCGGCGATACGGCTCTTGTCCTCCAGCCGGGCGGCAATCGCACCGGCGTCCACCGCCCGGGCCGCATCGCGGCAGGCCAGCAGATAGTCGATCGAAGGGTAGGCCTTGCCCTCAAAGCCCAGCCTGCCACGCGCGTCGGCCAGGCAGGCGTTCAGCAGCAAGGCAAAGCGGTCCGGCTTGCGCAGCGCGTCGCAGCGGCCCAAGAGTTCCATCACGGTACCCGGCCGCAATTCGCTCGCACGGTGTACCAACAAATGTTCCCGGCAGGCCAGCACAGCCAGCTCGCGGCAGTCGTTCGGCGCCTTGACCCGTTCGGCCAGCGCCGTCACCAGCGGCACACCGCCCTGCTCATGGCCGATATGGCGCGGCCAGTCCGCTTCAGGCGTCAGGCCCTTGCCCAGGTCGTGGCAGAGCGCGGCAAAGCGCACCTCCAGTGGCCAACCCTGGGACGCGGCGTAGTCCAGCACCCGCATCACGTGGTCGCCGGTATCGATCTCCGGGTGGTGCTGAGCCGGTTGCGGCACGCCCCATAGCGCATCCAGCTCCGGCATCAGCCGGGCCAGCGCGCCGCACTCCCGCAGCACCAGAAACATGCGCGAAGGCTGCGCCTCCATCAGCCCCTTGGCCAGCTCCGCCCACACCCGCTCGGCCACCAAGTGGTCCACCTCACCGAGCGTCACCATTTCGCGGCACAGCGCCATGGTCTCGGTGGCGACCGCAAAGCCAAAACGGGCGGCAAAACGCGCCAACCTGAGGATGCGCACCGGGTCCTCGACAAAGGCCGGCCCCACATGGCGCAGCAGCCGGCGTGCCAGATCGCCCTGGCCGTCGTAGGGGTCGATCAGCTCGCCCTCTTCATCTTCCGCAATGGCGTTGATAGTCAGATCACGGCGCGCCAGATCGTCCTCCAGCGTCACATCCGGTGCCGCGTAGACGGTAAAGCCCTTGTAGCCACGGCCAGACTTGCGCTCAGTACGTGCCAGTGCGTATTCCTCCTGCGTCTCGGGGTGCAGAAAGACCGGAAAATCCTTGCCCACCGGCCGGTAGCCCTGCTCCAGCATCTTCTCCGGGGTTGCCCCCACCACCACGTGGTCGCGGTCCTTGACCGGCAGGCCCAGCAACTGGTCGCGCACCGCGCCGCCTACGATATAGCTCTTCATTCCTGATTCCATGCGCTTGTTAGCTGTCTTGCGCCACATTGTAGCGCCGCTGCCGGCGCAGCCCGCGCCGCGAACGCCTAGAATGGCGGACTGATAACGAACGGAGGCCCGCGATGCGTATCGCCCACGACATCACCGAACTGATAGGCAACACCCCCTTGGTGCAGCTCAACCGCGTTACCGAGGGCCTCTCCGCCCGCGTGGTAGCCAAGCTGGAGTTCTTCAACCCCTCGCATAGCGTCAAGGACCGTATCGCAGTCAGCATGATCAACACAGCCGAGGCCGAGGGCAAGCTGCGGCCGGGCAGCACCGTGGTCGAGCCCACCAGTGGCAACACGGGTATCGGTCTGGCCATGGTGTGCGCCGCGCGCGGTTACCGCTGCGTGCTGACCATGCCCGAGACCATGTCCAAGGAGCGCCGTGCGCTCCTGCGTGGCTATGGTGCCGAGCTGGTACTCACCCCCGGCCCGGACGGCATGGGTGGCGCGATTGCCAAAGCGCGCGAGCTGGCAGAGCGCGAGGGCTGGTTCATGCCGCAGCAGTTCGAGAATCCGGCCAACCCCAAGATCCACCGCGAGACCACCGCGCTGGAGATCTGGAACGATACCGACGGCGAAGTGGATATGCTGATCGCCGGCGTGGGTACCGGCGGCACCATCACCGGCGTCAGCGAGGTGATCAAGGCCCGCAAGCCCGGCTTCAAGTCCATCGCGGTCGAGCCGGATGCCAGCCCGGTGCTCAGCGGTGGCGCCAAAGGCCCCCACCCCATCCAGGGCATCGGTGCAGGCTTTGTGCCCGAGGTGCTCAACACCAGCCTGTACGACGAGGTGGTAAGGGTCCGCAGTGAAGACGCCTTCGCCACCGCCCGCCGCATGGCCACCGAAGAGGGCCTGCTGGTCGGCATCAGCTCCGGCGCCGCCGTCTGGGCCGCGCTGGAGGTCGCCAAGCGGCCGGAGAACGCCGGCAAGCTGATCGTGGTGATCATCCCTTCGTTTGGCGAGCGCTACCTGTCGACCGCTCTATTCCAGGGTCTGGTGGATTAAGCCGGCACTGCGGCGGCCAGGCGCCGCCGCGACAGGTGATCGAGGTACCAGGTCAGGCCGGCGGCGGCGATGGTGAGCCCCACCACCAGCGCCAGCCAGAAGCCGGCCGCCGCCATGGGCTCGGCGGGTCGCCACGGCAGCCAGCTGGGTGCCAGGCCCAGCGCGCAACCGAGCGGCAGACAGAAGCCCCAGAAGGCGGTCATATGGATGACCATGGGCGGGCGGGTGACCTTGTAGCCGCGGATGGCGCAACTGGTCGAGACCTGGGTGGCGTCCGACAGTTGGAATACCGCGGCATAGACCAAGAGGTGCGCCGCCAGCGCAGCCACCATGGCATCACTGGTATAGGCCGCCGCGATCTGGTGGTTGAATAGCGCGATAAAGCTGGCCGACAGGATAGCGAAGGCAAACGACAGCCCCACCCCGACCCAAGCCCGAAAGCGCGCCGCAGCCGGGTCGCCCTCGCCCAGCGCGTGGCCGATTCGGGTGATCAGTGCAACGCCCAGACTCAGCGGCACCATAAAGACCAGCGAGGAGAAATTGAGTGCTATCTGGTGCGCCGCCACCTGCTCGGCGCCAAACTCGGCCACCAAGAGTGCAATCAGGCCAAAGGCGCTGGATTCGGCAAAATAGGTCACCCCGATAGGCAGGCCGATCTTCAGGAGCTTGCTGATCTCGGCCCAATGCGGCGGCTCGAAATGGCCCAGCGGCCAGGTCTGGCGGTAGGCCGGCGCGCGGTGCATCCACCACAGGAGCACCCCGAGGTTGAACCAGACGCAGGCCAGCGTCGCCACCGCGCAGCCCAGGCCACCCAGCCTGGGCAGGCCGAAGTGGCCGTAGATCAGCAGCCAGTTAAGCACCACATTGAGCAGCAAGGCCGCCAGCGCGATCACCATCATGGGCTTGGTCTGATTGAGGCTGGCGCTATAGCCGTACAGCACCCGGTAGCAGGCAAAGGCCGGCAGGGCGAAGCTGATCACGTGCAAAAAGCGCTTGGCCATGATGCGTATGCCCGGCTCCAGCGTCATGCCGTCGAACACCAGGGTGGCGGCATTGGCGATCACAAAGGCCACCAGGCCCACACCCAGCGCCTTCCACAGCGCCTGCCGCACCAGGTGCGGGATCTGCTCGTACTCCTCCGCCCCCACATGGTGGGCCACCATGGGGTTGACCGACATCATCACCCCCATCAGGGTTACGACGATGATGGACCACACCGACGCCCCCAGCGAGACGGCCGCCAGGTCGGCCGCGCTGGCATGCCCCGCCATGGCCACGTCGGCCACGGCCATGCCCACGGTAGCGAGCTGGCCCACCAGCATGGGCCAGGCAAGCTGCCACAGTGCAGCGGCTTCGGTACGGACGGCGGGGGTATTGATCAGGCGTAGCGGCATGGCAGACAGACATATCAGGCGGGCGAACCCGGCCGGCCATTCTAGCCTTTGCCGCCGCCCACATGCCGCTGCCTATGCCGATATATCTTTGTCTATCCCTACGCCGGGTAGTGCGCGCGGCCGGCTATGCCAGCCTCGACCGCCAGCTCATCCCCAAAGCGCTCGGCCAGACTCAGCGTCTCGTTGAGGCTCAAGCCCAGTACCAGGAGGCCACCATCGGCCAGCTTTTCCACCCGGGCATCCAGGTAGAGCGCCACTTCGCGCAGCCGCTGCAAGGCCGCCTGGCGACCAGGGCGGGCGGCAAAGCGGGCCCAGTTGCGGCCGGCATGCTGACGAGCCAGCGCCAAAGGCGCACGCGTTGCGACCGCAGGTGTGCTTTCGGCCTGGTTGCTGCTGTTGTCAAAGCTGGGCAGGGGGGTATCGAGATAGTCAAACATGGGCTTCTCCCAAAGAGGTTGGCGACAGCGAAGCCCATGCGGGCGGCGCTTTAGCGGTTCTGGGTTCGGCGTTTCCACGCCACGCGCCCCGCAAGTTGTCGATTAAATCGGCGCGTTGAAACTGTCTGGATAGAACGAGCAAAACAAAAACCCGCTGCCTGTTTGGCTAGCGGGTTTGCATGGTGACCAAATCTTGCCGGACCACCCCACGCTTTAGCCAGATTTATAAAGCGCCTGCAAGCTGATCGGGTCAAATCGGCGCTGTGGATGGAATGTATTACGTCGCCCCGGCTCACGTCAAGCCTCGCCACTCGGCAACATTACCATTGAGAATAATTCTTCTTAAGATTTTTTTAAGCAAGCTTGGGCAGGATCGCTGCAACCTCGCTCCAGGCTGGCCTCAAAGCATGTCGGCACCTTGACTTTGTTACCGTTAGACACACAAAGCCTTGCGCCGGATCAAGCTGCCAGGGTCGTCTTGAAGGAACGAGGCTGGTACAATCCGGATCTTAGTTGATAACGATTATCAGTATATTTCCTGCCATCGCCGCAACGTTGCCCTCTTGGCAGCGTTGCCCACCCTAGCCTTGGAGCCCACATGCGTCGCCTTGCCCGTCCCCTGCTGATCGCCAGCCTGATCGCCCCCCTGTATGCCGCCGCCGCCGAAGTGCCACTGGGCAAGCCCGTGATCGCGGGCGGCATGGAGATCGGCGCGGTCTACCTGCAGCCGGTCAAGATGGAACCCGCCGGCATGATGCTGGACATCAACAAGTCCGACATCCACCTCGAAGCCGACATCCACGCCGTCAAGAACAACCCCACCGGCTTTGCCGAAGGCGACTGGATGCCCTACCTGGTTGTGAAGTACGAACTGGAAAAGGTCGGTGGTACCAAGCAGTCGGGCGACCTGATGCCCATGGTGGCCAGCGATGGTCCGCACTATGGCGACAACGTCAAGCTGCAAGGCGCCGGCAAGTACAAGCTCAAGCTCACCATCCTGCCGCCGACCTCCAACGAGCATGCCCACTTCGGCCGCCACGTGGACAAGGAAACCGGCGTTGGCCCTTGGTTCAAACCCATTGAGACCAACTACGAGTTCACCTACGCCGGTACGGGCAAGAAGGGCGGGTACTGATTGAAGTCGCTCTGCGGGATGAGCGTGCTATAGCTTGATATCCGCGCCCGGCAATCCCCGCAAGGGAGGAGGCCGAAGTAGTAAGCCACCTGAAGGTGGCAACGACTTCGCTCAGCCGGGCGTTAACCGGAATCCGGTTAACAAGCGCGCTTTAGCTTTTATCGCATCCATCCCCCCGCCCCTGCCGCCGCAGGGAAGCCTCGCTGGCGCTCGTCGGTTATCCGAACAAGCGCTGCGAGACCACCGAGAAATCTACCGTCCGCCAGGAGACGTCCTGAAGGATAGGAGAACCGGATGTACGCACGTTTTATGTTGGTCGCTTTTGCGGCAGGCAGTCTGTTCGCCAGTGCGGCGGACGAAGTCACCCTGCAGTTGGTTGCCAAGGACGGCAAGTTCACGCCGACCACATTGACCGCGCCCGCCGGCAAACTGATCCGTATCGAGATCACCAATGCCGGCAATACGCCGATCGAGTTCGAGAGCAATTCGCTGCGCAAGGAAAAGGTCCTGGCACCTGGCGCCAAGTCGGTGGTGGTGATCCGTTCGCCCTCGGCCGGCACCTACGATTTCTACGACGACTACCACCAGGCCACCGGCCGTGGCGTGCTGATCGTCAAGTAACACCAGCCCACGAGGAAACACATCATGATGGGTGAAGTCCTGTTCATCGTCTGGCGCGAAAGCGTCGAAGCGTTGTTGATTGTCGGCATCCTTTACGCTTGGCTGCGCAACCATCCCGAGGCCGCTGCCGGCAAGCGCTACCTGTGGGGTGGCGTCGGGGTCGGCGTGCTGGCGGCCTGTGGCCTGGGCGGCGCCATTCTTGGCTTTGCCGAGTTCTTCGAAGGTGAGCAGCAGGACTACTTCCAGCTGGGCATGATGTCCATCGCCGCGGCGCTGATCGTGCAGATGGTGTTCTGGATGCGTAAGCACGGCCGTACCCTCAAGCGCGACCTGGAAAGCGGCATGGCCGACAACGCCCGCGCCGCCAACTGGTGGGGCATGCTGGCCCTGGTGGCACTCGCCATCGCCCGTGAAGGTAGCGAGACGGTGATCTTCCTGTGGGGCCTGGGCTCGGCCCAACAAGGGGCGCAGATCCTGCCCTTTGCGCTCTCCGCCCTCGTTGGTTTTGTCCTCGCCTTGGGCACCTTCTGGTTGCTCCAGCTTGGCGGCAAGCTCTTCTCCTGGCGCGCCTTCTTCCGCTTCTCCGAACTGATGCTGCTGCTCCTGGCCGGTGCCCTGCTGGTAGGCAGCGTGGAGCGCATGATTTCCTTCGGCTGGTTGCCGCCCTTGGTCGACCCGGTCTGGAACAGCAGCTGGCTGCTGGATGACGGTGGTCCTGTCGGCGGTCTGATTGCCGCGCTTACGGGTTACCGCGCCCGCCCGGCGCTGACCATGGTGCTGGCGCTGGCCAGCTACTGGGTCGTGGTGCAGTGGACGCTCAACCGTCTGCAGCAGCGCGCCATGGGCAAACCCGTCACCGCCTGACCGTATCATCCGGGCGCACTTTAGGTGCGCCCGTCACCGTTTTACCGCTAGCCAACGCCATGCACAGTTCCACTATCCAATTCCACCCTCGTCGCCCGCGCAGCCGCCTTGCGCCGCTGGGCGAGCTGTTGCGCCGCCATCGTCGTATGGTGCTGGGCCTGCAGTGGGTGGTGGTGCTGGTGTATGCCTTCCTGCTGATCGCGCCGGTGTTCCAGCCGCTACCGGACGAGACCGCCCACGTCTGGAACAACCTGACCGTGCTGGCCCAGTTCGCCTTCTGGGGCCTGTGGTGGCCCTTTGTGCTGGTCAGCATGGTAGCCATGGGCCGGGTCTGGTGCGGCGTACTCTGTCCCGAAGGAGCGCTGACCGAGTTTGCCAGCCGCTGGTCGCTCAACCGTCCCATCCCGCGCTGGCTGCGCTGGGGTGGTTGGCCCTTCGTGGCCTTTGCCCTGACCACCATCTATGGCCAGTTGGTCAGCGTCTACCAATACCCACTGGCCGTGCTGCTGGTGCTGGGCGGTTCCACCGTCGGTGCCGTGGTGATCGGCCTGCTCTACACCCGCGAGAAACGCGTCTGGTGCCGCTATATGTGCCCGGTCAACGGCGTGTTCGGCCTCTTGGCCAAGCTTGCCCCCATGCACTACAAAGCCGACGAAGCTGCCTGGCACGACAGCATGGGCCATGGCCGGGTTGCCGCCGTCAACTGCGCTCCGCTACTGCCGCTGCGCAGCCTTGATAGCGCCAGCGACTGCCATAGCTGCGGCCGCTGCAGCGGCCATCGCGGTGCCATTCAACTGGAAGGCCGCGCGCCCAATGCCGAGATCGTCGAGCGTGGCGCCCGCGATGGCAGCAACTGGCAGAGCGCGCTCTTGATCTTCGGCATGATAGGCCTCGCCATGGGGGCGTTCGAGTGGTCGGCCAGCCCCTGGCTGATCGCCGTCAAACAGACCATCGCCGAGTGGCTGGTCAACCGCGATATCTACTGGCCGCTGGCCACCAACGCGCCCTGGTTCATCCTGACCCACTATCCGGACAACAACGACGTGTTCAGTTGGCTGGATGGCGCCTTGCTGCTGGGCTATATGCTGGGCAGCATGCTCCTGGTCGGTGGCGTGCTGGCGAGCTTCGTGGCGCTGGCCGCTGCGGCGCTGCGGGCCGGTCGGCGTGGTTTCAACCACCTGGCACTGGCGTTGGTCCCGCTGGCCGGCGGTGGCGTCTTCCTGGGCCTCTCCGCCACCACGGTCACCCTGCTCAAGGGCGAGGGCGTGCCGCTGTATTGGGTCTCGCCCACCCGCGCCGTGCTGCTCAGCGCCGTCACACTCTGGTCGCTGCAGCTGGCCTGGCGCATCACTGCCCAATACGCCACCACCCTGCCCCGCCGCAGCCTCGCCTGGCTGCTATTCGCTGCCGGCTGCCTGCTGGTGGACGGTGGCTGGGCGCTGTGGTTCTGGATCTGGTAGCCAGCCTCAGACCCGGCGTACCCACTGCCGGTAGTCACGCGGCGTCATGCCGGTCAGCTGTCTGAACTGCTTCGAGAGCGCGCTCTGGTCGCAATAGCCGCAGCTCAGCGCAATCTCCGAGATCGGCGCCTCACTCTCGGCCAGCGCCAGCGTGGCGGCATCAATACGTGTCTTGGTCAGGAACTGGCCCACGCTGAGCTGAAAGATCTTCTTCATGCGCCGTTCGAACTGCGCTGGCGAAACCCCCGCCAACTCGGCCAGCCACTCCACCCGCAATGGCTCGGCATAGCGTGCCAGCATGACATCCACCGCCTCCGCCATGCGTGCATCCACAATGCCGGCACGGCTGGGCTCCAGCAGGTCGCGTGACAGGCAGGCAAGCCCGATCACCTGTCCTTTTGCATCCAGCAAAGGCGTCTTGTTGCTCAGGCACCAACCGGGTTGCCGGTCGTTGAACAGGGTCAGGTCCAGGTTATCGAGTACCGGGTGCCCGGTGCGAAACAGCAGCTCATCCTGCTCGGCATAACGGTCGGCCATATGCGGCGGCCACAGCTCATGCGCGGTCCGCCCAATGGCCTCGCGCTTGTGCGCCAGACCACAGCGCTCGGCCCCGGCTTCGCTCATGCAGATATAGCGGCCCTGCCTGTCCTTCACCGTGAACACCATGTCCGGCATGTGATCGAACAGCGTTTCCAGCAGCAGCGGCTGCGCCAGTCTGGCGATAAAGTCTTCGCGCCAGGCCTTCAGCGTCACATCCATCTCGTCCTTCCCCTGTTTTGCCCAAATCGGCCACTTTCATGCGCGGATCGCACAAGAACGCCCCGACCGCAAAAACTAGCATGACGGGATTCCTGAGTGGGCCGCAAGCCCGCCTCTACTGCCACGCCGAGGATGTCCATGCACCGTATCCAGATCATCGACTCGCATACCGGTGGCGAGCCCACCCGGCTTGTCACCGCCGGCGGCCCGCAACTGGGTCATGGCCCGCTGGCGGAGCGGCGTTCACGCTTCGAGGCCGAGTTCGACCACTTCCGTTCCGCCATCGCCAATGAGCCCCGCGGCAGCGACACCATGGTCGGCGCACTGTTGTGCGAACCGCATAGCCCAGGCTGTGCCGCCGGGGTGATCTTCTTCAACAATGTCGGCACCCTGGGCATGTGCGGCCACGGCACCATCGGCCTCATGGTCACCCTGGCGCATATGGGTCGCATCGGTCTCGGTAGCCATCGCATAGACACCCCTGTCGGTGTCATCGAAGCGACACTGGAAGGCCCCAACCGCGTGAGCCTGCGCAATGTGCCCAGCTACCGGCTGGCCGCCCGGGTAGCCGTCGAGGTGGCAGGTTATGGGCGCATGCACGGCGACATCGCCTGGGGAGGCAACTGGTTCTTCCTGGTCAACGACCATGGCCAGCGCGTCGCTGCGGACCATATTCCGGCGCTGACCGAATGCAGCCGCCGCATACGCGAAGCACTGGCAGCACAGGGCATCACCGGTGCAGACGGTGCAGAGATCGACCATATCGAGCTGTTTGGTCCCAGCGATATGGCCGATTCGCGCAGCTTCGTGCTCTGCCCGGGCCTCGCCTACGACCGGTCACCCTGCGGCACCGGCACCAGCGCCAAGCTGGCCTGCCTTGCCGCCGATGGCAAGCTTGCCGCCGGCCAGATCTGGCGGCAGGAGAGCGTGATCGGCAGCGTGTTCGAAGCCTCCTTCGACGAAATGGGTGGGCAGTTGCGGCCCCACATTACCGGCAGTGCCTACATCACCGCCGAAGCCACCCTGCTGCTGGACCCGAACGACGCCCTGGTGTGGGGCATACGGCTGGGTCAGGTGGCATGAGGCAGGTGTCCTACGACCTCATCGTGATCGGCGCCGGCATCATAGGTAGCGCGGTAGCCGAAAGCTGCGCCCGGCGCGGCCTGCACGTACTGGTCCTGGAAGCTGGCATACCGGCCGCCGGCACCACGGCAGCAGGCATGGGCCACCTCGTGGTACTGGACGACAATCCGGCCGAACTCGCGCTCAGCCAGGATGGCCTGCGGCGCTGGCAAGCCCGCAGCGTCGAACTGCCCAGCCATGCCGAGTATCGGGCTTGCGGCACGCTCTGGCTCGCCAGCGACACCGCCGAAATGGACGAAGCGGAACGCAAGCGCGCGCTCTATCAGCAATACGGCCTCCAGAGCCAGCTGCTCACCGGCTCCGTATTGCGCCAACTGGAGCCCAACCTATCCCCCCACCTGGCCGGCGCCCTGCAGGTCCCGGGAGACGCCGTGCTCTACCCACCTGTCGCCAGCGCATGGTTGCTGGCCCAGGCCTGCCACCTGGGCGCGGAACTCCGGCGGCACAGCCCGGTGCAGGCCCTGCTGCCTCAAGGGGTGCAACTGCGGGATGGCAGCGAGCTTTCGGCCGGCCAGGTCGTCATTGCTGCCGGCAACGCCTCCGCCACCCTGCTGCCCGGCTTGCCTCTCAAGCCCCGCAAGGGCCAGTTGCTGATCACCGACCGCTATCCCGGCATGGTCCGGCACCAGTTGGTGGAGCTGGGCTATATCCGCTCGGCCCACGGCGGCGAAGCAGACTCGGTGGCCTGCAATATCCAGCCACGCGCCACCGGCCAGTTGCTGATCGGCTCCTCGCGCCAGTACCACGACGCCGATCCCGCCATCAGTTGGCCCTTGCTGCAGACCATGCTGACCCGTGCCTGCGACTACCTGCCTGGCCTCGCCACGCTGCAGGCCTTGCGCAGCTGGGCCGGCTTTCGACCGGCAACGCCCGACAAACTGCCCCTGCTTGGCCCGGTACCCGGGCAGACCGGCTGCTGGCTGGCCACCGGCCATGAAGGGCTCGGCATTACCACCGCGCTCGCCAGTGCCGAGCTGCTGGCGCAGATGCTGACCAACGAACCGACCACCCTGGACCCGCGTCCCTATGACCCCGCCCGTTTTGGTAGCTGGCAAACCCCGCCGCAAGCGGTGGCGATGGAGCTGACAACATGAAGGTCAACATCCTGGTGAATGGCGTCGTACTGAGCGTTGCAAGCGGCACCACCCTCGCCAGCGCTCTAGGGGCCTGCGCAGTCCGCCATTCCGTTCAGGGTCAGTCTCGCGCCCCCTACTGCGGTATGGGCGTCTGCTTCGAATGCCGGGTGACCATCGATGGCCGGCCGTACCAGCGCGCCTGTCAGGTACTGGTTCACGACGGCATGGAGGTCCGCCATGAAGGCTGAGTACTGTGCAGACGTGGTCGTCATCGGCGCGGGGCCGGCCGGCATGGCCGCAGCCATCGCCGCCGACGGACAGGGTGCCGACGTACTGCTGATCGACGACAACCCCGCTCCGGGCGGGCAGATCTGGCGCGGTGGACCGGACAAGGCCCCCCTCGCCGCCCAGCCCCGGTTTACCGCCTTGCAACAAAGCCAGGTGTGGCGCTGGCACGGCGTGCGCGTGGTGGCAGCGCCCGTGCCCGGCAAATTGCTGCTGGATGACGGCGCTGAGGGTCGCGTGCTGCGCTACGGCAAGCTGATCATCGCAAGCGGCGCAAGAGAGCGCCTGCTGCCCTTCCCCGGCTGGACCTTGCCCGGTGTCTGCGGTGCGGGCGGTCTGCAAGCCATGGTCAAGCAGGGCTTGCAAGTCGAGCGGCAGCGGGTGGTGCTGGCCGGCAGCGGGCCACTCCTGCTGGCCAGCGCGCAAACCCTGCGCAAGGCCGGAGCCAAGGTACTGCTGATAGCCGAACAAGCCCGGCTTGCCCAACTGGCCCACTTTGCCTGGGGCCTGCGCCGCTACCCCGCCCGGCTGCAACAGGCTGCCGGCTTGTTCCATGCCTTGCGGGGCGTTCCCTACCGCAGCAACAGTCATGTACTCGCCGCGCAAGGGCAGCAACGCCTGGAGTCTGTCCGAGTCCGACAAGGTGAGCGTGTCATCGAGCTGCCCTGCGATTGGCTGGGCGTGGGCTACGGGCTCGTGCCCAATACCGAGCTGGCTGCCGCACTGGGTTGCCAGTTGCAGCAGGGCGCCGTCATGGTAGACGCCATGCAGCAAACCTCCGTACCGGGCGTCTACGCCGCCGGAGAAGTCACCGGCATAGGTGGCGTGGACAAGGCCTGGCTGGAAGGCAGGTTGGCAGGGCTCGCCGCCTGCGGCGCCGAGCTGGCAGCCCAGGCCATGCTGCCTGAGCGGCAGCAGGCCCTGCGTTTCAGCCAACTGCTGGCACAGCACTTTGCCTTGCAGGCCGCCATTACCGAACTGCCACGGCACGACACCCTGGTCTGCCGCTGCGAAGACGTCTTACATGGGCGTTTGCAGGCTTACGACAACTGGCGCGAAGCCAAGCTGCAAACCCGCTGCGGCATGGGCGCCTGCCAGGGGCGCATCTGCGGCACCGCCTGCCAGGTGCTGTACGGCTGGCAGGCCGAGCCGCCACGACCACCGCTGCAACCCACCCCCATCCGTCATTTGCTGCACCCGGATATCTCCCCCAACCTGACTGAGGCCTCCCAGCCATGACCGTGAATTTCCAGGGCGTCATGCCCGCCATCACCACGCCCTTTCATGCCGACCTGAGCATCGATCACGACAACGTCACCCGCACCGTGCAATGGCTGGTAGCAGCCGGCTGTAGCGGCATCGTGCCTTGCGGCTCCCTCGGCGAAGGCGCAACACTGAGCTTTGACGAGAAGGTTGCCTTGATCGAGACCTGCGCGCGTGCCGTGGACGTGCCTGTCATTCCCGGCATCGCGGCGCTCTCCACCGCCGAGGCGGTACGTCTTGCCAAGGCCGCACAGGCCGCCGGCGCCCGTGGCCTGATGGTATTGCCACCCTATGTGTACTCGACCGACTGGCGCGAGATGAAAGCCCACCTGGCAGCGGTGATTACCGCGACCGGACTGCCCTGCATCATCTACAACAACCCGGTTGCCTACCGGACCGACTTCAGCCCGGAACAGATACTCGAACTCGCCAACGAATTCGAGAACGTCAAGGCGGTAAAGGAATCTTCGACCGATGTGCGGCGCGTCACCGCCATCAAGGCGCTGGCGGGTGATCGCCTCAAGCTGGGCGTCGGAGTGGATGATGCCCTGCTGGAGGGCGTTGCCGCCGGTGCCGAATTCTGGATCGCCGGTCTCGTCGATGCGCTGCCAGAGGAATCGGTCCGCCTGTTCGAGCTGGCACGCGCCGGCAGGCATGAGGAAGCAGCCCGACTCTATGCTTGGTTCCTTCCCCTGCTACGGCTCGATACCGTTCCCAAGTTCGTGCAACTGATCAAGCTGGTGCAGGAAAAACGCGGCATCTGCCATCGCCGGGTGCGCCCTCCTCGCCTGGTTCTGGAAGGTGCCGAACTGGCCGCCGCCGACGCGCTGATCGAGCACGCGCTCGCCACCCGGCCCGCACTATGAACGGCCCCCTGCTGCAAGGTCTGTCGCTGCTCGGCAGCCAGTTCGGAGAGCCAGGCGTCCACACCTTCCAGGGGCGCAATCCGGCCACCGGCGAGGCGTTGTCGCCCCGTTTCCACCGGGCACAGCCCGAGGAGCTCACCCAAGCCGTGGCACTGGCCCAGCAAGCGGCACCCCGCTATGCCGCGCTGGGTGGCGCACTGCACGGTGCGTTCCTGCGCGGCATCGCCGAGCGGCTGGAGGGTCTGGCCGATGCGCTGGCCAGCCTGACACCACAGGAAACCGGCCTTCCCGAAGCGCGCATCCGCGGCGAACTCAGCCGCACTACCGGGCAGTTGCGCCTGTTTGCCAGCCTGGCGGAGGAAGGCAGCTGGGTGGATGCCCGGCTCGACAGCGCCGACCCTGCCCGGCAGCCGCAGGCCAGGCCGGCACTGCGCTCCATGCTGCAAGCACTGGGGCCGGTCGCTGTGTTTGGCGCCAGCAATTTTCCCCTCGCCTTCTCGGTGGCTGGTGGCGACACCGCCTCGGCCCTCGCAGCGGGTTGCCCGGTGGTGGTGAAGGCCCATCCCGCACACCCGGGTACCAGCGAACTGGTCGGCCGCGCCATCATAGAAGCGGCGCGGGCGCTGGACCTACCGGAAGGCGTTTTTTCCCTGCTGTTTGATGACGGTATCGGTATCGGTCAGGCCCTGGTACGCCATCCCGACATCAAGGCGGTCGGCTTTACCGGTTCCCTGCGCGCAGGTCGGGCGCTGATGGACATCGCCGCCGCCCGCCCCTGCCCTATACCCGTCTACGCCGAAATGGGCAGCGTGAATCCCCTGGTCATCCTGCCGCATGCCTTGGCCCGCCATGCCGAAGCTATCGCCGATGGTCTCGCCGCCTCGGTGACCCTGGGTGTTGGCCAGTTCTGTACCTGCCCCGGCCTTGTCCTGGCGCTGGAAGGCGAAGGCTACCAACGCCTGCGTGAGCGGCTGGTCAGCAAATTGGCGCTGGTCGGCACCGCCCCCATGCTGACCGCGGGCATGGCCGCGGCCTATCAGGATGGCGTGGCCTCCAGGTCCCAGCAGCCAGGCGTCAGTCAGTTGCTCGGCACCAGCGCCGCGCCCGGCCATGCTGGTCCGGCCTTGCTGGAGGTGAAGGCTGGCAGTCTGCTGGCCGAGCCCGCACTGGCGCACGAGCTATTTGGTCCGACCTGCCTGCTGGTGGCCTGCCAGAACAAGGACGAGCTGTTGACCGTCCTGGCGCAACTCGAAGGCCAGCTGACCATCACCCTGCATGCAGAAGCTGGAGAACTGACCGGCTGGACCGGCCTGCCGGCCCTGCTCGCCAGCAAGGCCGGCCGCCTGTTGTTCGGTGGCTTCCCCACCGGCGTAGAGGTCGGTCACGCCATGGTGCACGGTGGCCCCTACCCGGCAGCGGCAGACAGCCGCAGCACCTCGGTCGGCGCCGCCGCCATGCTGCGCTTCGCCCGCCCCGTCTGTTACCAGAACTGGCCGGAAAACCTGCTCCCACCAGCACTACAGGCAGCCAACCCGCTGGGTTTGTGGCGGCAAGTGAACGGTCAACGCGGCAAGCATTGAAAACCATCGCGTCGCGCTCCGGCGCGGCAAATACTGTCGGCAGCATCTTGTCCTACCCAACCACTGAGAGGAACACATGCCACACCGCTCCCCACCCCCTATCGCCTTTTTCATTGCCAGCGGCCTCCTGGCCCTGGGCGCCCAGGCGGCTGACCCGCAGGTCGTGAAACTCGGCTTCGCAGCACCGCTGACCGGGCCGCAGGCGCACTACGGTGCCGATATGAAGGCCGGCATCGTGCTGGCACTGGAGGACATCAACAAGCAGGCGCCGGTCATAGGCGGCAAACCGGTGAAATTCGAGCTGCTGGCCGAAGATGACCAGGCCGACCCCAAGACGGCCACCGGTGTGGCGCAACGTTTTGTCGACGCCAAGGTCAGCGGCATCATCGGCCACTTCAACTCTGGCACCTCCATCCCCGCCTCCAAGATCTACGCCGATGCCGGCATCCCGCAGATTGCCATGGCCACCGCGCCGGCCTACACGGCACAAGGCTTCAAGACCACCTTCCGGGCCATGACCAGCGACACGCAGCAGGGCAGCGTGATGGGTGGCTTTGTGGTGAAGAAGCTGGGGCTCAAGAATGTTGCCATCATCGATGACCGTACCGCCTATGGCCAGGGGCTGGCAGACCAGTTCGAAAAGGCCGCCAAGGCCGCCGGCGGCGTGATCGTGAGCCGTGAATACACCACGGACAAGGCTACCGATTTCTCCAGCATCCTGACCAGCATCAAGGCCAAGCAACCGGGTGCCATCTTCTATGGCGGTGCCGACAGTCAGTCTGCCCCACTGACGGTGCAGATGCGTCGCCTGGGCATCAAGGCACAGCTGATATCGGGCGAGATGACCCGCACCGACAACTTTCTGCAGCTCACCGGGGAATCGGGTAACGGCGTGATCGCCTCGCTCGCCGGACTGCCGGCCGACAAGGCGCCAGGCAGCGCGGCGCTGATCGCCCGTGCCAAGGCACGCTTTGGCTCGGCCGACTTCTACGCACCTTATTCCTACGACGCGACCATGGTCATGGTCAATGCCATGAAGGCCGCCAATTCGACTGAACCGGCACGTTATCTGCCCTTCCTGGCCAAGACCCAGTACGCAGGCATCAGCTCACCCAAGATCGCCTACGACGCCCAGGGCGACCTGCGCTACGGCGATATCACGGTATACAAGGCAGACAAGGGCAAGTGGACCGTGTTGGAAACCGTCAGCGGGAATTGATCGGCGTGGCAGGTGGTGGTCTGGCTATTCCGGCGACTTGGAATCCAGCCAGATCGTCACCGGCCCGTCATTGACGAGGCTGACCTGCATGTCCGCACCAAACACACCCGTCGGTACCGGCTTGGCGATCTCCTGACTCATCGCCGCCACAAAGCGCTCGAACAGCGGCTGGGACACCGTCCCAGGCGCCGCCCGGCTCCAGGAGGGCCGGTTGCCTTTCTTGACGCTGCCAAAGAGGGTGAACTGGCTGACCGCCAGCACCTCCCCGCCCACCTCCAGCACCGAGCGGTTCATCACGCCGGCTTCGTCGCCGAACACCCGGAGGCGGCTGATTTTCTGTACCAGCCAGGCAATGTCGGCCTCGCCATCTTCGGCCTCGGCCCCCACCAGCAGCAAAAGACCTGGTCCGATGCGGCCCACGCAACGGCCTTCGACCGCCACGCTGGCCTCACTCACTCTCTGCAGCAATACGCGCAATTCAAGCTTCCTATTCAGCCCCAAACACCCACCGACGAGCGTCAGCGAGGCTGCCAGAATTCTTGGCGCGCTAGCGCCTGGAACCTGTGCCTGCAGAGCTCGGGGGCCGCGGGGACTCGGGTTGTATCAATTAGCCCGGCTTCGTTTCAGGTATCCACGACAGGGAAACGCCCGGCTAAGCCGGGCGGTGCACTAGCCTTCTGGTCCAGCCACTTCCGATTTACAACTCCACCGGACGCAGGTCGTTAAGGCGCAGACCGCCCTTGACCACCCGGTACAGCGTCCAGATCCAAACGCCCAGCCACAGCAGGAAGGCCAGCGGGATGCCGATAATGGTCAGGCACAAAGCGCCACCCGCCACCACGCCCAGCACCGACCACCAGAAGGTGGCGATCAGGTAGCTGTAGTGCGACTCCAGCCAGGTGCCACGCGCATCGTCGCGCTTGATATGGGCGATGATCACACCGACAAGGCCGGTCGGCAGGGCGGTGAACAGTGACACGCCGATCAGCACATAAGACAGCATGGCGGCGTTCTTGAGCGATTGTTCGGCTTCTTCTGCCAGCAGCACTTCAGACATGTTCGTTCCTCCTTGGTTGATGACTGCATTGTGCTGCAGCCCCTCCCCTTGCGCGGCCACCATGCGATGCACGACGGTTCGCTGCGACAATCCGCAGCCAGCGGCGATAGACCGCGCCGACTGCGCACGTTTGCGGGTCAGCGAGCCATCACCTGGTGCCAGCCACGCTCAACATTCGACGATGTTGACGGGGACTTCCACCACGTTGATCGCAAGGCCGCCGCGAGCGGTTTCCTTGTACTTGGCATGCATGTCACGGCCGGTGTCGCGCATGGTCTTGATCACCCGGTCCAGCGAGACAAAGTGGGTACCGTCACCACGTAGCGCCATGCGTGCAGCGTTGATCGCCTTGATCGAGGCCATGGCATTGCGCTCGATACAGGGCACCTGCACCAGGCCGCCAACCGGGTCGCAGGTCAGCCCCAGATTATGTTCCATACCGATCTCGGCGGCATTCTCCACCTGGCCCGGCGTACCACCCAGTACCTCGGCCAGCGCGCCGGCCGCCATGGAGCATGCCGAGCCGACTTCGCCCTGGCAGCCCACCTCGGCACCGGAAATGGAGGCATTGGTCTTGAACAGGATGCCGATGGCGCCTGCGGTAAGCAGGAAACGGACGATGCCATCCTCGTTCGCGCCCGGCACAAAGTTGACGTAATAGTGCAGCACCGCCGGGATGATGCCGGCCGCACCATTGGTTGGCGCCGTCACCACGCGGCCACCACCGGCGTTCTCTTCATTCACCGCCAGGGCGTACAGGTTGACCCAGTCCAGCACGGTCAGCGGGTCACGCAGCGCCGCCTCCGGCTTGCCGGCCAACTGCCGATACAGATCGTGGGCGCGGCGCTTGACCTTCATGCCACCCGGCAGAATGCCCTCGGTGCGGCAGCCGCGCTCGACGCAGGCCTTCATCACCTGCCAGATCTCCAGCAGCTTGGTACGCACCTCTGCCTCGCTGCGCCAGGCCAGCTCGTTTTCCAGCATCAGCTGGCTGATGGACTTGTTATGTCGCTGTGCCAGCGCCAACAGTTC
Source organism: Chitinimonas sp. (assembly GCF_036568685.1). GTDB lineage: Bacteria > Pseudomonadota > Gammaproteobacteria > Burkholderiales > Chitinimonadaceae > Chitinimonas. The sequence continues at coordinate 24,434 of NZ_DATCSC010000154.1, forward strand.
GGCGCCGGTACTGAAGGGATGGGTCAGCACCTCGGCAGTTGGTGGCGTAAAGCCCCCCTCCACCGCATGCTCGTCAACCACGAACCCCCCACCCACTGAGTAGTATGCGCGCTTGGAGAGCTCCACGCCGGCCGCATCAAAGGCCGCGAAGATCATGCCGTTAGGGTGGTAGGGCAAGGTCTTGCGCTTGTGCAGGATCAGGTGCTCGGGCTCGTCAAAGGCGATCTCGTGGCTGCCCAAGAGCCGTATGCGGCGCTGCTCGCGTACCGCAGCCAACATGGCCGGCACCGCATCGGTATCGACCAGTTGCGGCTCTTCACCCAGGAGGCCCAGCAGCACCGCCTTGTCGGTGCCGTGGCCCTTGCCAGTGGCACCGAGCGAACCGTACATCTCCGAACGCACGCTGGCCACCCGCCCCAGGAGGCCATCCCGCTCCAGGCGCTGCACAAATTGCCGCGCCGCCCGCATGGGGCCGACCGTGTGCGAACTGGAAGGACCAATACCGATCTTGAACAGATCAAAAACACTGATTGCCATGCTGTCTCTCTCCGTCTGCCACGGGTAGTGGCGACGTTGTTATACCCGTCCCGACGGGTGGCCGGGGCGCGGTCTGGTACAAAAAGCGAGTCACTGAAACAAACTTATTTACAACTTTTTACACTTTAAGCTCATCTTAAGCTGCTTCTCGCTATCATCCGCCGGTCTCATCATTCGGCTCGTTCCATCATGTTGCTGTTCCGTTCCGCCCTGCTATTAGCCAAGCGTGACAAGCTTTTTGGCGGAAAGGACGCCTGGAAGTACCTGCTCCGCGGCCTCGCTACCTACCCCTGGTCGCGGCGCTGGGTAAATTATCTATATCAGCACGAACAGTGTTTACAGCTGTTACAACTGCAACCAAGGTTGCTATTCAAGCTGCAGCGCCCCTACCTGCGCAAGCAGGTCTGCATGAATCGCAAGCTGGACTGGCTGCGCGCCCACTACGGCTGGATGCTCGCCAACTGGCCCTGGGCTTTCGTACAGCGGCTCTACCAGCAGCGGCAGGCCGAGCTGGCTGTGCTGACCGGCGACAGCGGCGAGCATTATCGGCTGTTGCTGCAGCCAACAGAGCGCTGCGACAAGGAAGGTGACCTGCTCCTGCTGCTGGAGCACCGCGAGCAGCCACTGGCCTTCCTATCCTTCACCATCCACCGCGAGGGCGAGGGCTGGGTTGCCAACGTCGGCTGCCTGCAAGGCCCCTGCCCTAGCCTGGGTCGCGAAGCAGTCAAGGCCGCCACCCAGGACCTGCACGGCTTGCGCCCCAAGCAGGCGGTACTGACCGCACTTTGCGCGCTGACCACGGGCTACGGTATCGACCAGATCCACGCCGTCAGCAACGCCGGTCATATCTATCAGGCCAAAACGCGCCGCAGCAAGCGCATCTCGGCCGACTACGACAGCTTCTGGGCCGAGATGGGTGGCGTGCTGCAAGGTGAGAGCTTCCACCTGCCGCCCACCCTGCCGCGCAAATTGGTGGCCGACATCCCTTCCCGCAAGCGCGCCCAATACCGCCGCCGGCACGAAGTCGAAGACCGCATGATCGCCGCGCTGCGGGAGAACCTGCCGGGCTGCCAACCGGCCGGCGTGTTCCGCCACCAGGCGGCCGAGGCCAGCGAGCCCGCTCTGCAGACCATTCAACTGCCAGTGCCGCCCGTCACTGCGCCGGCAGCCGGGCTGGTCAGCCCCGAGCTGGCCGCGATATAACAGTCAAAGCGCACACTATCCCCTTCCAAGCTGTAGGCCGGCTTAAAGCCGGCCAATAGCGGCGCGTGCCGCGGTCGTTTGACCACCACCCGGCTGCTGGCCAGCGCCAGCGCTGGCGCCAGCAACGCATCGGCATCCTCGTCCGGCCCCACCACCTGCTGGAAGGCTTGCATCTCCTTCTTGGACAAGGCCGACTTGGTGCGCGTTTCAGGAAACATCGGGTCCAGATAGATCACCTCCGGTCGAGGCCCGTTCCAGCCTTGCATGGCAGCAACGGCGGGGCCGTGATGCAAACGCATACGCGCAGCGATCTCCGCCACCTCGGTTCCCTGCCGCGCCCGCGCCAGCCCATCCTCCAGCAATGCCGCAGCGACCGGCGAGCGCTCCAGCATATCGACCTCACAACCCAGGCTGGCCAACACAAAGGCGTCGCGCCCCAGGCCCGCCGTCGCATCCAGCACCCGCGGGGTCGCGCCGCCCTTCAGTCCGCAGGCCTTGGCCACGCCCTGGCCACGGCCACCACCATGCTTGCGTCGCCATTCGCTGGCACCACCCACCAGATCCACCCCCACCGGTCCCGGTGCCCCCTTGCCCAGCGTATGCAGCAGCAAGGCCTGGCCATCCAGCACCAGCGCGTGGCCGCTGGCCGGCAGTGCCTCCACGAGCGCAAAGCCGTAACGCGCGGCCAGCTCACGGGCCATTTCAAGACACGCCGCATCGGCGCAGTAAAGGGGGGGCAGCGGATTCACGTTGGGCCAGCTAAAGTAGTCGCAGAAAAAATCGAAGATCAAGGGAGGAACGGTGCGAATTGCGATTATCGCATTCGTCGCTGGCGTCGTCTGGCTGCAGCAGCAGGCAGCCTTGCCGCCGGCCGGTACATATGGCGTGGCCGCGGTATTGCTGGCCTTGGCAGCCTGGGGTGCAGGGCGCGCTTCGGCGGGTGCCCCATCCAGGTTGCTACTGCTGGCTTTGTGCGCCGTGCTGTTCGGTGCCGGCTATGCCGGCCTGCGGGCAGAGCTACGCCTGGCTGACCGGTTGGCGCCGGCACTGGAGCAGCGGCCACTGCAGGTGGTTGGTCACGTCGTCGGTCTGCCGCAGCAATCGGACTACGGTCCTCGCCTGCGCTTTGCGGTGGAGCAGGCACCGGCGGGCGTACCCAGCCTTTTGTTGCTCAGCGACTACAGCAAACCCACCACCGCCTGGGCTACCGGCCAGCGTTGGCAGTTACAGCTGCGACTCAAGCAACCCCATGGCAGCGCCAACCCCGGCGGCGGCGATTACGAAGCCTGGCTGCTGGGTGAGGGCATAGGCGCCACCGGCACCATTGCCAAGCCAGGGCGGCAACGGCTGGCCCGGGACGACTACAGCCCCGGTACCCTGCTGGACCGCGCCCGCGCTGTCCTGGCGCAGCATATCCGCAACCAACTGGCGGGCCAGCCTTATGCCGAGGTGATCGTAGCCCTGGTGGTGGGCGAGCAATCCGGTATCAGCCAAGCCCAATGGCAACTGTTTCGCAATACCGGCATCACCCACCTGGTTTCCATCTCCGGTCTGCATATCACCTTGGTAGCCAGCCTCCTGGCCGGGCTGGGCGGCTGGCTCTGGCGGCGCAGCCCGCGCCTGACGCTACGCCTGCCGGCCCGCCACGCGGCCCTGCTGCTGGGCGTGGCCGCCGCCTTTGGCTACAGCCTGCTGGCGGGTTTCTCGGTGCCGACCCAGCGGACCTGCTTCATGCTTGCGGTCGCAGCCGCCGCCCTGCTCAGCGGCCGGGCCTTGCCGGTCTCGCGCATCTGGCTGTTGGCACTCGGCTTGACCGTACTGCTCGACCCATGGGCGGTACTGGCTGCCGGCTTCTGGCTGTCCTACCTGACCGTGGGAGCCATGCTCTGGGCGCTGGCGGGCCAACGGGGCGAGGTCACCGGTTGGCAGGCCAAACTGCGGCAGTGGGGCGCCGTGCAATGGGCCGCCACACTCGGCTCCCTGCCCTTGCTCCTGATCCTGTTCCAGCAACTGCCATTGAGTTCACCCCTGGCCAACGCCATCGCCATTCCGCTGGTCAGCAGCGTTGCGACCCCGCTGGCACTGCTCGGCATGCTGGACCCGAGCGGCCTGCTGCTACTTTTGGCGCACAAGGTCCTGCAATGCACGCTCTGGCTGCTCACCCCACTGGCGGGCGACAAGCTGCTATGGAGTCAATCGGCACCCGCGGCCTGGGCCTTGCTGCCGGCCGCACTGGCGGTACTGGCCCTGCTGCTGCCAAGAGGCGCACCCGGCAAGTTGGCCGCGACGGTTTTGCTCCTGCCCTTGTTGCTACCCCGTTCCAGCGAACTTGCCGAGGGTGAATACCGCGCCACGGTCTATGACGTTGGGCAGGGATTGGCGGTATTGGTCGAAACGCGCGACCACAGCCTGCTGTTCGATACCGGCCCGCAAGGCGGGGGTGGCCGGCTGCTACCCGGCGCGCTGCGTGCCGCCGGCATACGCAGGCTCGATACCTTGCTGCTGAGCCACGACGACAACGACCATACCGGTGGCGCACCCGCCTTGCTGGCCAGCGTGCCGGTACGGCAAATACTTGGCGTACCGGCACCCGGCGTCCCCATCCCGGCAGCCATGCCTCTCCTACCGCGGCAGCCCTGTCTTAAAGGGCTGCAGTGGCAATGGGAAGGGGTACGCTTCGACATTCTGCACCCAAGCGGCAACGAACCCATGGACAGCGACGACAATGCCCGCAGCTGCGTACTGCGCGTCAGCGCCAGGGGCGGCAGTCTGCTAATCCCCGCCGATATCGGCAAAGCCCAGGAAGCCCAGCTTCTGGCGAGCGGCACGCCGCTAAGGACTGACATTCTGCTGTTGCCCCACCATGGCTCGGGTGGTTCGTCCTCGACGGCCTTTGTCGACGCCGTCTCGCCGCAGCTGGCCATAGCCAGTGCGGGCTACCTCAACCGCCACCACCACCCGCAAGCCGCCGTGGTGGACCGTTACCTTGCAGCAGGCAGCACGGTCTGGCGTAGCGACCGCGACGGCGCCATCCTGATCACGGTCAAGCAATCGGGCTGGCAGGCGCAGCGCTGGCGTGCATTACGCGCCCGCTACTGGTCCGGCACGCCTGCCGCTGCGATGCCCGGCATGACGAGTGCCAACCTGGCTCCCGTGCGCTGAATCCGGCCGCTACGCGCTGTTTGCCAGGGCGTAGGCCCGTCGTACCTGCCGCGGGCTCAAGCCGGTTGCAGACCGGCATTGCCGGTGCAAGGCGCTCTGGTCAAAAAAGCCCGCCTCCTGGGCAATGTCGGCAATGGGCCTGTCACTGGCGCAAAGGGCGTGCAGCGCATTTTCCAGGCGCGTACGGCGGACGAACTCACCGGTACTGGCCTGGAATACCCGCTTCATGCGCCGATCAAGCTGGGCGGCCGACAGGCCCGACACCTCGGTCAGCTCCTGCACGCAGATCTGGCGCTGGCAGTGTGCCTGCACATAGTCCACGGCGCGGGCAAAGCCCTCGTCGATCAAGCCTTCGCGGCTGGCCTCAGTCAGGTCCTTGGAGATGCAGACCAGGCCCAATACCTCCCCCTCCCGGTTGCACACCGGCTGCTTGTTGGAGAGGCACCAGCCAGTCTGGCCGTCGCTGTAGAGTGTCAGATCCAGGCTATCGACGATGGGCCGGCCGGCGCCGAACACCAGTTCATCCTGGCGCCGATAACGCTCGGCCATATGGTGCGGGAACAGATCATGCGCGGTCCGGCCCAGTGCCTCGCGCTGGTGGCGCAGGCGGCAACGCGGTACGCAGGCGCTACTCATGGCCAGGTAGCGACCCTGTCGATCTTTGACTGAAAACACCACGTCCGGCATGCGCTCGAACAGCGCCTCGGCGGACAGCACATCGCGCAAATCGCCGACCACATAGGGTCGGTAGTGGTTCAGGGCATGGGCCGCATGCATCGGTAGTCCTCCGGTGCACCTTTACCGGTGCACCCCAGTTTTTCTGTTCGGTGATAACTCGCTTTATAAAATATGACAAATGCATTAATCATTCAATGCGGATAAAACCGGGTGCCACGCTACATCCATAGCAAAAAGCCATCGGGCTTACCCGACGGCTTTGCGTGATACGGTGCGTATACCGCGTCAGTCGTAGCTGGCGTTGATGGTCACGCCGCTGAACGGTTGCTTGGCTTGCATCACCAGGTAGAGCCACTTGCCACTGGTCGGGCTGGCAATCTCGATGCGTTCGTCGTTGCCGGCGCGGGTCGATGCAGCATCGTAGCTGCTGGTCGTGGGGTAGCGATCCACGCCCAGGTAGAGGTCCACATCCCCACTACCGCCGGTGGTCCAGACCTTGAGGTTGCGCGCGCCGGCCGGCAGCATCAAATAGGCGTAGCTGCTGCCATTGCTGGCAAAGCCGCCGATCGAGCAACCCTTGCCCAGGTAGTAGGGGTGGTTGCAGGAAGGCAGGATGCCACCGCCTGGCATGGGCGGCTCGCCCGTGGTGCCGGCGGTCTGCGCCCAGCTCACAAACTCGCTGTCGTAACGGCTGCCGATCTGGGTCATGTAACGCTGGTAGGCCTCGTAATCACCCTTGCGGAACTGCGTCAGGATGGCGTCCACGTCGGCACGATGGCGTTCCATCATGAAACGGGTAGCCATATAGCCCCAGCGGTAGGCACGGTTGGTGTAGTCCGCCATGCTGTAGTTGTTGCCGAAGATCTGGCTCAGGCGGTAGGTGTTGCTGCGCGCAGCATCAATACCCGCCTGGTTGTTGTTCTTCAGCGAGAGATACTCGGCAATTCCCTCTATCCACCAGACGGTGGGCTTGGCCGTGGCGGCAGCAAAGTCGCCGTACATATCGAAGCGGCCGTCGAGGTAGTGCACGTACTCGTGCTCAAGGTTCCAGATCTTGAAGGTCGGGCGCAGCCAGGATGCCTCATGGGCCACGAAGCGCGCCTGGTTACCGGCTTGGGCCGGGTTGCCTTCCAGGTACATGCCGCCATTGTTGGTGTCGATGTCGTAGATCACCGAGGCGTACTTGCTGTAGTTGGTGTAATCATCGAACACCACCACCTCGAGCGCGGTGTTGCTGTCGTTGGCCACCGGCTTGCGCTGGGTCTGCAGCATGTCATGGACGTAGCCCTCCTCCTTCTGCAAGGCCGCGCAGCTATCTTGCAGCTGCTGCTGGGTCATGTCCTGGGCACGGATACGCAAGGTGCTGCTGCAGGTGTAGTTCACGGGCAGTACCCGCTCGGCCAGCTTCTGCTCGAAGTTGCAGGTGCCGTACTGGCTGCAGTTGGCGTTGTCGTAGTACTTCACCGCCTGCGCAGCAGCCAGCCAGAGTTCGCTGTCGTTGCCGGTCATGCTGGTGGTGGCAAGCAGGTTCTGGATCATGGGCTTCACCGTGGGCTTGAGCGCCGGGAAGGTAAAGAAGCGGAAAGCCTCGCGCGCCGCGTCGGTCAACTGGTAGCCGGCGGTGCCGCCCAACAGCGCGGTCTTGTTGCTGGTAACGAAATTGTTGAGCGCGGTGGCGTAGGAGGCATCGTTCTGCAGCAAGGCCTGGGCGTCGGGCCGGCCGTTGGCGTAGAAGAACACCGTCAGCACGCCGGTAAAACCATCGCTGGCCGAGCGCTCCAGCAGCGCCTGGGCGGCGGCCGGGTTGGCCGTGCTGTTGGTGTAGCGTTGCACCAAGCTGCGCATGCTGCCGAGGTGGTAGGCCTCATCATGCTGGTTGGTGATCAGCTTGAGTGTTTCGCTGGCGGTACTGGGCGCCACGGGATTGCTGCGGAACAGCTGTTGTCCGTCCACCAGTTGGCGGATCGCCGGGCGCAGGGTGTTACGTACGGTATCGCCCGGTGCGGCGGTCGTGCCGCCATCGGCCAGATAGTAGCCAGCACGCAGATAGATCAACAGGTTCACCAGGTTGCGGTTGTCGGCCCGGTAGCCTGCCGCCTCCTGCACAAAGCGGTTTGCTACCGCCGTCCAGTTGGCCGGGTTGTATATCTTCGTCGCCAGGGTCGCATCGAGCGAGAAGAGACCGTAGTGGCACTCGTAGTCCGGCAGGCTCACGAGGTAGTTGGCCAGCGCGTTACCGCTATAGCTGGCGAGCTTGTTCATGTCCTGGCAGTCGGCCGTGGTCAGTGCCGCCATGCGTGGCCGCTTGGCCTGATCGGTCAAAAGGTCGTAGCGAGGCTTGCGGCTGACAGCCAGGTTGTAAAGGCTTTGCTCGGCGCTGGGTGGCAAGCTCTGCCGCACCGAAGGCATGGGTAGTTGCGGCTTGGCGGGCTGTGCATCGGCCTGGACCGGTACCAGCGCGGTCGCACTGAGCAACAGCAGGGCATTCAGCCAGGGTTGGATCGTGGAGGATTTCATCTCTATTCCCTTGTCGTGTCGGTCATCGCCTGGGCACCTGCTTTGCAGCCCGGGCTTATCCCGACCACGCTGCGCAGATTGCCCGGCCTGTGGGGGCATTGCGGTGCCGACTATGCACTTGGGAAGACAGAGGATTCTTGTGCGCAGACTGCGCGGTAACGACAGAATTTGCCAAATCAGTGTTGGCTGATATCCGCTACCGATAACTGCCTTGGAAAGCAAAACCTTGCAGCAGCTCAGCCCTGCCGCGTTTCGATGATCAGCTCCATGACCGAGCAGTCAAAGAGATTTAGCAAGGCATTCACCACCGCCAGGTTGAGCTTCTCGGACTGGTTGTCCACGATACGGGCGAACTGCGAATAGGAGATATCGGCGCCACTCTTGAGTACGTCCAGATAGAGCGAACGCACGTTGCGGTAACCGCGCTGCGCCATCAGCACGCGTACGTTCAAGGCGAGATGGCGCTTGCCCAGGGCAAGGCCGACACCGCTTGCTGCGGCGCCGGGTATGACAGTTTCAGACATGGGTCGTCCCTCACTACGACAACCATCATTGTACTGCAGCCCGGCAAATGACGCGAAAAGTCGCGCTAATAGAAAAATATTCGCATCTGATGCAATTTTTTTGCATTGTGGGCTTGCACTTCGTAAAAACGTCGTGCAATACTGCATCCCATCGAGACCCCACCGTGGGTCACCAACACAGCTGGAGCCGTAACCGTGAATACCACCCTGATCAACCGCTTTGCCGCAGCACGACGCACCGCGTCGAACGCTGTTGCCACGTCCGGCCTTCGTGCCGCACGTGTCGGGTTGGTCTCGGCCCACGGTTCGGACCAGCAGGCCGCCCTGTTTAGCGCCGCCTCGTGTGCCGGTCTGGCCCAGAGCCAGATTGCACCACAGGCCTACCAGGACCATGCCTATCTGGTCGAGCAACACAGTTTGTACAAGCATCCGGGGGTAACCCCACAGGTCGCAGGAGGTTACCTCTAGCGACAGATCGATAAAGTTCGATCGGCCTAAAGCCCGGATGCTCCCAAAAGGACTCCGGGCTTTTTTGTTTTTCTGCCGCGGAGTCAGCAGTAGAGCCCTCGCAAGAGGCCAGCCCCCGGTTCCGACCGGGCCAGGGCTGCAACGATCTTTAAGAAAAAGAAGAGGTTTCGATTTGTATGGCCGGGCCGGTGCTGCACCTCACTGCAGCGGCAGCCCGGTAATACAGATTGGGTGGATGTCGCTCAGTGGCAGAGCAGGCCGTAAGGCCGACGCCGGTTCGATTCCGGCCATCCGCCCATTTCCAACAGCCCCTTGGCGACAGGGTGCTGCTGGAAGTGCGTCAATGCACCCATCGTTCAGGGAAGCTCTGCACAAAGTCAGAAGGCTTTTGTTAGCGGCGCCAGGGCCGGATGGCCCGGTAGCTGACTGCAATCAGCCCGCTCAGCGCATGTTGTTCGATTCAACCGCGCCCCACCAGTCATGCAGGGATAGCTCAGTCGGTAGAGCGCCGCGTTGAAGGCGCGGGCGTCGCTGGTTCAAACCCAGCTCCTTGCACCATTCAATATCCGCCAAACCCGCCCACAAAGCGCTTTGTGGGTGGTTTTATCAGTGCGCATCGGGTTGGCTGTAGCTCAATGGTGGAGCCCCGGAATGTGGATCCGGTGGATATCGGTTCGAGTCCGATCAGCCAACCCCATGCGCATTACCCATCGTTCCATCCAGACTAAGGAGGCGTTATGAACACCGCACGCAAGTCACCGCTCAGCCTCGATCGGTTTGAGCCCGTCATGCCACTGGCCAAGGCCAAGGTGAAGGAGTTGCTGGCACGCAATGCGAGACTCGCGAGCGTCTCGCGCGACCAGGTGCAACTGGTGCGCGAAGGACAACTGGCCACCATCGATGTGATGGGCCGTGTTTCCTGGCGCGCCCTGTCCTGAACTCATCCATCCCGCCGGTATCGCCTAGGTCGCGACACCGGCCAAACTCAACCGTTGGGGCGTAGCTCAGTGGGTAGAGCACCGGGTTTTGATCCCGGTGGTCGCAGGTTCGAACCCTGCCGCCCTTGCCCATCTGCACGCTGGCTTATGCCCGTGTGCAAACCGATACCCCGGCAACCCGCTCAAGGGGGCCAGCCCGGCCGGTATCACCATGCACTCGACAAGATAAGCGTCGAGGTCGTCGGTCAGTCTGCCGACGGACAGCCTGCCATGCACCGTGCACGATAGTTACGGGTGGGGCAGACCTGGGCAAGCAGGACTTCGCCCCGGTTCGCCGGGGCACCCTATACCTGGTCTCGCCGCTTGCGGCGCGACCAAGCGCGACCGTGCCCACGTTGCGTGCCATGGCGCCCTGCCATGGCTTCTTCCCGAACAGCATGGCTTGGGCGGCCAGCAAAAGGGCGATCTTACGTGCCCTGTCACCGTAGGTGGCAGGGCTAGACGGGGCAGATCGGCACATCGGCAGGCGGGGGCTGATGGCATTCCCGCGTCGCGACGCGCGATGGCAGAGAGGCAATGCAGCGGTCTGCAAAACCGCCATCCCCTGGTTCGAATCCAGGTCGCGCGTCCATTTCTCCCCCGGCCACCTCAGAGCCTGCTCGAATACCTCTTCCCATCACTCACCATTCATCCATCAAACCAAACAAAGAAAGGCTTAGCAGCTAAGGTGTAGTCATGTCATCCAAACAGGTGCTCACACTGGATATCTCGGGGCGTCCCTACGCATGGCTGGACCCCCATGAAGCCGTTACCCATTACGCCAAGGGCCGCGTGGCCTGGGAGTTGGGTGAGCGGCTCACGACCTTCCACGGTGGGCACAACCATCGCGGCCTGCGTTCGCGGATCGACGTCGCCCCCATCATCGCCATCGCCGGCAGCCATGTGATGGCTTCGCAGGTATGGGCGCCGCTGGCCCTGAGCGACCGTGACAATACCCTGCTGTTCCGACGTGATCGGTCGACCTGCGGCTATTGCGGCCAGCAGTTCCCGCACCGCCTGCTCACCCGCGACCATATCCTGGCACGCAGTCGCGGCGGGCAGGATACCTGGACCAATTGCGTAACGGCCTGCCGTGAGTGCAACCACGCCAAGGGTGCCAAGCTGGTCGAAGACTTCCGGCCGCTGATCTTCGTGCCCTATGTGCCCTGCCGCTATGAGCACTTCCTGCTCAGTGGCAGGAACATCCTGGCCGACCAGCACGACTATCTGGCCGCCAAGCTGCCGCGGCACAGCCGCTCACGCGAGCATTGAGCGCGGGGCGGGCCTACGCGGCCGGTGGTCGCCACATTCGCCTTGTTTTCTCTCCTTGTCGCACCCATCTGCCCGGGCAAGGAGAGAAACATGCGCAAGGCCACCCCCAAGAAGCGTGAACCCCTGGTACGCGACACTCGCGACTATTACGTCACCCAGCCGGTGGAGGACCCACTGGCCAGCCAGAAAGAGAAGCTGCAGCAGGGTTTGACGGTGAACGGCGTACGCTACACGCTGACGCCACTGAAGAAAGACTAGTTCGCCGCGCCGGGGTTGTCGGTCGCCCGGCTGGCCAGCCGTACGGTGGCCACCACCACGTTGCCACTACCCTGGTACTCCAGCGATTCAAAGCTCATGGCCCGGGCCATGGAGATGCCGCGGCCATTGGGGTCATAGGCACGCTCCGGGTCGAAGTCCAGATAGCGGGCCCAGTCAAAGCCTTCGCCTTCGTCACGGATTTCCACCAGCAGCCGGTCACCCTCGCGCCGGGCACCCACATCCACCCGCTTATGCATATGCGGGTCAGTGCGTTGCAGCGCTTCAATCTCCTCGCGCCAGCGGCCGCTCTGCATCATCTGCTTTTTTTCCTCGTAACCCACCCCGAGGTTGCCGTGTTCGATCGCATTGACGATCAGCTCGGTCAGCCCCAGCACCACTTTTTCCGGCGTCGGCGTGAGCTTGCCCAAGAGGGCAGCAACCCGCTGTGCATCATCCAGCGTAGCCAGCTTGAAATGCGCCTCATTGAGCAGTGCCAGGCCTTCCAGCGGTTGCGCCGCAACCGCCTTGACCGAGCGACGGGCGCGATGCTGCGCCACCGCTGCGGCCACGATAGCCAGCAGAATGTCACGTTCGAAGGGCTTGGTGAGGTAGTAGTAGGCGCCCGCTTCCATGCCCTGCCGCACTGCCTCGGGCGAGCCCACGGCCGTCTGCATGATCACCGGCAAGCCAGCCAGCTTGGAGTTGGCCTGCATGCGCTTGAGCACTTCCATGCCATTGAGGCCGGGCATCATGCGATCCAGCAGCACGGCATCGAAACGCTCGTGGGCACGGGTCAGCCAATCCCAGGCCTCCTCGCCATCCTGCGCCAACTCAACGGCATAGCCGGCCTCGGTCAGGTGCTCGGCCAGTATCTCCAGATTGAACGGCTCATCATCGACCAATAACAGGGTGGATTGTGGCTTGACGCTGTTGGACATGCTTCCCTCCTCCGCGCCGGCCGCCATACGGCCAGCTATTTTTACTGTCATTCCGGCCATCATTGTAGGCATATTGTCGCTAGACATACCGCAGCAAACACGCGCTGACCCAGATTTAAACTCGCACCAAGCGTAGCAAGCTTCCCCACCCGGCGAGTGGGCGGAGGGGCAGAGTTCAAACAGGCCGGCACCGCAGCTTCAGACTGCGCAAAGAGCAAGCGGCCGGGCTCCCCGGGGCCTGATTTGAACGCATTCGTCACACTATGCAATGCGCGTCGGAACAGGTGCTTAAGGCTGTACCGTCTCCTGCATCGCCCGCAGGCTGAGCACGAAACGGGCACCGCCTCGAGGCCGGTTCTCGGCACGGATGGCACCATCGTGCGCCTCGACTATCTCGCGCGAGATCGCCAAGCCCAGACCGGTGCCGCCAGCCCCGGTCTTGGTCTTGGAGCTCTGGATAAACTTGTCGAAGATCACCGCCAGCTCCTCGGCCGGAATGCCCACGCCTTCGTCGTCCACCGCCAGCATGACCTGGCCCTCTTCCTGCCACGCCAGGAGCGAGACGGTCCCCCCCGATGGGCTGAACTTGATGCCGTTGGAGAGCAGGTTGCGCAGTACCTGGATCAGCCTGAGCGCGTCGCCACGCACCCGCGGCAGGTCCTCGTCGACCGAGCTGGTCAGCATCACACCCCGCTCACGCGCCAGCGGCAGGAACTCGTCCGCCACCTCGGCGATGATGGGGCGCAGATCCAGCGCCTGCATCTGATAGCTCATCTTGCCGGCTTCGAGCTTGGAGAGGTCGAGCAGGTCGTTGAGGATATGCAAGAGGCGCTGACCACTCTGGCGGATACGGGCAAAGTAGTGCTGCAGTTTCTCGGCTGCGATCTCCTCCGCCCGCCGTTCGCCCAGCTCGGCAAAGCTCAGCACGGCATGCATGGGCGTGCGCAATTCGTGCGACATATTGGCCAGGAATTCCGACTTGGCGCGGTTGCCTGTCTCCGCCAGTTCCTTGGCCTTGAACAGGGCATCCTCGGCCGCACGGCGCTCGCCAATATCCTGGAATACCCAGATCGAGCCACTCAGCGGGTCCGCCGGGTCGATCGCCTTGCCAAAGGCCTCGCACAGCAGCAAGCGGCCATCGCCGGTACGGAAGCGCAACTCCAGGCGTACCACCTGCCCCCCTACCATGACCAGGTAGGCCTCCTGTGGCAGGCGGGCATAGACGGCCGGGTCGGCGAACATGCGCTCGGTGGTCTGACCGATCAGCTCGGCGCGCGGGTACTGGAACAGCACTTCGAAGGCTGCATTGACCTCGACGATCTGCCGGTTGGAAAGAAACAAGGCCGGCAACGGGCTGGCTGCAAACAGGGCCTGCAACTCAGCCGTGCGTTCGCGCACCAATTCGGCCAGGTGGTCGCGGTGACGGATCAGCTCGGCCTCGATCAGCTTGCGAGCGGTGATATCGCGCAGCATGACCAGGCATTCGCCATCACTGGCCGGGGTGATGCGCGCCTCGAACAGATGCTCGCCGTCCGCAAGCGGCAGACTGTACTCAAAGGCGCGCACCCGCGCCGGCCAGCCCTCGGAGAGCGCTGCGTCAAGCTTGAGCCCGAACTCGCCAGGTAGCCGCCTATGGTGGTGGCCCACCACATCGCGGGCCAGGCCGAACTCTGCGGCACCAGCCCTGCCGCGGCAGTCCACCACCGTGCCGCTGGCGTCGAGCTGCAGCATCAGGTCAGGAATGGCCTCAAGTATGGCGACGTTGCGGATTTCCGCCCGCAGCATGGCCTGCTCGGCCGCTTTGCGCTCGCTGATGTCGAGCAGCGAACCGGCCAGGCCTGGCTGATTGTTGAAGAGGATGGGCTTGGCCGTGATCAGGGCATAGAACAGGCCACCGTCAGGCCGCTGCATCAATACCTCGGTCGCCTTGCCGCCAGAACGTTCCGGGTCCAGCGCCACCGCCAGCGCCTCGCGCCAGGAGCTGGCCACCAGCTCATGCAGGCTGCCACGCGCCATCAGCTCGGTCGGCGTACAGCCAAAGTAGTCGGCAAAGGCCGGATTGACGTAACGCAGCTGGTCGCCTTCGAGCACATAGATACCCACGTGCGCTGCATCGAGGATAGCGCGGTGCTTGTATTCGCTTTCGAACAACATGCGCTCGGCCCGCTTGCGGTCGCTGACGTCGCGGATCACGCCCACGAAATAGCGTGTGTCGTCCAAGGTAAAGGGGCTGAGCGAGAGTTCGATCGGGATGGTGGAGCCATCCTTCTTGCTGGCCAACAGCTCGTAGTTGCAGCTGGTCGCGGCCGCCCAGTCCACACGGACGGGCTGGCGGCTGCTATCGAGCTGTGGGATCAACACCTTGACACCCAGGCCGCGGACCTCGTCGGCGCTGTAGGCAAACAGCCGCTCGGCAGCCAGGTTGAAGTGCTCGATCCGTCCCAGACCATCCACCAGGACGATGGCCTCGCTCGTGGTATCCAGGATGGTCTTGAGCCGTGTGCCATCGCGCTGGGCCAGGCTGGCGGCCGCCTGTGCGGCCTCCAGCTCACGTGCGAGGCGTACCTGCTCTTCGGTATTCTCGGGCCGCTTCAGCCAGAACAGGGCATGACCGCGCCAGGACAGCACCGCCAGCAGCAAAGACAAGGTAGCGCCCAGCAACCAGTATTGCAGCCGCCCAGACTCGCCGGCAGCCGCCAGGGCGCGGTCACTCAGCCGAGCCTCCAGCATCCAGTGGCGTCCGCCGATCTGTAGCTCACGTTTGGCCAGTACCGTCAGCGGCAAAGAAGCATTGTCGAGCCCGATAGGGTAGAGCGGCTCGGCGCGGCCCTTGTCGGTCACATCGAACCAGACATCTTCGATCGCCTCGTCGTAGGGCAGGCTGCGGGCCAGACCCTGCGGGCTGATCGCCAGCGCCAGGAGACGCGCCGGGCCGCTCTGCCCGCCCTGCCAGCCCAGGAGCAGCGAGGCGAGTTGGCCATCCTGTTCCCGGTAGGGTGCAGAGAGCCGTAGCGCCTGCGGTCCCAGGTCCTGCAGCAGGGGGCCAACCAGGCTGTCCGCCGCAATATCCAGGCCCACGCTGTAGCGGGCTCGTACCGATTGTGGCCCATAGACCAGTGGCAAATAACGCGGCCGGACCGGTGAGCGGACCAACTGGCCGGTAGCATTGCGAAAACGCAGGCCGAAGTCCGGATAGCGCTGCCGCCATTCGCTCTCGAAGCTCATCCGCTGGGCATCGTCCACCGCCTCGGCCACCAACACGCTGGTTACGCCCGGTTGGCGCTGCAGCGCCTGCAGCAGCTGGCGTATCTCCTGCGGACGAGGCGTCGCCTCGCCACGCAGCACCGTACGGACAAGGTCCAGGTTCAGCGATTGCTGGATCACCGCCACAGCACTCACCAGCCTGTGGCTGGCCTGCCGAGACAGCTGGGCCACCGTCTCCGCCTGCAGCTGACGAGCGCGCCAGGCATCGAGACCGGCGGTCAGCGCAAGACCGGAAAGGAATACGGCGACAGCCGTCAGCCGCCGCTTCATGCCGGCTCGCAATCGGGCTGTCTAGCCAGCCTGCAATTCTTGATAGAGGGCCAGGAATTCCTGGCTGAGTTTGTGGCGCGCATCGAGATGTATCATAGGCAGTCCGCGCTCGTGCGATTCGCGTATCTTCACCGAGCTCGACAACATGCTGTCCAGCACCGGCAATCCCTCCTCCTTGAGCTCGCTCACCATACGCTGTGGCAGGCTGGCCCTGGGTTGGAACTGGTTGACGATAATGCCTTCGATCTCCAGGTTGTCGTTATGGTCGGCCTTGATCTCGGCCACGTTGATCATCAACGTATAGAGTGCCTGCCGCGAGAAGTCATCGCAATCGAAAGGGATCAGACAGCTGTCTGCCGCGATAAGTGCCGACTGGGTGAAGAAGTTGTAAGCCGGTGGCGTGTCGAGAATGATCTCGTCGTAGGCCTTGCTCAGCTCATTGAGCGTGTCGCGCAATTTGTAGATCTTGTGCCTCGCCTCGAGCTTGGACTGCAGCTCGCCGATCTCCGGGTGCGAAGGGATCAGGCTCAGGTTGTCGAAACGGCTGCCGTGTACAAAGGCCTCCGCCGACTTGGAGAAGAGGCTGAAGTTGAGTGCCTGCTCGAAGTACTCGGCCAAAGTGGGTTCGGCCGTCTTGGCGTCCTCGCCCAAGAGGTAGCGGCTGGCGTTGCACTGCGGGTCCATATCGATCAAGAGCGTACGCCGGCCCAGATGGGCCGCGATCGCTGCGAGATTCACCGCGATGGTCGATTTGCCGACCCCGCCCTTCTGATTGAAGATGACCCGCTTCATGCTGCCCCCGCCTCGAAGTGATTGAGTTTGCAGGAATTCTAGATCATGCCGCATTGCAACACAGCTACACCGGCAACCGCTGTCGCAGGGCCGTCTCAGGCTGTGGTTTTTGCACCAGCGGTCCGGTGGTCTACAGCGGAGGCAGCGTCCGGACCACTTCGCAGAAAAAGGCCTTGTCACTGGGCGGCAGCCCCTGCTGCTCGCTGGCTAGCTGGGCGAGCGACTGCCGCGCCAAGGCCGTCTCGCCGGCGTGCAGCGCATACCAGGCGTGCTCCAGATAGAGCCCGCAGCGCTGTAACAGGCTAAAGCGGGCACGCCCCTCGCGTTGCGCCAGGATCAACTCGCCCGCGAGGGCCAACCAGCTCGCTGGCAGCAGGGAACTGCAATCCACACCCCCCCAGCTACCGGCTTGAGCCCGCACTTCGCCCGGCTCCACAGGCTGGTAACGGCGGAAGACAGCCAGGCTGGGCGTCGGGTCGCGCGGACAATCTCCACGGGCAATGCGCATCAGGTAGATGGCATTCCAGGCAGACAAGCCACCGCTGCCGGCACAGCGGCATAGCCACTCGCTGAACAAGAGCCAGCGCAGCGCCTCCGGTCCGGCAGTGCGCCGCTCGCCGGTAAGCCCTTCACCGGCAAACAACCAGATGGCCATGCCGGTGTTGGCTGCCACTTGCTGCGCTGCATCGAAGGAGCCGAATTCAAACGCGGCCTCCAGGGCACGGTGAAAGTGCGCCAGCGCCGCCTCCGCCCATTGTCGGCGCAAAGCCTGGTCCGGCCCATTGCCAGCCAAGGCACGGGCGCGGGCGATCAAGGCCGAGAGGTTGTACCACTCGAAGCGGATGCGCGGATGGTGGCGGACTACCGAGGCGCGTGGCTCGGCGCTACGCATACCGGTCAGGATAGCCTCGGCCTGGCCCGCTTCGCGCTGTCCCCAGGCCACCCAGGCAGACAGGATCTGTTCCATCGCATCCAGATAACCGCTCTCGTCGCTGTCGGCCTCCTTCAAGGCTCGCCTTAGCGCACTCAGGGTCTGGCGGGCCGAACTCAGGTCATCCAGCCGACGCCACACGCTGGCCTCCCCGAGCGCACTCAAAGCCTGCTGCAGGCCATCATTGGCAAGCTCCGACGCCGCCTTGAAACCCGCCAGCGCACCTAGCTGGCTGCTGCCGCCTGCGGTATCGAGCATGGCCAGCAGACGTCCCTGGCGCAGGTCCTGCTGCGCCCCTGCCAGCGCCAGCCAGAAGGCGATACCTTGCCCGCCAGCAGTACGCTTGACCTCGTCGGCCCGGGCCTGGCCCAGAAAGTCCGCCACCTCACCCAATTGCGCCGGCCGCCCCTCCACCAGCAAGGCTATGCGAGCCGCCTCCCCAGCCGGCAACCAGAATGGCCCTTGGCTGCGGCCATCCGGGTTGAGAAAACGCGGGTCGCGCCCCGGATCGTCACCCCAGCCCACCCGTACGCCCCAGCGGGCGAAGTCCTTGTAGGCTCGGCTGATCAACATGCGCAGATTGCGGGTATCGGGGAACTGCTGGCGCAGCTCCGCCAGCCGTACCAACTCCATACCCACTCCTTGCGCCTGGGCTTGTACCAGGCGGACCAGCAGCCACAGCGACTGATAGGCAGCCCGGCAGCCGGCGACGGTCTGGGGGGAGGCAAGTTCGATGGCGAGCGGCTGGGACATGGCTTAGGCATTGGGTTGTAGGCGATCCATTGTGCCGCCTTTCATGGCGCACCCCGGAAAAATGTTACAGACGTTACACCCATGTATCGGGGGCGACCACGCACCGCAAAACCTCAAACAGGCGGACTTGAAACTCGTCCACACGCCCCCATCTGCTGGCTCGACCCCCTAGAAACCCTGCTAGCAACAAGGTGATAGCCATGAGCAAGCAAACCCTCGGCTTCCAGGCCGAGACCAAGCAACTTCTGCAACTGATGATCCACTCCTTGTATTCCAACAAGGAGATCTTTCTGCGCGAACTGGTATCAAACGCCAGCGACGCCTGCGACAAACTCAAGTTCGAAGCGCTCAACAACGACGCGCTGTACGCCGGCGACGGCGAGCTGCATATCGATATCGCCTTCGACCCGACCGCCCGTACCCTGACCCTGCGCGACAACGGCATCGGTATGAGCCGCGATGAGGTGATCGCCAATATCGGCACCATCGCTCGTTCCGGCACCAAGGCCTTCTTCGAGCAACTGAGCGGCGACGCCAAGGCCGATGCCAACCTGATCGGCCAATTCGGTGTGGGCTTCTACTCCGCCTTTATCGTCGCCGACCGTGTCACCCTGACTACCCGCCGTGCCGGCGAAAGCACCGCCACCCGCTGGGAGAGCGAGGGCGCCGGCGAATACACGCTGGAAGACGTGGAGAAGGAAGGCCGCGGCACCGAGATCGTGCTGCACCTCAAGGAAGGCGAGGATGAATTCCTCGACGACTGGCGCCTCAAATCCATCGTCAAGAAGTACTCCGACCACATCACCCTGCCCATCCGCATGAAGAAGGGCAACAGCTACGGCGAAAACGGCGAAGTCATCGTCTCGGACGAGCTGGAGACGGTCAACAAGGCTTCCGCCCTGTGGGCACGCAGCAAGAACGACATCAGCGAAGACGAGTACAAGGCCTTCTACAAGCATGTCTCGCACGACTGGGAAGAGCCGCTGGCCTGGAGCCACGCCCGCGTGGAAGGCCGCCAGGAATACACCGAGCTGCTCTACGTACCCAAGCGTGCGCCCTTCGACCTCTACGAGCGCGAGCGCCGCCACGGGGTGAAGCTGTTCGTGCGCCGCGTCTTTATCCTGGAAGACTCGGAAAAACTGCTGCCGCAATACCTGCGCTTTGTGCGCGGGGTGATCGACAGCAACGACCTGCCGCTCAATGTCTCGCGCGAGATCCTGCAGCACAGCAAGGATATCGAGGCCATCAAGGCCGGCTGCGTCAAGAAGGTGCTGGGCCTGCTCGAAGACATCGCCGCCAACCGCGTCGAGGACTACGCCGGTTTCTGGAAGGAATTCGGCAAGGTGCTCAAGGAAGGCGTGGGAGAGGACCATGCCAACCGCGAACGCATCGCCGGCCTGCTGCGCTTTGCCACCACCGCGACCGACAGCGCCGAGCAGACCGTTTCGCTGCAGGACTACATCGGCCGCATGAAGGAAGGCCAGGACAAGATCTACTACGTCACCGCCGATAGCCATGCCGCCGCCCAGCACAGCCCGCACCTGGAGATCTTCCGCAAGAAGGGTATCGAGGTCTTGCTGCTGTCCGATCGCGTGGATGAATGGTTTGTCTCCTCACTGAACGAGTTCGAAGGCAAGACCCTGGCCTCCGTCGCCAAGGGCGGCCTGGACCTGGGTGCGCTGGAAGACGAGGCCGAGAAACAGCAGCAAGAGAGCAAGGCAGCCGACTTCAAGGATCTGGTCGAGCAGGTGCAGACTGCCCTGGGCGACAAGGTCAAGGAAGTACGCGTCACCCATCGCCTGACCGACAGCCCCGCTTGCCTGGTGGCCGACGAGCACGCCATGAGCGGCAATATGGAGCGGCTCCTGAAGTCGGTGGGCCAGAACATCCAGGGCAGCAAGCCCATCTTGGAGATCAACCCCGACCATATGTTGGTCGGCAAGCTGCGCGCCGAGCTGGGTGGCGAACGCTTCGGCGACTGGTCGCACATCCTGTTCGACCAGGCCCTGCTGGCCGAGGGCGGCCAGCTCGATGACCCGGCCGGCTTCGTACGCCGCCTCAACGGCCTGATGTTGGCGTTGTCGGCCTAAGCCCGACCTGCTTCGCGCCGATAACAAAGCCCGCCCCCACCAGGGTGGGCTTTGTTTTTACGCATCGTCCCGTTATGGCCCCGTGGCAGCAGGCTTTTGCGGGCAGCCTCCGGCATGAGAATATATCGCCACAGACGCTGCGCGCGCCCCCCGCGCCAACAGCGCAAGACAAGATCAACCCACAGGGAACCAGGGAGAAACCGTGTTTCATCGCTCCACCTCCATCCGGGGCTGGCTGGCCGCACTCGGCCTGTCGCTGCTCTGCCTCGGCTGCGGCCATCGCGGCTATGTACCGGCCAAGGAAGTCACCCCCAAATTCGGCAAGCAGGTTGTCGCCGAATTCGAGCTGCCGCAGGCCATGCTTGACCGCTTCAACAATTTCAAGCCGTCTCGCCCAGTACCGGGCGAATCCTTGCTGATCAACAGCCTCATGGCCGATACGCTGGATTGGACCGGCAAACCCGTGGGCGTCACCAGCGGCGAAGGCCCCTACACCCT
This sequence comes from Chitinimonas sp., assembly GCF_036568685.1. Classification (GTDB taxonomy): domain Bacteria; phylum Pseudomonadota; class Gammaproteobacteria; order Burkholderiales; family Chitinimonadaceae; genus Chitinimonas. Next base: position 45,566 of record NZ_DATCSC010000154.1, read on the forward strand.
GGTGATCACGCTGTACGCGACCGCCAAGGGCCCCGGCGACGCCAGCTCGCTGTGGCAGGCCGGTTGGGAATTGGCCAACGAGCAAGGGCACCGCGGGCTGGTACCCGGCCTGTCCCACGCCGATGCCAAGGCAGGCGAAAAGCTCATCATCACCGCCGCAACCTCCCCGCTACGCTTCAAATCCGACCAGATGGCAAGGCCGGTACTGGGCCTCGCCAAGGTACGCAATATGGAGATCAATGCCATCCGCGTCTCCGTCGTTTCCGGGGTGGCGGCCAGTAGCTGGTCCGAATGGTACCGGGTATGGGCCAGCGGTCTGGTCGTCCTGTTCATGTTGGTACTGTGGTGGTTCTGGTTCCGCCCCAAGTCCAGCATCATGGGCTGACGGCCCCGATGCGGGCACACTGGCCATGAAATACGACGCTACGCCTGGCAATACCAGGGCGTAGCGCGCTCAAGCCAGCCTCAGCCCGTGATCAATACCTTGCCAAAGGCATCACCACTGGCAAAGCGCGCAAAAGCGGCGGCATAGTCCGGCAGCGCAAACTCACTGTCGATCACCGGTCGCAGCCCATGCAAGGCAATGGCGCGGTTCATGGCCTCGAAACTCTCACGGTGGCCAACGCTGATGCCCTGCAAGCGGGCACGGCTGGCAACCAGGGCGCGAGTGATGTCCGGTCCCTCGCCGGCACCCGCCACGCCACCCAGAAAGCCGATCACCGCCACGGTGCCGGCAGCCCTCACCGCCTGCATCGACTGCGCCAAGGTGCGCATACCGCCCACTTCAATCACCGCATCCACGCCTCCGGTGCTCAGCTCACGTGCCACTTTCCCCCAGGCAGGCTCAGTCAGGTAGTTGATACCCGTGTCCGCCCCCAGCGCGCGGGCGCGCGCCAGCTTGGCTTCGCTGCTGCTGGTGATGATGACCCGGCAGCCCATCAGCTTGGCGAACTGCAGGGCAAACAGCGACACGCTGCCCGTACCCTGTACCAGCACCGTATCCCCCGCCTGTAGCTGACTCTCCTGCAGGGCATTCCAGGCGGTCAAGGCGGCGATCGGCAGGGTCGCCGCCTCCCCAAGGCTCAAGTGCTCGGGCACCGGCAGCAAGGCTTGTTCCGGCAGCACGGCATATTCCCGCAACATGCCTTGCAGGGGGCCGCCCAGCTTACTCTGCTGGTACTCCGCCCGCATGCGCCCGGCCAACCAGGCGGTGGTGTAATGGGTCAGCACCCGCTCGCCGCCCCCGAACCGGCCCACGCCCGGTCCGACATCCACCACCTCGCCGGTGGCATCCGCCACCGGTACAAAGGGCAGCGCCAGGTTGGGCATATAGCTGCCATCGATCACCACCCGGTCGCGGTAGTTCAACGAGCGGGCACGCAACCGCACCAGCACCTCGCCCGGGCCGGCTACCGGCACCGGCGCATCGGTCGCCACCAAGTGTTCCAGACCAAATTGCTTGAGTTCGATTTGCAACATGCTCGCCTCCTGGGCAGTGCGTCAAAGAGGCCTCAGCTTATTACCGGCACTTAACGCGATAAACTGCCTGAATTGCAATTAACTATCCCATTAAACGATGAAATCTCATGACCGCTATGCCGAGATCCAGGCCTTTGTCAGCATTGCCCGGCTGGCAAGCTTCGGCGCGGCCGCCGCACAGCTGGGGCTCACTAGCTCGGCCACCAGCCGCAAACTGCAGGCACTCGAAGCACGGCTGGGCGTACGGCTGCTACAGCGGACCACCCGCAGGGTGACGTTGACCGAGGCCGGCCAGCAGTATTTGCTGCATTGCGAACGCTGGCTCAGCGATCTGGACGACGCCGACGCCGCCCTGGCCGACCTGCAAGGCCAGGTGCGTGGTCGCCTGCGTGCCAGCGTGCCCAGCAATTTCGGCCGCCTGCATGTGGTGCCGGCACTGCCTGATTTCCTGGCCACCTACCCCGAATTGGACCTGGACCTGGATTTCAACGACCGCTATCTGGACCTGGTCGAGGCCCAGATCGACGTCGCCATCCGCATCGGTCGGCTGGATGACAGCCGGCTGGTGGCCCGCAAGCTGGCCGACAACCGCCGCCTGCTGGCCGCCGCGCCCGACTATCTGGCCCGCCACGGCACACCGCAACATCCCAGCGAACTGGCCCACCACAGCTGTCTGCACTTCTCGCTCTATAGCGAGGGCGAGCTATGGCGTCTGCATCGGGGAGATGAGACGCAGGAGATCCAGGTGCGCGGGCGCATGCGCGCCAACTATGGCGAAGCCCTGGCCGAGGCCGCACTGGCCGGCTACGGCATCTTGCAAAGCGCCAGCTTTATCATCGGCCCGGCCCTGCAGCAGGGTCGCCTGGTCGAGGTCCTGCCGGACTGGCATATCGCCCCCAGCGCCATCTGGGCGGTCTACCCCCATGGCCGCTTCCTGGCCCCCAAGGTACGCGCCTTTATCGATTTCTTCGATCGGCGCTTCAGCGCTGCCAGCTGGCTGCGGCAGGACAAGGTGTAAGCGCAAGCCGACCAGTACGACCAAGCGGGGCCAGCTCTCTCAAACGGACCCGCCATGCACCGCTACTTTCTGCTGCTCTGCCTCTCACTCTCCACCCTGGCTGCCACGCCTGACCCCATGCTCGTGACTCAGGCCGCCAATCAGCGCGTACTGGTGGAACGGCTGGCCCGCAATGCCGCCTGGCGTTGGCTGATGCCCACGCAGGCCGAGGCCGCCGCCTCACGCCAGGCCAGCCAGCAGTTCGAGCACCAGTTGGCCACCTTGAATCAGGCCAGCCGCAACGATGCCGCCCTGGCCGAGAACTACCAGTTGCTCAGCCAGCAATGGCAAGACTTCCAGCCGCTGCTCAAACCCATCACCAAACCGGAACAGGCACGACAGATGCTGGAAGCCTCTGAGGAGATGGCCTGGATCGCGCAGAAGGGCAGCCAGCAGCTGGAAGCGCAATACAGCAAGGCGCAACGCCCGGTCCGCCTCGCCGAGGACATCGCCGCCCTGTCACAGCGGCTGGCCAAGATCTATTTGCTGCGTAGCGCCGGCCTGACGCTGCCTTTCCTGGCCAAGGACTTGGCCAGCGCCCGCAACGAGTTCGACACCGCCATGCGCGAGCTGCACACCCTGCCTAATCAATCCCCGTCGCTACAAGCACAACTGCAACTGGTGAGCACCCAATGGCTGTTCTTCCAGCAGGCCATCGACGAACTGGCGAAGCGCAACACCGACCCGCAGCTGCAGCGCAATGTCTACACCACCAGTGAGCGCATCTATGAGGTTGCCAGCGAGCTGGCCCAGCGCTACCAGCACGCGGGGAACTGAAATAAGGCATGACTGTCGCAGGTGCGCTACATGCGCACCATTGTCATATTGCCGCGCCATGCTCCCGCCCATCTGCATCCGGCGCGACCATCGTGAGCGAAAAAGCCCAGCACCACTACCGCAGCATCTGGATCTCAGACGTCCATCTCGGTACCGCCGGCTGCCAGGCGGACTACCTGCTCGACTTTCTCAAGCACAACGAATCTGACCATCTCTATCTCGTCGGCGACATCATCGACGGCTGGGCGCTCAAACGTTCCTGGTATTGGAACCAGCAACACAACGACGTCATCCAGAAGATCCTGCGCAAGGCCCGCAAAGGCACCAACGTGGTCTACATCGCCGGCAACCACGACGAGGTGGTGCGCCAGTTCATCGGCCTCGCCTTCGGCGGTATCGACATCCAGGACGAGGTGGTCCACACCACCGCCGACGGCCGCCGCTTTTTGATCCTGCACGGCGACCTCTTTGACGGCGTGATCCAGTGCGCCCGCTGGCTCGCCATCGTCGGTGACCATGCCTACACCGTCACCCTCAAGCTCAACCGCTGGTTCAACCATATCCGCGCCAAGTTCGGCCTGGGTTACTGGTCGCTGTCGCAGTTCCTCAAGCACAAGGTCAAAAAGGCCGTGAACTTCGTCAGCCAGTTCGAGGAGGCGGTCGCCAAGGAAGCCAAGGCACGCGGGCTAGACGGCGTGATCTGCGGCCATATCCACAAGGCCGAGATGCGCGAGATCGACGGCATTCTCTATTGCAACGACGGCGACTGGGTGGAGAGCCTGACTGCCCTGGTGGAGACCATGCAGGGCGAACTCAAGATCGTCACCTGGGCGCAGCGCGAACACGCCCCCGCCAAACGCAAGGCTGACCAGCCGACGGCCGGCGAGATTTACTCCTGAGGTTCCGGGCGGCAGGCCATAGTCGCGGCGGCGAGGCTGCCTGAGTTATCGGCGAGCACGCGAGCCTAGAACCTGTGTGTGCAAGGCTCGGGGGTGTGGAATAGATCAGCGCAGATCGGTCGATCTGCCACTTCAGCGGAACGTCCGGCTGAGCGAAGTCGTTGCCACCTTTAGGTGGCTTACTACTTCGGCCTCCTCCTTGCGGGGAATGCCGGGCGATTGGATGACGCGACAAGCTTTCTCTTCACGGCGGGCAGTCCTATAAAAAAATGTCGCGGGTGGCGTAAGAACTCCAAGAGGGCCGCGACGAAGGCTGCAGGTGCCACTCACCATGGATTCAACAGCAAGCCGATACAGGCTGCGGTGGCACCACCATGGAGCCTAGTGCTTCCCCATCCCAGTCAAGGAGTGTTGCCATGAAATTCTCTTCCCTCGCCCTCGCTGCCGCTGCAGCCGCCGCCTTTACCGCCTCGCCCCTGGCTACGGCCGCAACCAGCGGTGGTGATGCCAAGATCAAGTGCGAAGGCATCAACAGCTGCAAGGGCACTTCGGCCTGCAAGACGGCCGAACACGCCTGCAAGGGCCAGAACAGCTGCAAGGGGCACGGCTGGCTGGAAGCCACCGCCAAGGAATGCAAGGCCAAGGGTGGCCATGAACTGAAGGAGTAATCTCCTTCTACCCAGGGCGCTGTGCCATGCACCGCGCCCGTTCCATTTCTTCTTCCCTTGAGCCCACCATGCATGCCAGCCCCAACTCCTTCACGCCCCTGGGCCTGGGGCTACGCCCCGAGCACTACCAGGACCTGCTGGCCCGCCCCGGCTGCGTGGACTGGCTCGAAGCCCTATCCGACAACTACCTGGTGCCGGGCGGCCGCCCACTGCACTTTCTGGATAGACTGCGCGCGGACTACCCCATGGCCCTACACGGCGTAGCCATGTCATTGGGCGGCAGCGACCGGCTGGATCGCCGCTATTTACGCCAGCTGCGCCAGTTGGTGGACAGGGTGCAGCCCATGTGGGTCTCCGACCACCTGTGCTGGACCGGCATAGACGGGACCAACCTGCACGATCTGTTGCCCCTGCCCTATACCGAAGCGGTCATCCAGCACGTGGTCGGGCGCATCCAGCAGGTGCAGGACGCACTGGGCCAGCAGCTGTTGATCGAAAATGTATCGAGCTACCTGAGCTACCAGGTGGATGAAATGGCCGAGTGGGATTTCCTGACCGAGATCGCCCGCCGCGCCGACTGCCTCTTGCTGCTCGACGTCAACAATGTCTACGTCAGCAGCGTGAACCACGGTTTCGATCCCTCGACCTACCTTGCCGCCATTCCACCGGCCAAGGTACGGCAGATGCATCTGGCCGGCCACCGCAACCATGGCCACTACCTGGTCGATACCCATGACGCCCCGGTGGCGGAACCGGTCTGGGCACTCTACGCCGAGGCGGTGCATCGCTTCCCAGGCGTCGCCGCCATGATAGAGCGCGACGACCACATTCCGCCGCTCGATGAACTACTCACCGAATTGGCACATGCCCGCGAGATTGCCAACCAGTCGAGCAAGGTGGAGGTCGCGCTATGAGCGAGCTGCAAACCTGGCAACGCCGCGTCGCCAGCGCCATCCGCTATGGCGATGACGCACTGCCCGACCTCTTGGCCGAGACCGCCAGTTTCCCACGCGTCCAGCGGCTCGGCATCTATGCCGACGCCTACCTCTTGCGTCTGGACGAAGCTTTGCGCAGCAACTACCCCAAGCTCCACCTGCTACTGGGCGATGACGACTTTCTGACGCTGACTCGCCACTATCTCGCGCAATATCCCTCGCAGCGCCCCTCCATCCGCCCCTTCGGCGACCAACTGGCCGGTTTTCTGGCGCAAGCCCCCGGCTACGCGGGCCTGCCCATCCTGGCCGAACTGGCCCGGTTCGAGTGGGCCTTGGGCTGCGCCTTCGATGCCGCCGATGCGCCAACCGCCGGCCTGCCCGAACTCAGCAAGCTGGCCGACGAAGACTGGCCCGACCTGCGCCCCCGTTTCCAACCCAGCCTGCGCTTGCTGACCCTGGAATGGAATACCGTCCCGGTCTGGCAGGCTCTGGATGAAGAGCAAACACCACCGGCCCCGGAGCAAGGCATCAAACAAGGTTGGGCCGTCTGGCGCCAGGACCTGCAACCCCGCTACCGCTCACTCGCCCAAGACGAAGCCATCTTGCTCCTGACCCTGCTGAACGCGCAATCCTTCAGTACCGCCTGTGAGCGCCTGAGCACCTGGCACCCCGCAGACCAAGCCCCAATACGCGCCGCCAGCCTGCTAGGCGCTTGGCTCAACGAGGGCTGGGTTAGCAGTCTCAGCTAAGCAGCTCAGGCACCCACAGCGACCAGATGCCGAGTCAGCAAAATTTCGGGGCAGCTCACAAGCGCCAGCGCGACTTCCGGGGGCTCTGAGATAGGGACAGCATGGCTCCGAATCGAACCAAGGCTATCGAAGCCGCTAACGAGCGTCAGCGAAGCTCCCTCCCTCGCAAGGAGGACGCCGTGGTTGTAAGCCCCTGAAGGGGCAACAACCACGCAGTCGCGGCGGCGAGGCTGCCAGAGTTCTTAGCGCTTTAGCGCCTAGAACCTGTGCGTGCAGAGCTCGGGGGGAGTAGGAAGTGATAAAGACAAAGCGCGCCCCCACCGAGATCAGATGACCACAAACGCCCGGCTCAGCCGGGCGATGAACCAAGGTCTCAGATCACTGGCAATCACCGATACGACGAGCGCTGAACTCACTGGTCATATGCATCTTGCCCTTGGGCCCCGTGGTATCGACCTCGCTCTTACCCTTGTAGCTGTTGGCACCATAAGTCACCGTCCCCTGGATATCGGTCGGATTCTTACCCTCGCAGCGCATATGGAATGAGACGGTATCGCCGCTCACATTCTGGTCCAGCATCTTGCAATCACGATTCGCCGGGCCGTGCTGACCGCCACCCATGGCTTGCCGCTCGATATTCTTGGCGTCCGAGGGCTTCATGCAGAACTTCACCGTCTGGGCCGGCATCTGCATATTCATCCCGGTCATGGTCATCTTGGTGGTGATCTCCCACTGGCCGGGCGTGGCCTGCGGCATCGCCAGCGCCGCGCTGGACATGAGGCAGAACAAGGCAACAGGGACAATTCTCGACATGATGGACTCCTGGGGGGGCGGTAAGCCCAGTGTAGACAGCGTACGCAGCCCCCACTTGAGAATCCCCCAAAGTGGCGTCATCTGCTTTTTGTCGCCCCTACCTGCAGCCAACATGTTCAACTTTCTGCGCGGTAAACCAGCCCCAGATCCTCTGGCCTCACCACTGTGGCCCGACCTCGGCCGCCGCATGCCCCTGCTCTCGGGCCTGGACGACGAGGAATGGGCCCGGCTTGAAGACCGCATGCGCCACTTCCTGCGTACCAAGTCCATCCGTGGTGTACAGGGCATGGAGCTGGGCGAGCGGGAGCTGCTGACCATCGCAGCCCAAGCCTGCCTGCCTATCCTGGCGCTGGGCGACAAAGCCTACGAGGGCTGGAGTGATGTACTGGTCTACCCCACCGCCTTTGTCAGCCGCGACCCATGGCGCGACGAGCAGGGCCTGGTGCATGAGGGCGAGCAGCATATGGCCGGCATGGCGCGCAGCGACGGGCCGGTACTGCTGTCCTGGCCGGACAGCTACCGCGGACCGGCACTGGACGGCAGCAACCTGGTGATCCACGAGTTCGCCCACAAGCTGGACATGCTCAACGGCAATGCTGACGGCTATCCGCCGCTGCATGCCAATATGGTGCAGAAGGACTGGACCCGCGCCTTTACGCGCGGTTACGAAGACCTGTGCCGTCGGCTCAATTGGGGCGAGCACACCCCCATCGACCCCTACGCCGCCACCAATCCGGCCGAGTTCTTCGCCGTGCTCTCAGAGTATTTCTTCGAGCTGCCACACCTCTTGCACACCGAATACCCGGCCATCTACGAGCAGCTACGGCAGTTCTACCGGCAGGACCCCGGCATGCGGCTACCGGTGATCGGCGTGGACGAACAGCTATGGTGAAGGAAGGGTCAAAGAGGGTCCGCGTACCCAGCGGCACTCCTGCGCCAGGCGCAGCCGGGCGTTCAGCGGCAGCAACCACTCAACGCCCGCGGGCTTTGCACGCACAGGTTCCAGGCGCTAAAGCGCCAAGTACTCTGGTAGCCTCGCTGACGCGAGTGGGTCTGAAGTCCTCGGCTGGCTAGACCGCTCGCTTGAGCGATTCACGCTGCTCGGCGTATTCCAGCCGGTGTTGCTTGCGCAGCAAGGCTTCCTTGTAGCGGCGACGGCCTTCGTCAGTATCCGGCTCCAAGGGTGGTACCGGCTGCGACCTACCCTGTTCGTCCACCGCCACCATGGTGAAGAAGCAGCTATTGGTATGGCGTACACTGCCTTGCCGCACATGCTCGGCCACCACCTTGATACCGATCTCCATGGAGCTGCGACCGGTGTAGTTGACGCTGGCCAGAAAGGTCACCAATTCACCCACGTGGATGGGCTGAGCAAAGGTCACCTGATCGACCGACAGCGTCACCACATACGATCCGGCATAGCGGCTGGCACAGGCGTAAGCCACCTGGTCCAGCAACTTGAGGATGGAACCCCCGTGCACATTACCGGAGAAGTTGGCCATGTCCGGGGTCATCAGCACGGTCATGCTCAGTTCGTTCTTGCGCAGCGTATCGGGCATCTGCGGTTCACTCTTGTCTTGTTATCAGGGGCTGATGGCAGCGCCCAGGCGGCCGAGGAAGCGGTCTACCCCCTCGCGCAGGGCCTCCACCGAGGAGACGCCCATCATAAAGGCCAGATAGCCCTCGATACGGCGGGTCTCCAGCAGAAACTGGATATGCAGGAATAATACCTGGCTGTTGCGCTCCGCCCCACGCTGTATCAGCACGTCTTCGCCCTTGCCGCTGCAAAGGCTGGGCAGCGAATAGTCAAATTCCTCGGTCATGATATCGGCCAGCGCCGACAGGCAGGCCATCAGCAACACATTGCCCACCTCGCTCAAGGCGTCGGCTGCCAAGGTGTCGATATCGGTTGGCGTCTTGATGGCGCTCAGCACCAGCCGCACCACCTCCTCGCCGTCATCGTCGGCAAACATCAACAGCGCATCGCCATCGAAGCTGCCGCTGAAGTGCTGTGCTACTGCATCCACATGCCGCCACTGCGCCCAGCCTATGCGATCGTTCAGTTCCTCGAACAGGCAAAAGCGCATTACCGGCACCGACAGGCTGACCTCCTCACCCACCAGCCCGCTCATCGCGGCGGCGGCACGGCCCACGCTGATATTGAATATCTCGCACAGGGCATCTTGCTGCAGCGGGGTCAGCACCGTGCTCATGCGCCCTCCACAAGCTCCAGCAAGTGGGTGATGGTGGTCTCGGTCACCGGCTTTTGCAGAAAGTGCATACCCAAGGCCTCGGCGCGCTGGCGCACGCTGCTCTGTACATTGGCGGTCAGTACCACAATGCAGATGCCAGGCCGCAGTTGCAGGATGCGCTCGCCGGCCGCCAAACCGGACATGCCGGGCATATTCACATCCAGCGTGATCAGTTCGATCGCCTCCTTCTGGGCGATGGCGATCGCTTCCTCACCATTGGCCGCTTCGAAAAACACCCAATCAGGGCGCATCTCCTCCAGATAGGCCCGCGCCAGCATCCGCGACACACGGCTATCGTCCACGATCAGTACTGATTTGCTCATATGGCTGACTATCCTTCTGCACGACGATGTGCATGCTGCGGCGACGGCAGGTATACGCCCCCTTATCGCCCATCATAGTGCATGCACGCGGCACCACAGGCCAAGTACGCCGTAGTTTTCACGGCAGCTCACGGTAAAAGCCGCTAAACCTAAAGCATGCGATGCCGCCCCGCCGCCCTGTGCCTACCGCTCGCCCTATCGCTGCTGGCAGTCCTGCCCTGCCGGGCAGGCGACAAGCTGCGGGTCTGTTACGACGACTGGCCGCCTTACGCCGCCTATACCCCGGCACAGGGCCACCAGGGGCTGACGCTGGCGCTGCTGCGGCAGGTCTTCGGCGAATTGCACATCGAGCTCAGCTTCCAGTCTGCCACCCAGAGCCGCTGCCTCAAGGCCGCCCAGACCGGCCTGGCGGACATGTTGCTGTTCAGCGACCAGCAGCAATTGCCGGATTGGGGACGCAGCCAGACACCGACCGAGTTCTGGCTGCTGGCCGCCTGGGTGCCACAGGACTCCCCGCTGCGCCGGTACACCAGCATCCAGCAGTTCCATGACCAGCGCGTCGGCATGGTACGCGACTATATCTATCCCGAACCGATCGGCAGCTACACCGATTGGCAACCGGCCATACAGGGCGATGCCATCAATAGCCTGCGCCAGTTGGCGGCAAAGCGGGTAGACGTGTTCTTCGAGGACCTGTTCTGGACCCGCCGCATGCGGCAGCAGAAACACCTGGCGGTGCGCATGTTGCGGCCCCTGGTGGCGGTACAGCCGCAATATCATCTGTACCGCCCCACCTGGGCGCTGGCCATGACCCATTTTGAGCAGGTGGTGCAGGCACTGATCGAGAGCGGCGAAATGGATCGCCGCTACCGCGCCGCGCTCGGCATCAGCTACGACGCCATACGGCGCGGCGACCTCGGCCAGGTACTGCAGGACGAGTGGGATTGAATCCTGACGCTTGGCCCCGATCTATAAAGGCTCCCTTGCTGGCCCGTCGCACCGCGCGCGCCACCCCAGATGCTTCCCTTACCCACAGATTGAACTGTTGGAGGTCCCATCCATGAGCCAATACCGTACCGAAACCGATTCCATGGGCGCTATCGAGGTCGAGAGCGAGCGCTACTGGGGTGCGCAGACGCAGCGCTCCATCCAGAACTTCCCCATCGGCGTCAGCCGCTTCCGCTGGCAGCGTCCGGTCATCCGCGCCCTGGGCGTACTCAAGCGCGCCGCGGCCGAAGCCAACGCCCAGCTGGGCGAATTGCCCCAGCCGGTTGCCGACCTGGTGGTCAAGGCGGCCGAAGAGGTGATCGAGGGCAAGCTGGACGCCCACTTCCCGCTGGTAGTGTTCCAGACCGGTTCCGGCACGCAGTCCAATATGAATGCCAACGAGGTGATCTCCAACCGCGCCATTGAGCTCGCTGGCGGCCAGCTGGGCAGCAAGGCGCCGGTACACCCCAACGACCACGTCAACCGCGGCCAATCCTCCAACGACACCTTCCCCACCGCCATGCATATCGCCGTGGTGGAGGAGCTGAACCGCCGCCTCTTCCCCGCCGTCAGCCGCCTGCGCGACACCCTGGCCGGCAAGGCCGCGCAGTACAGCAGCCTGGTGAAGACCGGCCGTACCCATCTGCAGGACGCCACCCCCATCACCTTGGGCCAAGAGATCGGTGCCTGGGTGGCCCAGCTCGACTTCGGCCTCGCCACCGTGCGTCAGGCGCTGCCGGGCCTCTATGACCTCGCTATCGGCGGCACCGCCGTCGGGACCGGCCTCAACGCCCACCCGCAGTTTGGCGATACCGCCGCCGCCCGTATCGCCACCATCACCGGCCAGCCCTTCCGCGCCGCACCGGACAAGTTCTTCGCCCTCTCCGCCCACGATGCCCTGGTCAACACCTCGGCTGCGCTGCGTACCCTCTCGGGCGGGCTGATGAAGATGGCCAACGACGTGCGCTGGCTGGCCAGCGGCCCGCGTTGCGGCATTGGCGAGCTCAACATCCCCGAGAATGAGCCCGGCTCGTCCATCATGCCGGGCAAGGTCAACCCAACCCAGTGCGAAGCCATGACCATGGTCTGCGTACAGGTGTTCGGCAACGACGCCGCAGTGGCCTTCGCCGGCAGCCAGGGCAACTTCCAGCTCAATGTCTACAAGCCGGTGATGGTGCACAACGTGCTGGAGAGCATCGAGCTGATCGCCGACGCCTGCGATGCCTTCAATGACAACTGCGCCGTCGGCATCGAACCCAACTCGACCAAGATCAGTGACAACCTCGACAAGAACCTGATGCTGGTCACTGCCCTCAACCGCCATATCGGCTACGACAAGGCCGCCAGCATTGCCAAGAAGGCGCACAAGGAAGGCACCACGCTCAAGGCCGCCGCCCTGGCGCTGGGCTATGTGACCGAGGCGCAGTACGCGGAGTGGATGGTCCCCATTGAGATGACCCGTCCGTCGGTCGGATGATCCTGCCAGTAAACCGCAAGACAACACAGGCCACCTAAAGGTGGCCTGTTTCATTCCCGCCACGGCCACGCGCGCGATTAATGAAGCAGATGCTGATATATGCCAGCATGGTTCTTTCCAGCCGACCATCCTAGAGAGTCCGCCCCATGTCACGCCGCAACTGCCTGCTGCTCAGCATCCCACTCGCCCTGGCCCTACCCGGCCACGCCGAGGAAGTGATCCGCCAGGACCAGCTCCTGGCCCACACCCAGGTGCTGAGCTCCGACGCCTTCGAGGGCCGCGGCCCCGGCAGTGCGGGCGAAGCCAAGACCGTGGACTACCTGGTGCAGCAGTTCAAGGCCATGGGGCTCAAGGGTGGCGCGCCGGATGGCAGCTATACCCAGCCGGTCCCCTTGGTGGGCCTCAGCACCCAGCCCAGCCTGCGTTTTGGTGGCTGCGCCGGCAAGCTCAAGCTCGACGCGCCCTTCGACTATGTCGCCTTCACGACCCAGGCCAAGGAGAAGATCAGCACCAAGAATTCCGAACTGGTCTTCGTCGGCTATGGCGTGGTCGCACCGGAATACGGCTGGGACGATTACAAGGGCGTGGACGTGCGCGGCAAGACCCTCGTAATGCTGATCAACGACCCGCAGGTGCCCGACCCGCAAGACCCGAGCAAGCTCGACGACAGCAAGTTCAAGGGCCGCGCCATGAGCTACTACGGCCGCTGGACCTATAAGTACGAGATCGCCGCCCAGAAGGGCGCAGCGGCTGCCATCATCGTCCACGAGACCATTCCGGCCGCCTACCCCTATATCGTGGTCGTAAACAGCAACGCCCGTGAGAACTTCACCATCCGCACCCCGGACGGCCACGCCGGCGAAGTGCCGGTCCGCTCCTGGATACGGCAGGATCGTGCCGAGCAGCTGTTCAAGTCCTGCGGCCAGGACTTTGCCCAGCTCAAGGCGGCCGCCATCCGGCCGGACTTCAAGCCGGTCAAGCTCGCCGGCAGCGCCAGCTTCACCCTCAAGCAGACCCTGCGCGAGGTGCAATCGACCAATGTGGTCGCCAAGCTTGAGGGCAGCGATCCAGTGGGCAAGAACGAATGGCTGATGTACAGCGCCCACTGGGACCACCTGGGCAAGCGCGGTAGCGAGATCTACCACGGCGCCGCAGACAACGCGATCGGCACCGCCGCCCTCCTGGAGCTGGCACGTGCTTACCAGGACGCCGCCCGCGCCGGTCAGCAACCACGTCGCAGCGTACTCTTCCTCGCCACCACGGCCGAGGAATCGGGCCTCTTGGGTGCTGCCTACTACGCCGCCAAACCGCTCTACCCGCTGGGCAAGACGGTCGCCAATATCAATATCGACGGGGTCAACACCACCGGCAGGACCCGTGACTTCGTCATTGTTGGCGCCGGCCAGTCCAGTATGGAAGCCTTGGCGCGAGACGCCGCCAACGCACAGGGCCGCGTGATCGTGATGGAATCCAAGCCCGAGAACGGCGGCTACTTCCGCGCCGACCACTTCGAGTTCGTCAAGGTCGGCATCCCCGCCCTCTACGCCGGTGGCGGCACCGACGTGATCGGCAAGCCGGCCGGCTACGGTGTGAAGAAGCTGGAGGAATACATCGCCAACGACTACCACAAGCCCTCCGACGTGGTGAAACCGGACTGGGACCTCTCTGGTGGTGCCCAGGACATCGAGCTGCTCTACAACGTTGGCCGCCGCCTGGCGGACGGCAAGGAATACCCGGCCTTCTATGCAGGCTCGGAGTTCAAGGCCCGCCAGGATGCGCTGCGTGCGGCCAACGGCATGGGGCCGGCCAGCGCCGCTCCCTGAGTACTCAGCCCCCAATGAAAAAGCCGCCCAAGGGCGGCTTTTTTACCTTCCGGTCAAACAGGTTCACCAATGCGCTGCAAGCCTGCCCGCACCCGGCCCTCACACGCCTGCGTCGTGCGCCTGCTGGTCAGCGTGGTAGCTCGAGCGCACCAGCGCACCCACGGCGGCATGGCGGAAGCCCATCTCGTAGGCCTTGTCCTCGAAGAACTTGAACTGCTCGGGCGTCACGTAGCGCAGCACCGGCAGGTGGGAGTTCGACGGGGCCAGGTACTGGCCGATGGTGATCATGTCGATATCGTGCTCGCGCATATCGCGCATCACCTCGAGGATTTCCTCGTCGGTTTCCCCGAGGCCCACCATGATGCCGCTCTTGGTCGCGACTTCCGGGTTGCGGGCCTTGTAGTCCTTGAGGAGCTTGAGGGAATGCATATAGTCCGAACCGGGGCGGGCCTGTTTGTAGAGGCGCGGCACGGTTTCGAGGTTGTGGTTCATCACATCCGGCGGGGTGGCGGTCATGATGTCGATGGCCACGTCCAGGCGACCACGGAAGTCCGGCACCAGCACTTCGATTTGCGTCGCGGGCGAGACTTCGCGAGTCAGGCGGATACAGTCGGCAAAGTGGCCGGCGCCGCCGTCGCGCAGGTCGTCGCGGTCCACCGAGGTGATCACCACGTACTTGAGGCGCAGCGCGGCGATGGTCTCGGCCAGGTGCTTGGGCTCGTTCTCGTCCAGCGGGTTGGGGCGGCCATGGCCCACGTCGCAGAAGGGGCAGCGACGGGTACAGATGTCGCCCATGATCATGAAGGTGGCCGTGCCCTTGCCGAAGCACTCGCCGATATTGGGGCAGCTCGCCTCTTCGCAGACCGTGTGCAGCTTCTGCTCGCGCAGGATGTTCTTGATCTCGTAGAAACGGTCGCCTGCCGGCGCCTTGACACGGATCCAGTCCGGCTTCTTCAGGGGCTCGGCCAGCGGCACGATCTTGATCGGGATGCGCGCGGTCTTGGCCTCCCCCTTGAGCTTGACGCCTTGTTCGGCTTTGGCGGGCGGGGTGGTAACAACGGGCGAGGACATGCTTGGGCTTCTTTCCATGGCTCGGCCGGTCGCTAAACCAGCCGTGTTCTAGGTCGGGTACGACCGCCAGCGGCCTGTCAGGCGGCCACCGGCTTGCTGCTCAGCGCATAGTCGGCCACCGAGGCGGTCCCTTCCAGCGCGAGCAAGGCATTGATTTTAGCGGCCAAACGCGGCGCAAGCGAGGCCGGGGTTTCCTTGATGCCGAAATCAGCCAGCTGCGCGACCTGCAAACCCGCGTAGCCGCAAGGGTTGATCTGGGCAAAAGGGGCAAGGTCCATGTCCACGTTCAGCGATAGCCCGTGGTAGCTCTTGCCATTGCGGATACGCAGGCCCAGCGCGGCGATCTTGGCTTCGTTCACATAGACCCCAGGCGCATCCACCTTGCCGTAGGACTCGATACCGAACTCGGCCAGCAGCTCGATGATGCTCTGCTCGATACGCCGCACATACTCGCGCACACCCAGCTTGCGCCGGCTCAGGTCCACCATCAGATAGCCCACCAGCTGGCCCGGGCCGTGGTAGGTCACCTGGCCACCGCGGTCGATAGGGACGATGGGAATGTCGGAGAGCTGCAGCACATGCTCGGGCTTGCCGGCCTGGCCTTGGGTGAACACTGGCGGATGCTCCAGCAGCCAGAGCTCGTCCGGCGATGCCGCATCACGCGCCGAGGTATAGGCCTGCATGGCACGCCAGGTCGGCACATAGGGCAGTTGGCCGAACCAGTAGGGGGCGACCACACCGGCCGGCAGCGGCTGCGCGTTCTGCAGCAGCATCACCGGCAGCCTACGACCGGCGGGAGTGGAGTCGGCCTTGCCTACGGTACGGGCGCCCAGATGCCGATAGAAACCCTCGGCGTTGGGGTCGGCCAGCAGTTTGATATGGGGCTGGCCCTGCGCCAGGCTGTCGCGGCGCATGGCCGCCATCAATGCGCGACCCACGCCCTTGCCCATGGCCTCGGGCAGTACCCAGCAGTGTTGCAGCTCAGCCAGGTCCTCCACCATGCGCAGGGCGGCAAAGCCCAGCAGCCGGCCGTCGGCCTCGGCCACGATCACGTGGCTGGCCTGCAGGTCGGCCTCGGACAGCGTCAGTCCCGGCTGCCAGTCGGCCAGCCACTCGGGCGGGTAGCCCCAGTGTGCCTTGGCGGCCTGGGCGATGGCGCTAAGCGCCGCCGCCTCGCCCGCGCGGGCCGGCCGCAGGGTGATAGCAGCGCTCACAGGACGTACTTCACCATCGGGTGGCCGGTCACGGCGCGATAGATATTGTCCAGCTGCTCCTGCGAGATCGCGGTCACGGTCACGGTCAGCGAGATATAGTTGCCACCGGAACTGACCCGCAGCTCGATATCCTCGGCCGTCAGGTCGGGCGCATGGATACGTACCACCTCGAAGATGGTCTGCGAGAAGTCGTCGTGACGTACCCCCATCACCTTGATGGGGAAGCGCGCCGGAAATTCGATCAGCGATTCTTTTTTTTCTTCCATGGTCATTCCTTTCCTTGGCGCATGATTTGGTTCTTGAAATCCTGGTACAGCGCGTCCATGCGTTGCGCCAGCGGGCCTACGCGGCCGTCGCCGACCGCTACCCCGTCGAGTTCCACAATGGCCAGCACCTCCTTGGTGGAGCTGGTCATCCATAATTCATCGGCACTGCGTACTTCCGCCTCGCTCACCGGCCTGACTTGCAGCGGCACACCATGCCGCTGCGCCAGTTCGATCACCAGGTCATAGGTGATGCCCGGCAGGATCAGGTGACTCTTGGGCGGGCACGCAATCACGCCATCCTTGACCACGAACACATTGCTGGCCGCCCCTTCGCTCAGCATGCCGTCGCGGAACATCACGCACTCGGCACAGCCCTGCCGCCGCGCCGCCTCGCGCAAGAGTACGGTGGGCAAGAGGTTGAGCGACTTGATATCGCAGCGCAACCAACGAAAGTCCGCATGGCTGATCGCCCGCACGCCGGCCGCCTTCTGCGCCGCGCTGGGTGTCACCAGCCGCGCGGGGTTGATCAGTACCGTCGGTGCCACGCCCTCGGGGAAGGGGAAGTCGCGCTCGCCGGCATTACCGCGGGTCACATGCAGATAGACCGACTGGTCGTCATAGTCCTGCCGCCGCACCACCTCGCGAATCAGCCCGGCCCATTCGGCTGCAGTATGCGGGTTGGCGAGGCCTATGCTCGCAAGGCTCGCATCCAGACGGGCAATATGCTCATCCAGCCGGAAAGGGTGGCGCGAATAGACCGGGATCACCTCGTAGACCCCGTCGCCAAACAGGCAACCACGGTCCAGGGCGCTGATCTTGGCGTCCTCGGGGCGGACAAACTGGCCATTCAGGTAAAGCATGCGCCTCCCGCTTCCGGGCCGCGCAAGCTCGCCGCCCTAGCTATGCAATATGGGGGCAGCGGGCGCAGATGCAAGCCAGCGCCCGCCCCCAGCGCGATCAGTTGAACCAGAGCTTCACGCTGTCCGTCATACGGCCAAAGAAACCGGCCTCGGGTACCGCGGCCAGGCTCTTCAACGGCAGCTCGGCCAAGGGTTGGCCATCCAGGCTCAGCTTGACGCTGCCCACCACCTGACCAGCCTGGATAGGCGCGATCAACTTGGGTTGCAGCACGATTTGCGACTGCACGCGGCCGGCGGCGCCCTTGGCCAGGGTCAGGTACTGGTCGCGGTCAAAGCCCACTGCCACGCTGCCAGCCTCGCCCTTGAAGACCTTGGCCTGGCTCACCACCTGGCGGGCGGTGTAGAGCTTGGGGGTATCGAAGAACTGCAGGCCATAGCCCAGCAGGCGCGCGCTCTCATTGGCGCGGGTGTTGTCCGAATCGGTACCCAGCACCACGCTCAGCACCCGACGCTGGTCTTCGTGCTTGCTGGCAATCAGGCAGTAGCCGGCGCTGTCGGTGTGGCCGGTCTTCATGCCGTCCACGCCCGGGTCGCGGTACAGAAGCTGGTTGCGGTTGGGCTGGGTGATGTTGTTGTAGCGGTACTCCTTCATCGAATAGATGGGGTAGTACTGCGGATAGTCGCGAATGATGGCAGCGGCCAGCAGCGAGAGGTCGCGCGCAGTGGTGTAGTGCTGCGGGTCAGGCAGGCCGGTGGAGTTCATGAAGTGGGTGTTCTTCATGCCCAGCTTGGCAGCCTGCTGGTTCATCATGCCGGCAAAGGTCTCTTCGCTGCCGGCAATCGCCTCGGCCAGGGTCACGCAGGCATCGTTGCCGCTCTGCACGATCATGCCGCGGATCAGCTCATCGACCGAAGCCGGCTTCTTGGGGTCGAGGAACATGCGCGAACCCTCGGTCTTCCAGCCCTTCTGCGACACGGTCAGCTGCTGGCTGGGCTTGATCCGGCCCTCCTGCAGCGCCTTGAAAGTCAGGTAGGCGGTCATCAGCTTGGTCAGCGAAGCCGGCTCGATACGGTTGTCCGCGTCCTTGGTCGCCAGCACCTTGCCGCTGTAGACATCCATCAAGAGATAGGCGCGAGCGGAAAGTTCGGGGGCGGGCGGCGTCGGCAGCGTGGCGGCCTGGGCGCCCAGGGACAGGGCGGTCAAAAGGGCGAGTAAGGATTTTTTCATCTGGACTACAGCACAGTTGCGGTTTTGCGGTCGCCCCCGCCGGCTCAGGCCAGGCAGGGGGCGGGAATGGGGCGGCACAGGCCGGGAAACGGCAGAGATTATAAATGAAACAGCCGCCACGGCCCGTGGCGGCTGCTTAAACGGTCAACTCATCGGTCAGCCACCCCTGCCTTGCAGGAGCGATCAACTCCGCTGGAGTTCCCGAACCGCTCAAATAGATTCAGACATGGAAGCGCCCCACGGCCGTGCGCAGCTGCTCGGTCAGCCCGTGCATGCGCCCGGTCACCTCCGCCGCCGTCCGCGCCGAGCTGGCATTGCTGTCGGCACTGCCCGAGATCCGGTCCACCTGTTGCGAGACCAGGTTGTTGGCGTGGGTCTGTTCCTTCAGCGCCACCGAGATATCTTCCACCACCCCGACCACTCGGCCGGCGCTGTCCTCGATCCGCTTGACCGCCTCACCGCCCTGCCCGGCCAGCTCCACCCCGCTCGCCACCCGCTGCACCGCCATCTGCATGGTCTGCTTCGACTCGGTCGAGCTTTGCTGGATATCGCTGATCATGGTC
>NZ_DATCSC010000155.1:0-2667 GCF_036568685.1 Chitinimonas sp.
GGCTTCGGCCTCGCTATTGCCCAGGCGATGTTCGTTGCGGATATTCAGCCACAGGGCGACAGCTTCCGGCGTACCGAGGCGAGCCTGGCGGGCCAGCAGTACCCGCGTGCTTTCGAACTCACCGCGGGCATAGGCCAGCTGAGCCAAGCCCAGCAAGGTGTCTGCGTTATCCGGCTGGGTGCGATCGGCCTTGCGCAAATAGTCCTCAGCCTGCTTCAGGTCTCCGACCTTGATGGCACACAGGCCGCCCTGCTGCAGGGAACGCTCCGGGCGCTCATAAAGTGCATTCTTCAGCGCAGCGGCGAAGTAACGCAGCGATTCGGCGGCACGGTCGCGCTTGTTGCACAGGAACCAACCGTAGTTGTGGTTGATGTCGGGATCGTTGGCATCGATGTCGAGCGCGCGACGGAAGCTCTTGTCCGCACTGTCGAGTTCCTTGAGGTCGGTGTAGACCAGGCCCTGGACGTTGTAGGCCATGGCGTAGTCCGGCTTGGCCTGGAGCGCATTCTTCAGCTCTTCCAGCGCCACGCCGTACTGGCCGCGGGTGTAGTAGTTGGCTGCAAGCTGGGTGCGAAGGCTGGCGACTCTGGTGCGAGGGTCCTGCTCTTCCGCCCGTACAAAGCCGAGCGACATAACGAACAGCAAAACAGCAATCAACCCCTGCTTCATGCCCTATTCCCTCACCAATTGAATGGTCTTCGTGGTCTTACCCTCTGCAGCCAGCCGGAGGGTGCGCTTGGTTTTGTCCTTGACCTGCCCTGCCAGCTGCCCGCAAGCGGCATCGATATCGTCACCGCGGGTCTTGCGCACAGTGACGACATAACCCGCCTGGATCAAGTGATCGCGGAAGCGGCGGATGGCGTCAGGTTTGGAACGGCCATATCCCGAATTCGGGAAAGGGTTGAAAGGTATCAGATTGAACTTGCATGGCACATCCTTGACGAGTGCCACCAGTTGTTTTGCATGCTCGAACGTGTCGTTGACACCATCGAGCATGACGTATTCAAAGGTGATGAAATCCCGCGGCGCCTTCTCCAGATAACGCAGGCAGGCTGCCATCAGTTCCTTGAGCGGGTATTTCTTGTTGATCGGCACGATCTCGTCGCGCAGCGCATCGTTGGGCGCATGCAGCGAGACTGCCAAGGCCACCGGGCAGGCTTCGCGCAGTCGGTCCATCTGCGGCACGAGACCCGAGGTCGACAGCGTAACGCGGCGACGGCTCAGGCCGTAGGCATGATCATCCAGCATCAGCCGCATGGCTGCGACGACATTGTCGAAGTTGGCCAGGGGCTCGCCCATGCCCATCATCACGACATTGGAGACGATGCGGTCGCCCTTGGGATCACGCCCTAGCGCCTTGTTGGCCCACCACAGCTGACCAATGATCTCGGCCGTGCTGAGATTACGGTTAAAACCCTGCCGCCCAGTCGAGCAGAAGGTGCACTCCAAGGCACAGCCCACCTGGCTCGACACGCACAGGGTGCCACGGTCGTCTTCGGGTATGAACACCGCTTCGACGCCGTTGCCGGTTCCGACGTCCAGCAACCACTTGCGGGTGCCGTCCTCGGACTTTTGTTCCATCATCAAGCTGGGCGGCACGATGATTGCATCGGCCGCCAGCTTTTCGCGGGTGACCTTGGCGATGTCCGTCATGGCATTGAAATCCGACTCACCAAAGTGGTGAATCCAGCGCATGAGCTGCTTTGCGCGAAACGGCTTCTCACCGCGTTCCGCGAGGAATTCGGCAAAGCGTTGCGCATCGAAATCGAGCAGGTTGACGGACATGGCCTTGGTCCTACGCTAGACCGCTGCTTAGCGGCCGTAAACTTCAGAAGCGGCGAAGAAGTAGGCGATTTCGATCGCTGCGTTCTCGGCGCTGTCGGAGCCGTGTACGGCATTGGCATCGATCGAATCAGCGAAGTCGGCGCGGATGGTGCCCTTCTCTGCCTTCTTCGGATCGGTCGCACCCATCAGGTCACGGTTCTTGGCGATGGCGCCTTCACCTTCCAGAGCCTGGATGATGACGGGACCGGACACCATGAAGTCCACCAGATCCTTGAAGAAAGGACGCTCTTTGTGCACGGCGTAGAAGCCTTCGGCCTCAGCGCGCGACAGGTGCTTCATCTTGGCAGCAATGACCTTCAGGCCGGCGTTTTCGAAACGGGTATAGATCTGGCCGATCACGTTCTTGGCAACGGCATCGGGCTTGATGATGGAAAGGGTACGTTCAATCGCCATGAGTAAACTCCAAAAAATCGTAAAGTAGACAGAGTGGAAAACAAAAAAGTTTTAAGCTGCAAGCCCGCTCGCATCGCGTCCACGCGGCTTGTCGGCGTAAAAATGACCGAATATTCTACCAGCTTTGCCGCCGCGACGCGCAAAAGCCATACCAGCGCGTTAAAACATTCAAAACCAGGGAGCGCCGCAGAGCGGCGAACAAGCAATTGAGCGCGATCCGCCCCAGCCCCAACCGCCCTGCCAATCAGACCACGCCCGAAGAGCATGATGAACAGAGCGAAATACGCCAAAGGCTTATGCAACGCCTGGCGATCGCCATCTGCCTGATCATCGGCGTCGCCATTGCCATTACCCTGCTCAACCGGCTGGAGAGTGAACCCAAGCTGGAGGTTGAGGGTCCCAATATCAACCCGCTGCAGGCCGAAACCC
>NZ_DATCSC010000156.1:0-8788 GCF_036568685.1 Chitinimonas sp.
AGGATGAGTCCCGGCGTGGGATCTACGGAGCGAACTGACTGTTCAAGGGCGCAAACGGCGTCCGGGACTCGATGACGGAGCGCTACTCCGTCAGGTGTGACAATACAAGGGCGCAATCCCCGAAGGGTATTGCGCCGTATCGCTGCTTGAACATTCGCTGTCATTTGGGAGCGCGCGGCCTTTGTGGGGCGGGTCTGCAGCCCCGCGCGGACCGCCTTCGTAGAAGGCGTATTCACCCCCAAATCTCGCGCGTAGAACGCGCCTCCAGCCCATCTGGAATACACGCCCAAATTGGTAAAACTGCACAGAACTTTCGTCAGGAACCGTTCAGGCAGCCGCGCTTAATGTGCGTTCCAAGGACGGCCGCTGCAGGGTGCAACGGACGGTCCGGAAAGAAACCTCCACCAAGGATGAACACCATGAACAAGCTGTTTGCTGCCCTGATCGCCACCTCCTTCGCTGCTGCGTCGTTCGGCGCCCTGGCAGCCGACGCCCCGGCCGCTGCACCGGCAGCGAAGCCCGCTGCCACCGCCGAGGTCAAGACGGTTGAAGCCGCCAAGCCGGCCGCAGAAACCAAGGCCGGCACCGACAAGGCCGCCAAGCCGCACAAGAAGGTCGCTCACAAGGCTGCCGCCAAGGCCGAAGGCAAGGCGGAAGTGAAGACCGAAGGCAAGACCGAAACCAAGCCCACCGAGGCCCCCAAGACCGAGAAGATGTCCTGAACCGTATTCAAACCGTCGCTACCGAACTGAATAGACACAAGGAACCCACACCATGAACAAGCTCATCGCAACCCTGATCGCCTCTTCCTTTGCCGCTGTGTCCTTCGGCGCCCTGGCCGCCGATGCGCCGGCAACCGCTCCGGCCGCAAAGCCTGCCGCTACCGCCGAGGTGGCCAAGCCGGCCACTGAAGCCAAGGCCACGGTCGAGAAGCAGCACAAGAAGATCGTCAAGAAAGCCGAAACCAAGACGGAAGCCAAGACCGAGCTGAAGGCTGCGGCCAAGACGGAAACCAAGACTGAAACCACCCCGGCCGCCAAAACCGAGACCAAGGTCGACGCCAAGGCCGCCGTGAAGCCGACCGAAGCCCCCAAGGTCGAGAAGAAGTCCTAAGCCCTACCGAACAAGCACCCACGCTCAATTGAATCGCTAAGGAACCCATACCATGAACAAGCTCATCGCCACCCTGATCGCTTCCTCCTTCGCCGCCGTGTCCTTCGGTGCCCTGGCTGCGGAAGCACCCGCTGCCGCACCGGCCGCAAAGCCCGCCGCGACTGCGGAAGTGAAGGCCACCGAAGCCGCCAAGCCCACAACCGAGGTCAAGGCCGCCGCCGAGAAACAGCACAAGAAGATCGTCAAGAAGGCCGAGGCCAAAACCGAGGTGAAGGCAGAGGCCAAGACCGAAGTCACTCCGGCCGTGAAGGCAGAGACCAAGGTCGACGCCAAGGCTGCAGTGAAGCCTGCCGAAGCCCCCAAGACCGAGAAGAAGTCCTGATCGCGTATTGCACCACCTCATCTGCCTCGGCTGATCTGAACCGAACTGAATATAGGAACTGACACCATGAACAAGCTTATCGCCACCCTGATCGCCTCTTCCTTTGCCGCTGCTTCTTTCGGTGCCCTGGCCGCCGACGCCCCGGCTGCCGCACCGGCCGCAAAGCCCGCCGCGAGCGCTGAAGTAAAGGCGACTGCGGAAGCCAAGCCCGCAGCAGAGGCCAAGGCCACCACCAAGCAACACAAGAAGGCCGCCCACAAGGCCGAGGCCAAGGTCGAAGGCAAGACCGAGGTGAAGGCTGAAACCAAGGCCGAAACCAAGCCGGTTGAGCCCGCCAAGACCGAGAAGAAATAACAAGCAGCAACGCAGTCTCCCTGCGTACCAAAGGAACACCGGCCCCTGGGTCGGTGTCCTCATTTTTATATCCGCCCCCTGTACCTATCCTCGCTAAATGGCGGTGCTACACTGCCAGTCCACCCCAAAGACCATAAAAGCGCTCCCCCGCTACGGACCACCTTTCCCTGGCGCAGGCTGGCTGCGCCCCAAGCGAGGATTCCCCGTGTTCAGCTGGTTCGAGCGTCGCGTCGACGTCTACCCCGATACCCCACCGCAACAACCGCCCAAGGGCTTCTTCCCCTTCCTGTGGGCCGGTACCCAGGGCATGCGCGGCCTGATTGCCGCCGTCATCCTGCTTACCGCCGGCATCGGCGCCTTCGAGGCCCTGCTCTTTAGCATGCTGGGCTCGGTGGTGGATTGGCTCAGCCATGTCGCACCCGACAAACTCTGGGCCGAGCAAAAAGGCCAGCTGCTGCTGCTCGGCGGCATCCTGATCGCCAGCCCACTGCTCATCGCCCTGCAGGCCATGTGCAAGTACCAGGGGCTGTCCGGCAACTTCCCCATGCGGCTGCGCTGGACCTTCCACCGCCATATGCTGGGCCAGAGCATGAGCTTCTACGGCGATGAATTCGCCGGCCGGGTCGCCACCAAGGTCATGCAGACCGCCCTGGCAGTGCGCGATACGGTCATGATCGTCGCCGACATCATGGTCTTTATCGTCATCTACTTCGTCACCATGGTGGCCGTGGTCGGCACCTTCGACCGCTGGCTGTTGCTGCCCTTCCTCGCCTGGCTGGCCTTCTACATCCTCACCCTGCGCTTCTTCGTACCGCGCCTGGGCAAGGTCGCCAAGGAGCAGGCCGACGCCCGCAGCCTCATGACCGGCCGCATCACCGACGCCTACACCAATATCGCCACGGTGAAGCTGTTCAGCCACGGCCAGCGCGAGGCCAGCTTCGCCAAGAGTGCCATGCAGGACTTCATCCAGACCGTCTACCGGCAGATGCGCCTCGTCAGCGGCTTCGAACTGGTCAACCACAGCCTCAGCATGCTGCTCATCGGTAGTACCGCCGGCGCCACGCTCTACCTGTGGAGCCGCGGCCAGGTCGGTATCGGTGCGGTAGCCGCTGCCACCGCCATGGCCCTGCGCCTCAACGGTATCTCGCACTGGATCATGTGGGAGATGTCCAGCCTGTTCGAGCAGATCGGCACTGTGCAGGATGGCATCAACACCCTGTCGCGTCCCATCGCCGTGGTCGATGCGAGCGACGCCCAGCCGCTCACCGTGCGCCAGGGCGAGGTCCGTTTCGAAGATGTGAGTTTTGCCTATGGCGCCAAGCCGGTGGTACAGCACCTCAACCTCACCATCCGCCCGGGCGAAAAGATCGGCCTGATCGGCCGCTCCGGTGCCGGCAAGAGCACCCTGGTCAACCTGCTGCTGCGTTTCTACGACCTGCAACAGGGCCGCATCCTGGTGGATGGACAAGACATCGCCCATGTCACCCAGGACAGCCTGCGCCGGCAGATTGGCATGGTCACGCAAGACACTTCGCTCTTGCACCGCTCGGTCCGCGACAACCTGCTCTACGGCCGGCCCGACGCGAGCGAGGACGCCATGGTTGCCGCCGCCCGCCGTGCCGAGGCACACGAGTTCATCCTGGGTCTGACCGATCCCAAGGATCGCCAGGGCTACGACGCCCATGTGGGCGAACGTGGCGTCAAGCTCAGCGGCGGCCAGCGCCAGCGCGTGGCCATCGCCCGCGTCATGCTCAAGGACGCGCCCATCCTGCTGCTGGACGAAGCCACCAGCGCGCTGGATTCCGAAGTCGAAGCCGCCATCCAGGGCAGCCTCTACCGCCTGATGGAAGGCAAGACCGTGGTCGCCATTGCCCACCGCCTCTCCACCATTGCGGCGATGGATAGGCTGATCGTCATGGACCAGGGTCGCATCGTGGAAGAAGGCGACCATGCCACCCTGCTGGCCCGCGGTGGCCTCTACGCCCGCCTCTGGGCCCACCAGAGCGGCGGCTTCCTGGGGGAAGAGGCTGAGGACGCCATCCCAGCCTAATCAGCCAATAAAAAGGGCGGCATACCTTAAGGTAGCCGCCCTGTCAGCGATGGGCAGAGCCCATCCCCTTGGTTCTTCCCTGCTTCTTCCTCATTCCGTGCCACCACGCCCTCTCGCGTTAGCGAGGCCCCTCGCGGCGGCGAGGGCGGGGGGAGTGGACTCGTTAAAGCGAGGCGCGCTTGAGTATCGATTGGCGTTTAGCGCCCGGCTGTGCCGAGCGGAGCACTGAACGACGAGCACCTGACCTCGCAGGAGCGAGTCCAACCCATCCCCTTGGTTCTTCCCTGCTTCTTCCTCATTCCTCTGATGCCACGCACCGCAGTGCAGTGCGCTGAACTACGAGTCCTTACGGTGCCCCGAGCAGCTGGCGCTTCAGCGAGTTCTCGGCCGGACGATCACCCAGCCAGATCTTCAGGATGGCGTTGTAGAACGCCTGATCCGGCAGCGGCTCGCCCAGCTTCTTGCCGTTCAGGTAGACCACGGTACCGGTGTTGGGTACCCAGTCCACATTGATCATATCCTTGGGCTTGATCGAACGGTAGGCACCAAAGATCTGGCCGATGGCCAGCATCTGGTTGAAGAAGCGCGACTTCTCCTCATCGCTGCAATTGTGGTTCAAGCCGTCCAGCAGCGCCTGGCTCAGCTGGTCCGAGGTCACTTCGCGCACCATGGTCAGCGAGACGCGCTTGGGGCCGGGGGCCGCCAGTGCATCGGCCGGCGTGGTCTTCTTGTCGGTCAGGTAGAGGCCTGCCACATAGATCTTGAAAAAGGCCTTGGTCCGCAGACCGGCGCCATTGAGCTTGAGGTCCGTGTTGGCAACCTTGGCGCTGTCGTCAACCTGCACGCCCGCCACTTCCACCGCCTGGGCCGCGCCGGATAAAGCCAGCAGGCAGGCTGCGGCCAAGAAGCCGCGCTTGAACGAAATACCGATACTCATTGGGTCTCCCAGCATTGTTTTGTTGGCACTGCGGTTTAGCGGACCGCAGGCCTTGCATCGCTTCCAAACACGTCTTGCCGTCTTGGATATTGCCTCTCCGGGGCGGTCGTCCGCCCTCGAATAATTGCTCTAGGCTACCTGAGCCGACCCACTCTGTACAAGCAAGCGCTTGGGAATGTGTAGGACTACCGCGACACAGGCCATGACAAGGAGATATGCCATGGTAATCAATGGTTTGCTGATGCGGATCGCGGCGGGGGATAAGCCTCTGCAAGCCGTGTACACAAACTTCCCGGCAGGAGAGCGTTTATTGCCAGGAAGCCTCCGTAAAAGGCCAATTTCTCGCGTCAGCGAGGCTCCCTCGCGGCGGCGAGGGCGGGGGGGTGTGGATTCAATCAAGCGAGGCGCCTTCGAGTATCTGCTGCACTCAAGCGCCCGGCTGTGCCGGGCGGAGAGCAGGCGTTTCCGATTTACACCATTTGCGAGCGCTCCCCTAAAATGGCGCACAAAACCACAATCACGCCCATCATGCCCCTGCGTATCAAGCTGATCCTCGCCCTGCTGCTTACCAGCCTGCTGGCCGTCGCCCTGGTCGGCGGTGTCGCCTATCTGCGCGTCACCGGCAAGTTCGACGAACTGCGCCGGCAGCAGGCCGAGAACCACTTCCGTGGTGCTGTCGCCAGTTACCTGGCGCAGTATGGTTCCTGGCAGGCCGGCGTCGCGCAGGAGCGTTTCGACCACTATATGGAGCGGCAGCGCGGCCAGCGTCCGCCGCCAGGCCCGGACAACATGCCGCCCCCGCCGCCGCCCGAGTTCAATATGGGGCCACTCGGGGGGCCGCCCGAAGGCGGCGGGCCGCGGCATGAACCACCCTTTCGCTTTATCCTCACCGACGATCAATACCGGGTCATGCTCGGCGCCGGCCTCTACGAGCACGGCCAGGCCCTGCCGCCCGAAGCTCGCCAGCACGCCCGCCCGGTGGTGGTTGACGGGCGCGTCGCCGCCTATGTCTCGGCCGAGGGGACCTTCGGCCCCAGCCGGCAGGAGCGCGAATACCTGGCCACCATGCGCGAGGCGCTGCTGTTCGCCGGCACCATCGCCTCCCTGCTGGCCGTCCTGCTCGGCCTGTGGTTCGCCGGCCGCCTTGCCGGCGCCCTGCAAAAGCTCACCCACGCGGTCGAAGCCATGCGCCAGGGCGAACTGCGGCAGAGCGTACCGGTCAACGGCAAGGACGAGGTTGCCGCCCTGGGCCGTGCCTTCAACACCATGAGCGAGCAGTTGGCCGAGAGCCACGCCGCCCTGCAGGCCTCGCACCGGACCATCAGCGAGCAGGCTGAGCAACTGCGCGAGATGAGCATCCGAGACGCCCTTACCGGTCTCTACAACCGCCGCCATTTCGACGAACAGGCGCGCCAGCTGTTCGAGCAGTGCCAGCGCTACGAGCGCCCGCTGGCCATCGTCATCGCCGATATCGACCACTTCAAGCGCATCAACGACCAGCTCTCGCACGCCACCGGCGACGCCGTGCTGCGCCAGGTCGGTGCGCTGCTGCAAAGCCATGTCCGCCAGTCCGACTTGGTCGCCCGCTACGGTGGCGAGGAATTCGTGCTGGCCCTGCCCGAGACCACCTTGCCGCAAGCCGCCGCCCTGTGCGAAAAGCTGCGCGACTTGCTGCAGCACTTCCCCTGGAGCCAGCTCCATCCCGAGCTCAAGGTCACCATGAGCCTGGGCCTGTGCGCCGACCTGTCCAAGGGCTCGCTGGAGGCCATGCTGCAGACGGCCGATGCTCGCCTCTACGAGGCCAAGGCCCAGGGCCGCAATCGCCTGTGCTTCGCGGGGGAGTCGGCCTAGGCGCCGCTCGACGTCTCCCCGCCGGGGATCGCCTTCCTACCCGATGAAGTGCCAGGTAGAGGCCACGCCTCGGCGTCCATAGCGCAAGCGACCTGTAACGCCACCATTCGCCGGCTGACGGACGCGCATGGTAAAACCGCGTACCAGGGGCTACAAAAAAGCTATCCGCCCCGGAGGTCAGACCATGCAATTCGACGAAGTCCAAGCCGAGCATTTCAGCTCGCTGTCCCGCAATCCCTTCCCGCATGTGCTGATCGACCGCGCGCTGATCCAGCTCGGCGGCGATCATGGCGGTCCCTACCGCAACAGCGTGCTGGCGGCGGCCGGTTGGATACACAGCAACCTCACCCCCTTCAGCAAACACCCGGCCGAGGCCTGCAACGCCTTCAACCGCATCCGTGCCGTGCTGGCCGAGACCGAAGACCCCGACGCGGTCCTGGCCGCGCTCAAGAAGGGCGGTTAGCGCGACGGCAGCTGGGGCATGGCGGGTGTCGTCTCCCAGTGGTCGATCAGCCAGGCACCGTTGCGCCGTACCAGCACTAGCCGGTCCTTGAAGCGGCGTGTCTCGCCGGTTTGCATCCCCTCGGTACGCTGCGCCAGCCAGGCCTCATAGTCCGCCTGCAGCTTCATCAGGGCCGCGAGTTCCGCCTGCTTGCCATTGCGCGCCGCATCGGCCTCGATGGCAGCAAGCTGGCCGGCATCGAGCCTGGCCGGCGCACCCAGCCAGCGCACCGTATAGCTGGCCTCTGTTTCATAGTGGGCCTGGTCAAGCAGTTTGCCCGGCGCCAGCGTCACCGCTACCGTCGCAAAGCGGCCTGGTGCCCACATCGGATTGTCCTCCATCACCATGCCCGCCAACTCCGTCTCTGCCAGCCCGGGTGGCGAGCGCATGGGGCCACGGTTGCATGCCGCCAGCAGCCCGAGCAGGCCAAGCAACCATAGACCCTTCAACGGTCGGCCTATCCACCTCTTCGTTTGGCTATCCATCTCTACCTCTCTTCCTCCTTACAGCCTAAAGCAAGTTGGTCAAAACCAGCCATGCCATACCGGCTAGCCCGGCCGGTACACATATTTGCCACGCAGAGATGGCTGGCGCCTTTGCTTGAATGCGGAAGACGCCCCTGCCACGCCCCCCTGCTTTGCATTACCATCCACGGCAAGCCGATAACGGACCACGCGATGAATAAACCCAAACCCTTCTCGATGATCCGCGAGTTCCACCTCGCCGACTGGTTCACCCTGGGCAACGCCTTCTGCGGCGTCGGCGCCCTGTTCGCCGTCATGACCTATCTGCAGAGCAAGGAGATCCTGCATCTCTACTTCGCCTGCGCACTGATCCCGGTCGCCCTTGCCTTCGACATCCTCGACGGCCGCATCGCCCGCTGGCGGCAGAAGAGTTCCGCCATGGGCCGCGAGCTAGATTCCCTGGCCGACGTCATCTCCTTTGGCGTCGCCCCCGCCGTCATCGCCTACGGCTGCGGCATGCAGGGCCTGTTCGACCGCATCGTGCTGCTGTTCTTCGTCGCTGCCGGCGTCTCCCGCCTTGCCCGCTACAACGTCACCGCAGAGAAGCTCTCCGAGGGCGGCGACAAGGTGAAGTACTTCGAAGGCACCCCCATCCCCACCTCCCTGCTGCTGGTCATCATCCTCGCCATCGCCGTGCACGAAGGCGCCATCGGCAGCAATATGTGGTTTGGCACCTATTGGGTAGGCGGCTTCCGCTTCCACC
The DNA here is from genome assembly GCF_036568685.1 of Chitinimonas sp. GTDB lineage: Bacteria > Pseudomonadota > Gammaproteobacteria > Burkholderiales > Chitinimonadaceae > Chitinimonas. The sequence continues at coordinate 8,417 of NZ_DATCSC010000156.1, forward strand.
CCCTGGTGCTCATGTTCGCGCTGTCGGGGTCGTTGATGATCAGTCGGATTCGGATACCGAAGCTGTGATCACGGATTGGCAGTCGGTCAGACTGTGAATGCAAAAGAAGCGCCCGGCAGAGCCGGGCGTTTTTACGTCAGTTGATGTGCGAGCGCGCTTCGCTTGATTGATTCCACTCCCCCCGCCCTCGCCGCCGCGAGGGAGCCTCGCTGACGCTCGTCAGTGACCCGAACCCGTAGATACTGTTATCCGAGTCAAGCGGCGTGCAGTGCCGGATTGAATGGCAAGCCCGACTTGAGCACGCCGAAGGCGACCTGAGCCAGCTTGCGCATCATCGCCCCAATGATCAGCTTTGGGGGCTTGCCATTGGCC
>NZ_DATCSC010000157.1:0-27825 GCF_036568685.1 Chitinimonas sp.
GCAAGGATCAACCGCCGGTGAGGGACATGAAGCGGACGATTTTTTCCGGTTGCTCGACAAAGGTATGGCGCTCGGGTTTGAGCTCGATGGCGTCGCGCAGCGCGGCGATCAGGGTGGCATCGTCGGCGCCGCCACGTAGCATAGGGCGCAGCTCCAGCTTTTCTTCCTGGCCCAGGCAGAGGTAGAGCGTGCCATCGACCGACAGGCGGACCCGGTTGCAGGTGGCGCAGAAATGCTGGCTGATGGGGGTGATGAAACCGATCTGGCCACGGCCGTCGGCCGTGCTCCAGTAGCGCGCCGGGCCGCCGTCCAGCTCCAGGGCCTGCGGGCGCAGGTCGAAGCGTGCAGCCAGTTGTTCGCGGATGGGGCCAAGGTCCAGGTAGTCGGTATTGCGGCCGGTCTCGCCCATGGGCATGGCTTCGATCAGGCGCAGGGTGTAGCCGCGGGCGAGGCAGAATTCGGCCATGGGCAGGATGTCGGCCTCATTCACGCCGCGCATGGCCACCATATTGATCTTGATGCGCTGAAAGCCCGCCTTGTCGGCCGCATCCAGCCCCGCCAGCACGCTGGGCAGGCTGTCGCGGCCGCTGATCTGGGCGACCCGTTCGGCCGAGAGGCTATCGAGGCTGATATTGAGCCGGTTTACGCCCGCGGACCGCAGGGCAGCAGCATGGTGGGCCAGTTGGGTGGCGTTGGTCGATAGCGAGAGGTCCGCGAGGCCGGGCAGGGCCGAGAGGCGCCGCGCCAGGTCGGGCAGATTGCGGCGTAGCAGGGGTTCGCCGCCGGTCAGCCGGACACGGCTGACACCCAACTGGGCGAAAAGGCCGACCACCCGTTCGATCTCGTCGAAAGTCAGCCAATGGGCCGGTTCCTCGAAGCCCTTGAAGCCCTTGGGGATGCAATAGCTGCAACGCAGGTCGCACCGATCCGTCACCGACAGGCGCAGATAGGTGATGCGGCGCTGGAAGCGATCGATCAGCGGATGAAAAAGGGCGCTCATGGTCTGCCGTCTAGATCGGGTCGGTATTGATCCAAATCAAGTTTGCCGTAGCACACCAGTATAGTCGCTAGGGGTTCGCCACAGTAGTGCATGCTGCTCGCCCCTTGCCAGGCCGCCTATCAGGCGGCCTGGGCGATGCCGGCGGCCGCGGGGGACAGGTTTTGCGCCTCTGCCACGGCATCGCCCACCAGGATGATGGCTGGGCTGGTGAGACCTGCCTGCCGGGCCTGCGTCGACAGATGGTCCAGCCGGCTCAGCAACCGGCGCTCCTGCGGTGTGCTGGCCCATTGCACCACGGCGGTCGGGGTGTGGGCCGGCAGGCTTCGCAATAGGCCGGTGCAGATCTGTTCGATGCGCGCCATGCCCATATAGATCACCAGGGTGGTGCCGGTGGCGGCCAGTGCCTGCCAGTCTGGTTCGCTACCATCCTGGGCGTGGGCGGTGACAAAGGTCACGCCTTGGCAATGGTCGCGATGGGTCAGCGACATAGCCAGGCTGGCGGCCGCGGCGAGACCGGCGCTGATGCCGTTGACGATCTCGACCGCTACCCCCGCCGCCTGCAGGTAACGGATCTCTTCACCGGCGCGGCCAAACAGCAGTACCTCGCCGCCTTTGACCCGCACCACCCGCTTGCCTTGCAGGGCGTAGCGGCGCATCAGCCGCTGGATGAAGTCCTGCGGGGTGGACTTGCAGCCACCACGCTTGCCGACGCGGATAACCTGTGCCTGCGGCGCCAGGCTGGTGATCTCGGCATTGACCAGGTCATCCAAGAGCAGGATCTCGGCCGCTGCAAGTGCGCGCACCGCCTTGAGGGTCAACAGCTCCAGATCACCAGGGCCGGCGCCGAGCAGGGTCACTTTGCCTTTCTCCATCGTGTTCTCCTTGTGTTCCATACCTAAGGCATCTCTACAAAGGTCCACTGTCTCGCGTCAGCGAGGTTCCACCCTCGCAAGGAGGACGCCGTGGTTGTAAGCCCCTGAAGGGGCAACAGCCACGCAGTCGCGGCGGCGAGGGCGGGGGAGTGGAATTGATCAGCGAGTACTGTCTGATTTGCTGTGGTCTAAAGCGCCCGGGTGAGCGAAGTCGTTGCCACCTACCTAGGTAGGTGGCTTACTACTTCGGCCTCCTCCTTGCGGGGATATCCTGGGCGGAGCTTTGCTAGCTTGAGCCTCATCACGCTGCGACCGGCGTTACGCAAAGTCGCTTGATCTCGGGCACGCAAGAGCCGCAGACGGTGCCGCAGCCCAGCGTGGTCTTCAGCTCATCAAGGCTGGCGCCTTGCTCGCTCATGCGGCGGATCTGCGATTCCTTGACCTGCTGGCAGTTGCAGATCACCCGGTCGCGAGGACCAGCATCGGCCTGGCGCGGAGCAAAGACAGTCAGGCGTGGCCCCTGCCAGGGGGCGCCTTCGATCAGATTGGCCAGCAGCCCTTCGCTGCCTTGCGTCTCACCGGCAAAGACGAAGCCACGCAATGTTCCGTCCTGCCAGGCGGCTCGCTTGACCACGCCACGCCGGGCGTCGCGGTACTCCAGCACGTCCGGCCCCGGCTGCAGGGCGAGCTTGTCGAACAGCAGCGTCAGCCAGCCCTCCATGGCGGTCTCGGCCGCTGCCCGCAGCACCAGCACATCGCGCCCTTGCAGGCTCAAGGCGGCGTAGCCACAGGCCTGCAGCAGCGGTTGCAGCTCGGCCTGCAAGGCTTGCAGGTTCCTGCTGCGGCAGGCGATCACGGCGCGCCAGGGCAGTACGGCAGGCTCAACACGCACGGCAGCGTGCTTGAGTTCAGGCTGGAAGGAGCGGGCATCGACCTTGCCGATGCTGGCCTCGTTGATCCCGCCGGAATTGAGGAACTGGCCGTTCCAATGCATGGCGGCAAAGACGCTGCCGCTGGGGACTTCGTCCGAGATCGCCAAGGGCAGGACCAGGCTGCCGCGCTTGCTGGCCACGGTCATCAGCTGGCCGGCCTGATAACCGCGCCGCTCGGCATCCTGCGGGTGCATGGTGATGCTGGGCTCGGCCGTGTGGGCAAACAGCTGCGGCAGGCGGCCGGTGCGGCTCATGCCATGCCACTGGTCACGCAGCCGGCCGGTCAGGAGATGGAAGGGGTAGCGCGCGTTGGTGGGCTCGGCCAGGGGTTTGTAGGCGGTGGCATGAAAGATGGCACGGCCATGCACAGTGGCGAACTGACCGTAGGCGTAGCGGCGTGCCTGGCCCAGTTGCTGGTCTTCGGGCAGCGGCCATTGCTGCGGGCCACGTTGCTCCAGCAGCTCGTAAGAGAGTCCGCCGATATCGAGGTCGCGCCCCACGGTCAGCTGCCGGTGCTCGTTGAAGATGGTTTCGGGGCTGTCGTAGGGAAAGAGGCTGGGTGCACCCGGCCGCAGCAGGGCTTCCAGCTTGCGACCCAACTCGGTGGCGATCCACCAGTCGTGACGGGCCTCGCCCGGCGGGGCGATGGCAGCGCGTACGCGCGAGATGCGGCGCTCGGAATTGGTGACCGTGCCGTGCTTTTCACCCCAGCTGCTGGCCGGCAGCAGTATGTCGGCGTAGGGCACGGTATCGGTCTGGCTGAAGGCCTCCTGCACCACCACCAGCTCGGCCTGGGCCAGTGCTTCGCGCACGGGACCGAGGTCGGGCATGGAGTGGGCCGGGTTGGTGCAGGCGATATAGACCGCCTTGACCTGGCCGTTCAAGAGGGCATCGAACAGTGCCACTGCCGGTAGACCGGGTATGGCAGAGAGCTGCTCTACGCCCCACAAGGCAGCAACTTCGGCGCGATGCACGGGGTTCTGGATATCGCGGTGGGCGGCCAGCATGGTGGCCATGCCGCCGACCTCACGGCCGCCCATGGCGTTGGGCTGGCCGGTCAGCGAGAAGGGCCCGGCACCGGCCTTGCCGATCTGGCCGGTGGCCAGGTGCAGATTGATCAGCGCCAGGTTCTTGTCGGTACCATGGGCCGACTGGTTGAGGCCCATGCAGTAGAGCGAGAGCGAGGCCGGGCTGCGACCGAACCACTCGGCTGCGGTGATCAGGTCGGCGACGGGGATGCCGCACAGTTCGGCGGCCATGCGCGGGGTGTAGTCGCGCAAGAGTTGCTTGAGGGCCTGGAAGTCCTGAGTGTGCTCGTCGATAAAGCGGCTGTCGATCAGGCCTTCCCAGATCAGGTGGTGCAGCATGCCGTTGAACAGCGCCACATCAGTCCCGGGCTGGATCTGCAGGTGCAGGTCGGCCATGGCGGCGGTGTCGGTCCGGCGCGGGTCGACCACGATCCACTTCACATTGCTGCGGGTTGCCTTGGCCGTTTCCAGCCGGCGGAACAGCACCGGGTGGGCGTAGGCCATATTGCTGCCGACGAACAGCACGCATTCGGCGAGGTCCAGATCCTCGTAGCAGGTGGGTGGGCCATCGGCACCCAGCGCCAGCTTGTAGGCCGTTACCGCGCTCGACATGCAAAGCCGCGAGTTGGTGTCGATATTGTTGGTGCCGATCAGGCCCTTGGCCAGCTTGTTGAAGACGTAGTAATCCTCGGTCAAGAGCTGGCCGGAGACATAGAAGGCCACCGCATCCGGGCCATGCCGGCGGATGATGTCGGCAAAGCGCTCGGCCACGGTATCGAGCGCGCCGTCCCAATCCACCGGCTGGCGCGGCGCGTCGCGGGTGAGGCGCATCTCGGGTTGCAGCACCCGGCCGGTGTGGCTGGCGGCGGTCAGCGGCAGGGTCATGCCCTTGGTGCAGAGCCGGCCGAAGTTGGCCGGGTGCGCAGGGTCGCCCTGCACGCCGGTAATGCGGCCATTCTCGCTCTCGATCAGCACGCCACAGCCAACGCCGCAGTAACAACAGGTGGAAGCGGTCACCGTCTTCATGGTGGTCTCAGTCCAGGCTCAGAAACACGTCGCCGTTCTCGACCTTGACCGGAAAGCGCCGCGCGCAGCCCACGTCGGGGGCGCGAGCCTCGCCGGTACCGAGGTCGATATGCCAGCTATGCAGGGGGCAGGTCACGCTCTCGCCATGAACGATTCCTTGCGACAGCGGACCACCCTTGTGCGGGCAATGGTCGAGCAGGGCGAAGACGGTATCGGTGGCCGAGCGGAACACGGCGATATTGCCGCTGCTGCGCTCCACCACGCGGCTGCCCAGGCGGGGGATGTCCTCGACGGTGCAGATGCGGACCCAGGGTTGCGGTACGGGCATGTTCATCGTGTCTTCCTCAGGCAATGACTTTGAGCGGGATGTATTCATGCTTCTGTGCGCCGGCGATGCGGGCGGCCCAGGGGTCGGGCAGGCCTTCGAGCGAGTACAGCAGCCGTTCGTACAGTGCCTTGCGGTTGGCGGCGTCCTCCACGACCTTGGCCTTGACGTAGTCGAGCCCGACCCGGCCGATGTAGTGCACGGTGCGGTCCAGGTAATAGGCCTCCTCGCGGTAGAGCTGCAGGAAGGCGCCGCTGTATTCCTTCACCTCTTCGGCGGTCTTTACCTTGGCAAAGAACTGGGCAACCTCGGTCTTGATGCCGCCGTTGCCGCCGACATAGAGCTCCCAGCCACTGTCGACCGCGATTACGCCTACGTCCTTGATGCCGGCTTCGGCACAGTTGCGCGGACAGCCCGAGACCGCCAGCTTGACCTTGTGGGGCGACCACATATTGGCCAGCATGGTCTCGAGGTCTATGCCCATCTGGGTGCTGTTCTGGGTGCCGAATCGGCAGAACTCGCTGCCCACGCAGGTCTTCACGGTACGGATGGATTTGCCATAGGCATGGCCGGAATTCATGCCCAGGTCGCGCCAGACGTCGACCAGGTCTTCCTTCTTCACGCCCAAGAGGTCGATACGCTGGCCGCCGGTGACCTTGACCATGGGCACCTGGTATTTGTCGGCCACGTCGGCAATACGGCGCAGTTCGCTGGCATTGGTCACACCGCCCTTCATCTGTGGGATGACCGAGAAGGTGCCGTCCTTCTGGATATTGGCGTGCACCCGTTCGTTGACGAAGCGGCTTTGCGGGTCATCCACCGCCTCATGCGGCCAGGTCGAGAGCAGGTAGTAGTTGATCGCCGGCCGGCAGGTTGCGCAGCCGTTGGGGGTACGCCATTCCAGGAAGTCGTAGACGGCGGCGTGACTGAGCAACTTGTGCTCGCGTATGGCCTTGCGTGCGTCGGCGTGGCTGCGGTCGGTGCAGCCGCAGACTGCTTTTGTTTTGGGCGACTCCTGAAAGCTCGAGCCCAGGGTGTTCATCAGCACCTGTTCCACGAGGCCGGTGCAGGAGCCGCACGAGCTGGCAGCCTTGGTGTGCTTCTTGACGTCGTCGACGGTGAAGAGGCCCTTTTCCTTGATGGCCTTGACGATGGTGCCCTTGCACACGCCATTGCAGCCGCAGACCTCGTCGCTGTCCTGCATGGCGGCAGCGCGGCTCTGGCCCTGCACGCCCACATCGCCGATGGCGGACTCGCCGAACATGAGGTGGTCGCGCAGATCGTTGACCTTGCGACCCTCACGCAAGAGCTTGAAGTACCAGGCGCCATCGGCGGTATCGCCATAGAGGCAGGCGCCGACCAGCTTCTCGTCCTTGATCACCAGCTTCTTGTAGACGCCACCCGCGGGGTCGGAGAGCACGATCTCCTCGGTGCCATCGCCACCCATGAAGTCGCCCGCGCTGAATAGGTCGATGCCGGTGACCTTGAGCTTGGTCGAGAGTACCGAGCCCTTGTACTGGCCGATACCGAAGTGGGCCAGATGGTTGGCGCAGACCTTGGCCTGCTCGAACAGGGGGGCCACCAGGCCATAAGCCACGCCGCGGTGGCTGACGCACTCGCCCACGGCATAGATGCGCGGGTCATAGGTCTGCAGGGCGTCGCTGACCACGATGCCGCGGTTGCAATAGAGACCGGCCGACTCTGCCAGTGCGGTATTGGGGCGGATACCCACCGCCATGACCACGAGGTCGGCGGGGATGCTTTCGCCGTTCTTGAAGCGGATGGCACAGGCATCCCCGAGCTCGTTACCGACGATCTCGGCAGTCTGGTAGCCCAGCAGGAAGTTGAGCCCGCGCTCCTCCAGCGATTGCTGCAGCAGCTTGCCCGCGGTCTGGTCTAGCTGGCGCTCCAGCAACCAGTCGCCGAGGTGGACCACGGTCACTTCCATGCCGCGCAGCTTGAGACCATTGGCGGCCTCCAGGCCCAGGAGGCCACCACCGATCACCACCGCGTGGCGCTTGACCTTGGCGGCTTCGATCATGGCCTCGGTATCGTAGATATCGCGGTAGCTGATCACCCCGCTCAACTCCTTGCCTGGTACCGGCAGGATAAAGGGGGTGGAGCCGGTGGCCAGCAGCAGGCGGTCATAGGGTTCGACCGTGCCGTCGGCGGCGACCACCTCGCGCCGAACACGGTCGATACGGGTCACCGTCTTGCCCAGGTGCAGGCGGATGCCGTGCTCTTCGTACCAATCCAGCGGGTTGAGGATGATGTCTTCGAAGGCCTGCTCGCCGGCCAGTACCGGCGAGAGCAGGATGCGGTTGTAGTTGGGGTGCGGCTCCGCGCCAAAGACAGTGATCTCGTAGTGTTCAGGCGCGAGGATCAGCAGCTCTTCCAGCGTGCGGACGCCTGCCATGCCGTTGCCCACTACCACCAAACGGGATTTCTTCATTGCTGTGCTTCCTATCTATGGTCAGACGCGAACAACGGCGGCGGTCCAGCTGCTGCGCCAGCGTTGCTTGACGCTGCTGAGGCTGACCCAGGCCAGCGCAGTGAGGCAGGCGAACAGCCACAGGCCGGCGGCGTAGTCCCCGGTGGCTTGCTTGATGGCGCCCAGGCTTGCGGCCAGGGCGAAGCCGCCCACCCCGCCGGCCATGCCGATCAGGCCGGTCATGACGCCGATCTCGGCGCCAAAGCGCTGCGGTACCAGCTGGAATACGGCGCCATTGCCGGCACCCAGGCACAGCATGGCGGCGACGAAGAGCAGGATCTCGACGACCGGGCCGGCGGGGCTGAAGCCTGCCAGACCGATCAACAGGGTGACGGCGGCATAGACCGCCAGCAGGGTGCGGGTGCCACCGACCTTGTCGGCCAGTACGCCGCCGATGGGGCGCATGACCGAGCCGGCCATCACGCAGGCAGCCGTGGCCCAGCCGGCCAGTTTGGGGTCGAAGCCGAACTGGTCGTGGAAGAAGCCGGGCAGGGCGCTGGCAAAGCCGGAGAAACCACCAAAGGTCAGTGCGTAGAAGAACATGAACCACCAGGCATCGCGGCTGCCCAGCATGCGGCCATAGTCGGCCCAATGCTTGTGCTTGAACTCGCCGGGGGCGTCCTTGGCCAGCTTCCAGTACACCAGCAGTACCAGCAAGAGCGGTAGCACGGCCAGGCCGAACACGTTCTGCCAGCCGAAGGCTGCCGCCAGGACCGGGGCGAACAGGGCGGCCAGCACGGTGCCGGAGTTGCCGGCGCCAGCGATGCCCATGGCCGTGCCCTGGTGCTGCGGCGGGTACCAGCGCGAGGCCAGCGGCAGGGCCACTGCGAAGGAGGCACCTGCCACGCCGAGGAAGGCACCCAGCAGCAGGGCCTGCTCGAAGCTGTGCACGCCGATCTGCCAGGCGCCGGCCAGGGCCAGGATGACGATGATCTGACCCAGGAGGCCGGCGCGCTTGGCACCGATGCGATCGGACAGCATGCCCATGAAGAGCCGCAGGATGGCACCGGCCAGAATGGGGGTGGCGACCATCAGGCCGCGTTGCTGGGTGCCGAGGCTCAGTGCCGCAGCCATCTGCACCTGCAGTGGGCCGAGCAGGTACCAGACCATGAAGCTCAGGTCGAAGTAGAGGAAAGCCGAGAACAGCGTGGGGGTGTGACCAGAGCGCCAGAACGAACGATCCATTGCTTACTCTCCTAGTGTCGCAGCCATGGGGTTCGCGGTGGGCGCGAACCCCAAAACAAAAACGGCGTCCTCTCGCAACCCTTGCAGGTTGGAGGGGACGCCGTTGTCCTTGGGGAAGCACCGCCGCCGTTGACGGGTTTCCTGATATTCAGCGGGCCATGCACCTTTGCACTGCCCGAGGCTTACATAGCATGGGGCGTGCCAGCAGCAGATCTGTCCGCAAGACGGCCTGCAGACTGGATGGGTTGGATCCGGCAGGAATATATTTGTGCACTGCATCAGTGCGTAACGGCCAAGCCTTGCACTGCGATAGCGCAGAACTAGGCGTGCAGGGGGAAGCTGGCGGCGTAGCCCAGTGGATCGCTACCGTCCCAGACTTGGCCGTCCATGAGTACGCTACGGCGGCTGGTACTGGCTGGCAGGTTGATACCCAGCAGGCTGGCGGCTTCGGCATAGCGTGCAGTCTGGTTTACCGCGCTGGTGATGGCCTTCAGGTCGGTCTCGCCGGGCAGCATGCCCCAGCGGCGATACTGGCTGAGGAACCACAGGCCATCGGACAGATAGGGGTAGTTGACCTCGCCCTCGGCATGGAAGCGTACCGGTAACGGTGCCTGGCGCAGCGGCGCACTGCCGTAGTCGCCCAAGAGGCGGCTGGCGATCAGAGCTTCCGGCAGGTCGAGATAGTCCGGGCTGGCCAGCCAGGTCGCGGCCTGGCGGCGGTGGCTGCTTTCCTCCAGCCAGCGGCAGGCTGCCAAGAGGGTGGCGGTCAGGGCGCGTGCGGTATTGGGGTAGAGCGCCGCGAAGTCGGCGCGGCAGGCCAGCACCTTCTCGGGGTGGTCAGGCCAGATCTCGCTGCTGCTGGCTACCGTGCGGCCGGCGTGCATGGCTTCGGCCACGGCGTGCCAGGGCTCGCCGGCACAATAGCCGTCCAACTCGCCCCGCTGCAGCGCGGCCGCCATCTGCGGCGGTGGGATCACCACGCTGCGCACGTCGCGCAACGGGTGTACGCCCTGCGCCGCCAGCCAGTAATAGAGCCACATGGCGTGCGTGCCGGTGGGGAAGGTCTGGGCAAAGGTGGCGGGTTCATCGCGCGCCGAGAGGCTGGTGGCCAGTGATTCGCCATGGCCCAGCGCCTGTGCCAGCCGGTTGGATACGGTGATGGCCTGACCATTGCGGTTCAAGGTCATCAGCACCGCCATATCGGCCTGCGGGCCGCCCAGGCCCAGTTGCACACCGTAGACCAGGCCGTAGAGCGCCTGGGCGGCATCCAGCTCGCCGCTCAGGAGCTTGTCACGCACGGCCGCCCAGGAGGGCTGGCGCAGGAGTTCCAGCTCCAGCCCGTAGGGGCGGCCCAGCTCCAGAAGCTTGGCGGCGATCAATGGGGCGCAGTCATTGAGTGGCACGAAGCCCAGCCGCAGCTTGGTTTTTTCCGGTGCGTCGGAGCCGGCGAGATAAGCGGAAGGGCTGGGGGTATTCGGCATGGTGGTGCTCCGGCTAACCCAGAAGGTCGGCCATGGCGATGATCTGGCGGGCGACGTCGGCGAGGCGGCTGCCCTGCTTCATGGCCTGGTTGCGCAGGGTCTCGTAGGCTTGCGCCTCGCTCATGCTGCGCTTGTCCATCAACACGCCCTTGGCACGGTCGATCAGCTTGCGGTCGGCCAGTTGCTGCTCCACCTCGGCCAGCCGGCTGCGCAGCCGGGTTTCCTCGGCAAAGCGGGCCAGTGCGACCTCGATGACCGGTGCCAGGCGCTCGGCCGAGAGGCCGTCGACCACGTAGGCGGTGACCCCGGCACCGACGGCGGCACGGATCAGCTGTTGGTCGGCGTCGTGGGTGAACATGACCACTGGCCGCGGTGCGGCGCTGCTCATGACGGCCAGTTGTTCCAGGGTGTCGCGCGAGGGCGATTCGGTATCGATGATCACCACGTCCGGCCGCTCGCCTTCCACGACCTTCAGCAGGGCGTGGGGCGTGGCCACCGCGTTCAGCACCTCGTAACCCTGTTGGGCGAGGGCCTGGCGCATTTCGGCGATGGGCTTGTCGGTATCGTTGACCAGCAGGATGCGTAACATGGTTAGACGGGGTGACGATGCCGGCTACAGCAAGCAAGACCCAAGCCATCTGGCCGGTGGTGTGCATCTGCGATGCCGGATGTGCTGTAAAATCAAGCACCTTTTCCGCTGCCGCGCCCTGTTTTGGCGCGCAGACTATATAGTTGCCGGCTTGGGAAACCTGTTCTGCTTTGGTGCATCCAAACGTCCTGTGAGTGGTGTCGCCCCTTGGGGATACCGTGTTGGAGTTTTACGATTGAGCAAGACCACTTTTTCTTTTCGCCAGCTCGGCCTCCTGCTGCTGGCCTTGGCCGGCCTCGGCAGCATCCCGGCGGCGGCCGCCGGCAATGATTGGCTGGGTGAGGTGCTGGCCCGCAAGCCGCACGCCAATGGCGAGCCGCTGCCACCGGAGCAGGCTTTTATGCCGCAGCTGCGGCGGCTGGATGCCAACCGGCTACGGGTGGACTTCCAGATCCAGCCTGGCTACTACCTGTACCGGGAAAAACTGCTGCTGGCGCTCAAGGACACGCCGGGCCTGCGCATCAGCCAGATTGACTACCCGCAGGCCATCAGCAAGTCGGATCCATCGTTCGGTACCACCCAGGTCTACCCGCAACCCTTCAGCGTGACCCTGACCCTGGCTGGTCCCGGCAAGGGTCCGATCACCCTGCTGGCGCGCTACCAGGGCTGCTTCGAGACCCGTGGGGTGTGCTACCCCCCGCAGGCCAGCACGCTGACTGTGAATTGATCGCCTGGCGACCGTGACCCCAGCCGCCGACAAGCCCGACCTGCTCGTGTTGCAAGCCATGGCACCGCCCGAGGTCATGGCGAGTCTGGCGGAGCACTTCCAGTGTCATCTGCTCTACCAAGTGGTACCGGAGAATCGGGCGGCACTGCTCTACCGGCTGGCTCCCTGCCTGCAGTTGGCGGTCACGAGCGCCTCGGTCGGCATGGACGAAGCGCTCTTGGCGCAGTTGCCGGCGCTGCGCATGCTGGCAGTCTATGGGGTGGGGTTGGACCGGGTTCCGCTGGACGCGCTGGCCCGTTTGGGCGTGGCGGTCAGCAATACTCCCGATGTGCTGACTGACGACGTGGCCGACCTGGCCGTGCTGCTGACCCTGGCGGCGGCCCGCCGGCTACCGCAGGTGGATGCCTATGTGAGGGCCGGGCAGTGGGGCCGGCGTGCACCGCTGGCCTTGGGGCGTGGCGTGGGTGGCAAGGTGGCCGGTATCTACGGCTTTGGCCGTATCGGTCAGGCGGTGGCACACCGTATGACCGCTTTGGGCATGCGGGTCTGCTACCACCAGCCCCGGCGGCGCGCCGAGGTGAGCCTGCCGTATTACGACAGCCTGCTGGCGCTGGCCGAGGCCAGCGACTACCTGCTGGTCTGTGCGCCGGGGCGGCCGGAGACCCGCCACGCGGTCAATGCGGAAGTGCTGGCTGCGCTGGGGCGGGAAGGCACATTGGTCAACGTGGCCCGTGGCAGCGTTGTCGATGAAGCCGCCTTGCTGGCTGCCCTGCAGCAAGGCCGCCTGGGCGCCGCCGCGCTTGATGTATTCGAGGACGAACCGCACCCGTTGGCGGCACTGCTGGCGCAGCCCAATGTGGTACTGACTCCGCATATCGGCAGCATGACGCTGGAAACCCGCAGCGCCATGGGCCGCCTGGTGCTGGACAACCTGCTGGCCTATATCGGCGGCCGCCCTTTGCTCACCCCCGTCTCGCCTGACTGACACCGCTTCAAGATACTTAGTGCAGTAACCGTTTGTCAGCTTGCTGAACTAATTACTGTCATGGCAGCCATTTTGCGTATAATGCTGCCTAAGCAGTAACTGTATGTCGTGGAGTCTTCCCATGAAACCGACCTTCTATAGCGCCGACAGCTACGTGATCGGGGATAGCATCGGCTTTTTGATCGGCCAGGCGCAGCTACGCCTGCACGATGCGCTCAATGCAGAACTGGCACCGACCGGCATCAGCTGGCCACAGTGGAAAGTACTGATGCACGTCTATTACAAGCGTGCTGAAACCGCGGCCGACTTGTCCCGCTGTACCGCGAACGATACAGGCTCGATGACCCGCATGGTGGACAGGTTGGAGGAAAAAGGCTTTCTGCGCCGGGTGCGTAGCGAAGCGGACCGTCGCCAGGTCAAGCTGGAGCTGACCGATGCCGGCCGTGCGCTGATGCCAACCATGGTGCAGGCGGTGGTGGATGTGTTGAACAACCAGCTGGAAGGCTTCGATCAGGCGGAACTCGACCTGTTCAAATCCTTTCTGCGGCGCATGGTGGCCAACGCCGATGCGCGCAAGGCCGAATAATTTTTTTGTCTTAATTGCTGCTTAGGCAGTAGGTGTTTAAGCAGTATCTGATCAAGCATAGCGCCTAGGAGTCTGCACCATGCGTTCCCCATCTCTTACCTTATCCCTGCTGGCGGCGCTGGTACTCAGCGCCTGCGCCAGCATGGGCAACAGCACGACCCACGGCAAGCCGCTCTCTGGCGAAAATCTGGCCGGTGGCCAGACCCTGGCGACCAGCCAGCAGGCACGTTGGCCGCAGAGCCAGTGGTGGACCGCACTGGGCGATGGTCAGCTTGACCGCCTGGTGGACGAGGCCATGGCCGCATCCCCCAGCCTAGCAGCAGCGCAGGCACGGATTGAGCGCGCCAGCGCCCTGGCCGGCGTGGCAGATGCCAACTCCGGGCCGCAACTGAGCCTGGGGGCCGAGGTCACCCGCCAGCGCTTCAGCGAGAACTATATGCAGCCCGCGCCGCTGGCCGGCAGTGTGCGTAACACCGGCCGTCTGGCGCTCGATGGCAGCTATGAGCTGGACTTCTTCGGCAAGCACAAGTCTGAGCTCGATGCCGCATTGAGCCGTGGCCGTGCCGCCGAATACGAAGCCCAGGCAGTCAGGCTGGCGCTGGCCGCCAACCTGACCCGCGCCTGGGTGCTGCTGGACCGTGAATACGCCAGTCAGGACCTCCTGGCCGCCACGCTCAAGCAGCGCGAGCGGGTGGCTGAGCTGAGTGCCTTGCGCAGCAAGGCTGGCCTCGATTCGGTCAGCGACAGCAAGGTCGCGACCGCCGGGGTGGCGACCATACGCCAGGAGATCGAGGCCAGCCGCGAGCGCCTGGCACTCCTGCGCAACCAGATTGCGGCCTTGGTCGGTGCCGGCCCTGAGCGCGGCGAGAAGCTGGGCCGTCCGCAACTGGCTGCCAATGCCGCCATGGGCCTGCCGGGCAGCCTGCCGGCCGAGCTGGTGGCGCGCCGCCCGGATATTGCCGCCCAGCAGGCCCGTCTGGATGCTTCGCTACGTGACATCGATTACGCCAAGACCTTGTTCTACCCCAACATCAACCTGGTGGGTTTCCTGGGCTTCCAGGCACTGGGCCTCGACAACGTGCTCGAGGGTGGCAGCCGCATTGCCGGCGTTGGCCCTGCGCTACGCCTGCCCATCTTTGACGGTGGCCGGTTGCGCTCCAACCTGCGGGTGAGCCAGACCGACTTTGACAGCGCGGTCGCGCAGTACAACGCCCTGGTGGTCGATGCCTTCCGCGAGGTGGCCGATGCCGCCACCAGCCAGCAGGCCATCGTGCGCCAGCAGCAGGAACAGAAGCTGGCCGAGGCCGACCTGCGTGACGCCTACCAGATCGCCGAAGTGCGCTACGCCAAGGGCATAGGCAATCAGCTGGCTGTGCTGGTGGTGGAAGACCGCCTGCTGAGCCAGCAGCGCAGCGGCGTGGAGCTTGCCGCCCGCAGCCGCTTGGCCTGGGTGGACCTGAATCGCGCCCTGGGTGGCGGCTTCAGCAGCCAGCAAGCCACGACCGCATCGAATACCGCAGCCGCGCACTAAGCGCCAAACCGACAGCATTCACTCTCCGGAGCACCGACATGACCACCCCCACTACCACCCCGGTTCAAGAGCAGTCCAACGGCAAGCGCAAGCCCCTGATGCTGGCGGTCGCCGGCATCTTTGCGACTGGTGCCGTTGCCTACGGCGTCTACTGGTACAGCCACGGTCGCTACTATGTCGAGACCGACAATGCCTATGTACAGGGCAATGTCGTGCAGGTAACGCCGCAGGCTGCCGGCACCATCATCAGCATCGCCGCGGACGATACCGACTTTGTGCAGGCCGGCCAGCCCCTGGTGGTACTCGATAGCGCCGACTCGCAACTGGCGCTGGAAACCGCCCAGGCCCAGCTTGGCCAGACGGTGCGCGAAGTGCGTACCCTGTTTGCCAACAATGGCAGCCTGCAAGCGGCCGTGACCCTGCGCGAGACCGACCTTGCCAAGGCCCGTGATGACCTGCAGCGCCGCCAGGCCCTGGCCGGTACCGGCGCTGTGGCGGCGGAAGAGATCCAGCACGCCAAGGACGCGGTCAAGGTGGCCGATGCCAACCTGGCTGCTGCCCGTGAGCAGCTGGCGGCCAACAAGGCGCTGATCGACCACACCACGCCCAAGAGCCACCCCAATGTGCAGCGCGCTGCACTCAAGATCAAGGAAGCCCAGCTCACCCTGAGCCGCGCCACCGTGCCGGCACCGGTCAGCGGCTTTATTGCCCGCCGCGCTGCCCAGCCCGGCCAGCGCGTCAATATCGGCGCGCCGCTGATGGCCATCGTGCCGCTGGACCAGCTGTGGGTGGATGCCAACTTCAAGGAAAGCCAGCTCGCCGATATGCGCATTGGCCAGCCGGTGACCCTGCAGGCTGACGTCTATGGCAGCGACGTGGTCTACCACGGCAAGGTCGCCGGCTTTGCCGCCGGTACCGGCGCCGCTTTCTCCTTGCTGCCGGCACAGAACGCCACTGGCAACTGGATCAAGGTGGTGCAGCGCCTGCCGGTACGTATTGCCCTGGACCCCAAGGAAGTGACCGAGCACCCGCTGCGCGTGGGTCTCTCCATGCGTGCGGAAGTCGAGACGCATGACCGCAGCGGCCCGCTGCTGGCAACCGCCAAGCGCGCCACCCCGGTGGCCGAGACCCGCGTCTACGACGGCCTCTTGAAGGCGGCTGACGGCAAGGCGGCCGAGGCGCTGACCAACGAGGCTGGCCAGTAAACCGGGTCGCCGTATTACCCTGAGCCTCCCCGCCCTGGGCGGGGAGGGCGTCCCCTACAGTGATCCGGCCACGGCCGGGTCAGGGAGTTTGCCATGAGTGCTCCACAGAGCCATCCTCCGCTCAAGGGTGCGCAGCTGATCTGGGCGACCGTCGCCCTGTCGCTGGCCACCTTTATGAATGTGCTGGACACGACCATTGCCAACGTGTCCATCCCCTCGATTGCCGGAGACCTGGGTGTTTCGCCCAACCAGGGTACCTGGGTGATCACTTCCTTCGCGGTGGCCAATGCCATTGCCGTGCCGCTGACCGGCTGGCTGACCCAGCGCTTTGGGCAGGTGAAGCTCTTTACCACCTCCATCCTGCTGTTCGTGCTGGCGTCCTTTTTGTGCGGTGCCGCTTCCAGCCTGGAAATGCTGATCGCCTTCCGGGTGCTGCAGGGCCTCGTGGCGGGACCCATGATCCCGCTGTCGCAGGCGCTCTTGCTGTCCAGCTATCCCAAGTCCAAAGGGGGCCTGGCGCTCGCCATGTGGGCCATGACCACGCTGGTGGCGCCGGTCATGGGGCCGATTTTGGGGGGCTGGCTGTCGGACAACCTGTCCTGGCCGTGGATCTTCTATATCAATATCCCGACCGGCCTGTTCGCCGCCTGGCTGACCTGGACACTGCTGCACAAGCGTGAGTCACCCACCCGCAAGCTGCCTATCGACACCGTGGGTCTGGCCCTGTTGGTGATCTGGGTGGCGGCCTTGCAGATCATGCTCGACAAGGGCAAGGAGCTTGACTGGTTCAATTCGGGCGAGATCATCCTGTTGGGCGTGGTGGCGCTGGTCGGCTTTGCCTTCTTCCTGGTATGGGAGCTGACCGAGAAGCACCCCATCGTGGACATCAAGCTCTTTGCACGACCCAACTTCAGCATCGGGGTGATCGCGCTCTCGCTGGGTTACGGGCTGTTCTTCGCCAACGTGGTGCTGATGCCGCTGTGGCTGCAGCAGTACATGGGCTACACCGCCACTTGGGCGGGTCTGGCGACCGCGCCCATCGGGGTGCTGGCCATCCTCATGTCGCCCATGGTGGGCATGAATATCCACCGGGTGGACGTGCGCTACGTGGCAAGCTTCTCGTTCGCGATATTTGCCATCGTGTCCTTTATGCGGGCCGGCTTCAGCACCGATACCGATATGTGGCATATCGTGCTGCCGCAATTGATCCAGGGCGCGGCCATGGCGACCTTCTTCGTGCCGCTGACGGCGCTGACGCTCTCGGGCCTGACGCCGGACCGGGTGCCGGCGGCTTCGGGTCTGGCCAACTTCGTGCGTATCACCTGCGGTGCCTTCGGGGCTTCGGTCTCGACCACCATGTGGGAGAACCGTGCGGCGCACCACCATGCCCGGCTGACCGAGCACATCACCAATTTCGATCCGGCCGCGGGCTCGGCCATCGCCAACCTGCGTAGCCTGGGCATGAGCCAGGACCAGGCGCTGGGAGTGATAGACCGCAGCATCAATGTGCAGGCTTTCACGCTCTCGGCGGCGGACTTCTTCTACCTCTCGGGTTCGCTGTTTGTGGTGCTGATTGTCCTGCTCTGGCTGGCCAAGCCCAGCGGTGGTGGCGGCTCGGCTGCAGCCGATGCGGGCGGTGCGCATTGATCAGAGACCGAGCGCTGCTTGGATGAAGAAACGGATGCCTAGGTGCATCCGTTTTTTTCATTTCCAGCGGCGCGATTTTCGCCTATTTGAGATCCAGACAGTCCAGCGTGTAGCGCAGCTTGCCCAGTTCATTGGTCTTGTCGAGAAAATGGTCGGCGCCGGCCGCCATGCAGGCCTGGCGATAGCGTTCGCCCTCGTTATTGGTCATGACCACGAACACGATCTCGGGGGCCTGGGGGTGGACCGCCTGCAGTACCGAAAGGCCGGTGCCCTGGCGCAGGTTGAGGTCGAGAAAGACGCAGTCCGGATGGCTCTGCAAGATGCCGGCGATCGCCTCGTCGGCGGTTTCGGCCTTGCCCACCAGGCGGGCGCTGGGTAGTTCGCTGAGCATGTCTTCGAGCAGGCACTGGATCACGCGCGAATCGTCGACGATAAAGACGTTGGCGGGGCGGCAGGACATGGTCGGAGCACGGCACCCTTGCAGGCGCTGGCGGTTGCTGCGGGAATTTCATGGTAGACGGGGATGCCGGCATCCCCGTCGTTTTTGGCGTTTTCCAGCCGAACGGCAGCTGGCTGCCGTCAGCGTCTTACTTGCCGGCTTCGATGGCTTCGAGCTGATCCATCAGGTGGTCCATGCGCTTGACCAGGGCGCGGTAGGGCGCCGGGGTAGCCATGTCCAGACCTGCCTGCTTGACGATCAGGTAGGGATCGTTCGAGCCACCTGCCTTGAGCATGTCGAAGTAGCGCTCGCGCAGGGCGGTGTCACCCTTGCCGATGCCTTCGGCAAAGTAGGCGGCTGCGCTGATCGAGGTGGCGTACTGGAAGACATAGAAGTCGTTGTAGAAGTGGGGGATATAGGCCCATTCCACGCCGTACAGCGGGTCAATCTTCACCACGCCCTTGGCGTCGCCGTGGTAGCGCTTGAGCAGGTCAAGGTAGATCGCGGTCAGGCGTTCGCCGGTCAGAGCCTCACCCTTTTCCATGGCTTCGTGGGCGGTCAGTTCGAACTCGGCAAACATGGCCTGGCGGAAGAAAGTGCCGCGCAGGAGCTCCAGCTCCTGGCTCAAGGCAAAGATCTTCTCTTCACGGGTCTTGGCGTTGGCGATCACATAGTCGGCCAGCAGCATCTCGTTGGTGGTCGAGGGGATCTCGGCGATGAAAAGCGCGTAGTCGGCAGTCTCGTAAGGCTGGGCGCGGTTGGCCAGCACGCTGTGCATGGCGTGGCCCCACTCGTGCGCCAGGGTGGAGACGCTGTCGTAGCCACCGTTGAAGCTCATCAGCACGAAGGGGTGCACCTCGTAGGCGGCACCATTCATGTAGGCGCCCGAGCGCTTGCCGCGCTGCGGTGTGGCGTGCATCCAGGCCTCGGCAAAGCCCTTGGCCACGTCCTGGCCATAGGCCTCGCCCAGCGGCTTGATGCCCTGCAGGGTCAGCTGCTCGGCCTCGGCCAGGCTGTACTTGCGCGGCGGTTTGGCCAGCGGCACGTAGACGTCGGAGTAGCGCATCTCCTTCAGGCCCAGCAGCTTCTTGCTGAGGTTGAAGTAGCGGTGCAAGGTGGGCAGGCCGGCATTGGCCTCGGCCACCAGGGTGCGGTAGACAGCGTCCGGGGTGTTGTAGGGGCCGAGGGCTGCGGCCAGCGAGCTCGGGTAGTTGCGGGCCTTGGCATTGAAGACGGTGCCGCGCAGGTTGGCGGCATAGGTCGCGCCTATGGTGCGCTCGTAGGCCTTGAAGACCGGCCAGAAGGTGTCGAACACCTTCTTGCGCACGGCCGGGTCGCGATCGTCACGGTTGGCCACATAGCCTTCCTGGTCCAGCAGCACCTTCTTGCCGCGGATGGTCAGGCTGGGCCAGGGGATGTCGGCATTGGCCAAGAGGCCGTAGATGTTGCCCGGCTGCTGCAGCGGTGCGCTGGCGGCGGCCAGCAGGGCTTCGCCCTTCTGATCCAGGGTGTGGGCGGCCAGACGCAGGGTGTTTTCGAGGTAGTAGCGGTGCTTGGCGAGCTTGGGCTCCTGGGCCAGGAAGGCCGCAATGCGCTCCTTGCCGATGGCGGCGATCTCGGGCGAGAAGTAGGCGGTGGCCTCGCCCAGCTCGTTCTGCAGGTTGCTGGCCAGTTGGTCCTGTGCCTGGTTGGCGGCAACGCGGGTGTCTTCATCGGCATTCAGGCCGGAGTAGACGGCCAGGCGCGCGAGACGCATATGCAGGCTGGACTGTTTGTCGAGCGCGGCCAGCAGGGAAGCGGCGTCGCGGCCCAGAGTGCCCTTGTAGGCGGCCAGGCTTGGCAGTTCGGCGGCGATGGCCTTGCGCTCGGCTTCCCAGGCGGCCTGGTCGGCAAACAGCGCCTTCAGGTTCCAGACGGCGGGCACGCTGTCGGCTGCGGCGGTCTTGGGGGTATTGCTGGCGGTAGCCGCCTGCGCCACGGTGGTGGCGAGCAGGGCGGCGGTCAATGCGGCGAGCGCTCGGCTCATGGGCATTCCCTCGTATGGATGGTTGGATGATCTGGCGCCGGCAGGATCACCCCCGAGCGCGCGGGCATGCTACTGCGGCAACTTGCCTATACAAAAACTGATGCGACGAACTGTAGTTTGGCCGGCTGGATGGTTGAATTTGTCCATACCCTGGCTTGTACATTCGTACCAGTTGAATGGCGTGGCGAAGCCCGCATGGGCCGGGCGCAGCGAGCCATTTCAGGGCATGAAGTGGCGGGAGTGATGACCGGTAGCGGCCCGCTGGGCCGCTACCGCAGCTTGCGCTGCCAGGCGGCAAAGAGGCCGGCGGCGATGGAGAGAGCGGCCAGTGCCAGGAAGAGGTGATTGCTGGCGATCAGGGTGGCCTGGCGGTCTATCTCGGTTGACCATTGCGCCAGCGTCTGAGGGGTGACGCCCTCGGGGTAGAGCCCCGCCAGGGTGATGCTGTCGAAGCGTGCGACCAGGTCGGTGCGAGCTTCGGCCCGGCCGTTCTGCAGCATCAGGCTGGCAAGGCCGGTACCCAAGGCAGTGGCGATCTCGCGCAGGATATTTTTGAGCTGGTAGGCGTGGGCGAAGTCCTCGTGGCCAAAGTCGAGGTAGGTCATGGTGGCGGTCTGCAGCATGATCAGGACTGAGGTCAGGCCTTGCAGCAGGATGCCCGGCAGCAACACCGTGGTCGAGGCGCCCGGCATGGCGGCTGAGGCCAGCATGCTTGAAGCGACGGCCAGCACGGCAAAGCCTGCCACGATCACCCGCCTCTTGCGGAACAAGCGGCCTGTATTGAGCATGTAGAGCACCAGCATGGCGACGGTGGCGATGCCGCCCAGGGTCATGAGCAGGCCGGTGGTGGAAAAATCGAAGCCCAGACCGCTTTGCAGAAAACCGGACAAGAGCAGGTTCCAGTAGCCGCTGATCAGGTAGAAGAGGCCGTAGAAGGTGAGCCCCACCAGATAGCGGCGGCTGCCCAGGCGGCGTACGTCCAGCCAGGGGTCCGGGTGGGTATGCATCCGGCTGGCGATAAAGAGCACCAGGCCGATGCCGACGAAGCTGCTGATCACCACGCTATGGATGGCGGAAGGTTGGAAGTAGCGGAAGTCCTGCACGATATGCAGGCACAAGAGCGTGCCCACGCCGACCGCCAGTACAGCGGGCCAATCGAGATGGCCGAAGCGGAGCTTGTCCTCGGCGATCTCGGCTGGCTTGCGTAAAGGAAAGGTCAGCCACACTAGCGGCCACACCAGGGCACCCAGGGCGGCCTGCAAGAGGAAGACCGCGCGCCAGTCAAAGAGCTCGACCAGCTCGGCCGACGCCCAGGGCGCCATGGCCAAAAGGCCGAAGCTACCCAGGCCAAAGCCCCAGAACAGGGTGCCGCGCTCCTGTGGCTTGCTGGTGAGCTGCATGACCACCCGCGCGGCAGTAAAGAGGCCACCACCACCTAGGCCCTGTACCGCCCGGCCCAGGGTGAGCACGCCTATGCCGTTGGCCGCGGCGCAGAGCAGGGCGCCCAGTACAAACACCACGATGCCCCAGAGCGTAAACGTGCGGTAGCTGATCCGCCCCGCCACCCGGCCGATGATGAGATTGGACATGACCGCGGTGACCGCGAAGATGGTCACCGCCCAGAGGTATTCCTCAGGGCTGGCATGCACACCGCCCTGTATGTGGTTGCCGGCCACGCCGATCATGGAGGAGGCGATGAAATCGAGGCCGACCACCATGCCCATGACCAGCCCGAAGGCGCGCACATGCAGCCGGCCCATCTCGGGGTGCAGGCTCAGTAGCGGGGCGGGCAGGGTGGCGGTGGTAGTCATGGCGCACAGGGTATATTGTGCGTAATGGTGGATAAATATCGGTTTATGGAATGATTGTTCGTCTATGAGAACAAACGATTGGAACGACTGGCACGCCTTTGTGCTGGTGGCGACCTTGGGCAGCTTTACCCGCGCGGCGGAGCGGCTGGACGCGCCCAAGTCCTCGATCAGCCAGGCTGTGGCCCGGCTGGAGCGGCGGTTGGGCGAACGGCTCTTGGAGCGTAGTACCCGCCGCCTGCGCCTGACTGGTCGCGGTGAGGCACTGCTGCGCGAGCTGGCCCCCTTGTTCGAGCGGCTGGAGGAGGTGGCCGAGGGTGAGGTGGCTCAGGGCGATGCACCGCGCGGCGTGTTGCGTATCGCCGCGCCCTATGAGTTTGGTGCGGTCCAGCTTGGTGAGGTGGTGAACCATATGCTGCAGCATTACCCGCAGCTACAGATCGAGGTGGAGGTGGTGGGGCGGCGGGTAGACCCGTTGGCGGAGGGCTATGACATTGCCTTTACGATCACGCCGGACTCGCTGCCGGATTCCAGCCAGATCGCCAAGACGGTCTATGCGGTAGAGCGGGGCCTCTATGGCGCACCCAGCCTGCTGGCACGGCTAGGCCAGCCGAGGACGGTGGCGGATTTGACAGGCTGGCCCTTGATCGCCGCACCCACCGAGGCGCAGTGGACGTTTATCGACCCCAAGGGCCAGCGGGAGGCGGTGGAGCTGCAACCGCGCCTGCGTACGCCCAATGCCGGCCTGCGGGTGCAGGCGGTATTGTCGGGTTTGGGGCTGAGCGTGATCTCGCACCGCTATTGCGAGGCTGAGGTAGCAGCGGGCCGCTTGGCCCGCGTGCTACCCGAGCAGCAACCGGAGAACCTGCGTATCTATGCGTTGATGCCGGCTCGTCGGCTGATGCCTGCCAAGACCCGCGTCTTTATGCAGGCCTTGGAGCAGTCGGTGCTGATGCGGGCCTGAAGACTGAGAGCGGTCGGCCGCGCGTCTTCAGAATTTCCAGTGCAGCCAATAGTCGAGGATCAGGCCGGCGAAGACCACGCCTCCGACCCAGTTGTTGTCATTGAAGGCCTGGAAGCAGCGATTGCGATCGCGACCGCGGATCTGCCGGTACTGCAGCGCCATCAGGATGGCGGCAAGCAAGAGCCCGGCATACCACAGCGGACCGCGTTTGAGTGACCAGCCTATGGCGGCCAAGCCGAGGACGAAGAGGGCGTGGCAGACCATGACTGCCTCGGCGTCAAAGCGGCCGAAGGTGATGGCCGAGGTCTTGATGCCGATCTTGAGGTCGTCCGGCTTGTCGGCCATGGCGTATTCGGTGTCATAGGCCAGCACCCAGAAGAGATTGGCCACCAGCAAGGCCCAGGCCATGGCCGGGACGCTGCCCTGGATGGCGGCGAAGGCCATGGGGATGCCGAAGCTGAAGGCGATGCCGAGGTAGGCCTGCGGGATGGGGAAGAAGCGCTTGGTGTAGGGATAGGTGCCGGCCAGGAACAGGGCCGGGACCGACATCAGCAGCGTGAGCCTGTTGAGCGGCAGGATCAAGAGGAAGGACAGCAGGGCGAGGCCACCGGCCAACAGCAGCGCTTCCTTCTTGCTGACTTCGCCGGTTGCCATGGGGCGCAGCTTGGTCCGCTCCACCTTGCCGTCGAAGTCCTGGTCGGCGTAGTCATTGATCACACAGCCGGCCGAACGCATCAGTACGGTGCCGAGGATGAAGATCCACAGGATCATGGGGTTGGGCCGGCCGTCGCTGGCGACCCAGATGCCCCACAGGGTAGGCCACAGGAGCAGCAGGATGCCGATGGGCTTGTGCAGGCGCATCAAGCGTTCGTAGAGGTCGAGCTTGGCTTTGATCGAGGTCCAGTTCATCGGGCTTGTTCCGTGACGGCGGGCAGGAAGACTTCGGTAACCAGTATGCGCGATGTGCCGAGCTCAAAGCGCGAACGACGCGCCCACAGCCGCGCGGGCAGCTTGCCGACCGCCTTTTCGGCCTTGCCGTGCAGCGGATGGCGGCGATCGACGCCACGGAAGGCCAGCCGGCTGCGCCGTATCTGCGGATTGGCAAACAGGGTGGCGCCCAAGGACTTGGTACCTTGCCGGCGCAAGCCCTGAAAGCCGTGCAATAGCGCCTGGCGTGGCATGACCGAGTGGGCGAAGACCAAGGGAGTGTCGCCACTCATAAGTACCACTTCACGTATGACCGCCAAGCTACGGCGTGGCAAGGCCAGTGCCCTGAGCTCATCGCGCCCAGGCTGGGCATAGCGCTGGCTCAGCAGGCGGACATGGAAGTCGGGGAAGTATGCCTTCAGGCGCTGGGTCAACGAGCCGGGATGGACCAGCCAACGGTGCAGGACTCGGGGGGCGCGACAGGCCGGGTGGCTCCAGCGGTGGCTGGCGATGTGCGGCATGGATCTGGTCGGGAGACAGCAAAGAAGCCGCGATTATGCCAGATGCCGGCTAACGTTCGCGTCAGTCGAAGCGAATGGTTGCTGCTTAGTTTAGGCCTTACTACCGCCAACGGGCCTCAATCTCTGCGTAGCGACCGCTTTGTTGGAGTTTGGCAAAGCCCTCGTCAAAGCGGGTAATCAGCTGCTCAATCTTGGGGTAGCGGGGCGCGAAGGAGAGGTAGATGTCCGGCTCTATCAAGGTGCCCACCGACTTGAAGCGGCCGCGCAGGTCCGGATGGCTGCGGGCCAGATGGCTGGCGATACGGTCGTAGACCAGGGCGTAGTCCACCCGCCCTGCCGCCAGCTTGCGCAAGGCATAGAGGTCGGAATTCCCCATGTCGCGCTGCAGGGTAGCGTCGCTGTCGAAAGCCTCGCCATAGTCGTAGCCATTGGTAACGGCCAGCCGTTTGCCGTGCAGTTCCCGCAGACTGACTGGCAGGTCAGGGTGGTTGATGGGCGCGTAGATATCGATACGGGCCTTGAAGAGCGGTTGGCGGTGCCAGCGGTACTGCTTTTCCAGCAGCGGGTTGCGCAGGGTATCGAAGCAGCCGGCGATCTGGCTCTCGCGGGCCAGTTTCATACAGCGGGCGTAGGGCAGGGGGACCAGTTCTACCTCAATACCCACTTGTTCAAAGGCGGCGCGGACCAACTCCACCGCCATACCGACCGGCTTGCCGTCGAGCTCGGCAGAGTAGGGGAACCAGTCGTTTTCCGCGCCTATGCGTACCCTCTCGGCCGCCCAGGCGGGCGATTGCAGCCAGACGGCGAGCAGAAGCGGCAGGATTCGTAGCATGATGCGATGATAGTGGCCTATCGTGCGCCTTTGCCACTTGCGCGAACTCAATGTTGTGAGACCTGCATGGCTGTGCCGGACCCCACCGCCGAATTTGTCGCCTTCCATCGTCCTGAAGCGTTCGATGGGCTGGAGCTGTTGACGGCGCACTACTACGACCACGAATTCTCACCCCATGTGCATGAGGGCTATTGCATCGCCCTGATCGAGCAGGGGGCCGAACGCTTTTATTACCGCGGCACCGAGCACCATGCACCGGCCGGTACCATTGCCCTGGTCAACCCCGATGAGGTCCATACCGGTAGCCGGGCGGACGAGGATGGCTGGAGCTACCGGGTGTTCTATGCCGACCCGGGCCTGGTGCAGACGGTGTGCCAGGCCATGGGCAGCTGGCAAGGCGGCACGCCTTATTTCCCCGAGGCCATTATCCGCGACCCGGAGCTGATCGTGCCGTTGCGGGGGCTGCACTATGCGCTGAGTCATGAGGTGAGTGCACTGGAACGTGAGTCACGTTGGTATGAAGTGATCAGCCAGCTCTTGCAGCGGCATGCCCAAGGCCACCGCACCGTGCGGCAGCCTGCGGCTGAGCGTGGCGCAGTGCGCCAGGTGCGGGACGTACTGCGCGAGCGCTTTGCCGATACGCCCTCGTTGAGCGAGCTCGCCAGCCAGGTCGGCCTCAGCCCCTGGCATTTGAATCGGGTATTCCGCGAGCAGATGGGCTTGCCACCGCATGCCTATGTGACCCAGGTGCGGCTGGCACGGGCCAAGACCCTGCTGCGCGGCCCCTTGCCCATGGCCGAGCTGGCGGCAGTGCTTGGCTTTGCCGACCAGGCCCACCTGGGACGACAGTTCAAGCGTGCCTTCGGTGTGACGCCCGGCCAATACCGCCAGGCCGCCTGAGCGCCGTTGATCAAAACCCTTCTGGCGTTGTTGTACGCGCTTGCCGTACCAATCGTACTGCCCGTTGCACGCCTGAGCGTGGTTGTCGGCGCTTTAGCGCGCTACCACCACGGCCTCCTCGCTGCGGGGAAGCCAGAACCGCTGCGCTGGGTTTTGTTAGCGGCGCCGGGCGTGGTGGGCGCCGCAAGATCGTTCAATACGGTTCGCCAGCAGCTGAGTAGAGTGGGTGCAGGAGGTAGTACGCATGACCCAACCCCACCCCAGCCGCCGGACCGAACTCTGGCACGGCGCGCGAGACTCCCTGCCCATGCTGGTGGGCGCTGCACCCTTTGGCGTGATCTTTGGCACGTTGGCGGCCCCGAGCGGCCTGTCGGTTTTCGGCGCGCTCGGCATGTCGCTGTTCGTATTTGCCGGTTCCTCGCAGTTTATTGCGCTGACCTTGCTGGCGAGCGGCGCAGGTCTGGCGGTGATCGTGCTCACCACCCTGGTGGTCAACCTGCGCCATGCGCTCTACTCGGCCACCCTGCTGCCCTATGTGGCCGGCCTGGGCCAGCGCTGGCGCATCCCACTCGCCTTCTGGCTGACTGACGAGACCTTTGCGGTGGTGCAGCACCGTTACGGGCAGGCGGATGATGCACCCCACAAGCACTGGTACCACCTGGGCTCCAGCCTGGCCATGTACTGCAACTGGCTGTTCTGGACCCTGGCAGGTGTGCTACTGGGCCGCTCGGTAGAGGGTTTGGACAAGCTGGGGTTGGAGTTCGCCATGGCGGCCACCTTCACCGGCATCGTGGTGCCCATGCTGCGCAACGTACCCATGGTGGCTGCTGCCCTGGCCGCTGCCACGGTGGCGCTCCTGGCGCGCAATCTCGATTACAAACTGGGCCTGATGCTGGCCGCGCTGGCGGGGGTGGTGGTGGGTGTTTGCCTGGAGTCGCGCAAGACGGTGGCGGATGGTGAAGGGGCGCCGCGCAAGGCGGCAGAAGACATGGGGAACCGGTATGAGCCGCTATGAGCTTGCTGTGATCGCCGGGATGACGGCCGTGACCTTTCTGATCCGCTATTCCTTCTTTGCCCTGGGCGACAAGGTGCGTTTTCCGCCCTTGGTCAAGCGCGCCCTGCACTATGTGCCAGTGGCGGTACTGACGGCTATTACCGTGCCCATGGTGCTGCTGCCCGATGGTCAGCACTGGCAGCTGGACTGGCGCAATGCCTGGCTGATGGGGGCGTTGACCAGCGGGCTGATTGCCTGGCGCTACAAGCAGCTGCTCGCCGCCATCGGCGGCGGGCTGGCGGTCTACTTCCTCTGGCGCTTCTTATTTCTCTGAAGCTGAGGTTCAAGCCTGCTTGAGCGGGATATCGGCGAAGTCTTCGGTACGGGCCAGGTCGACAAAGATGCTGTGCAGCTCCGGCGGTGGCAGGGTCAGCTTGCGCTGACGCAGGTCCAGCCAGGCGCCGTTGACTTCGTGCCGGGCAGCTAGGCGGCCGTCTTCCTTGTAGATCTCATGGCGGATGGCAAAGCGGCTGCTGTCGGCGGAGAGGGCGGCGATCTTGACCTCGATGGTCAGCCGCTCGCTCATCTTCACTTCCTTGAAGTACTCGGTCCACTCCTTGAAGATCACCGGGCCAAAGGCGCGCTGCTGGAATTGCTCGAAGGGAAAGCCATGCAGGCGCAGCCACTCGATACGGGCATGGGTGCAGAAGTCAGCATAGGCGCTGTGGCGCACATGCTGGTTGGCATCGCAATCAGCCCAACGGACCTCGACGGTGTGGCGGAAGACTTCCATGGCGTACTCCT
>NZ_DATCSC010000158.1:0-21932 GCF_036568685.1 Chitinimonas sp.
CGCCTCGTAATGAGCAAGCGTGGTCTGGCTGATCTGGCTGAGCGAGTCGGAAGTAGGCATACCCGGATTGTACCCCCGGTATGCCTGTGCTGAATCCGGCCCCAGTTGCGAACCGCAAACCTCTTTCTGGGAGATGCCGTCCACGAGCGTAGCGAGGTTCCCCGCCGGCGGGCGGGGCGGAGGGGTAGGGAATCGATAAAGAGTCAGTCCGCAGCGCCAGATTTCGCAGCAGTCGAACACCCGGGTCTCCCGGGCGCAGCCACTGGACTTGGCCGCCACGTAAGGCCAAGCAAGAGCAAAAAAGGGCTTACCCAATTATTAAGTGTTGGTTAGCAAGCAATTAGCGATCCCCTAGCCAGCCTGGCTGCACACTGTGCTCACTCCCCCGGCGCGTGTTGCCGACGGAGCCGGAGAACACCATGCCAGCCAACGACCGCCGCTACGATATCTACGCCCTGATCCACAAAGGTCTGCGCGCCTACCTCAGCCATGTGCTGCTGGAGGTGGGCCGTACCGATTGGTCTTGTGCCGCCAATCGTGGCAGCAGCCTGCAATCGGTGCGGGAGCTGCTGGAAGTGTGCGAGGCACATCTGCTGCAAAAGCATGACCGCATCCTGCCTGCCATGGAGGCTCGCCGCCCCGGCGCCAGCAAGGAGGCGCAGCTGAGCTACCAGGAACACCGCCACGCCATCAACCAGTTGCAGGATGTGGCTGCCACGGTGGAAGCCGCCAACCACTACAACCGCGAGAGCGCCGGCGAGTGGCTGTACCGCGAGCTGGCCTTGTTCGTGGCCGATAACCTCGAATTGATGGCCACCGAGGAGCGTTATAACAACCGTGTGCTGTGGGACACCCATAGCGACGCCGAAATCATAGAGATCGAACAGCAGATGCTGGCTGCCATGCCGGCCGAGCGCATGTTGCCGCTGGTCCGCTGGACCGTGCCCAATCTGGCTCCGGACGAGCGGGCGCTGATGCTCGGCGAGATGCTGCGCGAAGGCGCATCCGCCGAAGTATTCGACTGCGTGCTGGCGATGTTGCGGGCGCTCTTGCCGCCCAAGGAGTGGGGGCGTTTGACCCTGGCGCTGAGCACACGCTACTGACCGACTTTGCAAATGGCCGTCTCCGCCTTTTGCTCCGTATCCCGCTTCGCTCCCCTGTCGGAGCGGGTTCCCTTAGCCCGGCGCTAGCCGAGAAACCGGGTTGAGTTTTATGGCCGCCTTTGCGGCCAATTTTTTTGGTGGGGATATTCGACGCTGGCTTCGGGCGATGGCCGCAGCGCTTCGCCCGGCGGAGCCGTGCGCTTAGAGCCAGTAGGTGTTCAATGGCGCCTCGCTTTATTGCCTCCTACTCCCCCCGCCCTCGCCGCCGCGACTGCGTGGTTGTTGCCCCTTCAGGGGCTTACAACCACGGCGTCCTCCTTGCGGGGGTGGGGCCTCGCTGGCGCTCGTCGGCGGCACGGAAAGGCAGCTTCTTCGCTGTACACAGCGCTGCCATCTTCCCCGGATACAGGTGGAGATGACCGTTTGAGGATATAGGTTGGCGGCCTGGTTTTCAGGCGGCTTCGCCGTCGACCAGTTGTACGGGGCGGTCTACCCGCAGGCGGAAGCGGCCGCGGCCGAGTTTGTCCAGGGCCAGCCAGTCGCAGCGTTCTCCCAGGCGGCGTTGCAGGAGCAGGAGGCGGGTGTAGAGGTTGTCGCCAAAGTCCGGCAGCTTGAGTCGTGGGTCCAGGCGCAGGGCGCGGTTGCTGGCCTCCGACCGACCGTCGCGGGCATAGTCGCACAGCAAGAGCCAGAGCACGGCACCGGCCACGCCCTTGATCAGGTAGTCCTCGTCCAGGAAGACGCTCTGGGTG
The DNA here is from genome assembly GCF_036568685.1 of Chitinimonas sp. Lineage (GTDB taxonomy): Bacteria > Pseudomonadota > Gammaproteobacteria > Burkholderiales > Chitinimonadaceae > Chitinimonas. The sequence continues at coordinate 1,856 of NZ_DATCSC010000158.1, forward strand.
GTGGCGAAGTAGCGGATGGTGACCGGCTTGCCCAGCGGGGTGGGCGAGGGGGTGATCTCGTCTTCCATTGCCTCGGCCGCTTCCGGCAGGAATTCGGTGGGGCGGGTCAGCCAACGCATGGCCAGCCCCAGTTGCTGGCCCAGGGCTACCAATGCGTCTTCGTCCTGGTAGTCGAAGCGGCGTTGCTCGGCGCTTTCCACATACAGCACGCCCGCCAACCAGTTCCCGGCGGCAATGGGCACGGCCAGCTGGCTGTGCGGCCGGTGCAGGGCGGGAAAAGGAATATCGCCGCCCACTGCAGCCGGACCAAGGTGCAGGCCGGGCTCGCGGTATTCCCCGGAGAGACTGGCCAAGCGCACCGGGGCTCGGAACTGGGCCACCGCACCGATCAGGCCGGTACCGATCTCGACTTCGGAGCCAACGCCGGATTGGGCATAGCCGCGGCTGGCTACGGTATATAGCCACTGGCCGGATTCATCCACGCAGAGGATAAGGGCGTGGTCCATGCCCATCTCGCTATTGAGCCCGTCCAGTACCAGATCGAAAGCTTGCGAGAGTTCGTCGGCCGCGGCCAAGCGCTGCGACAAGAGGCGTATGGCTGCCAGCCGGTTGCAGGGCGCCGGCGGTAGCGGCAGTACCTCGCCAGCCAGCTGTTCCACGCTCAGCACCCGGCAGATGTCCACGCCCAGGAGCGGCAGCATGCCTGGGGTGCTGGCATGGCGCGCCTGCAGGCTGTTGAAGAGCGGCCCGCTCGATTCGGTGCCGAGGAATTCCAGCGCCAGGCGGTAGCGGGCGGCCGTATCGGGGTGGCTGATGGTGGCGGCGGCACGCGGGTTGGCCAGCAGATTGCTGCGCAAGGTGGTGGTGCAGGCATAGGGCAAGGCCACATGCTGTGCGTCTACAAAGCACAGCTGCGGCACTTCGCAGATATCGGTCAGGCCGGTGGGCGAGCAGCTCGCCACTTGCTTGGGCAGCCCGCCTTCGAGGCAGGCGCGGATCAGGTCGAGGTCCGGCTGGTTCATGCCAGGGTCTTTCTGCCGTCGTCGTAGAACACTTGGTCGTGCAGCGCCGGCCGCTGCCATTCGCTGACGGTCAGCTGCACGGCCGCCAAGGCGTCGTCCGGGTAGCGGTGCAGGGCGTAGCTGTAGCCGGTGCTGAAGCCCAGCGGCAGGAGCTCGGCGGCGATGGCTTCGCGCTGCGCCTCCAGCGACGCCAGCTCGGCGGCGCCGACAGCATAGGGACGGGCATCCCGGCCACGCAGCTGCAGCTGGGCCGGCTTGCCGGCTTGCGATAGCAGCACGCTGAGGCGGCCATTGCCCTGGATGTCGGCCAGCAACCGTACTGCATGCTGGCGCACCAGCACGAGGGTCAGGGTTTGCCTGTCGGGTTCGACGCGGCAGGCCAGGGCGGGGGTGAGCGAAGGGGTCAAAAAGCCGTCGCAGCCGGCCAGGTGGATCAGGCGGCCGCCCTCTATGAAAGCGATCTGTTCATCGGTAAGGGGGGCGGCGGGCATGGCTGGCAGGGCGTCTTGCGGCGGGCTGTGAGTCAGCCCCTAGTATTAACACGGCGCCAAGCCATTGGCATAGTAGTTAATCCACACCATGCAGGGTGTCGAGGAAGGCAAGGCCGTAGCGTTCCAGCTTTTGCGCGCCCACGCCGGAGATATGCGCCATGTCGGCCAGCGTGGCCGGCTTGGCATCCAGCATGGCCTTGAGGGTGGCGTCGGTGAAGATCAGATAGGCCGGCACGCCCTGCTCGTCGGCCAGTTGGCGGCGGCGGGTGCGTAGTTTTTGCCACAGTGCCTCGTCGGCCGCCGGGATATCCAGGCTGGCAGCGGAGCGTTTGCGCTCGCGTTCGGCCTTGTCGCGCTGCCGGTCCGGCAGGCCACGCAGACGCAGGGCAGTCTCGCCACGCAGGAGCGGGCGGGCCTGCTCGGTCAGCTGCAGGGCACCGTACTCCACCTCGGTCTGCAGATAGCCGGCGGCCAGGAGCTGCCGCAATACCGAGCGCCAGGCGGGCTCGGACAATTCACTGCCTATGCCGAAGGTGCTGAGCTGCTCGTGGAAGTGTTGTTTGACCTTGTCGGTACGCTTGCCGAGCAGCACATCGATCACATGGCCAGCACCAAAGCGCTGGCCGGTACGAAAGACGCAACTCAGCGCCTTGCGGGCGGCGTCGGTGGCATCCCAGGTCTGCGGCGGGTTGAGGCAGTTGTCGCAATTGCCGCAGGCCGCGGCGTTCTCGCCAAAGTAGGCCAGGATCACCTGGCGCCGGCAGGCGACGGTCTCGGCAAGGCCCAGCATGGCGTTCAGCTTTTGCCGTTCAACCTGCTTCTGCGCCTCGGGTGCCTGGCCGCTCTCTATCATCTCCTTGAGCTGCATCACATCGTTGAGCCCGTAGGTCAGCCAGGCGCTGGAGGGCAGACCGTCGCGGCCGGCGCGACCGGTCTCCTGGTAATAGCCTTCCAGGCTCTTGGGCAGGTCGATATGGGCAACGAAACGCACGTCGGGCTTGTCGATGCCCATGCCGAAGGCGATGGTGGCGACCATGACGATACCGTCCTCGCGCAGGAAGCGGGACTGGTTGCGGGCGCGGATGTCGGCGTCCATCCCCGCGTGGTAGGGCAGGGCGGTGACGCCGTTGTCGCAGAGGAACTGGGCCGTTTCCTCCACCCGCTTGCGGCTCAGGCAGTAGACGATGCCGGCATCTCCATCGTGCTCGCGCTCGATAAAGCTGAGCAGCTGCTTGCGGGCATTGTCCTTTTCGACGATGCGGTAGCGGATATTGGGGCGGTCGAAGCTGGAGACGAACTGGGCGGCATCCTCCAGCGCCAGCCGCTGCACGATCTCGCGGCGGGTGGCGGCGTCGGCAGTGGCGGTGAGGGCAATGCGCGGTACCGCCGGGAAGCGCTCGTGCAAGAGCGACAGGCCGATGTATTCGGGCCGGAAATCGTGCCCCCATTGGCTGACGCAGTGCGCTTCGTCGATGGCGAACAGGCTGGCCGGGGTGTGCTCCAGGAGAGCCAGAAAGCGTGGCGTCAGCAGCCGCTCCGGCGCCACGTACAAGAGTTTGAGTTCGCCGCGCATATAGCGCTGTTCGATCTCGCGGGCGGCGTTATTGTCCAGGGTGGAATTGAGGAAGGCCGCTTCCACGCCGAGCTGGTGCAGGCCTTCAACCTGATCCTGCATCAGTGCGATCAAGGGGGACACCACCACGGCACAACCTTGCCGCAGCAGCGCGGGAATCTGGTAGCACAGCGACTTGCCACCGCCGGTGGGCATCAGCACCAGGGCGTCGCCGCCGCTCGCCACCTGCGCCACAATCTCAGCCTGACGACCGCGGAAGCGTTCGTAGCCAAAGACGGATTGCAGCAGGTTGAGGGCGGGGTCGGGCGAGGTCACAGTGCGCAAGGGCGGGGGCGAAGGGGCGCCATTATACCGGTACCCTGTCCCCGTGCTCGGCCGTGTCGTGCTCGCCCGTCGGTTGCTTAGTCGGCGGTAATGTCCAGCAAGGCCGCGCCCTCACGCACCTGCTCACCCTTCAGGAAAAACACTTCGGCCACGGTCCCGGCGTGCGGGGCGAGGATGGTGTGCTCCATCTTCATGGCTTCCAGGATGACCAGCGGGGTGCCTTTTTCGACCTTGTCGCCCTTGCCCACGTGCACCGCCACCACGGTACCCGGCATGGGCGCCGTCAGGCCGCCACCGCTCTCTGCCGCGGCGAGGCCCGCCAACAACGGATTGAAGGGCTGCAGGGTGAGGTTGCTGCCGTTGCGCACCAGGGTCAGGCTGTCAGCCTGCCTTACCACGCTGGCAGCGAGGCGGTAGCCGTCCAGGGTAGCGGTGAGCCGGCCATTCACCAGCTGGCCCTGGGCGGCCAAGGTCTGGCTGCCACCCTGGCCGTCGGGCAGTTCCAAGAGGTAGGCGTCGTCGCGATAGTGGGCCACCACCGCGTACTCGGCCTCGCCATGGCGGAAGTGCAGGGCATGGCGGTTGTCCTGGTTCAGGCGCCAGCCATCGCTCTGCCACCAGGGCGAATCGGCATCGTTGGAGCGCTTGCGGGCAGCTTCGCCCTGCTGCTCCAAGAGGGCCAGTTCGGCCAGGGCTGCGAGGGCCAGTACCTCGCGGTCTGGTGCGGCAGCCGGCGGCACCAGCGCAGCATGGTGGCGGGCGATAAAGCCGGTATCGAGCTCCTGCGCGCGGAAAGCCGGGTGGCGGGCCAGCCGACCCAGGAAGTCGAGGTTGGTAGTCAGACCCACCACCTCGTACTCGCTCAGCGCACTGGCCAGGCGGTCCAGCGCCCGCTCGCGATTTTCATCCCAGACGATCAGCTTGGCGATCATGGGGTCGTAGTAGGGCGAGATCTCGTCGCCGCTCTCCACCCCGGTATCGACGCGTACATGGCGGGACGGAGCCGGCTGGGCGAGGTGGGCCAGCCGGCCGATCTGCGGCAGGAAGTCGCGTGCCGGGTCTTCGGCGTAGACGCGTGCTTCGAAGGCATGGCCGTTCAGGCGCAGGGCGTCCTGGCGCAGCGGCAGGGGCTCGCCGCTGGCAACACGCAGCTGCCATTCCACCAGATCAAGGCCGGTGACCATTTCGGTGACCGGGTGCTCCACCTGCAGGCGGGTGTTCATCTCCATGAAATAGAAGGCGTCGGAGAGGGTATCGAAGATGAACTCGACGGTACCGGCGCCGATATAGTTCACGGCCTTGGCGGCACGTACCGCTGCCTCGCCGATCTCGCGCCGCAGCGCGTCGGATAGGCCTGGAGCGGGCGCCTCTTCCAGCACCTTCTGGTGCCGGCGCTGTACCGAGCAGTCGCGCTCGAACAGATACACCGCCTCGCCGTGGCTGTCGGCAAATACCTGGATCTCGATATGGCGCGGCTTGGTCAGGTACTTTTCGACCAGTACCTTGTCGTCGCCAAAGCTCGCGGCGGCCTCGCGCTTGGCAGAGGCCAACTGGCCGATGAAGTCCTCGGCACGCTCGACGATCTTCATACCCTTGCCGCCACCGCCAGCCGAAGCCTTGATCAGCACCGGGTAGCCCATGCGGTCGGCTTGCGCCTGCAGGAAGGCGCTGTCCTGCTCGTCACCATGGTAGCCCGGCACCAGCGGCACACCGGCGGTTTCCATCAGGGTCTTGGCGGCCGACTTGGACCCCATGGCGGCAATGGCCGAGGCCGGCGGGCCGATAAACACCACCCCGGCAGCAGCACAGGCCTCGGCAAAGTCTTCGTTCTCGCTCAGAAAGCCATAGCCGGGGTGGATGGCCTCGGCGCCGGTCCGGCGGGCAATATCGAGAATCAAATCCGCCTTCAGATAGGATTCGCGCGGCGCCGGCGGGCCGAGCCGGAACGCTTCATCGGCCAGCTTGACGTGGCGGGCCTGGGCGTCGGCGTCGGAATAGACGGCGACCGTCTTGATACCCATCTTGCGGGCAGTCTCGATGACGCGGCAGGCGATTTCGCCACGGTTGGCGATCAGGATCTTTTTGAACATCGGTGTTTACCAAGGAGTCGGGCGGCGCCGACGGCTAGGGGTTTTCTGGAGCGCCCAGGACCGGTGGGCTGCAACGGTCCTGGGTACTTGCTGCGGTGTTATTGCGTGACCCAATTCGGCGGGCGCTTTTCCAGGAAGGCGGTCAGCCCTTCCTGACCTTCCTTGCTGACACGCTGCTTGGCGATGCGCTGGGCACAGAATTCGTTCAGCTCGTTGCAGATGGGACGGTTGGAAACCTCGGCCACCAGGCGCTTGGCTTCCAGCATGGCCTCGGGACCATTGCTGAGCAGCTGGACTGCCCAGGAGGTGGCCAGCGGCAACACTTCATCCTGTGGCGTGATGTCATGCACGAGACCGATGCGCAGTGCGGTCTCAGGGCTGAAGCGCTCGGCAGAGAGGAAGTAGCGGCGCGCCTGGCTATTGCCGATCTTGCGGATGACGTAGGGCGAGATCACCGCCGGGATCAGTCCGAGCCGCACCTCGGACAGCGAGAACATGGTCTCGGGTGCAGCGAAGGCCATGTCACAGCAGGCCACGAGGCCCACCCCGCCGCCGTAGGCGGGGCCTTGCACGGCCGCCACGGTAGGCTTGGGGAAGGTGTCCAGCACATGCATCAGCTTGGCCAGCGCGCGTGCGTCGTCGAGGTTGGCTTCCTCGGTGTTGTTGGCCATGCGCTTCATCCAGCCGAGGTCAGCACCGGCCGAGAAGCTCTTGCCGGAGGCGGCCAGGATCAGCACCCGGACTTCCGGATTGGCGGCCAGCCGCTCGAACTCGGTGGTCAGCTCGGCGATCAGCGCGTCGTCGAAGGCGTTGTGGCGCTCCGGGCGGTTGAGCGTGACGGTGGCGATGCCATTGCGGGCGATCTGGCTGGTAATCGAGGTGCTCATGATCTTGTCTCCTGGTTGTTGGTCACGCGCTGCAAAGGCTCAAACTGCAACCTTCTGCTCATTGCTCGGCTTGGCCGGGCGCTACAACTACTGCTCTGGGGCGTCGGCGTGGTTGGCGCTGTCACCCACGGTACTCCCTACGACGACTTCAATGTTTGTGCTTTTGCAAGAATCGATCGAGTTGGTTCGCGAATGCCTGCCTGTCCGCCTGGCTGAACGCAGCCGGCCCGCCGGTTTGCACGCCGCTGTCGCGCAGCGTGGCCATGAAGTCGCGCATCCTCAACCGTTCGGCCATGTTCTCCACGGTGTAGATCTCGCCCCGCGGGTTGATGGCATGGGCGGCTTTTTCGATCACCGCGGCCGCAAGCGGAATGTCGGCGGTGATCACCAGGTCTCCTGCTTGGACACGCGCCACGATCTCGTTATCCGCAACATCGAACCCCCCCGGCACCTGCACGCTGCGCAGCCAGGCCGAGGGCGGCACGCGGATCAGCTGGTTGGCGACCAGTGTGGTCGTGATCTGCCAGCGCTCGGCGGCGCGGAACAGGATTTCCTTGATGACGCCGGGGCAGGCGTCGGCGTCGACCCAGATATGCATGCCTCTGCGCCCTTACATCCGGAACACGCCGAACTTGGTCTCGGCGATGGGTTTGTTGAGGCTGGCGGAGATGGCGAGACCCAGCACCCTGCGGCTGTCGCGCGGGTCGATGATGCCGTCGTCCCACAGCCGGCTGGTGGCGTAGTAGGGATGGCTCTGCGCTTCGAACTGGTCACGTAGCGGCTTCTTGATGCCTTCGCGCTCCTCGTCGGACAACTGCTGACCCTTCTTGGCCAGCGCCTCTTCTCGCACCTGGGCCAGCACGCCGGCCGCCTGTTCGCCACCCATCACCGCGATGCGGGCGTTGGGCCACATCCACATGAAGTTGGGGTTGTAGGCACGGCCGCACATGCCGTAGTTGCCGGCGCCATAGCTGCCGCCGATTACCATGGTGAACTTGGGTACCTTGCTGGTGGCGACCGCGGTGACCATCTTGGCACCATGCTTGGCAATGCCCTCGGCCTCGTACTTCTTGCCGACCATAAAGCCGGTGATGTTCTGCAGGAACACGAGCGGAATGCCGCGCTGGCTGCACAGCTCGATAAAATGGGCACCCTTCTGGGCCGACTCGCTGAACAGCACGCCGTTGTTGGCGACGATGCCGACCGGGTAGCCGTAGATATGGGCAAAGCCGGTCACCAGGGTGGCGCCGTAGGTTTCCTTGAATTCGTCAAAACGGCTGCCGTCGACAATGCGGGCGATGACCTGGCGGATGTCAAAGGGCTTCTTCAGGTCGGCGCCGACGATGCCGTACAGCTCCTCGGCGGCATAGCGCGGCGCCTCCACCGGCTTGGTTGCCACGGTCATGGGCTTGACCCAGTTGAGGTTGGCAACGATGCGGCGGACCTGGTCCAGCGCATGGGCATCGTTATGCGCGTAGTAGTCGGCCACGCCGCTGATCTTGGCGTGCACGTCGGCCCCGCCCAGCTCCTCGGCGGTCACCACCTCGCCGGTGGCGGCGCGCACCAGCGGCGGGCCGGCGAGGAAGATAGTGGCCTGGTTCTTCACCATCACGCTGTAGTCGCTCATGGCCGGCACATAGGCGCCACCAGCGGTGCAGGAGCCCATGACGGCGGCGATCTGCGGCACTCCCAGGGCGCTGAGGTTGGCCTGGTTGTAGAAGATGCGACCAAAGTGGTCGCGGTCGGGGAAGACCTCGTCCTGGTTGGGCAGGTTGGCGCCGCCCGAGTCCACCAGGGCGATGCAGGGCAGGCGGTTCTCCATGGCGATCTCCTGCGCGCGCAGGTGTTTCTTGACCGTCATGGGGTAGTAGGTACCGCCCTTCACCGTGGCATCGTTGGCGATGATCATGCACTCCACGCCCGAGACCCGGCCTATGCCGGCGATCAGGCCGGCCGAGGGCACCTGGCCCTCGTACTGACCGTGGGCAGCGAGCTGGCCGATCTCCAGAAAGGGTGAGCCGACATCGAGCAACTGGGCGACACGGTCGCGCGGCAAGAGCTTGCCGCGGGCGGTGTGGCGGTCGCGGGCCACTTGGCCGCCGCCTTGTTCGACCAGGGCGGCCTCCTTGCGCAGGTCGTCCACCAGGGCCTGCATGGCGGCCTCGTTGGCCTGGAATTGTTCTGACTTGGGGTTGATGGTGTTCGGTAGCGTATTCATGTGTTCCGGGGCGCCGTGTGGCCGGCGTTGGGTTGGATTTGGGTCAGATCGAGGCCGGGGTGGCAATGGTCGGACGGGATTCGGCAGGTGCAAAGACCACCAGCACGTCGAGCGGGGCGCTGACCTCCACGAAGCGTGGGGCAACCCGCCGCGGCACATGCACCACGCTGCCGGCGCTGACTGCGACGGCGTCGTCACCGACCTCCAGGGTGGCGGTACCCCGGATCACATAGAACAACAGGTCTTCCTGGTGGGCGCCCTGGGCATCGTGGCTACCGGGCTGCAGGTGATAGAGACCGGCGCTCATATCGGCGGTACGCAGGAACTCCAGATAGGGCGCACCGTGGGTCTGGCGGTCCTGGCTGACGGCGTCAAGGTGAAAGGTCTGCATGGCGAATTCCTGTGGTGCTGGCTATTAGGCGTGTCCGTTCGGGGTCAGAGCAGGGCGGTGTCGAACACCATGAGGATCTCCTCGACTTCCGGGTTGCCGGGCATCAGCCGCCGGTGGTCCAGGCAGATAAAGCCCAAGGTGTCATAGAACTTCTGGGCGTTGTGATTGCTCTCCACCACCCAGGCATTGATGCGTTCGGCGCCTTGTTCGGCCAGCCAGCGACTGGCGGTATCGACCAGCCGAGCACCGGCGCCTCCACGGCGAAAGTGTGGATCGACCCACATATTGCAGATATAGGCATGGTCGCGCCGGCCACGTTCCAGGTAGGCACCGGTCATGCCAACCGCCTTGCCACCTCGGTACAGCACGAAGGTTGCGGCGTCCTCGCTGCTGGCGTAGTGGCGGACGTGGTCATCCCAGTACTGCAGCGGGCGGGCGGCGATCTCGGCATGGCGGCAGCCGAAGGCGGCCGGCGCATCGGCCAGCCCCGCAAGCCGCAGGCCGCGCAAGAGCTCGGCCTGGTCGGCACGTATCCTTTGAATTTGTTCTTGCATGTCTCTTCCGTCCCCGGCCTGGTTAGCCCCGCCCGGAACTCCGCTCCCGCTAGACGTCGTCGCCTATGGCCCGGCCGATCACGATGCGCTGGATATCGCTGGTGCCTTCGTAGATCTGGCAGACCCGTACGTCGCGGTAGATGCGTTCGACGGGGAAGTCGTTGAGATAACCATAGCCCCCGTGTATCTGGATCGCATCGGAACATACGCGCTCGGCCATCTCGCTGGCAAAGAGTTTGGCCATGCTGGCCTCCTTGAGGCAGGGCAGGCCGGCGTCCTTGAGGCTGGCGGCATGCCAGATCAGCTGCCGGGCGGCTTCGAGCTGGGTGGCCATATCGGCCAGGCGGAAGTTGACCGCCTGGTGTTCGAAGATGGGCTTGCCGAAGGTCTCCCGCTCCTTGCTGTAGCGCAGCGCGCACTCGTAGGCCGAACGGGCCATCCCTAGCGCCTGGGCGGCGATGCCGATGCGACCGGATTCCAGGCTGGCCAGTGCGACCTTGTAGCCCTCGCCCTCCTGGCCCAGCAGGTGGTCTGCCGGAATGCGGCAGTTGTCGAGCAGAATGGCGCAGGTATCCGATGCTGCCTGGCCCAGTTTCTTTTCGACCCGCGCCACGGTGTAGCCCGGGGTGTTGGTTGGCACGATAAAGGCCGACAGGCCCCTCTTGCCCTTGTCCGGGTCGGTGACGGCGATGACGATGCTGAGCCGGCTGTTCTTGCCATTGGTGATGAACTGCTTGGCGCCGTTGAGCACATAGTGGTCACCATCGCGCACCGCACGGGTCTTGATGGCACTGGCTTCCGAACCGACCTGCGGCTCGGTCAGGCAGAAGCTGGCCAGCCAATCGCCACTGGCGAGCTTACGCAGATACTGGTTCTTTTGTGCATCGGTCCCGAAGGCCAGGATGGGTCCGCAGCCGACCGAGTTGTGTACCGAGACGATGGTGGAAAAGGCACCATCACCGGCGGCCAGCTCCTCGATCGCCAAGGCGGCGGCCAGGTAGTCGAGCCCGGCACCGTCCCAGTCGGTCGGCACGGTCAGGCCCAGCAGTCCCAGCGAGGCGGCTTGCTGCAGCTCGTCATGTGGGAAGGCATGGGTCTCGTCGCGCAGGCTGGCTGTGGGCCAGAGCTGTTCGCGCGCAAAGTCGCGCACGCTGTCGCGGATCATCTGGTGTTCTTCGCTCAGTATCATCTCTCACCTATCCTCTTCTCCGGCCTGGCTCTTTCTAGGCGCAGGTTCCTTGCATTCAGTTAGTTGCCGGCTCGCGCACAGCAACCCAGATCGCGTTCTCCAAGCTCATCACCAGCTCGCCCTGCTGGTTGAAGGTACGCCAGGCCAGCTGCACCACGCCAAAGCCTGGCTTGGAGCGCGACTGCTTGCGGCTCATCACGTCGAATTCGGCATTCAGCACGTCACCCGGCTTCACCGGCTGGTGCCACATCAGCTTGTCGATCTGCAGGCCGACGAGGCCATTGACGATGGTACGCAGCTCGCTGGAGGCCAGCATGCGCATGCTGTAGGCGGCCGTCTGCCAGCCGCTGGCCACCAGGCTGCCGAATACGCTGGCGGCACCGGCGGCGGCGTCGAGGTGGAAGTCCTGCGGGTCGTAGCGGCGGGCGAAGTCCTCGACCTCGGCCGGGTCTACCGTCACGGGGCCGGACCTGAACACGCGGCCGGGCTTGAGGTCTTCAAAGTAGAGCGTCATCTGAGGCAGTCCCACCGGGGCGGGCCCCGGTCTTGGTTTAACAGAGTTCGATTGCCAGGGCGGTGGCCTCGCCGCCACCGATGCACAGGCTGGCCACGCCACGCTGCTTGCCGTACTGCTTGAGGGCGTAGATCAGGGTGGCGACGATGCGGGCGCCGGAGGCACCGATGGGGTGACCCAGGGCACAGGCGCCACCGTGCACATTGACCTTGTCGGCCGGCAGGTTGAGCTCGTGCATGGCGGCCATGGTTACCACGGCGAAGGCTTCGTTGATCTCATACAGATCGACGGATTCGGCGCTCCAGCCGGTCTTTTCGAACAGCTTCTTCATGGCGCCGACCGGGGCGGTGGTGAACCAGCCCGGTTCCTGGGCGTGGCTGGCGTGGCCGACGATACGGGCCAGCGGCTTGAGGCCACGTTTGAGGGCATCGGATTCGCGCATCATCACCACGGCGGCGGCTCCGTCCGAGATGGACGAGGCATTCGCGGCGGTGACCGTGCCGTCCTTGCGGAAGGCGGGCTTGAGGGTGGGGATCTTCTCCGGCATGGCCTTGCCCGGCTGTTCGTCGGTGTCGATCAGCACGTCGCCCTTGCGGCCGGCCACGGTGACCGCGGCAATCTCGTCCTTGAAGCGGCCCTGGGCAATGGCGGCCTGGGCGCGGGTAAGGGAGCGCAGGGCGTATTCGTCCTGCGCTTCACGGCTGAACTGGTACTTGTCGGCGCACTGCTCGGCAAACACGCCCATCAGCTGACCCTTGTCGTAGGCATCTTCGAGGCCGTCCAGGAACATATGGTCCTTGACCTCGCCATGCCCCATGCGCAGGCCGGTACGGACCTTGGGCAGGATATAGGGGGCGTTGCTCATGCTTTCCATGCCACCGGCCACCATCACGCTGTTGCTGCCAGCCTTGAGCTGGTCATGGGCGAACATGATGGCCTTCATGCCGCTGCCGCACATCTTGTTGATGGTGGTGCAGTTGGCACCCAGCGGCAGGCCGGCGCCGAGCGAAGCCTGGCGGGCTGGGGCCTGGCCCTGGCCCGCCGGCAGCACATTGCCCATCACGACTTCTTCCACGTCGCTGGGCTGGATGCCGGCGCGCTCGACCGCTGCCTTGATGGCGACCGCGCCGAGCTGGCCTGCCTTGAGATTGGCGAAGTCGCCCTGCAGGCCGGCCATGGGCGTACGGGCGGCGGCGACGATGACGATGGATTCGGACATGTTCAGCACTCCGTGGTTCGATAGGTTGGGGATCAGGCTGTCTTGGCGACGGTGAGGCCCAGTTCCTGGGTCATCACCTCGCGCATCTTGTATTTCTGGATCTTGCCGGTCACCGTCATGGGGAAGGCGTCGACAAAGCGGATATAGCGCGGGATCTTGAAGTGGGCGATCTGGTTGCGGCAGAACTCGCGGATATCGTCCTCGCTGGCACTTTCGCCCTCCTTGAGGATGATCCAGGCACACAGCTCTTCGCCGTACTTGGCGTCAGGCACGCCGACCACCTGTACGTCGCGCACCTTGGGGTGACGGTAGAGAAATTCCTCGATCTCACGCGGATAGAGGTTCTCGCCACCGCGGATCACCATGTCCTTGAGCCGGCCGACGATATTGCAATAGCCCTCGTCATCGATCACCGCAAGGTCACCGGTGTGCATCCAGCCGGCCGCGTCGATGGCTTCGCGGGTCTTGGCCTCGTCGTCCCAGTAGCCCAGCATGACCGAGTAGCCGCGGGTGCACAGCTCGCCTACGGTGCCGCGCGGTACGATGCTGCCGTCCACGTCGACGATCTTGACTTCGAGGTGGGGGTGGATGCGGCCGATGGTGGAGACGCGGCGGTCCAGCGGTTCATCGGTGCCGCTCTGGAAGGACACCGGTGAAGTTTCGGTCATGCCGTAGGCGATGGTGACCTCGGCCATATGCATCTCGTTGACCACCCGCTTCATGACCTCGATGGGGCAGGGCGAGCCGGCCATGATGCCGGTGCGCAGGGTGGAGAGGTCGTATTGGGCAAAGTCGGGATGGCCGAGTATGGCGATAAACATGGTGGGCACACCGTGCAGGCCGGTACAGCGCTCGGCGACTACGGCTTCGAGCACTGCCTTGGGGTCAAAGGCTTCGTCCGGGTAGACGATGGCCGCGCCATGGGTCAGGCAGGCCAGGTTGCCCAGCACCATGCCAAAGCAGTGGTAGAGCGGCACCGGGATGCAGAGGCGATCCTCCGGGCCGAGCTTCATGGCCTCGCCAATGAAGTAGCCGTTGTTGAGGATGTTGTGATGACTGAGGGTGGCGCCCTTGGGGAAGCCGGTGGTGCCGGAGGTGAACTGGATATTGACCGCGTCATCGAACTGCAGGGTGGCGGCGACGGCTTCCAGGCGAACCAGGGCATCGGCCGTGGGTTGCGTCAGCAGGCGCTCGAAGTTGAGCATGCCGGGGCTGGCATCTGCACCCAGGCGTATCACGGCCCTGAGGCTGGGGACGCGCTGTGCGGCCAATTGGCCAGGCTGGCTGGCGGCGAGTTCGGGCAACAGTTCGTTGATCAGCGCCAGGTAGTCGCTGCTCTTGAGTCGCGGAGCCAGCACCAGGGCCTTGCAGCCGACCTTGTTGAGGGCGTACTCGAGCTCCGCCAGCCGGTAGGCCGGGTTGATATTGACCAGCACCAGGCCGGCCTTGGCGGTGGCCAGTTGCATCAGCACCCATTCGGCACAGTTGGGTGCCCATATGCCTACCCGCTCGCCGGGCGCGAGGCCGAGGGCCAGCAGGTTGGCGGCGCAGGCGTCAACGCGGTGCTTGAGTTCGGCATAGGTCCAGCGTATAGCCTGGTGGCGCACCACCAGGGCGTCGCGGTTGGCCCAGCGCTCGGCGGCCTGATCAAAAAACTGGCCTATGGTCTGGCCGAGCAAGGCTTGGCTAGCGGCGCCATGGACGTAGCTGGCTGCACGGTTCATTGCTTGTCTCCGTTTGCCGCCTGGGGCGGTCTTGGGGCTATGGGGTAGGGCACTGTCGCTTGGAGTGCCATTGCCGCATTTGGTTTGCACTCGTTGGGTGGCCGGCAGCGAGCTATAACCCCCTTATGTCGCGCGCTTGCTTGATCCTGCTGCTTGTTCTTGCCACGACGTCCGGCGAGGCCGCCTGCAGTCGGGTATTGCGCGTGCCCTTCGAGCACTGGCGTCCGTACGCCTACCTCGACGCGGCCGGCAAACCCACCGGGCTGGAGGTCGCGCTGCTCAAGGCCATCGGCCAGGAGGCCGGCTGCCACATACGGTACCTGCAAGACATTCCGCGCAAGCGCAGGCTGTTGATGTTCCGTCAGGGAGAGATCGACCTCCTGCTGGCCGCCTCCGATACCCCCGAACGACAGGCCTACGCCTGGTTCAGCCTGCCCTACCGCGAGGAGGAGGTGCTGCCCTTTGCGCTGGCCGGGGACGAGAGCGTGCGCAGCCTGACCAGTCTCGATATGGTACTGGCGGCGCGGCTGCCTTTGATCGTACCCAGCGACGGCTGGTACGGCGCCCGCTACGCCCGCTTGTTGCAGGATTTCGAGACGGCTGGCCTCCTGACCCGTTACGAGCGCTACGAGCAGGCGGCCAGGTTGCTGGCCAGTGGCCGGGGCAGGGTTGTGATCGGTGACCGCTATGCGCTGCGGCTGTCTGCCCGGGAGGCCGGCGCCCAGCTGGCGGAAATGGACTTCGTCATCAACCGCGACCCGGTACATTTGATGCTGAGCAAGCGCAGCCTGCTGCCGGCTGACCGTGATGCGCTTGATGGCGCAATCCGCCGCTTGATACAGCGCGGTACCCTGCAGGCGATCCGGGCTCGATACCTGAACATGGCGCCTGCCGGTCACTGAGCACGGATAGAGACCGGCTGGGTTCATGTCAGCTCGATGCCGTGGAGCGAAGTTGCCGGCATGGGCCCGCGCAGGTTTGAATTTGTGCAGGGCCTTGTCGAAGGCCCGCGGCCAGCCCTGCCGGGTAGGGCGGCGGTGCTCAGCGCGAGGCTGCTGCGTTGCAGAAAGCGGCGACGGTTCAACATGGCTTCGGCTCCGGCCGGGCCTGCACCGGTTTGCGGTGCAGACCCGGCCGGGGGCGTGCTTTAGCGGGTCTCGTTGAACAACTCGCGGCCGATCAGCATGCGGCGGATCTCGCTGGTGCCGGCGCCGATCTCATACAGCTTGGCATCGCGCCACAACCGGGCGACCGGGTATTCGTTAATGTAGCCGTTGCCGCCCAGCGTCTGGATGGCTTCGCCGGCCATCCAGGTTGCCTTCTCGGCAGCGTAGAGGATGGCGCCAGCAGCGTCCTTGCGGGTGGTCTCGCCGCGGTCCAGCGCGCGGCCCACGGTATAGACGTAGGCACGGCAGGCGCTCCAGGTGGCGTACATATCGGCCAGCTTGCCCTGCATCAGTTCGAATTCGCCGATGGCCTGGCCAAACTGGGTACGCTCGTGCACATAGGGCACCACCACGTCCATGGCCGCAGCCATGATGCCCAGCGGGCCGCCGGAGAGTACGGCGCGCTCATAGTCGAGACCGCTCATCAGCACGTTGACGCCCTTGCCAACCTGGCCCAGTACGTTTTCTTCGGGTACTTCAACGTTGTCGAAGAACAGCGGGTAGGTGTTGGAGCCGCGCATGCCGAGTTTGTCGAGCTTGCTGCCGTAGCTGAAGCCCTTCATGCTCTTCTCGATCAGGAAGGCGGTCATGCCCTTGGCGCCGGCGTCGATGTCGGTCTTGGCGTAGACCACCAGCACGTCGGCGTCGCCACCGTTGGTGATCCACATCTTGGAGCCGTTCAGCACATAGCGGTCGCCCTGCTTGTCGGCGCGCAGCTTCATGCTGCAAACGTCCGAGCCGGCATTGGGTTCGCTCATGGCCAGCGCGCCGACGTGCTCACCGGAGACCAGCTTGGGCAGGTATTTGCGCTTCTGCGCCTCGTTGCCGTTCTTGCGGATCTGGTTGACGCAGAGGTTGGAGTGCGCACCGTAGGAGAGGCCAACCGAGGCCGAGGCGCGGGAGATTTCTTCCATGGCCACGATATGGGCCAGGTAGCCCATATTGGTACCGCCATACTCTTCCTCGACGGTCAGGCCCAAGAGGCCCATCTCGCCGAGCTTGCGCCACATCGGGGCCGGGAAGAGGTTCTCTTCGTCGATCTTGGCGGCGTGCGGGGCCAGCTCGGCGGCGACAAAGCTCTGTACCGCTTCGCGCAGCATATCGATGTCTTCGCCGAGGCCGAAGTTGAGGGCAGGGATGTGCATGGTGTTGTCTCCGGATATACGGGTACGCAGCACACCGGTCGCCTGGCGTGCTGCGGGTCACGCGCCCGTGGGCGGGCGTCTCGTGTGGGATTGTGCGGCGGCCGGCTGCGCCGGCAACGCTCGCTTGCCTGGGTACCGACGAACGGCAGGGCATAAGCCGAGCAATTGCTCGACACTTTATTTTACGTTGACGTTAACGTCAATTGGTCGGCCGAAAAAAGCCGGCTACTCGCGCAGCAGGGCTTCGGCTTCCTGCTCCAGGCCGTCCATTTCCTTGAGGATGGCATCGATATCGGCGCGCTGTTGCATCAGGGCTTCGCGCTTGGGGCGCAGGAATTCCAGCAGCTTGACGAGCTGCGGTCGCTCGTCGCGGGCGGCGTCGTAGAGCGAGAAGAGCTCGTAGGTCTCCTGCAGCGAGAAGCCCAGCCGCTTGCCGCGCAGGATCAGCTTGAGGCGGGTACGGTCAGCACGGGTGAATACCCGGTTGCGGCCCTGCCGGCCAGGCGCCAGCAGGCCTTCGTGCTCGTAGTGGCGGATGGCGCGGGGCGTGAGGTCGAACTCGCGTGCCAGTTCGGTGATGGTGTAGATGCGGTCGTCGGACATGGGGGGAGCGGCCGTGAATTATTTATATCTGCCCGGCGAAGATAGCAGAGGGTAGCGAGACTGTCATAATCGCTGTTTTGCATTTCCTAATACTGGCGAGCGCCATGCCCGATCTTTTGCACTATCCCCATGGCGAGGACGCCCCCGCCCCAGGCCAGGCGCTGCAGGTGGCGCCGGGGGTGTATTGGCTGAAGATGCCGCTGCCCTTTGCACTCAACCATATCAATCTGTGGTTGCTGGAAGAAGGGGAGGGCTGGTGCGCGGTGGATGCCGGTTACGATACCGACTTGACCCGTGCCCACTGGCAGATGCTATTTGACGGCGCCATGGCCGGCCGGCCGCTCACGCGCCTGGTGGCCACCCACTATCACCCCGACCATATCGGCCTTGCTGGCTGGCTGACCGAGCGCTTTGGTGCGTCCTTCCATATCAGCCTGGGCGAATATCTGCTGGCGCGGGCGGTCTGGCATGACCTGCCGGGCTTTGACGTGGCGGCCTTCAATGGCCACTTTGCCCGCCATGGCCTGCCGGCTGACAAGCTGGCGCAGTTTACCGAGCGCGGCAATACCTACCACTGGGGGGTGAAGCAACTGCCGCCATCCTTTAATCGCCTCCTGGCCGGCCAAACACTGGCGCTGGGCGGCAGCGACTGGCAGACCATCGTCGGCCATGGCCACTCGCCCGAGCATATGGTGCTGTGGAGTGCAGATAAGGGCGTGCTGATCTCGGGCGATATGCTGCTGCCCAAGATCTCCACCAATGTCGGCGCCTGGGCGGCCGACCCGGATGGAGACGCGCTGGGCCAGTTCCTGGCTTCATTGGACCGTTTCCTGCCCTTGCCGGACGATACCCTAGTGCTGCCCTCGCACGGCCGGCCCTTCCGCGGCATCGCCGCCCGGGTGGCGGCGCTCAAGGCCCACCATGAAGAGCGCCTGGCGGTACTCCTGGCCGCCATGGACGGCCCTCGCACGGCGGTGGATCTCTTGCCGGTGCTGTTCGGCCGTATGTTCGACCTCTACCAGACCATGTTCGCGCTGGCCGAGTGTATCGCCCACCTCAACTACCTCTGGCACCGTGGCGCCGTCGTGCGCGAGCAGGGTGCCGATGGCGTCTACCGTTTCCACCGCAGCTGACCTAAGAACCTGTTATGAGCTTAAGTCATTGATTGATAGTGAAGGGTAGCGCATGCACCAGGGCGACCCTGGCGCTACGCGGCAGAGAAGCCTGTTACAGCAGGCTCTCTCCTGTTTTAATCCAACCCCTCCGCCCCGCTGCCGCGGGGAACCTCGCTGATGCTCGTCAGCGCTTTGAATTAAATGAAGTTTTTCAGATGCTTAAGCGCATAACAGGCTCTTCGCAATCATGACCGACACCACCGTCAATCCGGCCGGCAAGTCTGCCCATGCCGGCCTTTATCTCAAGCTGGTCATCACCATGGCGATCTGGGGCGGGACCTTTATCGTCGGCCGGGTGCTGGCACAGGCCATGCCGCCCATGTCCATCGCCTTCTGGCGCTTTGTGGCGGCCACGCTCTGCCTGTTCCTCTTGCTGTGGCGCTCGCCGGCCGGTATCCAATGGCCCAGCCGCAAGCAATGGTTCTGGGCCGCTACCCTGGGTGCTTCGGGGGTCTATGCCTACAACCTGTTCTTCTTCTTTGGCCTGGCCGAAATTCCGGCCAGCCGGGCGGCTCTCTTGGTGGCGCTCAACCCCATCATGGTGGCTTTAGTCAGCGCAGGTCTCTTGCGTCAGCCTTTGGGGCCGCGCCGTTGGCTGGGCGTGGCGGTGTCGCTGTTCGGCGCCATCACGGTGATCTCGCATGGCGACTACCTGGGCATCCTGCGTCAGGGCGTGGGTCATGGCGAACTCCTGATCCTGGGCTGCTGCGTGAGCTGGGTGGCCTACACCCTGTTTGGGCGCAATGCCATGAAGCACCTGACCAGCCTGCAAGCCACGGCCTGGGCGGCCCTGATCGGCTGCGTGCTGCTGGGCACGACCGCTGCGCTGCGCGGCGAACTGAGCGCGCCGCTGGCCTTGAGCCTGCCGCAGTGGGGCGGGGTGCTCTATCTGGGCGCCTTGGGTACGGCGGCGGCCTTTGTCTGGTATAGCGACGGCATTGTGCAGATCGGCGCGGCCAAGACCATCGTCTTCACCAACCTGGTACCGGTCTTTGCGGTGCTGGCCAGCATTCTGCTGCTGGGCGAATCGCTGACCATCCCGGCCTTGATAGGCGGGGTGTTGGTGGTGGGCGGGGTCTGGCTGACCAATAGTCGTTGATTGGTTTTGTGCGGTCGGTTGCTGGGTTTTAGCGGCCAGCGCCGCGGTATCCGCACTGCGTGCGGTTTGGTGCGGGACGCACCCCGCCCTAAACCTCCAGCAGTCGACGCTAAAGCCATCACTCAGACTGCCTATAAGACCGGTCCGCTTTTCCCCTGGCTGAAATGGCTTAGGCTAAAGTGGTCGACTACTTCATCAAGCGCGAGTCTGCGATGCAAACCTTGGAACTGGTGTCGTCCGCGGGTTGGGCCCGTATCAGCCTGCAGGGGGCGCAGGTGCTGGAGGCCGAGCTGCAGGGCCAACCCCTGCTGTGGGTTTCGCCGCTGGCCAGCCATGAGCCGGGCAAGGCGGTGCGCGGCGGGGTGCCGGTGTGCTTTCCCTGGTTTGGCAAACACCCGGCTGGATTGCCGGCCCACGGTTTTGCCCGTAACCAGGTCTGGACCTTGCTGGCACAGGGTGCCGACCGGGTGGTGCTGGGGCTGCGCGATAACGAGGCCAGCCGCGCGCTCTGGCCGCATGCCTTCCGCTTGGAGCTAACGGTGCGGCTGGATGAGGCCCTGCACTTTGACTTTGTGGTCGAGAACCTCGATAGCGAACCCTTCGACTTCAGCTACGCCCTGCATAGTTACTTTGCCGTGCAGGATGTGCGGCAATGTACCGTGGATGGCCTCTCTGGCCGGCTGCGGCGGGAGG
>NZ_DATCSC010000159.1:0-34853 GCF_036568685.1 Chitinimonas sp.
AGCTCGATAACTGGCGGGCAGAGGTCTTGAACAAGGTGGATACCGGCAAGCTGCCGGACTATCTGCAGAACCGCATTCAGATGCGCCGCGCCGGCGTATTGGCCAGCCTCGCCTTCCAGAGCGCCCGCCGGGGTGAGCCAGCCCAGCCGCAAGGCGAGGGCGCCATCGCCGCCCTGGCGGCGGTCAACCGCGAGGCGCTGCCGGACGAAGACCAGGCGGTCTATACCGATGCCGCCGTGCGGGTAGGCGCCAGCCGCTGGGCCGCGCTGCCGGCCGTTGCACCCGCCGGCAAGCTCGGCATCGCCACCGTGGCTGGCGAACCTGGCGAGACCTGCATCCTCTTGACCGACGCCCAGCACCCCGCCAACAACCCGCTAGCGCGGCGCTGTACCTACGGCCAAGTGTGGACTGCATCGGCCAGCAGCAATGCGCAGGGCACCCAGCTGGCGCTGGCGGTGCAGCCGCTGGATACCTGGCGCGAGCTGTGGTTATTCCGCAAGCAGGCGGACGGCTGGACGGTGGACGTAATCCCGCCCGCCACCAACAGCCCGGAGCTGGGTTACCTGGAATTTGCCGGCTGGGTGCCAGGCGACAAACAGCTGCTGGCCGCCCGCGAGGCCAAGGTGGAAGGCCGCTACAAGCGGACCTTTGAGGTGATACAGCTCGACACCCTGGCGGTGCAGAACAAGGCCGACAAGCCGGAATCCTTGAGCGTGTTCTACAAGTGGCAGGCGCCGAGTTGGAAGGGTGGGACGGTGAGTTTAAGGTGAGGGTGAGGCGTTCCACGTGGAACGGCCTAGGGAGGCCTTACGTGGTCAAGCGACCAGGGCCTCCAGCTTGAAGCGCTGCGCCGCAACGCGCACTTCCTTCATACGGCCGTGCCCAGGCAGCACCCGCGGCTCTATCTTCAACAGGCCTACCTTGGCCAGCGCGTCCACGTCCCGCTTCACCGCACTTCGATCACGATGCAAGCGCTCGGAAATAGCGGTGATCGAACCGGGCTGATCCTTGATGGTGCGAAATAGCGCGAGGCGTGCGGTGGTAAGCAGCTTCAGCACATCGCTCGGGTCCTCGAAGCTCACCACGCTCTCCTCAGGCAAGGCCGTACCCTGGTCTGCCAGCTTGGCAATACGTTTGCCGCGCTGGAAGAACTCGTCCTCCGTCCCGGTTTTTACGATGAGTTTGCTCATGCTCGTTCCCTTAGCGCTAGCCAGTCACGCTCGAATCGTGCTTCGACATCTTCGAAGCTAATGAATTCAACCGGCTCGACCACACCAAAATAGTGCCGGTGATGGCCGTCGTGCGCATTGTCGTAACCCACCACGCGGCCGTTATCACCCTGGAAGATATGCTGGTTGATGTAGGCAAGGTTGTAGCGCGTTACCCGCCCGTGACTATCGACCCACACTTCGCGCCGCAACTGACCGTTGCCACGCTTATCTGAAATGGTGTGGGAATCGTCGATAATCTTCTTATCAGCCATGACTTACTATATCACTGCTGTTAGAAAAATCTCATAGAGATCAATGAGATTTCTTGCCCTACCTGCGCCAGTGGCTGGCCGAGGGCAAATTCCGCGAGGACTTATACGCCCGGATAAACCTCTGGACCTACGACCTGCCAGGCTTGGTCGACCGCGCCGAAGATATCGAGCCCAACCTGGAGTTTGAACTGGAACGCTTCGCCCGCGAGCAGGGCGAACAGGTGCGCTTCAACGCCGAAGCCAAGCACGCCTACCTGAAGTTTGTGACCAGCCCCAGCGCCAAATGGACCGGCAACTTCCGCGAGCTCAGCGCCTCCGTCACCCGCATGGCCACCCTGGCCGAAGCCGGCCGCATAGCCCTCGCCGACGTAGAAGAAGAAACCGCCCGCCTCAAGACCGCCTGGGCCAGCGAGGCAGAAAGCGCCCTGCAACCGCTGCTGGGCGAACAGCTGGAGCAACTGGACCTGTTCGACCGCCTGCAGCTGGAAAACGTGATCAAGGTCTGCCGGCAGTCCAGTTCGCTATTGGACGCTGGGCGGCGGCTGTTTGGGGTATCGCGGCAGGAGAAGGCCAAGGCGAATGATGCGGATAGGTTGCGGAAGTATTTGGGGCGGTTCGGGCTGGAGTGGAGGGTGGTGAAGGATTTTGGTAGAATAGAAGGTTAAATAATGAACAAATCGAGCCATTGAAAATGTCAAAAGTTTTTTTAAACGATGCTAGAAATTTAAAAAAGCATGTTAAAAAATCTTCGATAGATGTCACTATTACATCGCCGCCTTATTTTGACATGAAGGATTATGGCCATTTGGACCAAATTGGATTTGGCCAAACATACAACCAATACCTAACTGATTTAAAGAATATCTTTAAAGATGTTTACGATGCCACCAAAGATAGCGGCTCATTATGGGTTGTTATTGACTCATTTAAGCGAGACGGTGCGGTTGTAACATTACCGTTCGATTTTTCCAGAGAAATAAGCTCCGTAGGTTGGAAACTTCAAGACGTCATTATTTGGAAAAAAGACAAAACTGTTCCTTGGAGCAAAAAAGGTACCACTAGGAAAATTTTTGAGTACGTACTATTTTTTTCTAAGAGTGAAAATTTCAAATATTACTCTGACCGTGTTAAGGAAATAAAAGACCTTAAAGAATGGTGGGTTCGCTATCCTGAACGATATAACCCACAAGGGAAAAGCTTAGAGGAAATATGGGAATTCAGCATTCCCACTCAAGGAGCTTGGGGTGATGGCTATATACGCCATTTCTGCCCTCTGCCGGAAGATCTTGTTAAGCGAATTATTTCGCTTACCACAGACGAAAACGACTTGGTGTTTGATCCATTTTCAGGTTCAGGGACCGTCCCTGCACAAGCTGCATTCATGCTAAGAAAATATGCCGGCTTTGAATTAAATGCAGAATATGTAGATATGTTCGAAAACTATCTCAAAGCAAATATAGCTTCAAAGCAGAAAGCATATCTAGCTTCCAAAGTTTCTATGGATGCAGATGCTTTTAGCAAGACCATTATTAATTTAAGAATACTGAAATTCGCACGGGTTTTAGCGAAGAAATTAAATTCCATTAATATTAATATATCCAAAATCTGGGTAGAGCCAATAGATCGGCCGTTGAGTGGAAGGTACGAAATTGCAGCTGCAAGGTATGTTCTCTTGGCAGATAAATCGATATCTGAAGATGAACTATCTAATGCAATAAATAAAATAATTGCGACGCCTCCATTGTCAAAATTTGGCATCTCTACAGATTTTGAATTTTCAAAAAATGCTAAGGAATTTATTCACAATCTTCCAAGCTCCGATCTGTATATTTACACGGCAACAAATACACATCAGCATAAAAACTCCATTCAAAATAGAGAATATTTTAAGGATGGTTTTATTTTTAGCTCGATTGCAGTAAATATAAACGAAGAACTTTACAGGACTGCAAAGTGAACGCAAAAAAAATCGCTCCGAAAAAGTCGCGGAAAAAAATGTCGGTGGAAGAACGCGCTCAAAGAAAGGCTGCGGCAAAGAGAAAAAGAGAAGAAAATAAATTTCGAAACTCTGCTAAAGAAATATTTAGCAAATCTGGTTTTAACTATATTAAATCAGAAAATAAAGAGTTTACTTTCAAAGCAAAAGCAGGTGGAACCAGAACAACGGAGCTGGATGGTGTCTTCGTCTACGAGAATATTCTAATTATTTTAGAAGATACATGCTCAAACAATCCATCTGAGCATCTTGCAAAAAAGCAATTAATTTTTGATTTGGCACTAAAGAATAAAAATGATTTTATCAAGTGTCTATTGGAAAACTTACCTGACTTTAACTCATACTACAAATCAAAACAGTATGGGGAGGACGATTATATTCTAAAAATATTGTACTTTAGTATGCATTCGGTGGACACGCAATATATAGAAAGCGCTGCAAGAGTAGGGGTTCAAGTAGTTGAAAGGGCTCTTACAAACTATTTTCATGCTTTAGTAAAAAGCATTCATGCATCTGCTAAATACGAAATACTGAAATTTTTGAATATCCCTTATTCCGAAGTCGGGTCAGCAAAAGTCTCTGGAGGCAATTCCGAAAATGTTAGCACATATAAAGGGTTTTTACTCCCAGAGGCAAACAGTAGCTATCCCAAAGGATATAAAGTAGTCTCCTTTTACGCAGACCCAGAATCATTGCTTAAAAAGAGCTATGTCCTAAGAAAAAATAGTTGGCTAGATCCAGATCTATCCTACCAACGAGTTCTTGATATATCAAAAATCAAACTCATGCGAAAGTATTTGTCTGAAAATAAGCGGGTCTACCTTGGCAATATTATTGCGACTCTTCCATCGACTACTAAATTCCTAGATGTAGATAAGTCTGATCAGCTAAGCGAAGACGATCTAAAAAATATTAAGCCAGTAAAGATACTTCTGCCAGATGAATATAATGTTGTTGGCTTGATTGACGGCCAGCACCGCGTATATTCGTACCATGAGGGTATCGACTCCTTCGAAACGGACATTAGTCGTTTGCGAAACAAGCAAAATTTGCTTGTGACAGCAATTATTTATCCGGAAGATGTCACTGAAGATAATAGAATTCTGTTTGAAGCTCAGCTATTTTTAGAGATAAATAGCCGTCAAACAAAAGTCAAATCAGTTCTAACTCAAGAAATCGAGCTTCTGGTAAATCCATACTCAACGACCGCAATCGCTAAATCAATATTGATTAAGCTAGCTCGTAAAGGTGCGTTAAAAGATAAACTGGAGGAGCACATATTTGACGATGAAAAGAAGCTAAAAATATCATCGATAATTAGTTATGGGCTCAAGCCTCTAGTAAAAAAAGAAGGCGCCGACTCTCTATTCAATGCATGGCGCGAGGAAAGTAAAAAAGAAGAAATATTGTCAGAGAACAACAAAGCCGCTTTGGATGACTACATTGAGTTTTGTGTAACCGAAATTAATGCTTTGCTAAACTCAGTAAAAGCTTCTAATCCAAACTGCTGGAAAATTGGAGACGAAAGTAAGTTTCTAACACCAACATCTATTAACGGTTTTCTGAAATGCCTAAGACTGATTTTAGAAAAAAACAATGCCCGTGGTTTTGAAGACTATAGGAGCAGATTAGTTGACATAAGTCAGTTTGATTTCAATGCATATAAATCAAGTAATTGGAATCAGCTTGGTACTGACTTACATAGCAGGTATTTTGCTGATGCCTAAGAAAAAAGCCCTCTAATAGAGGGCTTTTAAATTTTATTCAGCAATTTGACATCTCAAAAAACCAAATCTACTAAACATCAATATTCCGCGCAATCAGCGCATTCTGCTCAATAAACGCCCTGCGCGGCTCGACGTTGTCGCCCATGAGCGTGGTAAAGATGTCATCCGCCGCCATTGCGTCTTCGATCTGGACCTTCATCAGGCGGCGCACCGTGGGGTCCATGGTGGTTTCCCAAAGCTGGTCGGGGTTCATTTCGCCCAGACCCTTGTAGCGCTGGATGGTCATGTTGCGGCGTACTTCGTTGAGCAGCCATTCCAGCGCGTCGCCGAACTCGGTGACCTTCTTGTTGTTTTCACCGCGTTGCACGACGGCGTCCTCGCCCAATAGGTCGGCGAGCACTTCGGCGGTGCGGCGCAGCTGCAGGTAGTCGCCGCTGTGCAGGAAGTCGTGGTCCAGGTACTGCATGGAGACGTTGCCGTGCACCACCTTCTTCAGGCGCAGGATGTAGGCGTCGTTCTTGTCGTCGTGTACCGGCTCCAGCACATAGGCCGGGTCGCCAATGGCGGTCATCAGCATCTGGGCGGAGGCTAGCGCGGCAGCCTCAGAGCTGACGTCGATGGGGCCGGACTTGAGCAGGGCGTACAGCACGGTGGGGTCGATCAAACGCTTTTCGCGCTCGATCACGGCCTGGGCCAACAGGTATTGGCGGGCGATGGTGTCCAGCGCCTGGCCTTCCAGCGGGTCGGCGCCTTCGCGCGGGATGATCTGCGCGCCGGAGAGGGCGAGCTTGAGCAGGTACTGGTTCAGTTCCTGGTCGTCCTTCTGGTACTGCTCGTTCTTGCCGTGCTTGACCTTGTAGAGCGGCGGCTGGGCGATGTAGACGTAGCCACGCTCCACCAGCTCGGGCAGCTGGCGGTAGAGGAAGGTGAGCAGCAGGGTGCGGATGTGGGCGCCGTCGACGTCCGCGTCAGTCATCAGGATGATGCGGTGGTAGCGCAGCTTGGCGATGTCGAAGTCTTCGGCACCGATGCCGCAGCCCAGGGCGGTGATCAGGGTGGCGATCTGCTCGCTGGAGATCAGCTTGTCGAAGCGGGCGCGTTCCACGTTCAGCACCTTGCCGCGTAGCGGCAGGATGGCCTGGAACTTACGGTCGCGGCCCTGCTTGGCGGAGCCGCCGGCGGAGTCACCCTCGACGATGTAGATTTCAGAGAGGGCGGGGTCTTTTTCCTGGCAGTCTGCGAGCTTGCCGGGCAGTCCCAGGCCGTCCATCACCCCCTTGCGGCGGGTCAGTTCACGGGCACGGCGGGCAGCGTCGCGGGCGCGGGCGGCTTCCACGATCTTGCCGACGATGGTCTTGGCGTCGATCGGGTTTTCCTGCAGGAAGTCGTTCAGCGCCTGGCCGATGACTTCGTTCACCACCGGGCCGATCTCGCTGGAGACCAGCTTGTCCTTGGTCTGGCTGCTGAACTTCGGGTCCGGCAGCTTGACGCTCAAGACGCAAGTAAGGCCTTCGCGCATATCGTCGCCGGCGGTCTCGATCTTGGCCTTCTTGGCCAGCTCGCTCTTTTCGATGTAGGTGTTGAGCGTACGGGTCATCACCTGGCGCAGGGCGGTCATATGGCTGCCACCGTCGCGCTGCGGGATGTTGTTGGTGAAGCACTGGACGGATTCCTGGTAGGAATCGTTCCACTGCATGGCCACCTCCACGCTCATGCCGTCCTTCTCACCCATGCCGTAGAAGATCTTGGGGTGGATGGGGGTCTTGTTGCGGTTCATGTACTCCACGAAGCCCTTTACGCCGCCGGAGTAGGCAAAGTTCTCTTCCTTGCCGTTGCGGCGGTCGATCAGCACGATGCCGACGCCGTTGTTCAGGAAGCTCAGCTCGCGGATACGCTTGGCCAGGATCTCGTAGTGGAATTCCACCAGGCCAAAGGTCTCGGTGGAGGCCAGGAAGTGCACCTCGGTACCACGGTGATCGGTATTGCCGGTGACCTTGAGCGGTTCAACACGCTCGCCACGGCGGAATTCCATGCTGTGGACCTTGCCATCGCGGCGGATGGTGAGGCGCAGCCAGTCGGAGAGGGCGTTCACGACCGACACACCCACGCCGTGCAGACCGCCCGATACCTTGTAGCTGTTCTGGTCGAACTTGCCACCGGCGTGCAGCTCGGTCATGACGATCTCGGCGGCGGAGCGCTTGAATTCGTCCTCTTCCTTGATGGCGGTGGGGATGCCACGGCCGTTGTCCTCGACCGAGATCGAGTTGTCGGGGTGGATGATGACCTTGATGTCGGTGCAGTGGCCGGCCAGCGCTTCGTCGATGGCGTTGTCCAGCACTTCGAACACCATGTGGTGCAGACCGGTGCCGTCCTGCGTGTCGCCGATGTACATGCCGGGGCGCTTACGTACGGCCTCCAGGCCCTTCAACATCTTGATACTGTCTGCGCCGTATTCCTGATCGCTCATCACTATCCACCTGACTGCTATCGGGCTTTGCCTGCTGTTTTTGCCTAAAAATTAAGCAAAACAGCCTGCATACCCTGTCCTGATAAAAACGCCAAAGCCGGCCAAACACTGGCCGGCTTACGTATGCCTGTGCGTACTGCTTGGAAGCCCGAGTAAGGTCGTGACTTAGCGGGACCACTCGGGGAACCCGAGTGTTTGAGGTCGGCGTAGTTCAAACAGCGGCATACCCTGTTTGATTCCACCCCTTCCGTCCCCGCCTCCGCGGGGAAACCTCGCTACGCTCGTTGGCGCAAGACACTACCAGACCCAGGCATCTAACGCACTGGCACTTGCCGCTGACTAGATGCGCATCGGCATCACTACGTACTTGAAGTTGGGTTCCTCGGGCACGGTCACCAGCGTGGAGCTGGTGGCGTGGTCACCAAAGGCGAACACCAGGGCTTCGTGGTCCAGATTGGTCAATACATCGAGCAGGTAACCAATGTTGAAGCCGACGTCGAGCGGGTCGCCCTGGTAGGCGATCTCGAGCTCTTCGGTGGCTTCTTCCTGCTCGCTGTTGTTACAGATGATCTTGAGCACACCGTCGCTGAGCACCAGCCGTACGCCGCGGAACTTCTCGTTGGAGAGGATAGCGGCGCGTTGCAGCGAGGCCAAGAGCTGCAGGCGGTTGAGCGGTACCAGCTTGTCGTTGCCGGTGGGCACCACGCGATTGTAATCCGGGAACTTGCCGTCGACGACCTTTGAATGGATGACGATGTTGCCGAAGCTGAACTTGACCTGGTTCTGCGCGATCTCGATGGTCACGTCGTCGTCGATATCGGCCAGCAGCTTGTAGAGCTCGACGATGGTCTTGCGCGGCAGGATGACCTCGTTGCGCTCCATGGTGTTTTCAAGCTCGGTGGCGACAAAGGCCAGGCGGTGACCGTCGGTGGCCACCAGCTTGAGCTCGTTACCCTCGGTCATCAGGAACAGGCCGTTCAGGTAGTACCGGATGTCCTGGTGCGCCATGGCGTACTGCACGCGGCTGATCAGTTCCTTGAGCTGGCTTTGCGGCAGCTTGATCACGCTCTTCACATTGGTGTCGATCGCGAGCTTGGGGAAGTCTGGTGCAGGCAGGGTCTGCAGGTTGAAGCGGCTCTTGCCGGCCTTCACCGTCAGGCGGCTGTCGTCCTGGTCCAGGCTGACAACAGCACCATCGGGGATGGCGCGCAGGATGTCCTGGAACTTCTTGGCCGATACGGTGAGCTGGAAGTCGCCGCCTTCAGCGCTGGGGTGTTCGGTGGTGATCTGGATCTCCAGGTCGGTCGCCAGAAAGCTGAGCTGACCGTTCTGCTTGGAGATCAGTACGTTCGACAGGATAGGCAGGGTGTGACGACGTTCGACAATACCGGTGACCGTGGCCAGGGGCTTGAGGAGGGAATCGCGTTCTGCTTGTATCAGCAACATAAGATAGAAGTTCCTGAAGATAGATAAATAAGCGCTGCCGGTTGCTGTGGATAAGCCGATTTCCGGTTTTGCTTCAGTGTCTTACGTCAAATTCTCGCTGTGGATAGCCTTGTACTGGCCCTGTGTATCGTTTGTGTCCGCTTTTCGGGCGGTTTCCAGGGTGTGAGCTTATCCACATTTTCTGCCTAGTTATGCGCGCTGTCTCAATTACGCAGAATCTGGGCCAGAACGTTGTAATCATGATTCATGGTGCTGTCGCTCTGCTTGAGCGCGGCGATGGTCTTGCAGGCATGCAGCACCGTGGTGTGGTCGCGGCCGCCAAAGGCTTCACCAATGGCCGGCAGGCTCATCTGGGTCAGGTCCTTGGCCAGCGCCATGGCGATCTGGCGCGGGCGGGCGATGTCACGGGTGCGCTTCTTGGAGTGCATGTCGGCGACCTTGATCTTGTAGAAGTCGGCCACCGTCTTCTGGATGTTCTCCACCGAGATCAGCTTGTTGCCGGACGCCAGGATGTCCTTGAGCGCTTCCTTGGCCACTTCCAGGGTGATCTGCTCGCCGGTGAAGCGCGAATAGGCCAGCACGCGCTTGAGCGCGCCTTCCAGCTCACGCACGTTGGAGCGGATGTGCTTGGCGATGAAGAAGGAGACGCTGGAATCGAGCTTGAAGCCTTCCGATTCCGCCTTCTTGTGCAGAATGGCCACGCGCATCTCCAGCTCCGGCGGCTCGATGGCCACGGTGAGGCCCCAGCCAAAGCGCGAGATCAGCCGGTCTTCGATCCCCTCGATCTCCTTGGGGTAGCGGTCCGAGGTGATGATGACCTGGCGGTGACCCTCGATCAGGGCGTTGAAGGCGTAGAAGAATTCTTCCTGGGTGCGGTTCTTGCCCGAGAAGAACTGGATATCGTCGATCAGCAACAGGTCGAGCGAGTGGTAGTAACGCTTGAACTCGTCGAAGGCCTTGTGCTGGTAGGCGCGTACCACGTCGGCGACGTAACGCTCGGCGTGGATGTAGCGGATCTTGGCGTCCGGCCGGTGCTGGTGCACCAGGTTGCCGATAGCCTGGATCAAGTGCGTCTTGCCCAGGCCCACGCCGCCGTAGACGAACAGCGGGTTGTAGGCCGAGCCGGGGTTCTCGCCGATCTGGATGGCGGCGGCACGGGCGAGCTGGTTGGCCTTACCGGTCACCAGGGTCTCGAAGGTGAAATTGGGGTTGAGACGGGTGGTCTCATTGGCCATGGCCAGCTGGCGCGGGGCGGCGGGCTTGGTGCCCACCACGGCCGGAGCCTGCGGGGCCGCGGCGCTGCCGGCGGCAACCTTGCCATTGCTGGCAACAGGCGCAGCCGCACGCGGCTTGGTGTCGCCAACCTTCAGCTCGATGCTGCAGCTGGCATCACCAAAGAATTCCTGGGCGTATTTTTCGATCCGGTTGAGGAAACGGTCGCGCACGAACTGGAGGGAGAACTGATTCGGGGCGAACAGCAGCACCGCCTCATTCTCTACCGTGCAAGCCAGCGGCTTGATCCAGGTGTTGAATTGTTGCGCGGACAATTCCTCGGCGAACCGCGCAAGGCAGTTCGGCCAAAATTGGTCGACGGGTGAGGTCATATTATTGTGAATCTTGGACGCGGCCGAACTGTTATGCAAACGGCATACCGATGCGAATTCCCTTGTGGGGACGCAGCCGGCGATCTGCTACCGGGTACCAGAACAGGTACAACAGCAGGGTTAATCGGCCGCTTATTCTAGTCACTTTCGGGGGGCTTATCCACAGGCTGTGGAAAAAAAGACCGTTGACAGATATAGGTTTTTTCCGTCTAATCGCGTGTTTCTTCACACCGACCGAACAAGTCTGCAGGGGCATTGCCATGAAACGTACTTACCAACCCTCCGTCATCCGTCGCAAGCGCACTCACGGCTTCCTGGTGCGTAGCCGTACCCGTGGTGGTCGCGCCGTTCTGGCCGCTCGCCGCGCCAAGGGCCGTCACAGCCTGTCGGTCTGAGCGTAGCGTTTGACGCAGCGCTTCACCAGGCAGCAACGCCTATTGAAAACGGATGAATTTTCATCCGTTTTTAGTTTGCGCCGTACCCAGGCCAATGCTTTTTTCCAGGTCTGGACGAAACCCAACACGCTGGGCCGTGCGCGGCTGGGCGTGGTGGTATCAAAAAAGGTTGAGCGCCGTGCCGTGGGTCGCAACTTTATCAAGCGTACTGTCCGCGAGCTGTTCCGCCACGAGGCGGCCGGCTACGAAGGCATGGACCTGATCGTGCGAGCCAAACGCGCCTTCCACCGTAGCGAGGCGGCCGAAGCCAGGGCCGCCTTGTTGCGCCTGTTTGGCAGGGTCATGCCATGTCGCGACTCCTGATCCTGCTGCTACAGGTCTATCGCTATACCCTCAGCCCCATTCTGGGCGCCAATTGCCGCTTTACTCCCAGTTGCTCGCAGTACGCCATCGAGGCCTTGCGCCGGCATGGCACGTGCCGCGGCGGATGGCTTACAATCCGGCGGCTTTGCCGCTGCCATCCCTGGGGCGGCCACGGGCACGATCCGGTGCCCTGACTTCCTCTGACGAGACTCCAAGCGTATGGATATCAAACGCCTTATCGTTTTTGTCGTGCTGTCCTTCGCCATCCTGTTTGGCTGGCAGCGCTGGTTTGCACCGCAACCGGCCCCGGTAGCCAAGACGGCCCAGGCGGGCTCCGCCGCTGCCGCAGGCAACCCGGCCACGCCGGCAGCCGACAGCAGCGCGCTGCAAAACGGCAGCCGCATCAAGGTCAGCACCGACTATATGTATGCCGAGATCGACACCATGGGTGGCGATCTGCGCAAGCTGACCCTCAAGCTGCACGGCGAGCATGACCAGCCCAAGGCCCCGTTCGTGCTGCTGCAGGATGGCCCAGGCGCCGAGCACACCTATGTGGCGCAGACCGGCCTGCTCAAGAGCAGCATGCCCAACCTGCCTACCCACCGCACCCTGTTCACCAGCACCGTGAACGACGTGAAGCTGGCCGACGGCCAGGACAGCGTGGCCGTGCGCCTGGAAGCCGCGCCGGTCAACGGCGTGAAGGTGGCCAAGGTCTATACCTTCAAGCGCAGCAGCTACCTGGTGGACGTGAAGTACGAGATCACCAACGGTACCGCCGAGCCGCTGAGCCTGGAGGCCTACTACCGCCTGCTGCGCGACAACAAGGACCCGAAGGGTAGCGGTGGCCACCTGGGCGCCTCCACCTTTACCGGCCCGGCTGTCTACACCAGCACCGGCAAGTTCCAGAAGGTCGCCTTCAAGGACATCGATAAGGGCAAGGCGGAATACGCCAAGACCGGCAACGATGGCTGGGTGGCCATGCTGCAGCACTACTTCGCTACCGCCTGGCTGCTGTCGCCCAACGGTACCGAAGATGTCTGCGCCAAGACCGCCTGCCGCTTTGAAGTGAAGGCCGTGGGTGACGGCAGCGTCTATTCGGCCGGTGCCATCGTGACCGTGCCGGCCATCGCCCCGGGTGCCACCGGCGTGGTAGATGTGCCGCTGTACGCCGGCCCGCAAGAGACCCATGCCCTGCAGGCCGCCGCGCCTGGTCTGGACCTGGTCAAGGACTACGGCATCTTCAAGGTGATCGCCGAGCCCATGTTCTGGGTGCTGTCCAAGATCCACCTGCTGGTGGGCAACTGGGGCTGGTCCATCGTCGCCTTCACCATCCTGATCAAGCTGGCGCTGTACCCACTCTCTGTGGCGCAGTTCCGCTCCATGGCCAAGATGAAGAAGCTGGCCCCGCGCATGCAGCGCCTGAAGGAGCAGTACGGCGACGACCGCATGAAGTTCCAGCAGGCCGTGATGGAGATGTACAAGACCGAGAAGGCCAACCCGCTGTCGGGCTGCCTGCCGGTACTGATCCAGATGCCGATCTTCATCGGCCTCTACTGGATGCTGCTGGCCGCGGTGGAACTGCGCCAGGCACCGTGGATGATGTGGATCACCGACCTTTCGGTGGCCGACCCCTACTTTGTGCTGCCGGTGCTGATGGCCGTGACCATGTGGGTGCAGACCCTGTTCAGCCCGCCCTCGGCCGACCCGATGCAGGACAAGATGATGAAGATCATGCCGCTGGTGTTCTCGGTGATGTTCTTCTTCTTCCCGGCCGGCCTGGTGCTCTACTACGTGGTGAACAACAGCTTCTCGATCGCGCAGCAGTGGTTTATCAACCGTATGATTGCTAGGGAAGATGAGAAGAAGGCCGCTTAAGGCTTGGAAAGCGGTGCGCTGTAAGGCCACCGCCTGTTGAATCCCCCTCTCGACTTTGCCGCCTACGGGCGGCAAAGTTGTTTCTGGACCTTAGGAAAAATCGCCATGAGCCAAGCGCCCCGTCGTGACCGTATTGCTGCCATCGCCACCGCCCCGGGCCGGGGTGGGGTAGGGGTGGTGCGTGTCTCCGGGCCGGACCTGATCGCCATGGCGGCCACCTTGGCCGGCAAGGCACTCAAGCCGCGCCATGCCCACTATGCGGACTTTCGCGACGCGGGTGGCGAGCTGATCGACCAGGGTCTGGCGCTGTTCTTCCCCGGGCCTAATTCCTTTACCGGCGAAGACGTGCTGGAGCTGCAAGGCCATGGTGGCCCGGTGGTGATGCAGATGCTGCTGCGCCGCTGCCTGGAGCTGGGTGCGCGGCTGGCCGAGCCGGGCGAATTCACCCGCCGGGCCTTCCTCAACGACAAACTGGACTTGGCCCAGGCTGAGAGCGTGGCCGACCTGATCGACGCCGGTTCCGAGGCGGCCGCGCGCGGCGCCTTGCGCTCGCTGGCCGGTGCCTTCTCCAAGGAGATCCACGCCCTGGTCGAGCAGTTGATCAACCTGCGCATGCTGGTGGAGGCGACGCTCGACTTCCCCGAGGAAGACATCGACTTCCTCGAGGCGGCCGATGCGCGCGGCAAGCTGCGCGGCATCCACGGCCAGCTGGCCACCGTGCTGCGTACCGCGCGGCAGGGCAGCCTGTTGCGCGAGGGCATGCACGTGGTGCTGATCGGCCAGCCCAATGTGGGCAAGTCCAGCCTTATGAACGCGCTGGCCGGTGAGGATGTGGCCATCGTCACCGATATCGCCGGTACCACCCGCGACACGGTGCGTGAGCTGATCCAGCTCGACGGCGTGCCCATGCATATCATCGACACCGCCGGCCTGCGCGAGACCGAGGACACGGTGGAGCAGATCGGCATTGCCCGTACCTGGGCGGCGGTGGAGAAGGCCGACCTGGCGCTGCTCTTGATCGACAGCCGCGAGGGCATCACTACCCACGACCGCGACATCCTGGCACGGCTGCCGGAAAAGCTGCCGCGGGTGCATGTCTTCAACAAGGTGGACCTGACCGGCGAGGCAGTGGGCCATGGCGAGGAAGACGGCCACCCGGTACTGCGCCTCTCGGCCAAGGCTGGCCTGGGGCTGGATGATCTCAAGCGCACCCTCTTGGACATGGTGGGCTGGGGTGGCAGCGACGCCGGCGTCTTCCTGGCCCGCGAGCGTCACCTCGATGCCATCCGCCGCGCCAGTGGTCACCTCGATACCGCGGCCGAGGTCTGGCAGCAGGTGGAGCTGTTTGCCGAGGAGCTGCGGCTGGCGCAGAACGCGCTGTCCAGCATCACCGGCGAATTCAGCGCCGACGATCTCTTGGGTGAGATCTTCAGCCGCTTCTGTATAGGGAAGTAGGGGGCAAGCTTCCCCCCAAGAGTTATCGTGGCAGGCCCTTGCGGGCCGGGTTGGCGGGTTGTCGCTGCGCTCAGAACCCGCCCTACATTAGGTGCCGCTACGCGGCGATGCGGCTTCGATGCCTGATCATCCCCATTCGTCTAGTAGTGCCGGTCGCTGTTGTATCGGCGACTCTGCTGCTATGCAGCATCTTCCCAAGCCCGGCCATCCATGCTTGAATAGGGCTACCGTTCAAACGCTTGTTTGAAACCTGTCTACTACCACTACACAAAGTGGTAGCAGCCCTGGGCAGGCCAACCGCCTCTCCTCCCTTAC
Organism: Chitinimonas sp.; assembly: GCF_036568685.1. GTDB lineage: Bacteria > Pseudomonadota > Gammaproteobacteria > Burkholderiales > Chitinimonadaceae > Chitinimonas. The sequence goes on from NZ_DATCSC010000159.1 coordinate 15,127, forward strand.
GCCGCCATCCGCGGTGTTCTCTGGCGCCGCCATTGCGGTGCCCGGCCCGTAGCAATCGGGCTGCAGCAAGCCGATTCGCCAACTACATTGATCTGGGTGCCTCTCTGAGCTGCACCCCCTGACGTTGTCGTCCCCGGCGCGGGCTTCGTTGCCAAATCCAAGGCCTGGCGGGCCTTCGATTTGGAAATGAAAACAAAAGGCGAGGTGAGTGCATGAAGATAGCCATCCCCAGGGAGGGCGGCCGCGAAACGCGCGTGGCAGCCAGCCCAGAGACGGTGAAGAAATACGTGGGCCTGGGCCACGCGGTAACCGTGCAAAGCGGTGCCGGTACCCATTCGGCCATCCCCGACGCGGCCTTTGCCGAGGCCGGCGCCAGCATTGCGCCGGACTACGCCGGCACGGTGGCGGACGCCGAGCTGGTGCTCAAGGTGCGCGCTCCCTCGGCCGAAGAGATCGCCCCGCTGCGGCAGGGCGCGGCGGTGATCGCCCTGGTCGACCCCTACCGCAACAGCCTGTTGGCGGACTATGCCGCCAAGCAGCTGGACGTCTTTGCCATGGAGCTGGTGCCGCGCACCACGCGCGCCCAGGCCATGGACGTACTGTCCTCGCAGGCCAATATCGCCGGCTACAAGGCGGTGCTCTTGGCCACCGAGTTCTACCCGCGTTTCTTCCCCATGATGATGACCGCCGCCGGCACGGTAAAACCGGCCCGGGTGCTGATCCTGGGTGCCGGCGTGGCCGGGCTGCAGGCCATCGCCACCGCCAAGCGGCTGGGGGCGGTGGTGGAGGCCTTCGACGTGCGGCCAGCAGCCAAGGAACAGGTTGAATCCCTCGGCGGCAAGTTTGTGGAAGTGCCGCTGAGCGACGAGGAAAAGAAGCAGGCCGAGACGGCCGGTGGCTATGCGCGCGAGATGTCGGACGACTACAAGCAGCGCCAGGCAGCCTTGGTGGACAAGCATGCCCGCAATGCGGACATCGTGATCACCACCGCGCTGATCCCCGGCCGGCCCGCGCCGGTATTGATCAAGCCCGAGACGGTGGCCGGCATGAAGCCCGGCAGCGTGCTGGTGGACCTGGCGGTGGAGAACGGCGGCAACTGCCCGCTCTCGCAGCTGGACCAGGTGGTGACCACCGAGGGCGGGGTGAAGCTGGTGGGCTACGGCAACCTGGCCGGCCTGGTGGCGGCCGATGCCTCGGCACTCTATGCCCGCAACCTGCTCAATTTCGCCGCCCTGCTGCTGGACAAGGACAAGGGCTACGTACTGAACCGCGAGGACGACATTATCGCCGCAAGCCTGGTCACCCATGGCGGGCAGGTGCTATTCGGCCAGGCCAAGTAATCGCGCCGGCCGCGTATGCGGCGGCGAGAAAGAATAGGAGCAAGACATGAGCAGTGCCGAAACCGTGGCGCAAGCCGCCACCCAGGCCGTCAGCACGGCGGCCGCCCAGGTGCCTGTGGAGCACCTGGTGCAAACGCCCTTCGTGGCGACCTTCACCATCTTTGTGCTGGCCATCTTCATCGGCTACCACGTGGTCTGGAGCGTGACCCCGGCCTTGCATACGCCCTTGATGGCGGTGACCAATGCGCTGTCGTCCATCATCGTGGTCGGCGCCGTATTGCAGACCGTGGAGATAGGCGGGCACGAGGTCACCCTCACCTCGGTGCTGGGGGCCATCGCGGTCTTTCTCGCCAGCGTGAACATCTTCGGCGGCTTCGCGGTGACCTCGCGGATGCTGGAAATGTTCAAGAAAAAGAAGAAGTGAGGCGCGCACGATGAACCTGATCGCCCAATACGCCGACTGGATCTATCTCGCAGCGGCCGTGCTGTTCATCCTCACCCTCAAGGGTCTCTCCAGCCCTACCGGCGCCATTGCCGGCAACCGCTACGGCATGGTGGGCATGGCGCTCGCGGTGCTGGTCACCCTGGTGATCGCCCCCAGCCCCAACTTCGCCCTGATCGTGGTGGCCATGGTGGGCGGTGCGGCCATGGGGACCTACCGTGCCAAGACGGTGCCCATGACCCAGATGCCCGAGACGGTGGCCATGATGCACTCGCTGGTAGGCCTGGCGGCGGTGCTGATCGCCCTGGCGGCGGTACACAATGCCAACCAGCATCACAACGCGGTGCAAAGGGTGGAGCTCTTTATCGGCTGCTTTATCGGCGGCATCACCTTTACCGCGTCGGTGGTGGCCTGGGGCAAGCTCAGCGCCAAGCTGGCGGCCAAGCCGCTCAAGGGGGGCTGGGTCAAGCCAGTGCAGGTGCTGGTGGCGCTGGGCATGCTGGCAGCCGGCGTGCACTACTTCGTCAGCGAGAGCCTGACCGCCTTCTGGGTCATGACGGCGCTCTCCCTGGTGCTCGGCTACTTCCTGATCGCCCCGATCGGCGGTGGCGACATGCCGGTGGTGGTGTCCATGCTCAACAGCTACTCGGGCTGGGCGGCGGCCGGTATCGGCTTCACCCTCAACAACTCGGTGCTGATCATCGCGGGTTCTCTGGTGGGCTCCTCCGGCGCCATCCTCAGCTACATCATGTGCAAGGCCATGAACCGTTCGCTCCTGAATGTGATCTTTGGCGGTGGCATGGGTGGCGAGGAGGCGGCCACCAGTGGTGGCGAAGCGGTGCAACGCGCCTACAAGTCGGGCAGCGCGGACGATGCGGCCTTCATGATGGGCAATGCCGATTCAGTGGTGATCGTGCCCGGCTACGGCTTGGCGGTATCGCGTGCCCAGCATGCGCTGCAGGAGTACGCCAACGCCCTGACCGAGAAGGGCGTGAACGTGCGCTATGCCATCCACCCGGTGGCGGGCCGCATGCCCGGCCATATGAACGTGCTGCTGGCCGAGGCCGAGGTGCCCTACGAGCAGGTGCTGGAGATGGAGGAGATCAACTCCGACTTCGGCAACACCGACGTGGTGCTAGTGATCGGCGCCAACGACGTGGTCAACCCGGCAGCGCAGAAGGACAAGGCCAGCCCCATCTACGGCATGCCCATCCTCGAGGCCCACAAGTCGCGCACCGTGATCGTGGTCAAGCGCTCCATGAGCGCGGGCTACGCCGGCCTCGACAACGACCTCTTCTATATGGACAAGACCATGATGGTGTTTGGCGATGCCAAGAAGGTGGTGGAAGACATGATCAAAGCGGTCGCGCACTGACCGCTCTTTCGAGAGACCGTCCCAGGACGTTTGCGAGCTGCCCACAACCGGGCAGCTCTTTTTTTGGGTGGCATCGGTGGTGTTTGTTCAAGCCCTCGGGGCCGGGTTGGCGGGTTGTCGCCTTGCTCCAAACCCACCCTACATTGGCTGCCGCGCCGCGGCTTGCTCGGGCAAATCCGTGTTGCGAGTAGGGAAAGCGGGCAGTTACTATCCGCCCGCCATCCAACCTTGGGTGGTGCGTCTTCAGGGCGGGGTGAAATTCCCCACCGGCGGTAGGGTGCAGTTCAGCGCACCGAGCCCGCGAGCGCCTAGCCGCAAGGCTGGGGTCAGCAGATCTGGTGAAATGCCAGGGCCGACGGTCAGAGTCCGGATGAAAGAAGACGAGGTGTGAACCACATCACCCCCTGGGGGCGGTGTGCGCATCTTTTTTGGTGGGTACTCTATGCCAAAGGAGCACGCCGATTTTCTCTGCTCGAGCGACAGCGAGGCTCCCTCCCCGCAAGGAGGACGCCGTGGTGGTAAGCCCCTTCGGGGCAACAACCACGCAGTCGCGGTTTCGAGGGCGGGGGGAGTGGGATCAATCAGCGAGGGCTGGTTGAGCTGAAGATGTCGATTAGCACCCGGCGAGCGAAGTCGTTGCCACCTTTAGGTGGCTTACTACTTCGGCCTCCTCCTTGCGGGGATCAGTCGGGTGGTGAACTGCACGTCCAGTTTGGTGCTTCCTTTTTCGTGTGTCCCGCCACGCCCTGAACGCTTCTTTGCCATCTATCCGACAAGGAGCGTTACATGAAATTGTTCCAACAGTACTTTGCCCACAGCACGGCCGAGAGCCGCGTCCGCGCTGCGATTGCCGCCATGCGCGATGGTCGCGGCGTGGTTCTGCTTGATGATGCAGACCGCGAGAACGAAGCCGACCTGATCTTTGCCGCTGAGGCGGTGACCGTGCCACAGATGGCCCAGCTGATCCGCGATTGCAGCGGCATCGTCTGCCTTTGCCTGCCCGGCGAAGCGATCGACGCCTTGGGCTTGCCGGCCATGGTGAGCCTGAACCAGAGCCGCTACAGCACCGCCTTCACCGTCTCGATCGAGGCACGCGAGGGGGTGAGCACCGGTGTGTCGGCCACCGACCGCGTCACCACGGTACGGGCCGCCCTGAGCGGGCAGGCCAGTGCCATCGTCAGCCCCGGCCATGTCTTCCCGCTACGCGCGCAGGCCGGCGGGGTGCTGGCGCGGCGTGGCCATACCGAGGGCTCGGTGGACCTGGCCCGGCTGGCTGGCTACCAGCCGGCAGGCCTCTTGTGCGAGCTGACCAATGCCGACGGCAGCATGATGGTGGGGGATGAGGTGATCGCCTATGCGCAGCAAAACCAGCTGCCGGTGGCGACCATCGAAGACCTGGTGCAGTGGCAGCGTGCCGCCATGGCACCCGCAGCTAGCGAACGTGAGCTAGTGATCGTTTAAACGGCAATCGTAGAGCGCAGTCTGGAAGCGGGCCCAGTCGGGCCCGCTGGCTGCCACGATGATCTCGGCGCGGCTATCGCGCCGCCAGGCGATCTCCACCGCGCTGGTCTCGCCCCCCACCCAGTTGAACAGCAGCCAGCCGTGATCGGTATGGAACACACCCTTGCCGCGCGATACCGGCGGCAGGCCCAGGGCAGGGTGCTCACCCAGCTGTTGAAATAGTTGCGCCAGCTTCTCGGCCGAGAACCGCAGCTGCGGCGCCCAGCGCCAACCGCAGCTGGCTTGCTCCCCTTCGCTACGTTGCTTTACCTCGGGCTGGCCATCGGCCGGCGGGGCGGTTTCTACCACATCGGGTGCCGCAGCCGTGCGTGGGCGGGGGCTGAGATCGGGGCGGCCGGGTGCTGGCGTTGCCGCTTCTTCTTCGCGCGCCAGATCCAACAGGGCCGGGTCCAGCTCGCCCTGGCTGGTGGTACGTACCGCCAGCTTGGGCGGGAACATGGCAGCGGCCATGGCCAGAAAACGATCCACGTGAAACGCATCGGCGCGGTCGCACTTGTTGGCCACCAGCACATCGGCCAGGGCAATCTGGTCGCGCCAGATCTCGTGGCTGGTGTAGCGGGTGTCGTCGAGCTGGCGCGGGTCTACAAGGGTAACCGTGGCGCGGACTTCCAGCGCAGCGGCGAGGAAGGGGTCGCGCAGCACGTCGATAATGCCGGCCGGGTGGCCCAGGCCGCTGGGTTCGATCAACAAGCGGTCTGGCCGGCGCTGGCGCAAGAGCTTGGTCAGGCTCACCCGCAGCATGGGGCTGGTGGTGCAGCAGATGCAGCCACCGGGCACCTCCACCACATTGAGGGCATCACCCGCCGCGGCGATGGCGGCGCCGTCTATGCCAACCTCGCCGAACTCGTTGACCAGCACGGCCCAGTATTGGTCGGCGGGTTTGTCGGCCAGCAATTTGCGGATGGCGGTGGTCTTGCCCACCCCCAAAAAGCCGGTGATCAAATTCACCGGAACGCGCGTTTTGTTCATACGTTCAGTCTTGCAGCCAATCGAGTATCGGCTGCCATTGTTCCAGATCGCGCGCCATGCGGGCAGCCGGCAGGTCGAAGATGCCCAGGCCGCGCGGCAGGGTCTGCAGGTAGTACTGCGTATCGCGCAGGGTAGTGAGCACCGGCAGGCCAAACTGGGCCAGGAAGTCCGCCAGCTCCTGGCTGGAGCGGGTGTGGGCCTTGACCCGCATGCCCACCACGGCGATCTCCACCTTGCCTTTGCGGACCTGCTTTTCCTCGGCCAGCCGGGCAAAGAAATCCTGGCTGGCCCACATATCAAAGCTGGAGGGCTGCACCGGCACCAGGATGCGGTCGCTGAGCTTGAGCGTGGCCTCGAGCTTTTTGCCGCGCAGGCCGGCCGGGGTATCGAGCACCGCCACCTCGGTGCCCTTGGGCGGCTTGCCCAACTCCTCCTCGCTGCAGTCCCAGTGGCCGATATGCGGAAAACTGCCAGAGCGCAGGCTCAACCAGTAGGCGGCCGATTGCTGCCTATCCAGATCGCCCAGCCTGACCTTGCGCTGTTGCCAGGCAAAGTAGGCTGCCAGATTGGTGGCCAGCGTGGATTTGCCGGCACCGCCCTTGGGATTGGCGATCAGGATGGTCTGCATGGCGGCTTACGATTTGATCAGGGACGCTCCACGATAGCAGCAATCCCCTCGCCACCGGCAGTGCAGATGGAGATCAGGCCACGGCCGCTGCCGCGCTGCTCCAGCAGCTTGCCAAGGTTGGCCAGGATGCGGGTACCGGTAGCGGCGAAGGGGTGGCCAAAGGCCAGCGAGCTGCCCACCACATTGATCTTGGCCGGGTCGATGCTGCCCAAGGCCTTGGGCAGACCCAGCCGCTTCTGGCAGTACTCGTCCGACTCCCAGGCCTTGAGGGTGCACAGCACCTGGGCGGCAAAGGCTTCGTGGATCTCGTAGAAGTCGAAGTCCTGCAGGGTCAGGTTGGCGTCCTTGAGCAGGCGGGCGACGGCCACCGTGGGCGCCATCAAGAGGCCTTCGCCAGCCACGAAGTCCACCGAGGCGGTCTTTACATGGGTAAGGTAGGCCTGCACCGGCAGATTGCGCTCGCGTGCCCAGTCTTCCGACGCCAGGAGCACGGCCGAGGCGCCATCGGTCAGCGGGGTGCTGTTGCCGGCGGTGAGCGTGCCCTGGCCCGAGGTCTTGTCGAAGGCGGGCTTGAGGGTAGCCAGCTTTTCCAGGGTGGTATCGGGCCGCAGGTGGTTGTCGCGCTTCACCCCGGCAAAGGGCACGATCAGGTCATCGAAGAAGCCACCGGCCAGCGCGGCGGCGGCCTTCTTGTGGCTGTCGTAGGCCAGCTTGTCCTGATCCTCGCGCTTGATCTGCCATTCCTTGGCCATGATCTCGCAGTGCTCACCCATGGACATCTTGGTACGCGGCTCGCCGGCATTGGGCGAGAAGGGCTTGAGCTCCTTGAAGCGGAAGCCGGCAAAGGCGGCCAGCTTCTGGCCAAAGGTCTTGGCGTTGGAAACCTTGATCAGGCGCTGCGCGAAACGACGGCTGAAGACGATGGGCGCGTCCGAGGTGGTATCGGTGCCGGCGGCAATGGCGCTGTCGATCTGCCCGGTGGCGATCTTGGCGCCCAGTTGGGCAGCTGCCTGCAGGCTGGTGCCGCAGGCCATCTGCACGGTGTAGGCGGTGGTGAGCGGCGAAAGCTTGCTGGAGAGCACCGCCTCGCGGGTCAGGTTCCAATCCTTGGAATGCGAGATCACCGCGCCGGCACCCACTTCACCGATCTCCACGCCCGCAAGGCCGAACTTGTCCACCACCGCATTGAGCGCGCCGGTGAGCATGTCGAGGTTGGACTGGTCCTGGTAGAGGGTATTGGAGCGGCAGAAGGGGATACGGCTGCCGCCGATGATGGCAACGCGGCGCAGGCTGCGGTCGGACATGGTGGTGACCCTGGCGGAATAAAACGCCAGTGTACCGCGTCCCGCCTGCCTGCCAAGCGCTTGACCTACCTAAAGGTAGGCCATGTAGCTGCAGGTCGTGCAAGGCGTGGCGCCAGAAAGCAAAACAGGCCAACCCCTTGCAGCCTGGCCTGCCAGCTTCTAAAGCGGGCGAGGGGAACAGAGAGTCAGGCAGCATGCCTCGATCCAAGCCAACTCCGCCATTGGCCCGATACCTCCTCCCATGGCACTTCCCGAACGGCCCCGTGCCTCGCTCGGGGTTCTCGTCACGGGTAATCGGGCAGCTGGAACGGCGTTGCGGTCTGCTTTGCCCGACCCGCAAGCCATTTGCCAAGGCGCTGCACCGGGCTGCTTGCGATCAGCCGCTGCAGCACCCGCATCAAGGCGATGCCGGCGCGCGACTTCACGTGCAGCAGCGTGACCAGGCGGGCACTCATCTGCGCCTGCGTTTGCTCAACCAGGGGCCGCAACCGTTGTTCATAGGCGGCAAAGGCGTCCGCGACCTGCTCATGCTGCTTGATCTCGCCAGCGAGCACATAGGCGCCGACCAGGCTCAGCACCGTGCCTTGCCCGGTGAAGGCGGTGGGGCAGTAGCCGGCATCGCCCAAGAGGACAACCCGGCCCTGCGACCAGGTCGAGACCTTGACCTGGCACATCGGGCCGAAATACAAGTCCCGCACCTGGTCCATCCCCGCCAAGATGCGCTCTGCCACCGTACCGCGACCCAGCAGGGCTTCGCGAAGCACGGCCTTGCTCTCGGCGGTACCGCTTGGCTCAACTCTTACCGCCGTCTTGGGAAAGGTGACGAGTACGGTGGTCTCGGCAGTGGTGCCGGGGCGTAGCGTGATCATCGTTCCGCCTATGCCGTTGATCGACCAGGCCCAGCCATCGTCCTCCGGCCTGCGGGGAATCTTGAAGAAGGCCATATAGGCGCCGAAGTCATGGAAATGCGTATGCTCGGACAGCACCATCTGCCGCGTGGACGATGCAATACCGTCGGCACAAACAACCAGTTCAAATTGCTCGACGCTGCCGTCATTGAAGGCGACTTCCACATGCTCGTCAGCCTGCTTGAGCGCGCTGACGTAGCATCCGAAGCGATACTCGCAGCTCGCCCTGGTCGCCTCGTAGAGGATGTTGGCAAAGTCGCCCCGCAGAATCTCGAAGTCGCTGGTCAAGCTGCCGATCGACCCGATGGGGAGGGCGGCGATCAGCCTGCCGTTCGCATCGAGGTACTTCTGTCCCTGCTCCTGGGTGTTTTTGGCCAGGATCTGCTCGGCCAGCCCCATGCGGCGGATTACGTCCTGCCCCGGCCCCTTGATGTCGACGTTCTGGCCACCGTCACGAATGGCCTTGGCTTTTTCGGCGATAACGACCGAATAGCCGTACTGGTGTAGCCAGAAACCCAGCGTTGGTCCTGCTATGCCGGCCCCGCAAATCAAAATCCGTTTTCCCGCTTTCAAGTCCTGTCTCCTCAAGGTGTGCCATCTCAGCGCATGGTAGGGGGACGGTGCCTTGGCAGCATTACGCAAGCGGGCCAGAATATTTTGAATTCTTGCCATTCGTGTCGGAGACCAGCGTATGCCGCTGTTGACCAAGCAATCCGCTTCCATCGACTGGTTCGACCCCGACGACGTCCCGCGGGATGTGGTCACGCTGGGTGCGGCCGGCGTGGAGATAGGCGGCCCCAACAGTGCAGAGACAACCTTCGGCGAGCGCAAGGAGAGGGGGTTTCATCGCCACCGCAAGGGTGAGTTGCTGCTGACCCTGCGCGGGGTGATCACCCTGGAAGTGGAAGGGGGCCTGTGGATCGTGCCGCCCCAGAGCGCGATCTGGGTGCCGGGGGGTGTTGTCCACAAATTCACCGCCAGCGGGACGATAGACTGCTACGTGCTCTTTATCGAAAACAGCGTGGCGACGGGCTTGCCGGCCACCTGCAGCTCGCTGGCGACAACGCCGCTGCTGCGCGAACTGCTGGTGCGCTCGGCTAGCCTGCCGGTGCTGTACCCGGAGGGAGGGATGGCGTCGCATCTGGTCACGCTGCTGCTCGACGAACTCGCGCTCGCCCCGGTCGGGAACCTGCATTTGCCCATGCCCACGGACCCGCGCTTGCGCAAGATCGCCGAGACGATCATGAACGACCCTGCGGACCGCGGAACGATCGCGTCGTGGGGGCGCCGGGTTGGTCTGAGTGAGCGCACCTTGGCCCGCCTGCTCAAGCAGCAGACGGGGATGAGCTTTGGGCGCTGGCGGCAGCAACTGCAGCTGATGCTGGCTGTGAGATGGCTGGGCTCGGGGGCATCGGTCCAGCAGGTCAGCGATGATCTGGGCTACGAGAGTGCAGGCAGCTTCGTCACCATGTTTCGCAAGGCCCTGGGGACCTCGCCTGGCCGGTATATCGCCAGATCCGGCCTGTAGCCGCGATGGTGAAGAAGCTGAGAGGGGGTGCTGCCTGCGATCTTCCCCGGTCTGCCTGGCAGTACCTGGAAGGTCGAATTGGAGCGGGCGATGGGAATCGAACCCACGGCTCTAGCTTGGGAAGCTAGGGTATTACCATTATACGACGCCCGCGAAGGGGTGGATTCTAGCGCGCGGCCCTTGCTGCGCCAAGCCTTGTCGATGCGAATGCCGCCCGCAGGCGCTGCTATACTCGCCGCCCAAACACAATAAGCGATGCATGAGGGAGGACGCCGCGGCGGGTTTAAACCTGCGCGGTGCTGGACATCGTTTACCTGAAAGGTCGCTGCTGTGTTGGCCACTCACCCCTAGGTGGGTGCGACAAGAGCAAACCTAGTCAGGGAGAAAAACAAGCATGCGTTTCAACTTCAGCCAGACCGTACTGGCCGCCGCCCTCGCGCTGACCGCCATGGGCAGCCAGGCCGCCAATGTGCCCCACCCGGGCCTGCGCTTTATGATGACCGGCGGTGTCACCGCCGGCGGCGACAAGATCGACAAGGTCACCTACACCGACGGCGCTACCAGGAACATCAGTGCCGGCGGTACCGTGACCGTGGGCGGCGGTGTGCTGTGGCAACCGGAAGACAGCAACTTCAGCCTGCAAACCACGCTGAACTACCATTTCAGCAATGCCAGTGCCAGCAACGGCAACGCCACCTTTGACCGCTATCCGCTGGAAGTGATCGCCTTCTACAACTTCGCCGAGCAGTGGCGTGTGGGCGTTGGTGCGCGCCACGTGTTCCGCCCCAACTACTCCTTTGACGTAGCTGGCGGCTTTGGCGTGGACTACAAGGACGCCAATGGCGCCTTGATCGAAGTCGGCTACTTCTTCACGCCCCAGGCCCTCTTGAGCCTGCGCTACGTGCACGAGACCTACGAAGAAAAGACCAACAGCCCCTACTACAAGCCGGCCAAGCTGGACGGCTCGCACGTGGGTGTGAACGGTAGCTTTATCTTCTAAGTGGTTTGAGTACTGCTGGAATGAGGAACGCCCCGCTGATGCGGGGCGTTTTTTCGAGTAAAAACTATATACCTCGATGTGCCAACTATTATTAGTTAGTGTCTAAAGCGACGCTGCGAAGTGCTTCACGAACAATGGTGTATTTTTCTTCATAGCTAGGGGGCCAACCATTAAAAGCATTTGCAATCATTTGATCCCAATTTCGTCGGCTTTCATCATTTGGCAGGAAAGAATTTGGGGTGTTGGCCAGATCTATTAGTAACAATCCAGTTAATAAATTGGATCCATATGACCACTTGGAATCTGGTTCTTCTAAAGCTGTTCTTCCAATAGACTTTGCTATTTCAGTAGGTAAGAAATTATTCTCAAGTAAATCACCTGCTAGTTTTGGGAGTATGCAGGCGCAATATACTGCATATATTCGCAACAAGAGGTAACCGTACTTTAAGGGCGCACCTCTTTCTCCAAGCCCCTTCCCTTCAGTTAATACTTGATAAATTTCATAATACCTTGCAAGTGCTTCAACTTCACGAAGCGACAGTTGCTTGATTTTTATCAATTCAAAGAGGAATTTAGTTATTGCTTCATTGATGAGGCCACTAGTTTTTAAAACAGAACTATTCCCTATCAAATCTAAAAAATGTTTTTCCGAGGCAAGGCGTAGATTATAGCCATTATTTTCTTTATATACGGAAGGCAAACGGAAACTGAAGGCGAGAAACTTATCCAAATATCGCTGCGCATCAATCTCGCCACCATAGCTATGATTAATTGAAGCCTTTAGCTGTTGCGTGTTTGTCACCAATACAAACTGGACGCCATCAACATCAAGAATATGTTTAATTACTTCTAGCATGCCAAGAGCAAAATCTGGGCGACACCGATCAAGTTCATCTATAAAAAAGATAATTGGCTTTTCTTTGGCGATTCCACTCAAAGACTCTTGCAGAGAAAATATACTCTGCTCAATGTTCATATGTTCTTTTAGAAGAGACTCAGTTGTTTTGTCGACTATAGCTTCTCCGGCATTCTTTAACGCATCCTTCCATTCATCCTCTAACTCTACAGCGTCTTGTTTGAGTAACCATCCAACTGCAGCTTTCCCAGCCGTTTTTACCCCGAAACGTAGCGCAGGCATTGCCTTTTTCATCAACGCCATTTTTTCTTTTTTTGGTAACAATGACAAAATCGCTGCTAGTAAAGTCATCAACGGTTGATCTGCGTGATCAGCACGGAAGGCATCTACGTAAACAGGAATCGATTTTTCTTGGTCGTTCAACAGGGCAACCATTTTCTTGCAGAACTCGGTTTTCCCGGTTCCCCAGCTTCCATCTATTACCATCGGAGATACTCGTACATCGGAAGTAAGCAGGCGGATTAAGTTTTCGGCAACTGGGCGGCGCTTATATTCATCGCGTACGTCAAACGTAATTACTTCACTCATAAATCATCTTTCAAAATAAATGTAGAAGCTAAATTCGAGCCAAGCAATTCCCGTATCTAACTACAACACCCTTCGATACTGAATCGCCTCCGCCAAATGCCCCGCCCCGATCTGCGCCTCCCCCGCCAGATCAGCAATCGTCCGCGCCACCCGCAAAATCCGGTGATAAGCCCGCGCCGAGAGATCCAATTTCTGCATCGCCACCCCCAATAGCTTTTGCCCGGCGGCATCGAGCTTGGCGACTTGGTCCAGCTCGCGGCTGCCCAGGCGGGCGTTTTCCATGCCCTGTCTGGTCAGTTGCTGTTCCCGGGCGCGGTTTACCCGTTGGCGTACGGTGTGGCTGTCTTCGCCGCTGGCCGGGGCGGCCAGTTCTTCCTGAGGGACGGCGGGGACTTCGATGATCAGGTCGATGCGGTCCAGCAAGGGGCCGGAGAGTTTGCCGGTGTAGCGGGCCACCTGGTCCGGCGTGCAGCGGCAGCGACCATTTGGGTGGCCGCGGTAGCCGCAAGGGCAGGGGTTCATGGCGGCGACCAGTTGAAATGCTGCCGGGTATTCGGCCTGACGGGCAGCGCGGGAGATGACGATGCGGCGGTTTTCCAGTGGTTCGCGCAGCACTTCCAGCACTTTCCTGTCGAACTCGGGCAGCTCATCGAGGAAGAGCACGCCGCCGTGCGCGAGGCTGATCTCACCGGGGCGCGGGTCGGTGCCGCCGCCGACCAGGGCAATGGCCGATGCCGTGTGGTGCGGCGCGCGGTAGGGGCGCTGGCGGAACTGCTCGGCGCGAAAGCCTTGCGAGCCCAGGGACTGCAGCGCCGCGGCCTGCAGGGCGGCGTCTTCTTCCATGGGTGGCAAAAGGCCGGGCAGGCGGGAGGCGAGCATGGATTTGCCGGTGCCGGGCGGGCCGACCATGAGTACCGAGTGGCCACCGGCGGCAGCAATCTCCAGCGCGCGCTTGGCCGGCCGCTGGCCTTTGACGTCGGCGAGGTCGGGGTATTGCGTAGTCTGCGCCAGTTCCGGTGCCGGATGGCGCCGCAGCAAGGTGTGGCCGGCCAGGTGGGCACAGACCTCGGCCAGGCTGCCGGCGCCCAGCACTTCGCAGCCGGTGATCAGCGCAGCCTCGGCGGCATTGGCGTGCGGCAGGATAAAGGCGCGGCCGGCCTGGCTGGCCGCCAGCGACATGGCCAGCGCACCGCGTACCGGGCGCAATTCACCGGTCAGGGCCAGCTCGCCGGCGAATTCGTACTGGGAAAGTTTGTCCTGCGGGATCTGCCCGCTGGCGGCCAGTATGCCCAGGGCGATGGGCAGGTCGAAGCGGCCACTTTCCTTGGGTAGATCGGCCGGGGCCAGATTGACTGTGATCCTGCGCGTAGGGAACTCAAACCGGGCGGTCTGGATGGCGGCCCGTACGCGGTCCCGCGCTTCCTTGACCTCGGCGTCCGGCAGGCCCACCACCGTGAAAGACGGTAGGCCGTTGGCCAGGTGGGCCTCGACCACCACTTCTGGCGCAGATACGCCATTCAGGGCACGGCTGTGCAGCACGGCCAGCGACATGTTTCCTCCCGCGATAGCTTCTTTGTTCTATGCGGGGATTACAGCACGCGGCGGGAGCGCGCTCAATGGTCCTGCTGCAAGCTGTGGCGCGGCGTGGACGCTGGCTTGCAGGACCACGGGCGGTCTAGAATCCCTGCGCATGCCGTAAGCATGGGATGATGCTTCGCAGGCCGCTTGCAGGCTGGTTTTGCGCAGTTTTGGTCGTCCACATCCCAACGAGGACGAAATGTGGGTAAGTGCTGCGAGTCAGCGAGGCTGAAAAATTGGCCACAACTTGGCCCGGCCGCGGATACCGCCTTGTCCACGGCTTTCCTGGGCTGCAAGTGTTTGAGCCGGCATGGCGAAACGGGCTTGTCCACAGAAAAGGGCTGGCCTTATCTATCCTTACCCAAACTATATACGTACATCCATAAAGCCCGCCTGTGAACAGCCCTTTGCCGACCACCATCCCTGACCGCCTGCCCGATACCCAGAACCTGGGCGTCATGCTGCGCGTGCTGCTCAGCACCAACCTGCTGGCGCTCCTGGTGGCACTGGCCGCGACCTCTTCCTTCAATGCCGGCCTGTTGCGCTATGTAGATGATGCCGCCTTGCTCGAACCCAGCCTGCTCTGCAGCATGGCGCTGCTGTCACTGCTGCGGGATGCCCTCTTGAAGCTGGACTACGAATGGGGCGTGGCCGTGTGTATCTCGATCACCGTGCTGGTGAGCCTGGCCATACGCCGCAGCCTGAGCGAGCTCTACCCGGGGGGTGAAGCGGTCTACTTGCGCACGGCGCTGACGGCAGGGGTGCTGACCTGGGGCTTGTTGGGCTACTTCAGACTGCGCGGCAGGGCACTCTCACCCTTGCTGACCGAAGCCCGCTTGCAGGCGCTGCAGGCGCGCATACGACCGCACTTTCTGTTCAACAGCCTCAATGCGGTGCTGAGCCTGATACGCAGCGAACCGCGCAAAGCCGAGCGGGCGTTGGAAGACCTGGCCGATCTGTTTCGGGTCTTTATGGCTGAAAACCGTGAATTGGTACCACTGGCTCGGGAACTGGAACTGGCTCGTCAGTATCTGGGGATAGAGGCCTTGCGCCTTGGCGAGCGCATGACTTTGGAGTGGCATACCGAGCGCATGCCAGGTGACGCCATGATCCCGCCCTTGATCATGCAACCCTTGCTGGAGAACGCGGTTTACCACGGCATCGAGCCCTCGATTGCACCCGGCGTGATCTCGGTAAATATATTCCGGTCGCGAGAAGAGTTGCATATTGATATCCGGAACCCCTATTACAAAGAGGGTGGACGTCACCATGCGGGCAACAAGATGGCGATGGGAAATATCCGCGAACGCTTGCGGCTGCACTTCGATGCAGAAGCGAATCTGAAAACAACTGTCGGTAATGACTATTATCAAGTACACCTGACTTTGCCTTATCGACCGGCCAAACCATGACCTCGACGCTCAGAATCTTTCTGGTCGACGATGAGCCGCCAGCCCTGAACAGGCTGCAGGACATCCTGACCGACTGCCGACCCGACTACCCCCATGAGGTGGTAGGCACGGCCCAGACCGGCACGGAAGCCATAGAAAAACTGGTACAGCACCCCGCCGACCTGGTGCTGACCGATATCAATATGCCGGGCATGAATGGCTTGGAGCTGGCTCGCCATCTGGGGCGCTTGCACCACCGGCCGGCCGTGGTGTTCTGCACGGCGTTTGACGAATTTGCCGTGCAGGCCTTCGAGGTCCATGCGCTGGACTACCTGCTCAAGCCCATACGGCGCGAGCGGCTGGAGTCTGCCCTGGCCCGTGCCCGTGAGCTGCCACACGCCAGCCACGATGCCCTGGCCGCCTTGGCCACCACCGCCCGGCGTTATTTCAGCGTGGCCGAGCGTGGCAAGGTGCGGCTGGTACCGGTGGATGCGGTGCTCTACCTCAAGGCCGAGCTCAAGTACGTGACCCTCAAGACGCAAGACGCGGAGTACCTGCTGGAAGAATCGCTGACCCAGCTCGAGACGGAGTTTGGCGATCGCTTCTTACGCATACATCGCAACTGCCTGGTGGCGCGGGAGAAGCTCTTGGGCTTTGAGCGTGGGCATGAGGAAGGCGAGGGCCACTGGGTGGCGCTGCTCGATGGTTGCAACGAGAAATTGCCGGTCAGCCGCCGGCAGGCCCATGTGGTGCGCGAATTCCGGCGTGGTGAAGCAGCTTGAGCAAAGAGAAACATCCAAACAAAACGGCCCTGAAATCTCAGGGCCGTTTGTTTTTTCTGGGGCGGATTACCTAGGCTAGGGCGGGCTGCTTGGTGCTGGTATCGGCTTTGCTCTGCATCGCTTCCTCGACAAAGCGCTTGTAGACACGGGCGGTACTGAGCGGTTTTTCCAGCATGGGCACGTGGCCGCAGGCAGGAATGATGGCGACCTGGGCGTGTGGTACACCGGCCTGGAAGAGCTTGATCGAGGAGATATCCAGCACCCGGTCGTCGTCACCCCAAAGGATGAGCGTGGGCGCGCTGATCGCGGGCAGGTGCTCGTCCAGCCAGATCCGCTCGCCAAAGATCTCGTGGAAGATCAGGTCCTGGTCATCGGCCGCCGCCATGGCGCGGTCTACCAAGTAGTCGCGCAGAAAGCCCGGTACAAAGGGGCGCTTGTGGTAGACCAGCCGCAATATCTGGTCAAAGTCCGCCGGCTTGCGGGTAAGCAGCAGGTTTTCGCCGGCCAGGGCAGCGTTGTAGAAAGGGCTGCGTACCGTCATGTCCACACCGGCAGCATTGAAGAGGGCCAGGGTGGCAACACGCTCGGGGTGGGCGGCGGCAAAGCCGGCGGCGATATAGCCACCCATGGAGTTGCCGCACAAATGCACCCGCTCCAGGTGGAGCATGTCCATGAAGTCCTTGAGCCGGGCGATCTGCCGCAACAGCGAATAGGACTGGTTGGGCAAATAGCCGGTATCGCCAAAGCCGGGCAGGTCGGGCACCAGCAGGCGGTAGTGCTCGCGCAGATAGGGGACAAAGCGCACCCAGTTGTCGCCATCGCCGGCAAAGCCGTGCAATAGCACCATGGGCGGGGCATCCCGCTTGCCGGATTCGTGATAGACCAGCTCAAAGCCGTCCACACCGATGGTGTGGCGTACATAGCCGGCATGGCGGCGCAGCAGCCAGATGGTCGCCTTGGCCCAACGGGTCCAGGTCAGGCCGATGCTCACCAGCAACAGCCCTGCAACGCCCACGACGAGCCACCAGTTCATGGTTTATCCTCTCCTACCCTTTGGGCCACTCACAAAACGCTTCTGGCGTCGTTGTGCTGCGCTTGCACGCCTGAGCGTGCTTGTTGGCGCTTTAGCGCCTTACCAGCACGGTCTCCTCCTTGCGGGGAAGCCAGAACCGCTGCGCTGCGTTTTGTGAGTGGCCCACGAGTCTGACAAAGCTTTAACAGTGTGCTGCAAGGCTTTGAACAGACAACAATTCTGCCCATTCTAGCGCTATCAAACATGCTACTCGATACCTTTCGCGCCGATGATGGCGCTATTTTGGGCCGATACCACTGGCCCGCAACCCAACCCCGCCGCATCGTGGTGTTCTCGCACGGCATGGCCGAGCATGCCGGCCGCTACGACGAGATGGCCCGTTTTCTGAACGAGCACGACTGCGAAGTCTGGGCGCTGGACCACCGTGGTCACGGCCGCAGCGTACAGGATGGGCGTGTCGGTTATTTTGCGGAGCGCGATGGCTTCCGGCGCGTGGTGGCGGACCTGATGCAGCTGATCGACCATGCCAAGGCCCAGCACCCGGGTCTGGAGCTGGTGCTGGTGGGGCATAGCATGGGCTCTTTTGTGGCGCGCCTCTTGATGCTGACCCGGCCGGGCCTGGTGAATGGTTTTGTGCTCTCGGCCACCGGCTTTCGGCAGGCACCCTTGGCGCGCTGGATGGCGCGCATCGCCGCCTGGCAGGGCCGCCGCAAGGGCGCGGACAAACCCTCGGCCTTTATGAGCAAGCTGGTGTTCGGCACCTTCAACCTGCGCTTTCTGCCCAGCCGCACCGCCTTTGACTGGTTGAGCCGTGACCCGAAGACGGTAGATGCCTATATGGCCGACCGTGATTGTGGCTTCGATTGCAGCCCACAGCTGTGGCAGGACCTGTTCAACGCCATTGTGGAAATGGAAACCCGTGAAGCCGGCGGCTCTACCCTGCACGCCACCCTCTCGGTCATGCTGCTCGCCGGCACGCACGACCCGGTCAGCATGGGGGGCAAGGGCTGCCGCCAGCTTTCCGAGCGCTATCTGCGCATCGGCCTGCGCGATGTGGTGGTCAAGGTCTATCCCAAGGGCCGCCACGAGATGTTCAACGAGACCAATAAGCACGAGGTCTGGCAGGACTTGCTGACCTGGATCAACCGCCGCTTCCCGGCAGCCGAATCCGGCTTGTAAGCCAGCCCCGTGCGATCCATGAACCAGCCCGAACTGCGCAGCCTGGCCGGGGTGCCGCTGGAGGTGGTGCACGCCGCCTTTCTGGCGGCCTTTGCCGACTATGCGGTGCCCATGCAGCTGGACTTGGCGGCCCTCGCCACCATGCTGACGCGGCGCGGCTATGCACCCGAGCTGTCAGTTGGTGCATTCGCAGGCGAGCAATTGGTGGCCTTTCACCTGATCTGCCGCGGCAGCTGGCAGGGTAGGCCGGCGGTCTACGACACCGGCAGCGGGGTATTGCCCACCTGGCGCGGCCGGCGCCTGAGCCGGGCGATGTTTGAATGGCTGGCCCCACGCTGGCGGGACGCAGGCGTGGTCGAGGCGCGGCTGGAAGTGCTGGTCGATAACCTGGCCGCCCGGCGCAGCTATGAATCGGTGGGGTTTACCGTCTGCCGCGAGTTCGACTGCCTGCAGCTCGATGCCGTGCCGGAAGCGGTGCTGGCCGAGGGTGTGAGCCTGCGCGTGGAAACCAGCAATCACTGGCCGGAAGTGGCCAGGGCATGGTTTCACGTGGAGCCGGCCTGGCAGAACAGCATCGCGGCTTTGGCGGCCTCGCCGCAGGTATTCAGCCGCTTGGCACTGTGGCGCGGCGAGGTCTGCGTGGCGGTGGGGATAATCAACCCGGTGAGTGGCGAGCTGCCGCTGTTTGCGGTGGCGCCCGATCAACGCCGGCAGGGATTGGGGCGGGCTTTGCTCGCTGCGCTGCGCGCACACAGCGAGAAGCCATTGCGCTTTATCAACCTAGAAAGTGGTTGCGACAGCGTCCTGCTGTTGCAGGCGCTTGGTGCGCAATGCACGGCGCGTCAGGTCGAGATGGTCTGGCCGTTGGCCTGAGTAAGCGGTTCGTGCGTGTGCTGGCGAGCGTCAGCGAGGTTCCCCGCCGGCGTAGCGGCTGCCAGAGTTCTTGGCGCGTTAGCGCCTAGAACCTGTGCGTGTAAAGCTGCGGAGGGGTAGGGGCTAGATAAAGGGGAGCCGCTATTTCAGTTTTCGCAAAACTTAAGCGCCCGGGTACCCCGGGCGCCTGCGCTGTGCCAATCTTTTAGGTGTCTACGTTCGTTTGAACAAGGCGAGTGCGAGTTCCCGCTGCGTGGCGTGGTCCACGACAGGTTCCGGGTAATCCACCCCCAAGCGTACACCGGCCTCCGCCAGCAACATGGGCTTGGCGAGCCAGGGGGCATGGATATCGTCGGCCTTGAGTTTGGCGAGTTCGGGCACATAGCGGCGGATGAACTTACCCTCGGGGTCGAACTTCTCGGACTGGCTGAC